>JBBRBU010000202.1:0-1571 GCA_038205505.1 Lysobacterales bacterium | reverse complement strand
AGCAGGGCAAAGCCATAGGCGATGCCGGCGAGCAAGGGGATATGTCCCCACAACATGGGGCCTGCAGCATGCAACATCAGGATCGATCCTGTGAGGTACAACCCCAACGTGACCAGCGCCAGCGATAGGCGGTTGCCCGTGCGTGAGAGCGTCACTTCGACCTCTTCCAGGCCGCGATGGTGGACCGAAAGCGAGGGCCGGCCTTCCTCGCGTGCCTGCCGCAACATGTCGGCGACGAGTATCGGAATCTGCTGCGCGGTTCGCGCCAGACGCTCAGCAACCGGGCGCTGCGAGCCACCGTGTCCTGGTTGCTCGAGCGCGCTGGCGATCTGCTCGCGACGCGAAGTCAGCTCGCCCAGTAGATCCAGTTGTGGATCGAGTGCACGCAACGTGTTCTCCACGAGGAACAGGGTCCGCATCAACACCAGCAAATGGCGGGGAAGACGAAAATGTTCGCCCGCTCCTATTTTCGCCACTCGCCAGATCGCTTCGGCGACCGACCATTCGGATAGCGGCAGTGCAGCCAGATCGCTGAGAATCTCGCTGATTGCCCGCTGATACTCACGGCGGTCGATCACTCCACCGATGAAGCCCATGGCCACGGCCGCATCCAGAACGCCTGCAGTATCGTCGTAGCCGATGGATTCGATCATCTGTGCCAGCGCCATACGCGACTCGGGATCGAGATAGCCGATTGACCCGAAATCGTGGAAACAGACCCGACCATCGGCGAGGTCGAACAAGTTGCCCGGATGCGGGTCGGCGTGGAAAACGCCGGTGCCGAAGAACTGATGGATATACGCAGTCAGGAGAATATCGACGACTTCACGTGCCCGCGAACTGCCGTAAATGGCTGCAAGTGGGCGTCCGTGACTGAACTCCTGGACCAGCACCGCATGCGTGGCGAGCGGCTCGATCACGTGCGGCATGGTGACGACGGCCAAACCATCGAATGCGTCGGCTACCCGCCGCATATTGCGTGCTTCGTGGCTAAAGTCGATCTCGTCGCGCAGAAAGACTGTCAGCTCTTCGATGAGTTCGAGAGGGCGTTGGCGACGCAGTGCTGGGAGAAATAATTGTGCCGTTCGTGCGAATCGGCGCAACAGACGCAAGTCGGCCTTGATCGAGGCGGCGATGGCCGGTCGTCGAACCTTGACCGCGACCTCCTTACCATCCGGCATCCTGGCTTTATGTATCTGTGCGACGGATGCAGCTGCGAAAGGCACAGGCTCAAACTCTGAAAAGAGATCCCGGATGGGTTGTCCAAATGCCGATTCGATCGTGTTGATTGCCTGCTTGCTCGCGAACGGCGGTACATTGCTTTGCAGGCCATCCAGTGCTTCACGGTAGGGGTCCGGCAGCAGATCCCGCCGCAGGCTCAGTCCCTGGCCCAGTTTGATGAACGTCGTGCCCAGCCCTTCCAGGGTCTGCCGCAGGTGATCGGGTAGTTGTTCCGGTGCGCGATTGCGCAGGAGTAGCCAAGCCCAGCCGAAGCCGATGAAGGCTGTTGCAATCTGGATGCTGCGCGGAGGACGCTTCTGACTCATGCCCACGACATGCCTGTGCAAGCT
>JBBRBU010000201.1:0-1658 GCA_038205505.1 Lysobacterales bacterium | reverse complement strand
CCTTGGAACGAGCTATGTCGTGCGTTCGATTCCGACCCTGACCAACAAGGGCGTCGACATGGACCTGCTCTGGCAGCCCGGTATCGACGGCTTGCAGCTTCAGGCCGGCCTCACCTATCTCGATTCGAGATACGGCAATGACCCTCTCCCGGATGTGGGACTCGCGCTGGTTCCCGGCAATCGCGGCGGTTTCGCACCGAAATGGCAGACATCGACGGCGCTGACCTATGAGTGGAGCTTCACCGACACCCTGATCGGTCGATTCAACGTATCCGCCAAGCACACCACCGAATACAACACCGGTTCGGATCTCGATCTCGAGAAATTGCAGGGAGGCTATACCCTGGTCAACGCACGCCTCGGCTTCGGTCGGCGCGATGCTCGCTGGATGCTCGAACTGTGGGGTCAGAACCTGACCGACGAGTCCTACCAGCAGGTCGGTTTCGACGCCCCGTTGCAGACCGGTTCGTGGAACGCATTCATCGGTGCGCCACGCACCTATGGTGTCACCGCACGCGTCAAGTTCTGAGCAAAACTAGCCCGCCCGGCGAAAGACCGGGTGGGCGATTGACCGCTATGCTTGCCCATCGGTCATCGGCGGGATCCATGCAAGCGTTCTCCAGCAAGCACACGCAATCGTTCGCGGAGTTTCTGCGCCAGGCCGGCGTGTCGCTGGTCGTGTCGACCTATCAGGCCGGACAACTGGTTCTGATCCGGCCGCAGGCGGAAGGCACCAACACCCACTTCTTCGCGATGAACAAGCCGATGGGTATCGCGGTAGAGGGCGGCACGCGCCTGACCATCGGCGATGCGCACCGCATCGAGTTCTACCGCAACCTGCCGGCAGTCGGCGCCAGGATAGGCAACGGCGATGCCGATGCCACCTACGTCCATCGCGGCACTCATGTCAGCGGCGACATCGACATCCACGAGATGGGCTACGACAGCGATTCGCAGTTGTGGCTGATCAATACGCGCATGTCCTGTCTGTGTACCCTGAGCGCGGATTTCAGCATCGTGCCGCGCTGGAAACCGCCCTTCATCACGCAATACGATCTGCTCGATCGCTGCCATCTCAACGGCCTCGGCTTTCGTGACGGCAAGCCACGTTACGTGAGCATGCTTGGGAGTGGCGATGAGCCGGGAAGCTGGCGACGCAACAAGACTTCGGGCGGTCGCATCATGGATCTCGCCGACGATTCGATCGTCGTCGACGGCCTGTGCATGCCGCACTCGCCGCGCTGGTACCGCGATCAACTGTGGTTTCTGTCTTCGGGCGAAGGTTGTCTCAAGCGGGTTGAGTCGGACGGCTCGATCAGCCGCATCGTTGAATTGCCGGGATTCACGCGCGGGCTCGATTTTTTCGGCCGCTATGCGCTGATCGGCTTGTCCCAGGTGCGCGAGACGGCGGTGTTCGCCGGCCTGCCATTGACCCGGCGCGTTTCGGAGCGCCAATGCGGCGTCTATCTGGTCGATATCGAAGCCGGCAGCGTGATCGGATTTCTGCATTTTGTTGGTGATGTGCGCGAGATCTTCGATCTGCGCCTGTTGCCGCATCATTCGCCGGTTCTGGTCGAGCCCGCTTCGCCGCTGCTCGCCAGTTCCTTCGAGCTGCCGAATGACGCACTCAAACTCGTTGCGGCCAGCGATCCGGTTCT
>JBBRBU010000200.1:0-2088 GCA_038205505.1 Lysobacterales bacterium | reverse complement strand
GTTACCGCACTTACTCACTATTGGATGAAAGGGGGGCGGCTTCGATAATCCAGATAACCATTGGTTCAGGAAGCCTCAGCCTGTTGCTGGCGTCGCTTACCCAAGTACATGCGTTCGAATGCGAAGACCGACGCAATGGACCAAACCGCGATCACCACGACCCACGGGTCCGAGCGAAGCTTCAGAGCTGCGAATACCAGCACCACGAGCACATCGAGACCGATCGCCAGCAGCAGTACCCCGCCGCGGGCGCCGATTTCACGTCAAAGATGACGATAGACGCCCCACTGGATCACGATGTCCATGAATAGATAGAAGAACGCACCGAGTGACGCGATGCGGCCGAGGTCGAGGAAAAGCGTCAGGAGTGCTGCGATCACCGCGGTGTATGCAAGCGTATGGTCGCGAATGCCTCCTGGCATCCCGAAATGACTGTGCGGGATCAGCTTCATGTCGGTGAGCATGGCGAGCATGCGCGAGACCGCGAACATGCTTGCTAGCAGACCCGAGGCGGTCGCCGTTATCGCGAGCACAACCGTGAAGTAGAAACCGTAACTGCCGAGCGACGGGCGTGCCGCCTCGGCCAACGCATAATCTTTGGCCTGGATGATCTCGGGTAGCGAAAGGCTCGAGCCAACGGCGAACGCGACCAACAGGTAAACGATGGTGCAAATCACGATCGAGAAGACAATCGTGCGCCCGACGTTGCGATGCGGATCGACGATTTCCGCACCGCTGTTGGTGATCGTGGTGAATCCCTTGAAAGCCAGTATCGACAGCGCAATGGAAGCGACAAAGCCGGTGAGTGCATTGCCTCCCGCATCCTTTGCTGCAGGCGCGAACGTGAAGCCGCTTGCCCACAGCACCGCGATCCCGAACAGCGTGATCCCTCCTATTTTCAGTGCCGACATGATCAGCGACAGCAGTCCCACCGAGCGGTTTCCAGACGCGTTGACAAGGTAGGCAACCGCGATCAGTCCGATGCTGAGCACAGGCACCAGCACCTTGTCATTGCCGAGATCAAGCAATTGCATCGAATAGGTGCCGAATGTCCGTGCCACCAGGCTTTCGTTGATCACCATCGAAAGCGTCATGAGAAGGGATGCGGTCGCCGCAATCGTGCCGGCGCCGTAAGCCTTCTGCAGAATCATGGCGACTCCGCCCGCGGACGGATAGGCATTGGACATCTTGATGTAGGCGTACGCGCTGACGGAAGTGATGACAGCGCCGGCGACGAAGGACAACGGGAACAGCGGACCGGCCAGTTGGGCAATCTGGCCGGTCAGCGCGAAGATGCCGGCGCCAATCATGACGCCAGTTCCCATCGAGATCGCGCTGGCAAGCGTGATGCTGTCCTTCTTGTAATCTGAGTTCATGTACGCGGAGCCCTGAAAAAACGAGGATAGTGATCACGCAATGATCTTGGCGCGGATGTGCCGGATCGAGACATCGTCCGCTGCCTACAACTGCGATTCAATCGGCAGCCAGCCGAGCATGCGAACCACGCCGCGTTGCCAGGCAGTGGTATCCGGTTCTTGTCGCAACACCGCCGGTGGGGTTCGGGTGCGATCTAGCCAGCGCAGCTCACCCTCGGGATTACAGTACACCCAGTAGCTGATGGCAGGTTCGGCCAGGCGCAGGTACTCGTTGCGCACAGCAATGGCGATGGCAGGATCTTCGAACAGCACGCCCATCTCGGTGTTGAGGGCGATTGAACGCGGGTCGAGGTTGAACGAGCCCACGAAACCGCGCGCATCATCCACCGTGAATGCCTTGGTATGCAGGCTGGCGCTGCTGCTGCCGAATGCGCCCACGGATGCGGTGTTGCCCCGGGCCCTGAGTTCGTACAGATGCACGCCCTGCTCCAGCAGGGTTTTGCGGTAGTTGGCATAGCCGGCGTGCACCACCGGGACGTCCGTGGCGGCCAGTGAATTGGTGATGACCCCGGTTTCGACTCCCTTGCCGGCCAGCGCTGCCAGGACGGCAGTGCCGCTCTCGCCGGGGACGAAGTAGGGCGAAACCACGAGTGCCTTGTGGCGCGCTGTGCCAAGCATTTCCGCCAGCCGATGGATCAGCCATCCGCTGTGA
>JBBRBU010000199.1:0-2170 GCA_038205505.1 Lysobacterales bacterium | reverse complement strand
GCGGCAGCAGAACCACCACCCATGCCGTTGAACAAGGCAACCATCTGCGGCATGTCGGTCATCGCGACCTTCTTGCCCCAGAGCCAGGTCGGGATGACGCCAACGGCGATGCCGAGCAGGATCAGCTCGATGTTGTGCATGCCGGTGATGGCGAACGTCGCCAGGGTGGCGATGACCATGCCGATACCGGCCTGGATGATGCCTTTGCGTGCGGTGACCGGCGAGGCCATGCGCTTGATGCCGAGGATGAACAGCACGGCGGCCAGGAAGTAGCTCGCGTTGGCGATCCAGATCAGCATTTCTTGCATGGTCATTGGTTGGTTCCCCGGATGTCGTGTTGGGTTTCGTGATCCGTTCGCGTGCAGCGAACGGAACGAATAAGTGTCAGCTACTCATCAACCCGGCGCTAGCTGCGCGCAGGCGATGCGGCGACTATTTCTTGTCCTTGCTCGACTTGAACATCTCAAGCATGCGCTCGGTGACCACATAGCCGCCTGCTGCATTGCCGGCGCCGAGTACGACGCCGATAAAGCCGATGGTGATGGCCAAAGTCGACTCCGCGTGCGCCAGCGCGATCATTGCGCCAACCAGAACAATGCCGTGGACGAAGTTCGAGCCCGACATCAGCGGCGTATGCAGGATGACCGGAACGCGGCCAATGATTTCCTTGCCGGTGAACGCGGCGAGCATGAAGATGTAGATCGCGAGAAATCCGTCGTTCATGAGGAGGCTCCTTCAATCGCCTGCTTGGTCGGTTCGTGCTTGATCTCGCCAGCGTGGGTCAGGCAAGTCTTGGCGATCAACTCGTCTTCCCAATCAAGCGTCAGTGCGCCATCGGCAAGCATGAGCTCGAGGAAGTTGTAGAGGTTGCGCGCGTACATTTCGCTGGCATTGATCGGCGTGGTCGCGGGCAGGTTGCTGGTGCCGATCACGCTGACACCGTTGGCGGTGACGACGGTCTTGCCGGCTTCGCTGAATTCGACATTGCCGCCGGAGTCCGCTGCGATATCGACGATCACTGCACCGGGTTTCATGCCTGCGATCATTGCCGCGTTGATGATGCGTGGTGCCTTGCGGCCCGGCACGGCGGCCGTGGTCACGACCACGTCGATGGTCTTGAGATGGTTGGCCAGGGCTTGCTGCTGCTGCTCGCGCTCTTCGGCGGTCAACTCGCGCGCATAGCCACCTGCACCGGCTGCGGAGACGCCGAGGTCAAGGAACTTGGCACCGAGCGATTCGATTTGTTCGCGGGTTTCCGGACGCACATCGAATCCTTCGACCTGGGCGCCGAGGCGCTTGGCCGTCGCAATCGCCTGCAGACCGGCAACGCCAGCGCCGACGATCAGCACCTTGCTCGGACGGATCGTGCCGGCGGCCGTGGTCAGCATCGGGAAAAACTTCGGCGAGCGTTCGGCGGCGATCAGGACCGCCTTGTAGCCGGTCACGCCGGCCTGCGAGGAGAGCACGTCCATCGCCTGCGCGCGGGTCGTGCGCGGCAGCAACTCCATCGCGAACGAGGTGATCTTGCGATCACGCATGGCCTTGACCCGATCGGGGCCGAGATGCGGCGCAAGGTGGGCGATGACGATGGCCCCTTCCTTCAGATGCGCGATCTCTTCGACCGAAGGTGGCTGCACGCGCAGCAGGACATCAGCCTTCGACAGGGCAGTCGGGCCATCGGCCACGACCTCCGCATCGATAAAACTGGCATCCGCGAAATACGCCGATTCGGCGGCAGATTTCTCGATGACGATCTGCGCACCACGGGCTTTGAGTTTCTTGGCGACTTCAGGTGTCAGCGCAACGCGGCGCTCACCCTCGACAGATTCGCGAAGTACGGCAACGACGACCGACATGGCTTCCCCTCGTGTGCAGTCCGGCATGCATCCTAGCCCAAGTCGGCTTCATCCGTAAGCTGTCCCCTGATCACAACCGGTGTCATCGATTGCTGGATCCGCAGGATGGCGCAATAAGAGGATTGGCGCGGAGAGGATCCAGCGCACCTTTTCCACGGTTTGCGCCGCGAGACCATTGCAAGAGCCAAAGTCGCTGGGCCCCTGCCTGCGCAGGGGCGACGAGAGGGAACTTGGCGGGTGGTGCTGGATTGTTGCTTCACGCAAGTCGATGGCCCCGATCGTAGAGAATTGGCGCGGGGAGGATCCAGCGCGCC
>JBBRBU010000198.1:0-2212 GCA_038205505.1 Lysobacterales bacterium | reverse complement strand
TCGAGCGCTGAATCACGGTCTTCACCCGAATAGACGCAATCGCGCTTGTCAGCCTAGCAGGCTGTTGTAGTCGCTCAGGCGAGTGCGAGACAAGGCGAAATGGGCCGAAAAAGCGCAGTTTACATGCGGTAAATGAGCATTTTGAGGCACGTTTCGCTGCCGTATCGCGCCGACTGAGTAGAATTTCAACAGCCTGTTGGACGTTGTTGCAAAGCCGTCGATGCGGTCGCGGGGACTGTCGTGATGGCATTCAATTCATTTTGGGGAGGAGCAAATCGTGAATAGAATCAATTTGGGTCGTGGTGCCTTGGCATGGAGCATTTTCATCGCGTTGAGCAGTGTGCCGGCGGCGAGCTTTGCTGCCGAGGAAGGCGCCGCGACGCGGCAATCGCCTGACGGCGGAGAAGAAGTCACCAGGCTGGGTGCGATGGTCGTGACTGCGCAAAAGCGCGAGGAGCAACTCCAGGACGTGCCGATCACGATGGAAGTGATTCCGAAGCAATTGCTCAAGGATGCAGGCATCCACGACATCAAGGATCTGCAGATTCTCGTGACCGGCCTCAGCGTGACCAGTACCGGCAATGAAGTGCAGACCACCGCTCGCATCCGCGGCGTAGGCACGGTCGGCGACAATCCGGGTCTCGAATCGTCGGTCGGCGTGGTCATCGATGGCGTCTACCGCCCGCGTACCGGCGTCGGTTTCAGCGACCTCGGCCAGCTCGAGCGCATCGAGGTACTGAAGGGGCCGCAGGGCACGGTATTCGGCAAGAACACATCGGCTGGCCTGATCAACATCGTGACCCAGGCGCCAACCAATGAGCGCAGCAGCGAGGGTGAACTCACCTTCGGCAACTACGGCGCACGCGGTATTGCGGCCAGCTACAACGATCAAGTTGGCGAAAATTCCGCCTTCCGCATCTACGCGGTCAAGCGCGAGCGGGATGGTTTCACTGACGTCAACACGGGCGTCGGCCCGCGCACGAGGACCGACGATTCCGATCAGGATTTCGAATCCGTGCGCGGACAGCTGATGCTGCGCCCGAGCGACGCGGTCGATGTCCGCATCATTGCCGACTACAGCCATCGCGACGAGAACTGTTGCGTTGGCGTGACCACGGTTAGAGGTCCGACCGCAGCGATCGTCAATGCGCTGAGTGGTGGTCAGGGCATCATTCCAGTGGCCGATCCCGGACAGCGCCTTGCCTACGCCAATCGCGACACCAACCAGGACGTCAAGGACAAGGGTGTTTCCGCCGAGGTCAATTGGCAGAACTCGTGGCTGGGCGATTCCACCCTGACCTCGATCACCTCACTGCGCGGATGGGATGCCCTCAGTGGAACCGATATCGACTACACCGGCGCGGACATTCTTTATCGCATCGGTTCCGACGATGCCGGCTCGGTCAAGTTCGACACCTTCAGCCAGGAGCTGCGCCTGACCGGCGCGACGCAACGGATGGACTGGATGTTCGGCATCTATTACGGCGACGAAGATCTCGAACGCAACGAATCGGTGACCATGGGTTCGGGCTACGAGCCGTATCTGTCGATCGCCCTGATCAACAATGTCGCCGCCCTGTTCCCGGCCGGCCTCGTCAACACCAGCAACCCGGCGATATTCCTTTCGCAGGCGACTGGCCAGCCTTTCGGCACGCTGTTCAACAACCAGGGATCGCTGGATCGCTACAAGCAGAATGCAAAAAGCGTTGCCCTGTTCACCAACGAGACCTTCCATGCCACCGATGCGCTCGATTTCACGGTCGGCCTGCGCTACACCAACGAGGACAAGAAACTCAATTCGGTCTACAGCAATCCGAACGGCTCGACCGCTTGCGCAGCCGCGCTGAGCAATCCGGGGCAACTCGGTGCCGCGCTGGTCGCTCGTGGTGTCCCTGCTTCGGTGGCACCGTCGGTCGTGCCGACCCTGATCGGATTCATGTGCCTGCCTTGGGCCAACGTGCAGCACGCCGGTCGTGCCACTTCGCAGGACCGCAGCGAATCGGAATGGTCGGGCACGTTCAAGACCGCGTATCGCTGGAACGAGTCGTTCATGACGTTCTTCTCGGCGGCACGCGGCTACAAGGCGGGTGGCTTCAACCTCGATCGCGTGCAGACCTCGAGCGGATTCACCAGTGGCGGCACCGGCATCACGCCGGTCAATGACACCTCGTTTCCTGGCGAGTTCGTCGACAGTTACGAACTCGGCATGAAG
>JBBRBU010000197.1:0-2299 GCA_038205505.1 Lysobacterales bacterium | reverse complement strand
GGGTGTTCGGGCAGCATCGCGCCTTCATGGGGCACAGCTTGCAATCGTTCGCGCTTGATCGATAGATGATGGTGTCGGCCTTGGTCACACCCAAGCGCGGCACGGTGAACCTCCTCCAATCGCTGCGCAGCGCCTCGCCTGCGGGGCAGCGATACTCGTTGGCCTGTTCGTTCCACTCAAAGTCACTGCGTGAGAAGGTGCCATCGGATCGCTCGGACTTGTCCCATACCGGCACGTGAGGCTCGATGTCCTTCTCGTCGACCATCCATCCCAACATCTCGGCCGAGCCGTAAGCCGTATCGCCGATCAGATGTGCAGGCTTGATGTTGAAACGCTCTTCGACCCGCTCGACCATGGTCCGAGTTGCGTTCACTTCGTCGGTTCGCCGTGCCGGCGAGGCCTCGACGTCGACGATGATCCCGGCATCGACATCGATCAGATAGTTGGTCGAGTAGGCATAGAACGCCGGGCCACCCGGCGCTGCCGTCCACTGCGATACCGGGTCGGTCAACGAAATATTCTTGGGCGGCTTGCGCTCTTCCTCCGCGGCGTCCAACGCAGCCAAGTACTCG
This sequence comes from Lysobacterales bacterium, assembly GCA_038205505.1. Taxonomy (GTDB): domain Bacteria; phylum Pseudomonadota; class Gammaproteobacteria; order Xanthomonadales; family Rhodanobacteraceae; genus Dokdonella. The sequence continues at coordinate 1,727 of JBBRBU010000197.1, read as the reverse complement.
CGCACAGGACGCGTGAGTGTGGTCTCTTCCGGCCATTGCACACCGACGCCCGGCACGCCGCGCTGGCGGTTCGCATCGGCCTTGATGACGCTGGCGTCAGTCGCAAAGCCTTCGCCGCCAACCAAGCCTTCGGCCAAACAACGTTGTAAAACCTTTTCAAACACGAACCGCAACGTGTCATTGTCACGGAACCGGCCGTGCCGGTTCTTCGAGAACGTCGAATGATTCGGCACCGTGTCTTCCAGGCCAAGCCGGCAAAACCAGCGGTAAGCCAGGTTCAGGTGCACTTCTTCGCACAGCCGGCGTTCGGAGCGGATACCCGAGCAGTAGCCCACGATCAGCATGCGGATCAGCAGCTCCGGATCAATCGACGGCCGCCCGCTATGGCTGTAGTGCGGCGCCAGGTGCTGGTGCAGTTCGCTTCAATCGAGGAACGGGTCGATCCCTCGCAGCAGATGGTTGGCAGGAACGTGGTCGTCCAGGTTAAACGCATAGAAAAGTGGCGCTTGCCCGGCTTGCTGAAGACCCATCATCGCGACAAATTCCGATCGATTGATGGGATGAAATTTGACCAGGTTCAGACCTTCGATTCAACCGAGTTTTTCAACGGAATAGGTCGTTTTGAGACTGTCGCCCAACCCCTACGAACAGCAAAGCAACGATAGGCGGCCCATGGTCTTTGACCTGCCAAGAGGTAGCGCGCGGCTCGTGCGTTGGACGGCTGGGATCGCGACCCTCCCGCTGCATTCACCTGGCTGACTTATCCGGAAAATCCACCCACGCTGCCGACAGGTAATCGCATGTTCAACTCGACCACCCTTGAATCCGCCAGCAGCGAGACGGATGCCAACAAAGTCAAACGCGAGGCGGAATTTCTGAAGCAAAATAAATCGGAAGACGTTCCGTCTGGGATTCGCCCCGATCTTGCCCCGCCTGGGCCGGATGGTGAAGGCGGGGACGGCAGTGGCGTCGGCAGCAGCATCTAGTCCGACCCGAAAATTAATTCAATGACGACCGCGCAGATTGCGGCGGCCCAGTTGTGTGGTAAGTACGTTTCGGCAGCCTACGTAACGATCGCGTGCGCTCGCCGTACACGCTGATTCCTGCGGCTCTGAGAACATCTGCCTAGCACCGCGTTATCGGTACGGCAGTTCACAGATCCTGCAGACTGAGCGCCGCAGGCTTCCTGCACATGGAAAGCCGCACTACTGAGGTGCTCGCTGGCAATTGCCAGGCGCACCAGCAGCCCGACCTCTTTGTCTATCTGTCCTAAAGGACGAGATCAGACAGCAGCGTCCTTAAGCTTCTTGAGCGGACGCACCTTCAGCCTGGTTGAAGCTGGCTTGGCGGCAAACCAGACTTCTTCCTTGGTAAACGGGTTGATGCCCTTGCGCTTCGGCTTTGCCGGGACTTTCGTGGAGGTAATCTTCAACATGCCAGGCAGCACGAATTCGCCGACGCCCTTTTTGGATACGGAACATGCGGTTGGCATTGTTGTAAACGAATTCGCGAGCGGTGCCGCCGACCTGGATGGTGTTGCCGTTGGCGTCATAGCTGCGTGCAAATTGTCCCTGACACCTTTATTTCCACGGAAGAGGCCCCTGATGAGGGGAACACGCGACGACGGAGAGGAGGAGTAGGACGCTGAGGTGGCGTTTACCTTGCGGGCTAAGGGTCATTTGCTTTCTCTGTTGAACACGTAACAAGTGATGTTCGTTTAACACAAT
>JBBRBU010000196.1:0-2321 GCA_038205505.1 Lysobacterales bacterium | reverse complement strand
GAATCATTGGCTCAATCCCAGCTGCAAAACGTCGCCTCGGAATCCCATGCCACGCAAGGCGACGCGGCGCTTGAGCGGCGTCAACCGATCGAGTGCAGCAAAACCGAGCGATCGCAGCGCGCGCAACGGTGGAGAATCATTGCCCATCAGGCGGACCAGATCATCGCTGAATGATGTCGTCGCCTCGCGATCGGGCGCGCGCCGTTCGACATGGCGAGCAAGAAGATCGGCGTTGCCGGGATCCGCGTTTTCCTGCTTCGCCACGATCAGCAACTCGGAAAGCGTCAGCGCATCGCGCAAGCCAAGATTGAATCCTTGCGCGCCAAGTGGATGCACGGTTTGCGCAGCATTGCCGACGAGCACGGTTCGATGGGCGGTCAGCCGATCAGCGAGCATGCGCGCGAGTGGGTACGGCTTGCGCTTGCCCGGTCGACTCAGTCGTCCGGCCCGATAGCCGAAACGTTCGTGGACAAGGGCGATAAAGGCCGCATCGTCGAGCGCAGCGACGCGATCCGCATCGTCGCTCGCGACGCTCAACACGAGTCCCGCACGATGGCTCGCCATCGGCAGCAGCGCGACCGGGCCGGAATCGGTAAAGCGTTCGTAGGCGGTGCCATTGAGCGCGCGCTCGGTGGTCAGCGTGGTCACGAACGCACTCTGCGCGTAGTCGGTGCGCTGCACGCCGATGCCGGCATTCTCGCGCACGAATGATCCTGTGCCATCGGCGCCGACCAACAGGCGCGTCGACGCGCGACGCTCGTCATCGCCAGCACGCAAGGTCAAATGGATTCGATCCGGCTGGCTTTCGATGCCGACCAGCTGAGCCGGGGCGATGCGATCAAGCGTTGAACATTCATCAAGCCGATGCAGCAAGGCATTGCCGAGTTCGCGCGCCGGCAACACCGCACCGAACGCAGGCAACCCCAGTTTCCCGGCATCAAGTTTCACCGCGCCAAAATCGCCACGTCGACTGATATGGATGCGCTCGATCTCAGCGGGTTTGGATTCGACGTGTGTCCACACACCAAGCGCCTCGAGCGCATTGATACTGGCCCGAGCCAGCGCGAGGTTGCGCTCGTCATAGCTCGGCTGCGCGGAAACACGCGGCACAGCCGCCTCGATCAAGGCAACCCGAAAGCCGCAATCGTCCAGGGCAATGGCCAGACTCGAACCGACCAGGCCGCCACCGACGATAGCGATGTCGTGCAGATCATTCATGCCGGCATGATACGTGTTGCTCCGCATCTCGTCGTCCCTGCGCAGGCAGAGACCCAGCGCCTTCAGAGCGGCCAGGCGTTCAGCGGGAAAGTGACTGATGCCACTCCTGCGCGGCCAATTCGGTCTGGCAGAATGCGGGGATTCACGTCCGTCGATTCTCCGGGGAAGTCCATGCTTCGCATTCTTGCTGCCATCGTTGTGCTGTTGTGCGCCACCCCTGTGCACGCTGCTTCACCGCTGGAGGCGCATTTCGCCGCCGATCCGGCGCAGAAAGTTGATGTCTGGTATGGCGAGCAGATCGCCAGGTACACGACTGACCCGGAGTTCAACACGCAGTTGACCGACTACTTGCCGGCCTCGGAGTCGGTGCCGACGCCGGCCAAGGCGCTCGGCGATGTCTCGGGTTCGCCGAACATGCTGCCGCGATTGAAGACTGTGCATGACTATTTCCGCTCGCTCGAGGCGAGCAGCCCGCGGGTCAAGGTGTTCAGCATCGGCAAATCCGAGGAAGGTCGCGAGATGATTGCCGTGGCGATCGCCGACGAGAAGCTGCTCGCCGATCTCGATGGCAATCGTGAACGTCTTGCCCAACTGGCCGATCCGCGCAAGATCGGTCTCGATGATGAGCGCGCGGCGAAACTGATCGAACAATCGGTGCCGGTCTATTACATCACTGGCACGATCCACTCGAATGAAACCGGCACGCCGACCTCGCTGATGGAGCTGGCCTACCGGCTCACGGTCGATGAGGCGCCGTACATCCGCGCGATCCGCTCGAAGATGATCACCTTGATCACGCCGGTTGTCGAAACCGATGGCTGGGAGCGCAAAGTCGATGTCTACAACTGGCATCGCGCGCAACCGGATCAGCAATACCCGCCGCTGCTCTACTGGGGCCACTACGTCGCCCATGACAACAACCGCGATGCGATGCTGGCCTCGCTGGCGCTGACCCGCAATGTCATCAACACCTATACCGATTGGCACGCCCAGGTTCTGCATGACATGCACGAATCGGTGCCATTCCTTTACGACAACACAGTCGGTGCGGGGCCGTACAACGCATGGGTTGATCCGTTGCTGGTCGGTGAATGGCAGCAGCT
>JBBRBU010000195.1:0-2522 GCA_038205505.1 Lysobacterales bacterium | reverse complement strand
GCGAGCGGAATTGCATCACGCTTTTCTCTCTGCTCGACGCGCCTGGCTTGGTTCCTATCTATCCGGAGCGCCGCATTCGCGGCCCTGATCGCTACAAATACGGCGACGACGGTTATCGCGCCCGCAAGAAGATTTCCGATTGCTTCCAGCGCTGTCCAGTCAACAACGCAATCGGAAAACCATGCCCAGCAAAAGAAAACATCGTCGAGTTTCCGCATGACAGACCCTTGTTTTACGCCTGATGGGAACGGAGGTGGGTTCAATCTCACCAAGAAACAAAAAAGCCCCATATTTCAGGGGCTTAGTTGCAAATCTGGCGGAGAGAGAGGGATTCGAACCCTCGATAGAGCTTTTGACCCTATACACCCTTAGCAGGGGCGCGCCTTCGACCACTCGGCCATCTCTCCGGATTTGATTTGTTTGTTGCTTGCTCGTTGACTACCGGGTGTCAACGGGAGGCGAAGGATACCCGCCGCTGATCATCTGGTAAAGCTCAGGTTTCGCTTCCCTCGCCAGTCGTACCATCTCCGGGATCCTGCTCGCGCTTGATGCGCTGGTAGATTTCCTCACGATGGACCGACACATCTTTCGGTGCATTGATGCCGATGCGGACCTGATTGCCCTTCACGCCGAGCACGGTCACGGTTACCTCGTCGCCAATCATCAGGGTTTCCCCGACACGGCGGGTCAATATCAACATAGTCTCTGCTCCTTGAACCTAATTCGTCTATCCGGTCTGGCTGCCAGCAACGTGCAGTTCCGCACGCATACCGGCGTCAGGACCAGGGACCGAATCCAGCCTCCTAGCTGAATCCGCGGCCCGTTCCCCCCAGTTCGCAGCCTCTGTCCAAAGAACAACTTCCTCGCCTCAAGAACGAGACAGTCAACTGTTCGCGGGACCCAGCGATACTAAGCGAAGGCGTCGGTCGTGTGCAACGAAACCGTCATCGAAAAATGCGTGCGCGGACACACTACCGGATCACAGGATTGAATCGTCGCGCATGTACGGGGACGCTCGGGACAATGATTGTCACTCAGCCAAGCCGGCCTGCAATCCACTTTGGCAATTCCTCAAGTATGGAAGCCAGTCTCGGCGAATCAACGCCACCGCCCTGGGCCATATCGGGCCTGCCTCCACCCTTGCCGCCGATCGCTGCAGCTACGTGCGCGACCACATCACCAGCCTTGATCCGCCCAAGTGCGGATCCGCCAACAGCTCCGACCAGCGCGATCTTGCCGTCAGCGCCTGCGGCCAGAAGAATGACGCAGTCACCCAGTTTCGGCTTGAGCGAATCGACACCGTCGCGCAGCGCCTTTGCATCGAGTCCATCGACACGCACGGCGAGCACCTTGATCCCTGCAATGTCGATTGCCTGATCGGTCAGATCGGCAGTCGCTGCATTGGCCGCCCTGGCCTTGAATGCCTCCAGTTCGCGCTCGAGCTTCTTCTGTCGGTCGAGCAACTGGCGCAGCTTGTCGACGACCTCATTGCCCTGTGCGGAAAGCAGGCTTCCAATCTCACCAAGCCGGCTCTCTTCATCGACGACGTGCGCAGTTGCCGCTGCACCGGTGACCGCCTCGATGCGACGAACGCCCGAGGCAACACCGCCTTCGCTGAGGATCTTGAACAGACCGATGTCGCCGGTCCGCGAAACGTGCGTGCCGCCGCAGAGCTCGGTCGAGAAATCGCCCATGCGCAGAACCCGAACCTCGTCTCCATACTTCTCGCCGAACAATGCCATCGCACCGAACTCGATCGCATCGTCGTAACTCATTTGACGAACTTCGGCTTCGGAGTTGGCCCGGATCTCGTCATTGACCAGATCTTCGACCCGGCGCAGCGCATCGGCTGCAACCGGCTGGAAGTGCGCGAAATCAAAACGCAGGCGATCGGGTGCGACCAGCGAACCCTTCTGCGTGACATGCTCACCGAGCACCTTGCGCAAGGCCGCGTGCAGCAGATGCGTGGCGGAATGGTTGAGCACGATGCCCTTGCGCCGCGCACCTTCAACGCTGGCCTTGACCTCGCTTCCGACAACCAGCGGCGACGAACTCTGCCAGCGCCCCATGTGGCCGTGGAACGCACCGCCGAGCTTGATCGTGTCGCTGACGGTGAAACGCCCGCCCGATATTTCCAGCGTGCCGACGTCGCCCTGCTGCCCTCCGGACTCCGCATAGAACGGCGTGCGGTCGAGGACGACGATGCCCTCCTCGCCATCGGCGATCGACTCGAGCTTGCGCCCCGCGCGCAGCAGCGCCAGGACGCGACCGCCACTTTCTTCGCAGGTGTCATATCCCGAGAACACGGTTGCCGGCAACGAACTCGCCAGTTCGGCGGGCAGCTGATCTTTCGATCCAAAGTTGCTGGCTGCGCGCGCGCGTACACGCTGCTCGTTCATGGCCGCATCGAAACCCGGCATGTCGATGGTCAAACCACGTTCGCGCGCAATGTCGGCAGTGAGGTCGACCGGAAATCCGTAGGTATCGTAAAGACGGAAGACATCCACGCCGGGAATGACTGA
>JBBRBU010000194.1:0-2586 GCA_038205505.1 Lysobacterales bacterium | reverse complement strand
GCGGCAGGGAAGATCAAACGATTTTCCAGCGGCACGTTAAGCGCGTTGACGGTCTGCGGCAGAATGAACCATTCATCGTGATCGACCGGCGTGCCGAGCTTCGCCAGATTGCGCTGGTACTCGAAAAGGGATGCGCGTTCGGCGTTGCCCAGCGCGTCGTCGCGGCGCACCTCCAGCGTGGAATAGTCACGCCACTTCGCCGGATAACCCATGCTCACCGTCAGGGTCGCCAGCTTGGCTTGGGCGCGGGCCTTGGTCGGCGCGGTCATCCACTCGACGGCGTCGATGCGCTTGCCGAATGCGCTGAGGATATTTCGGACCATCGCGTCGGCGCGCGCCTTGGTTTCCGGTGAAAAGTGGCGCTCGACATATACCTTGCCGACTGCTTCGCCTATCGCGGTATTGGTTTGATCGATGCCGCGCTTCCAGCGCTCGCGTTGTTCCGGCGTACCCGACAGCGCCTGGTCGTGGAATGCGAAATGCTGGTCGGAAAATTCCTTCGGCAAATACGCCGCCGCGCGATCAATCGCGTGGAAACTCAACCAGTCTTTCCAGGCATCGAGCGATTCACTCTTGACCAGTTTCGACAAACCCGTGATCGCTGTCGGCTGCCACACCACGAACGATGATTGCTTGTCCAGACCCGCTGCCGTCATGAAAGCCGCCCAGTCTAGCCCGGGTGCTCGTTTCGAAAACTGGCCGCTGGCCCAGACGTTGTTGCCCTTGGCGACGTCATTGGTTTCCAGTTGGGAGGCGTGCGCGCGGGCCATCGCCGTTTCCAGTGCGACGACACGCACCGCTTTGGCATCGGCGTCATCGACACCGGCAAGGGTAAGCAGCCTTGCGATATGAGATTGATATTGCGTTCGCAACTCGGCCATGCGTCCGGCTTCGAGATAGAAGTCGCGATCGGGCATGCCAAGCCCGCCCTGCACCAGATAGGCCGCGTAGTCTCCGGGCTTGTTGAGGTCTTGCGACACCCACAATCCGAACAGGTTATCGGTGTGGTAATTGGTGTTGTTCAGAAGATCCACATCGGCACGCAATGATTCTCCCAGCGCAGTAGCCAACGACTTCTTATCTCCGATGGCCGCGATGGCAGCCAGCTCCGGCTGGATCGGTGCGACGCCTTTCGCAGCAATGCTCTCCTCGTCCATGAAAGCGGCGAAGTAGTCGCCCATCTGGCGACGCTCGCCATCGGCGGCGCGATCCGCGGCCGCGCCTTCCAGCATCACCTTCAGGTTTTTTTGCACGGCTTGATCGATCAGCGAAAAATTGCTCATTCCTGAGCGGTCGGCCGGGATTTCCGTGTCCTTAACCCACGTTCCGTTGACGTGGTCGAAGAAGTCATCGCCGGCCGCGACGCTGGCATCCATGCCCGTGGCATCGAAACCGAAGCTGCCGAACATGGGTTTTGGCGCGTCGGGTGTTGCAGCAGCTTCAACTTTCGGTGCGGGTTCGACAGCAGCAGATGTTGGCGCATTGCTGTCGCAGGAAGCGGTCATCGCGACGATAAGGCCGATCAATGCGCAGCGGGAAAAGTTGATGAACACGGCAAGCTCCAGCGCGAGGATAGTGCGTGAGCCTATGACGGCAGCGCCACCGGTGCAAAGCGGAGGACCGTTTTTCGTGCGCGACCGTCGTTCGCGTAACCGTCCGGCATCACATCATCTAACCAACAACTCGATACCTGACGCGTTCGAGGCACGCACAAAGCTCACGAATGGCGAGCCAAACTGGCCCGCAGTCGCATTCAGCCGACTACGAGGCTTGCAACGCCGCGTTCTTCAAATACTTGTCGAGGAACACCAGCACGGCGGGTTCAAGTTCGAAGTGCACCACGGTTGAGGGATTTGTCGAACAGGTGCTGTGGTGACTTGAGTCCTAATCGTGTTCTTGGTCGTTGGTTGTTCTCGTTTTCTATCTGCTGAACTTCTTCATGGCTGAATCCGCCAGTCCAATAGTCGAAGGTACGTTTTCAGAACACGTCGGCGCAGGACATTCGCGATGGTCACGCATCGCAACGATAGAGGCGAAACGAACGCGCTCTAAAGGATCGGAAAGCCTCATGTCTCTTCACGTAGCGACTTGCGCAAGCCTCGCTAACGCCTGTTGCTGCCTCCTTGTCAATCAACGCGGTGGCTGCGCATAAATCGGAGAGGGTCCACATCATGTTGATGTTCTTTATGTTAGCTGTAAGAAGTGACAGGTATCACATCTTGAAGCTCTGTGTTAGCGTTCAGCCAACGGAAAGTTGCCAATTTGCGCGGGCAGAGGAGTAATGGCACACGCATACAGTTGGTTGAGCAAAAGTTGGTGGATTTCTAGAATCTAGACGTTTGAGTGGGCGGCATCGGATGAGTGGGCGGCATCGGATGTCCGGTCGCTAGGTGGAAAATGCTCGCCGATGCTCGTTTAGGGCGGCTCATCGGGGTTAGGGAGTGTTAGGGAAGGTCTGAACAAGTCCGCCCCGGCGCGGTCATAGCAGGGTCAATGCTTAGGGGTGGCCGGATGGACCAGATGAGTTTCGCGGATGCCGAGTACAGCGGCAAGCGCAAGCAGACGCGGCGCGAGGTGTTTCTGGCG
>JBBRBU010000193.1:0-2608 GCA_038205505.1 Lysobacterales bacterium | reverse complement strand
TTGTTCCTGATTCCGATCATCGGCTTCATCATCAGCAAGGTGTTCTTCGGCATCGTGCTCTACCGCAAGCGCGTGCCGTGCTCCTGGTACGACACGATCATGGCCTCGATTGCGAGCATGGGCCTGAGTCACGCCATCGCGCGCGGAATCTTCCTCGGCCTGTGGAAGAAGAAGGGCGAGTTTGTGCGCACGGCCAAGAGCCGTCGCCTCGGCGGCAAGCCGAGCGCGTTTTCTTCGGTGCGCGAGGAGCTGCTGATGTTCATCGCACTGGTTGCCTGCATCATCGGCATGATCCAGTCCGACGGCGTCTATTACACCGAAGGAAAATTGTGGATTGGCATTCTTGCGGCGCAGGCAATTCCTTACGCTTCGGCCTTGATTGGCGCGTGGATCGCGCACAAATCGAACGAGCCGGACAAGTGAAGCGGCGAATGAACCCGTATTCAGGTGCGAGCGTTTGTGGCTCGAACATGAACGCGGATATTGGCGATAACATTGTTCTGCCGTGCGCCCTGCTATAAATCTGTGATGACTTTCATTCCGACCCGCCCGGGCACCATTCACGGCCCGGTATTCCGCCCTGCCATGCAGGCGGCGCTGGCGGCGATGATGCTGTTTGCGTTTGCGCCGGCGGCACACGCCGCCAAGCTCAATGTGCAAATCGACGGGGTCGAAGGTGAACTACGCGATGCCGTCGCCAGTGGCCTCGAGATCGAGCAATACACGAAACGCGACGTCAGCAGACCCCAGGTTCGTCGACTGTACGAGCGCGCCAAGGGCCAGATCGCGGATTCGCTGGAACCTTACGGCTACTACAACGTGAAGGTCAGCGGCGATCTGGCCAAGGATGGCGACACATTCAACGCGATGTTGAATATCGAGCTTGGCGATCCAGTCAAGGTGACCGACCTCGAAATAAGGATTGACGGTGAAACGGAAGGTTTGAAAGCGGTCGACGCTGCCCGCTCCGCGTTCTCGCCACGAAACGGCCAACGTCTCGATCATGCCGAGTACGAACGCAGCAAGGCCGCCATCCACGCCTCGCTGTTCAGCGTGGGCTACCTGGATACCCAATTGATCCAGCACCGCGTCGAGGTTGAGCGCGCATCGAACACGGCGAAGATCAAGCTCGAATGGAAGGTCGGTCAGCGCTATCGGTTTGCGGAAACGGATTTCGAGGGTGGACAGTTCTCCGATGAGTTCATGCAGCGCTTCATCCCATGGAATGTCGGCGACTATTACGATCAGACGCAGTTGCTGACCTTGCAGCAACGCTTGTTCGATGCCAACTACTTCGCCATCTCACAAGTTCAACCGGACACCGAGAAGGCCAGTGGCGGCAACGTCCCGGTGGCGGTAACGCTGGCCCCGGCCAAGCGCACGGTCTACACGGGCGGCGTCTTCGTCGGCACCGATACCGGTTTTGGTATCCGCGGAGGCGTCGAGCGTCGCTGGGTCAACCTGCATGGCCACAAGATGAAGTACGAAGCGATCCTGGCGCAGCGACTGAAGACGCTGTCGACGCTGTACCAGGTTCCGCTGCCGGGCAAGGACAATCACAGCCTGAATTTCGGCATCACCTACCGCGACGAGAACACCAAGACCAGCGAATCCAAAACCCTGCGCCTGGCCGCAAACGATTCGCAAATCTGGCATGGCTGGACGCGCACGATCGGCCTGCAGTTCCTGACCGGCGATTTCAAGGTCGCTGAGGTCAAAGGCAGCACCACTCTGCTCTATCCGGAAATTTCGCTGACCAAGAAACGGGCAGACGATTTCAATTTCCCGCGCAAGGGCTGGTCACTTACGCTTGCTGCACGCGCCGGACAGAAAGGCCTGCTTTCCGATACCAGTTTTGCCCAGGTCACCGCGGATGCGAAATGGATTCGCGGAATCGGTGACAACTCTCGCTTCATCGCCCGCGGTGCGGCGGGTTATACCCAGGTTGGCGACTTCGACAAGCTACCGCCCGAACTGCGCTTCTTCGCCGGTGGCGATCGTACGATTCGCGGCTACAGCTATCAGACCGTCGGGCCACGCCGTGTCGTGATCGAAGGTGAAGAGCCCAAGGTGATCGGCGGCGAGCAGTTGCTCGTGGCCAGCGCCGAGTACGAGTACTACTTCTCACCGAAATGGGGTGGAGCCGTCTTCGTCGATGCCGGCGATGCGTTCAGCGGCAAGGAATTCGACCTCAAGATCGGCGCCGGTTTCGGTCTGCGCTGGCGCTCGCCGGTTGGTCTCGTTCGTGTCGATCTCGGTGCGCCTATCAACGACCCATTCTCCAGTGGCATCGGAGTGCACATCGTCATCGGGCCGGATCTGTGAGCGCGTCAGGCAAGCCGGCAAAGGCCGCCGCAACGACGACGAGATCTCCGCGTCGGATCCTGCGCGCTTCGGCGTGGATCTTGCTGGCCCTGTTGATCCTCCTGGGCGGGCTCTTGTGGTGGGCGCTCAATACTCAATCCGGTGCGCACTTCGTACTTGCCCGCGCACAATCCGCGCTCGATCAGAAGCTTGTCGTCGAGCGCAGCAGCGGCACTCTGTCGGGCCCGCTCGTGCTTGATGGCGTGCGCTACTTCGATCCGGCTGCCGGCATCGACGCCCGCAT
>JBBRBU010000192.1:0-2672 GCA_038205505.1 Lysobacterales bacterium | reverse complement strand
ACCTTTGTCGCCAGTCTTCTCTTTCTTGCCGACCACTTCGTAGTCGAGATAGACACCGTCCTTCGATCCGACCGGCGCGAATGTCACGTAGTCGCCCCGATCAGCCGGGCCGCTCCAGGCAATTTCAACCTCGGTGGTAATCGTCAGTGGTCCGTTCACGGCCACGGTTGCCGTAGCCGGTGGCGGGGGTGGTTCGGTGCTGGCATTGACCGCGCCTTCAATCGCCGCGCCAAGTTCATCGGCATTGCGTGCATTGAAATAACGACCACCGGTGTTCTCGGCAAGGCAGCGCAACTGCGCCTGGTGTTTCGGATCACTGACATCGAAACCGATCACATGCGCGGTGAATTCAACGCCGCTCTTTTCGAGCTCGGCACCGACCGCACAGGGATCGAGGTTGCAGGTTTCTTCGCCGTCGGAAACAAGAATCACGGTTGCTTTCTGTTCGCTCGACTTGAGCACACCGGCGGCATGCTTGACGGCGGCGGACAGCGGCGTCATGCCCTTGGCATTGAGATTGTTGACAGTAGCAAGAAAGGCGGACTTGTCGAGCGGCCCGGGTTCGATCAGGGTTTCGATATCGCTGCAATCGCCCTTGCGCCGGTGGCCATAGGCAACCAGACCGATCGCGTTCTCGGATTTCCATGTTCCGAGCACGTCGGCGACCGTTTCACGCGCGATCTCGACCTTGGTCTTGCCCGCAATCTGTCCCCACATCGACCCCGAAGCATCGAGCACGAGCATGATGTTTTCGCCGGCGAACGCCGAGGTCGACGCTAACGCCGCTACCAGCGCAAGAACAATTGATCGCATGACAACTCCCTGTTGAGTGAACGCGCATGTTAGTGGCGATTTCCGGATTCGTCATGCGCATTGTTTCGCAAGAGGAATGCGGACGGGTTCACGTTTCGTGTCCAACACAACACAAAGTTGCCCTGGTCGAGCGACAGCCTGAGTGGCCCCTGATGGGTCGGGAATCCGTTTACATGGGCACACCACTCGCTTTTGGCTCTGAATGACCTTGTTTGTTGCCGCACCGGTTTCAACGCGCTCAACCGATGTCATGTTCGGTCGTCGGATTATCGCGATGGTCCGGATCGAGGTGTTTGTGTGCATTCTGAGCAGCCTTCCATGAGACCGAGGCGTATTCATGGCCAGCGGTTCGCTCGAACCATTCCAGCGAATGCCCGGTAGAGCCGATCCAACCCACGAAATCACACACAAAACCCGCGACAAGGTCGCCCCATGCAGCTACTCTCTGATCCCGATACGTGCCGCGATTCGCCGCGAGGCTTGATGGCTTGCTGCGTCGACTCGCCACCGGTGCACCGTTTGGCACGTCGACGGATCAGAAGGCCGGCAGCACGCATGAGCGAAATAACCGAACTGATGGGACGCGCCCGGGCCGGCGAACAGGCCGCTTCGGAACGCTTGTTCGCCCTGCTCTACGACGACCTGCGTCGCCTCGCGGCCGGCCAGTTGCGCGGCGAGCAGATGATGCGCACGACCTCGCTGGTGCACGAGGCCTACCTCAAACTGTCTAAACACGGGCCGCTCGATGCCAATGATCGTGGCCACTTTTTCGCCATAGCTGCACGGGTGATGCGTCAGATCGTCATCGACCACGTGCGTTCGCGCGCGGCGCTCAGGCGCGGCGGCGATGTGCAAATTGCCTCGCTGGATACCAATGCGCTGCAGGCGGCCGCTGAAGATCGCGGTGACGAAGTACTCGCGCTCGATGCAGCACTGGCCCGCCTCGATGCGATCGATGCGCCGCTCGCCGCGCTGGTCGAGATGCGTTTCTACGCCGGACTCGAACTCAAGGAAATATCCGATGTGCTCGATCGTTCCGAGCGCTCGCTCAAACGCGACTGGCGGCGCGCGCGCGCTTTCCTGCAACGCGAGATGACGGCAGTCTGAGGCATGACCCTCTCGTCGGATCGTTGGTCGCAGATGTCCTCGCTGTTCGATGAGCTGGTCGAGCTCGAATCCGTTCATCGCGACGAACGTCTGGCCGACATTGCTGCAACCGATTCCGAACTGGCCGACGAGATCCGCACCTTGCTGATGGCCGATGAGGACATCTGCGGTTTGCTCGATGGCGATGCCGTCGCGGCGGTGCCCGGTGTGCTCCAGCGCGAGAGCGATGACAAGCCGTCCGATGGAGCCGCCGGCCCCTATCGTTTGTTGCGTCCGCTTGGCGAGGGCGGCATGGGCGTGGTCTGGCTGGCTGAGCGCACCGATGGCGCGTACGAACAGCAAGTCGCCGTGAAGGTGCTCAAGCGCGGCATGGATACCCACGCGATCCTGCGCCGCTTCCTGCAAGAGCGGCGCATCCTTGCGCGGTTGAATCATCCGCATATCGTGCGCCTGGTCGATGGCGGCATGACCGGCGATGGCCGACCGTTTTACGTCATGGACTATGTCGATGGCCAAGCGATCACCTTGCATGCGAACTCGAGATCGCTGAGCTTGCGTGCGCGTGTCATGACGCTGGCCAAGGTCGCCGATGCAGTCGCCTACGCCCATACGCAACTGGTCGTGCACCGTGATCTCAAACCTTCGAATGTACTGGTCGATCATCAAGACGAGCCGCGCGTGCTCGATTTCGGCATCGCCAAGCTGATCGAGGAAAGTGGTGAACAAACCCGGACCGGAACCGGCTTGCGCGT
>JBBRBU010000191.1:0-2698 GCA_038205505.1 Lysobacterales bacterium | reverse complement strand
TTTCGCGCGCTGGCCGAAGCCGGCATCCTGAGTCGTCGCGTGGTCGATGATGTTGGTGTGATGGCGCGTGCCAATCGTGGCTTGGCGACGGACGCCGATGACGCGCTGATCGAACGCGACGGGCGCTGGCTGGATGGCGCGTTCTTTCTCGGTTCGAACGATCTCTACCGATGGCTGCGCGAGTTGTCGCCCGACGACGCGCGTGGACTGGCGATGATGCCGGTGTCTCGGGTCAATCAGCTTTACGGCGGCGACCAGCGTTTGCTGTTCGAGCAACGCCGGGATGCGCGCTATTTCAACTCGTGCATGAAGATGACCTTGCTTGGCGCGGCAATGTCGGAAACGCTGGACGATGGCCGCGTGGTTTCCGGTGTTGGCGGCCAGTACAACTTCGTCGCGATGGCGCACGCGCTGCCCGGCGCACGATCAGTGTTGATGATGCGGGCTAGCCGTGGAGCCGAGAGCAATCTCACTTGGGAATCCGGCCATGTCACCATTCCGCGTCACTTGCGTGACATCGCAATCACCGAGTTCGGTATCGCCGACCTGCGCGGCCGTACCGATGAAAACTGTGCGATCGCGGTGCTGGCCTTGGCCGCCGTTCCGCACCAGCAGCGGCTGATCGATCAGGCGAAAAGCGCCGGCAAGCTCGACCCCAACTTTCGCGCGCCAGATGATTGGGCCCACAACACCCTCGATGCGTTGGCGGCAACATTGAAACCTTTCCGCGCTAGTGGCGTGTTGCCTGACTATCCGCTCGGCAGCGATTTCACGCCGGTCGAAGAACGCCTGGTGCGCGCGCTGGCGTGGTTGCAACGACACACGACAACGAAATTCGGCACGTTGCGCACCGTTTTGTCAGCTCTGTTTTTGTCTGCGGGCGCTGGCGATACCGAAGCCATGCAACGCATGGGGCTCGACCCACCTCGCTCGTTGCGCGACCGCCTCGACGCGCGCCTGCTCGCCATGGCGCTGCACGAGACGCGGCAGATTCACTAGTCGGCTTTGGTCAACGCGTCCACGCGCGTGCTTCTTCAGAATCGCGCAGCCCACCAAAAATATTTCTTCGTCATTCCTGCGAAGGCAGGAATCCACTCTGATTTTGCCGTTCGTTCGAAAACTTGACGGAGGTCAAAATGGATTCCTGCCTTCGCAGGAATGACGAGGTTGATGGATTTCGCGCAGCCGTCGCAGACAAGTCGAATTGCTGGCAAGTCGACTCGCGCTGCACTACATTCGATCTGGCAATCAAAACGGGGAGTGCGCCATGCGTCGCAGCGTCAATGAGTGGTTCGGCAACTACGCTCGCGATCACCAAAACGCGACCAATCGACTGATCCACTGGATCTGCGTACCGGTGATCCTGTGGGCGGTTCTGGCGCTGCTGTGGCTGATTCCGATATCGCCATCCATCGGGCGACCGGGCTTCTGGGCCGGCATGGCGATGATTCTGGCGGCGGCGTTTTACTTCCGCCTGTCGCGGCCGCTCGGTCTGGCGATGGTGCTGGTATTCGTCGCGCTCGGCCTGATCACCGAAGGCCTGTATCGAACGATTGGCCCGCAAGCCCTGTTATGGCTGGCGATTGGCCTGTTTGTGGCGGCGTGGGTCGGCCAGTTCATCGGCCACAAGATAGAAGGCGCAAAGCCCTCTTTCCTGACCGACCTGGCTTACCTGCTGATCGGTCCGGCGTGGCTGACCGGCAAGCTGATGCGCCGGCTTCACATCAGCTACTGACCCGCGCTACAGCCGACTGTGGCTACGGTGTCAGGTCGAAGCCAGTTGCGAAGATCGTGTTGTTGACGATCGTGAGCGTGCCGTTCATCGACCCGTGGTTGCCGCAGTTGTAGAAGAGCGAATCGGGCGCATCCATCGGCACAATGAATTGAATCTGGGTGTTGCCAGTCGCGCCGTTGTTGGTGACGCCGGTCGTGTACTGATTGGCTGTCCCCGTCGTGTTAACCGTGTTGATGTAGAACGGGTGGCTGGCGGGTACGTTCTGCAATGAGAACTGGTAGAAGCTGCCGCGCACCAGGGTCAGCGACGGATTGTTGACGCCATCAATGACCCAACTGGTCGCACCGTTGTTGACGACGTTGAAGTTCGTGAAGTTGGGTATCCCTGCAGTTGCGACGCCGGCCAAGGCAAGGACGGCAAAAAGCACGATTGACATTGGAGCGCCCGATTTCAGGCGACGGATGGTGCTGACGATCATCGTGTTGATCCCCTTCGGTATCCGCGAGCTGCCGTGTCGCAGGAACGTGGCGCAGTCGATCAACTGGGCTGCTCTACAGTAACACTGACCCTTTGGAATTCGATTACGCGGTGGGTGGCGGCGGCGGCTCAGAAGTTGACCGTCTCGGGTCAACCGGGCCGCCGAATCGACGTGACCGATTGTCGCACTGCAACATGGATTGCCTGCAACAACCCCGGTTCAGTTGCGACGCGCAAACGCGGACTGCTATCATTCCAAGGCTTGATCGGCCCGATTTATGGGCTTGATCGGGCGTTCGCCCGACTCTCGCTACCGGATGTTGAATGCGGAATTCGCTCGCAAGCGGAGGGCGGGTGGCCCTGCTGACCGTCCTTCTGCAAGGGGTCGTGGTACTCGCAACCGCTTTGATTTTCGCGATTGCGGGCTCGACCAGGGCATGGGGCGTGCTGGTCGGGGGCGGCATCATCGCCAGCAGCAACCTCATT
>JBBRBU010000190.1:0-2772 GCA_038205505.1 Lysobacterales bacterium | reverse complement strand
CAGCGGCACGATCGACAGCATCTTAGCGCTGGTGCCGAGCTCCATGATCGGAAACAGGTCGGTGAGGTAGTCGCGCAGGATGTTGCCGGTGACCGATATGGTGTCCAGCCCGCGCACAACGCGCTCCAGCGTGTAACGCATCGCGCGAACCTGCGACATGATCTGGATGTCGAGACCTTTGGTGTCGTGATCCTTGAGATAGGTCTGCACTTTCTTGATCAGCTCGTTCTCGTGCGGGCGATACGGATCAAGCCAGAACAGCGTCGGCGTACCGGAATTACGCGCGCGCGTCACGGCAAGCTTGACCCAGTCACGAATCGGCGCGTCCTTGACTTGGCACATGCGCCAGATATCGCCCACCTCGACGTTTTGCACCAGCAGCACCTCACCGGTGGCGATATCAACAATGCGCGCTTCGCCGCCGGCGGACAGCTCAAACGTCTTATCGTGCGAGCCGTACTCCTCGGCCTGCTGCGCCATCAGGCCGACATTCGGCACGGTGCCCATGGTGACCGGATCGAAATTGCCATTGGTCTTACAGAAGTTGATGACCTCCTGATAGATGCGGGCGAAAGTGCTTTCCGGAATCACCGCCTTGGTGTCTTTGGTGCGGCCATCGGCACCGTACATCTTGCCGCCGATGCGGATCATCGCCGGCATCGAGGCATCGACGATCACGTCGTTTGGCGCGTGAAGATTGGTGATTCCCTTGGCCGAGTCAACCATCGCCAGTTCCGGCCGATGCTCATGACAGGCATGCAGGTCCTTGATGATCTCTTCGCGCTTGGACGATGGCAGGCTGGCGATCTTGTCGTACAGATTGACCATGCCGTTGTTGACGTTGACGCCCAGCTCGTCGAACAGCTCGCCGTGCTTCTCAAATGCTTCCTTGTAGAAGATCTTCACCGCATGACCGAACACGATCGGGTGCGAGACCTTCATCATCGTCGCCTTGACGTGCAGCGAAAACATCACGCCGGTCTGGCGCGCGTCTTCCATCTCATACTCATAAAATTCGCACAGCGCTTTCTTGCTCATGAACATGCTGTCGATGATCTCGCCAGCAAGCAGTGAAACCTTGGGCTTCAGAACGATGGTTTCGCCCGCGCTGGTCAGCAGCTCCATGCGCACATCGCGCGCGCGGTCGAGCGTCATCGACTTCTCGCCGTGATAGAAGTCGCCATGTCGCATCGTGGCTACGTGGGTGCGCGACGCCTGGCTCCACTCGCCCATGCTGTGCGGGTGCTTGCGGGCGTAGTTTTTCACCGCCAGCGGCGCGCGGCGATCAGAGTTGCCTTCGCGCAGCACCGGATTCACGGCGCTACCAAGGCACTTGGCGTAGCGGCTGCGAATGGCCTTTTCTTCGTCGGTTTTCGGATCTTCCGGGAAGTCCGGGATCGCGTAGCCGCGTTCCTGCAGCTCTTTGATCGCGCTGGTCAGCTGATGCACCGACGCGCTGATGTTCGGCAGCTTGATGATGTTGGTGTCGGGCTTCAGCGTCAGCTTGCCGAGTTCAGCAAGCGTGTCCGGCACGCGCTGTGCTTCGCTGAGCGAGTCCGGGAAGCTGGCGAGGATGCGTGCTGACAGCGATATGTCGGCGGTCTTGATCGAGATGCCTGCCGGCGCCGTAAACGTGCGAATGATCGGCAAGAAGGCGGCGGTCGCCAGCAGCGGCGCCTCGTCGGTGAGGGTGTAGATGATGGTCGGGTTTTGGTCGGACACGGACGGTTCTCCTAGCAGGAGCGCGCATTGTCTCTTGGTGGCGTCCAATTCAGAAGTGCGGTGACGTTCGTCGTGTCGGGTTAGGCGAGATTAACCGTGCGGCAAGCCATGGCTTGGCCGGGTTGCGGAGCGCATTCCGCGACTGCCAGTTGCCGCCCGCAAGTACGGCTGCGCCGCCTACCGATGGGGCGTGCCTTCGAACTCAGACGGAAATCGGCATCAATTGCTAAGCGAAGCCTACTGTCAGGTGCTTGCTTTGCGCCATTCGATGACACCGCGCACCGCGAAGGCGACGCCCGCGGCGCTCTGTGCAAGGCAGATTCCAGTCTTTCCGCGCAGATAGGATTGGAATGCCAAGTAGGCCCAAACAAACGCCAGCAGCACCAATCCAATTGCGATCGTTTTGGGGTTCATCTCGCTGCTCCGGCGTCGTTTCGCCCAGCATACGCGGGTGCCGGCAACTCGCGGCCAGCGCAATGTGGGCGCGCAACGTGACCGCCGCCTGCGTTCAAACTCGAATTGGAGGCTTGACGGCTTTCCAGTAGCTCCGCATAATTCGCGGTTCAACGCGCCCGTAGCTCAGTTGGATAGAGTACCAGGCTACGAACTTGGTGGTCGGGAGTTCGAATCTCTCCGGGCGCGCCAAAAAAGATAAAAGGGTCAGTGGCTTACGGTCACTGGCCCTTTTGTTTTTTGGGGCCGGAAACGCCTGTGTCAGGTTCTGTGTCATGTCTGTGTCAAATGCCGAACCACGTGTAGCGTCAAAACATCACGTTTGACTTACAAGCCACTCGTCTCGCGGCAGACAACCAAGCATTCCGGCAGATAGTCCAACTTGTTGGTCGTCTTGCTGACTACCGAAGAAGTCTTTGGCCTGGGAATGGGAATTGGTGGTTGTCCCTTCGTCGTCCTATCCAAGCACATCGTCCTGCTGCTGGTCGGGCCAGAACTGGGCGACGTCTTCGAGCTTGCACCCAAAGAATTTGCACAGCCGATCAAGGTTTTCCGTGCCCGTGTTGTAGCCGGGGTGGTTAGCAATCTTTGAGAGGG
>JBBRBU010000189.1:0-2808 GCA_038205505.1 Lysobacterales bacterium | reverse complement strand
GAGATCGGAAGCATCGACAAGCCTGAATTGAACGACGATTCGGTACTGGTCGCCGTGCACGCCGCCAGCATCAATCCGATCGACGACATCCTGCGCTCGGGCGCGATGAAGGAGATGATGCCGCTGAGCTTCCCTCATGTCATGGGCTACGACATATCGGGCGAAATCGTCGAAGTGGGCAAGGATGTCAAAAACCGCAAGGTCGGCGACGCCGTCTTCGCCCGGCCGAACCAGGAAGATTCCGGCGCCATTGCCGAATTTGCCCGCGTCAAGGCCGACGAGCTGGCGAGCAAACCCGACAGCCTGAGCCACGCCGAGGCGGCATCGGTGCCGCTCGCGGGGCTCACCGCCTGGCAGGCCTTGATCAGCAAAGGCCAGCTCAAGGCAGGCGACAGGGTGTTGATCCATGCGGGATCCGGTGGCGTGGGCACCTTCGCGATCCAGATCGCCAAACATCTTGGCGCCCATGTCGCGACGACCTGCAGTGCCCGCAATGCCGATCTGGTTCGCAGCCTGGGCGCGGATGTGGTGATCGACTACAAGACCGAAGCCTTCGACGAGCAACTGTCCGAATTCGATCTGGTTTTTGACATGCTTGGCGGCGAAACCCTGAATCGCTCATTCAAGGTCTTGAAAAAGGGTGGGACGATGGTCTCGATCAAAGGTCAGGACACCGACAAGCTGGCCGCGCAGTTTGGCGTGCGCTTTGAATGGTTCTTCATGCAACCCGATGGCGCGATGCTGGGCGAGCTGGGTGCATTGATCGACAAGGGCATCGTCAAGCCGGTCATTGGCAAAAGCTTCCCGATGGAGCAATCCGCCGCCGCATACGCGGAACTGGCGAACGGGCATGTCGTCGGCAAGATCGTGGTGACGGTCAGGTAGCTCCATCGCATCTCCCCCCCCACGCGCCGATACGTCGGGGGGCCTGCTGAACCGGAACAAGGCTCCAGGCGCTGTGCATCGCCCGCGCGTGAACCCGATGAGGTGGTCGCCATCGGTATCGAACTCGCGTCAGCTGACCGGGTTTCCAGCCAGTCCCGCCTCGAGGGCAGCCTTCAGTTGCGGTAGCTTGACCGGCTTGGTGAGGCAGTTATCCATGCCAGCGGCAACACAGCGCGACGCTTCGTTGCGCAGCGAGTTGGCGGTCAGGGCAATGATGGGTTTGCGCTGCCCGCCGTTTTCGTCTGCCCGAATGGCCTCGGCCAGTGCAAATCCATCCATCTCGGGCATGTGAAGGTCGGTCAGCAAAAGGGCGAAGTCATCGTTGCGCCATTTTTCGAGTGCGTCGCGGCCGTCGATGGCCATCTCAATGGCAAAGCCGATCAGTGCCATCTGCCGGGCAATCACCTTGCGATTGACGTCGTTGTCTTCCGCGACAAGAACCAGGCGGCCCTGGCGTCGCGCCTCGTCGCGCGACGGCACCGAGGTCGCTGCGACGAACGGGATCGCTGCGCGTGCCGCGACCGGGCCAATGCCACCTGCCGGTACGGCCGGCGCAGCCAGTGCGAGACACAGGCGCGCAGTGAACGTCGACCCCTGGCCATGCACGCTTTGCACAGACAGGGTGCCACCCATCAGCCTCACCAGCATGTTGGAAATTGCCAACCCGATTCCGGTGCCCCCATAGCGGCGCGTGATGGAAGCATCGGCCTGCGAAAACGGCGAGAACAACTGCTCGACCGTGTCCGCACTCATGCCGATGCCGTGGTCAGCGATGATCAGGTCGATGCTTGCCGCAGTCGGCTGACGAGCCGCGAGCACCGCGCGCACAGAAACCCGGCCTGGAGCAGCGCCGCCGCCCGAGAATTTGATCGCATTGCCAATCAGATTGAACAACACTTGCCGCAGGCGCCTCGGATCGCCCAGCAGCGCCAGCGGAATGTCCGGATCGACGGACACCGATATCGACAGCCCGCGATCGACCGCATTGGGTTCGAGCTGTGTGCAGACCGCGTGGACCAACTGACCGAGCTGCATCGACACCGACTCGAGCTCGACCGTGCCCGCCTCCCCCTTGGCGACGTCCAGCAGGTCTTCAAGGATGGTCAGCTGGGCCAGCGCCGAACGGCGAATGAGATCGACCATTTCCACCTGTCCGTATGTCAGGCCAGACTCATGCAGCACATCGATCATGCCGACGACCCCGTTCATCGGCGTTCGAAGCTCGTGGCACATCATCGCCAGGAATGCCGACTTGGCGTCGTTCGCTCGATCGGCTTCGACTCGTGCCGCCTGCAGCTCAGCGGTTCGTGCGCGTACCCGGTCTTCGAGCTCGACGTTCAACAGGCGATAACGCTCCGCGCTGTCGTGCAGCTCGACATTGCCTCGCATCAGTTCGCGCTTGAGGTTGACCAATTCACTGTTGAGTCGGGAAAAGTCCTCCAGCAACGCGCGGTCCAGCGCGTCCGGGGTGGCGGCGAGCGGCGGGCCGAACGGCGCAGGGGGAAGCGCGCCGGCGTTCACACTGTCTCTGCCCACTGCGTCGCCAGCACGACCGCGGCATCGGCCGTCGGCGCGTAGCCGTCGGCGCCGATCTCCTGCCACAGGCCCGGCGAGTGCACGAACAGGCTGCCGCCCACCAGGATACGCAGACTGTCGAAGCGCCCGTCGTTGCGCAATTGCTCGATCAGGTCACGCACCGCGAACAGATCAAATGCGAGCGCCGCCGAAATCGCCAGCACCCGCGCGTCGCGCGCCTGAACCATGTCGAGCACCGCGGAGGCCGGCGTGTTGCTGCCGAGGTAATGCGTCTTCCACCCTTCCAGCTCGAACAGGTCGGACAGCATGCGCACGCCGATCTCGTGC
>JBBRBU010000188.1:0-2829 GCA_038205505.1 Lysobacterales bacterium | reverse complement strand
GCGGTATGCAGTTACCTCACCGCTCAGGCTGCAGCGGGTGCGCAAACCTTGATGGTTTTCGATTCCTGGGGCGGCATGCTCGCGCCGGATCAGTTCGTCGAATTCTCGCAGCGATACCTGACCACGATTGCGCAGACACTCAAATCCGATCCATTGACGCGTGACGTTCCATTGATCCTCTTTTCCAAAGGCGCCAACGGCCATCTCGAAGGCCTCGCCGACAGCGGTTGCGACGCGCTCGGCCTCGACTGGACGATTCGCTTGTCCGAAGCGCGCGAGCGCGTCGGTTCACGCGTCGCCCTGCAAGGCAACCTCGATCCGGCCACCCTCGCCGCCAATCCGGAAGCCATCCGCAAAGCGGTGCGCGAGACGATGCAGAACTTCGGTGACGGCCCCGGCCATGTGTTCAATCTGGGACACGGCATTACGCCCGACATCAATCCCGATCATGTCGCCGTGCTGGTCGATGCGGTCCACGAATTCGGACGTCGCTGAAGATGTGGCTGCGATTCTCGGCGCTTCTCGCCATCGGTTTGCTCTCGACTTCGTTCGGGCGAGCGGACGATGCCTTGCCGAACGCTGAAGCGACTGATTTCGGAACCCTCGAAACGATCGTCGTCAGTGGCGAGCAACCAGGCCCCGGACTCTGGAAAGTCAGCAAGGATGATCATGTGCTGTGGATCCTCGGCACGCTGAGCCCGCTGCCGAAGAAGATGAGCTGGGTGTCGACCGACATCGAGGCGACGATCGCCGAATCGCAGCAGGTCATTCTTGCTCCGAGCGCAAAATTCAGCGTCAAGGGCGGCATGGTTCGTGGCTTGTTCCTGCTGCCTTCGCTGATGAGCGCGCGCAACAATCCGGACAAGGAAACGCTGGTCGACGTGGTACCGGCCGATCTCTACGCGCGCTGGTCGGTGCTCAAGTTGAAATATATCGGCAGCGATCGCGGCATCGAGAAGCGCCGGCCGATCTTCGCCGCTCAGGAGCTTTACACCGAGGCAATCAAGCAATCCGGGCTATCCCTTGAGAATGTTGTCGGCAACGCTGTCGAGAAAGCAGCCAAACGCAGCAAGGTCGAGATCATCGAGCCGCGCATCGATTTGCGCATCGAGTCACCGGGTTCGGCGGTCAAGCAGTTCAAAAAGTCATCTCTGGACGATCTCGACTGCTTCGCCAAGACGATGAGCCGCCTCGAGACCGATATCGAGTTGATGAAGCTGCGCGCAAACGCCTGGGCGCAAGGAGATATCGAAGCCCTGCAATCGATGCCCTATACCGATCAGATGCAAGCCTGCGCCGACGCTGTCCTCAAGGCCAGCGTGGTCGAGGAGGCGGGTTTCGGCGATCTGCGCGAGCGCATCGCCACGGTCTGGCTCGACGCGGCCGAAACGGCATTGGCAACCAATCGCAGCACGTTTGCCGTGCTCTCGTTGCGCCATCTGCTCAACGACGGTGGCTTGCTCGCGAGGCTTCGCGCTCGCGGCTATGTTGTCGAAAAACCGGAATAGCGGCCGCCACTGAAAATCACTTCGGTATACACTTCGGCGCAGTCTCCGGAGGATGCGGATGCGCAATGGGGAATCAGCGGGTGGAATGACGCGGCGCGGATTACTGCGCATGATCGGCATGACCGCGGGCAGTGCCGCGATGTATCAGGCGATGACCAGCCTTGGCCTCGCCGCCGAATCGAATTTCAACGGAATGCCGGCTCTCGGCCAGGCTCCGAAAGGCGCGTCGGTTCTGATCCTGGGCGCAGGCATTGCCGGCATGGTCGCCGCGTTCGAGCTGAGGAAAGCCGGCTATTCGGTCAGCGTGCTCGAGTACAACGCTCGCGCCGGCGGTCGCAACTGGACCTTGCGCGGAGGCGACACCTATACCGAACTCGGCGGAGAGGCCCAAACTTGCGAATTTGATCCGGGTCTCTACTTCAACCCGGGCCCGTGGCGCCTGCCTTACCATCACCGCGGCATCCTTGGATATTGCAAACAGTTCGGTATTCCGCTCGAAACCTTCGTCCAGATCAACTACAACGCGTTCAAGCACAGCGCCCAGGCGTTCGGCGGCAAACCGAAACGCTACCGTGAGGTGCGCGCCGACTACCACGGCCATGTCGGCGAGCTGCTTGCCAAGGCGACTTCGAGCGGCAAGCTCGATGCCGAAATCAGCAAGGAAGATCAGCAGAAACTGCTCGCCTCGCTGCAGTGGTGGGGCGCTCTGGACAAGAACTACCAATACACACGCGGCGCCGAGAGCAGTGATCGGCGCGGCTACGACCGCGACCCGGGCGGCGGACTCAAGGGCAAGCCCGAGCGGTCGACGCCGATCGGACTCGGCGACCTGCTTGATTCCGGCCTCTGGCAGACGCTTCCGATTTGCGACATCTACGACCTGCAACAAACCTTGCTGCAACCGGTCGGCGGCATGGGCAGAATCAGCGACGCCTTCGCTCGCGAACTCGGCCCGCTGATTCGTTATCAGGCCAAGGTCGTCGACATCCACCAGGACGAAGCCGGCGTCCGCGTCAGCTATGAAGACACTGCAGAGGCGGGCAGCCGTCATGAGGCGCGCGCGGATTGGTGCGTGTGCACAATCCCGCTGTCGATACTCGGCGGCATCCCGCTCAAGGTTGGCCAGCCGATGGCGGACGCAATCGCTGCCGTTCCGTATGCCTCATCGGTCAAGCTTGGATTGCAGTTCAAGCGCCGATTCTGGGAAGAGGACGACCAGATCTTCGGTGGCATCAGCTACACCGATCTTCCGATCAGCAACATCAGCTATCCCAGCCATGGTTACCACGGCAGCGGCAAGGGCGTGTTGCTCGGTGGCTAT
>JBBRBU010000187.1:0-2842 GCA_038205505.1 Lysobacterales bacterium | reverse complement strand
CGACCGGCTGCAGTCTGGCCAATTCGGCAGCCAGGGACTCGGCATTCGCGACTTCGCTGATCAGGAATCGCCCGCTGGTCAGATCAACCCATGCCAGCCCGAAACCTTGCTTGCCTGCCACGACCGACAACAACAGGTTGTCGCGCCGCGCTTCGAGCAAGGCTTCGTCAGTCACGGTGCCGGGAGTGACGATGCGCACGACCTTGCGATCGACCAGGCCTTTTGACTGCGCAGGATCACTGACCTGCTCGCAGATTGCCACCGATTCGCCGAGTTTGACGAGCTTGGCCAGATAACCTTCCGCAGCGTGATGTGGCACTCCGGCCATCGGGATCGGTGCGCCGGCCGAGGAGCCACGCTGGGTCAGGGTGATATCGAGCAGACGCGCCGCCTTGCGCGCATCGTCGTAGAACAATTCGTAGAAGTCGCCCATGCGAAAGAACATGAGCACTTCGGGATGCTCTTTCTTGGCCGCAAAGAACTGGCGCATCAACGGTGTGTGCTGGGGATCGGTGTCAGCACTCATGCGCTTGAACCGGTAGTGACTTCCATGGGCCAGGTCTTTGAGGAATAGGTGTGCGGATTTCTGCGGGTGGGAAGCAGGGATCCGACCCGTTAATGACGAGAGGATTGATTCCCGCTACAAGGACATGATCCGCGAATTGGAAGATTTTTTCATGCGCGCAGTCAATATTGCCTTGCACCGGAGTCGGTACATTCCGATCACCCGCCCAGAATGGCGTCTGTGTCTCGCAGCAGGATTGCGGTTGCCATCAGGCGCAGCGACAAAGCTAGGCTTGGTAAGGCATGTAGGTCTGCTCGAATTCATTTCCCGGAAGCGGACGACCGAGCAGATAGCCCTGCAATTTGTCGCATCTCAGCAAGCGCAACAACTTCATCTGCTCCTCTTCTTCCACGCCCTCTGCCACGGTCTGCAGCGACAGGGTATGGGCGAGGTTGATGATGTTGGTGACCAGGCCCATGGTCTCCGGGCTTTGCGTAATCAAAGCCACGAACGATTGATCGATCTTGATCGTATCGACAGGCAGGCGCGCCAGGTAATTCAAGGATGAGTAGCCCGTTCCAAAATCATCGATGGCTATTCCGCAACCGAGGTCACGCAGGGATTGCAGGATTGACATGCTCTGTCCAATGTCATCCATGAGCAGACTCTCGGTCACTTCGATGTCCAGCACCTGTTGGTCGCTGTGCTCCTGCAACAGATCGGTGCAGTCCTCAATAAAACGGCTATGTCGAAGCTCTCTCGACGATACATTGACGGCGATGCGCATGCCGGCTTGTTGGGTTCGCCAGATCAAGGCCGTTCGCAGCGCCTCACGCATCACCCAGCGACCCACCGGTACGATCATGTGGGTTTGTTCGAGAACCGGTATGAACTCAGCCGGCGATACCATGCCGCGCTCTGGATGGTGCCAGCGCAATAGCGCTTCGGCACCTGCCAGTTTGTGTGTCGCAGTATCGAACTTTGGCTGGTAGTAGAGCTCGAATTCCTGGTTTTCGAGCGCGCGACGCAAGTCGGTTTCCAGCTCCAGCCGGCGCGACGCACGGCCGCGTAGCTCCTCGTTGAATACATGGATCTGCTCGTCGCGTCGCTCCCCCTCGAACAAGGCGGTCAGGGCCCTTTGCTCGACGGATTCGGCAGTATCGCCGTGATCCGATGCCAATGCCAGGCCACAGCGCAGGTCGATACGGATTTCCTCGCCCTTGACCATGAACGGCTGGTTTCCGAATTCTCGGATCAACGACTCGAGGTGGCCTGTTTCCAGATCGACACTGTCAAGGCTTGCATAGGCGAGGGAAAAACTGTCCGCTTCGGGGTGTCCAACCAGCGCGTCCTTGCCGACGAGTTCGCGCAAGCGATGCCCAACCTGTTGCAGGAGCGTATCGCCGAAGGCCCTTCCGCGTGATTCGTTGATGGCGGAGAAATGAGAGATATCAACGACGGCAACGCTGGTTCGACCGATCTGCATCAGCTCCTGCAACCTGGCGAGAAACGCAAAACGGTTGAAGAGGCCGCTGACTGGATTGTGATAGGCGAGGTATTCGAGCCGCTCGCTTTTCGCCATGAAGTCGACCGCATGGTTGATTTCGCTGGTCAGACGCTGGAGCAGGTCGAGCTCTTCATCGTCGAAGCTCTGCGGCTCATGAGCATAGAGGCCCAACACACCCCACGCAGGACTACCAATAGGCAGGGTAACCTGGGAGCGGATGCCGATCCGGGCCATGTCGATGCGTCGCCTGGCCGCAATGTCAGGATCGTTGGCATAGTCGCGGACAATGACCTTTTGCTGCTCCTGCAATGCGCGCAGGGCTGGCCGATTCGCGATCTCGATGGGATCGTCCGCAGACATCGTGCCGAGCCCGGCAACAAACTCGATCAGGCGGGGGTCGCCAACGGCGTGGGTCAGGCTCAGGGTCTTTCCATCAGCATTCAATTCGGAGATGCACGCGGCGCTGAAACCGCCTTTATCCACAGCGACTTCACAGATCTGTTGCAACAGAAGGTCACGAGAGCCCGAACGCAAGATCGCGTTGCCGAGGGCTCCAAGCACGGAATGGATGCGGGCAAGATGACGAATTTGCGCTTCCTGGCTCAGGCTTTCAGTGATGTCGTGGTCGATTCCGCGAAAGCCGATGACCTCGCCCTTTTCGTTGAAGCGGGGAGACGCGGTACTTTCGAGGACACGAACGCTCCCATCACGATGGCGCCATCGCAAATGCCAGTTCTCCCAGCCTTGACCGCGTTCCGCCATGAGTTTCAAGCGCGCAATCGCTTTGTCGCGATCCTCGGGGACTATCCGCTCGGTACCCAGAGTGCCAA
>JBBRBU010000186.1:0-3041 GCA_038205505.1 Lysobacterales bacterium | reverse complement strand
AAGGAGTAGCCGAGCAAAGGTTTCCCCAACCGACACGCGCTCTAGGTGAACGCATCACCGCGTGGCGTGTTGAAGATATTTTGCAGCTGATCGAGTCTGCCGATTGCGACAAGGGGGCAGCATGATTGCCGTGCCGGACTGTCCCACCACGCTTGCCGTTGTGGCAATTGACGTTGCACGCGATCACTTGGCCCGCTATGCCCTGCAAACCGACTCGCCAGCGTTTGGCGTGGTCGACGCCGCGGATCTACTGGACGGCGCGCGCAACGCGCTTACGGAAGGGATGGCCGACTTGCCTTGTCGTGACGGTGGTATGACATCGGTTGCTAGCTTCAGGTTGCCGTCCGCCCGAGGTGCGGCATGAATGGCGCGAAAAAAGCCTTGGACCGAATCGCACGTCAGATTCTATCGGCACGAATTGCAATCGGTCGCATGGAAAACCCTGAACCCGGATGCGCGCGCTTTGTTGGTCGAACTCCGGTCGCTCTATCAGCCTTCACAGGGCAACCTTGTGTTCTTGTCCGTACGCGAGGCCATGAGCCGGCTCAGCATCGGCCAGCGACGCGTAACGGCCGCGTTCGCAGCATTGGTGGAGCGGTGTTGGATCAAGATCGATACCGTCGGCGGATTTCATCGCAAGACTCGTCACGCAACCTCGTTCCGGCTGGAAAACGATCCGACTTCTGCGCCGGGCGCAGTGGCGTCGAAGGCGTACATGCGGTGGCAGCCAAACGCCCCCCACGAAAAAGCGCGGTAGTTGTGCTGGCTACGTGCGGTAGCTGTAGCGGCTACAGACAGCGAGGCCCGACGGCTGAACTAGACCGTCACGGTAGCTGTCGTGGCTACCGTCGGCCCGAAAAACATGTCGTCACGGTAGCCATGGTGAATACACAGGTATTACTACCATCCCAAGGGTGGATTCTATGACTGATGTTTCAGGACGAAAACAGCGCGGGGACCGCCAATGGAAACCGGGCGAGCTTGGCAATTTGCGCGGACGCTCAAAGGGCTTTGGCCCTACTGGCGCGTTTTACTGAAACGGCCGGAAATATCGGAGTTAGCCTAATGGTTTCGTATTCAGTGGGTTTCCAGCGATGAATCGTGGCGGCTATCGAACCGGCGCGGGAAGGCCAGCGACACACTCAAAGACAACCGTCCACCTGCGGCTGGACGTGCGGGACTTGGCACGTCGTGGGCTACTTTCAGCGGGCACTTCGTTCGCGTGGTCATGGTGGCGCTCCGGCGAGTTGGCGGGCAGGGTCGACGTTTGCATCATGGGCGGCTGCGCCGTTCACTTGGACTACCGGCGCGCGGATCGACCGGAGCATGTTGAGCTGGCGCTGGACTACACCGCCTGCAACTTCGGCAGCGACCGCCCATGGTTCACCTGCCCCCGCTGCACCCGGCGCGTCGCCGTCGTGTACCTAGCGAGCGTTGTCGGCTGCCGCCAATGCCTGCGGCTGCGCTATCCGTCGCAATCAGCCGACGCGCTCGGGCGGAGTTGGCAACGCTCGAAAAGGATCGCCGCCAAGTTGCGCATTGAATCAGGACACTACCCGCGCCGGCCGAAAGGTATGCGGCATGCGACCTTCGATCGGCTGGCTCAAGCATGGTGGGCGGAAGACGGCTATCGCGAAGACGCATTCGACGCGTTCGCGGAACGCTGGGCCGCATACCTGCGTTAGCGGGCGAGTGGGATCCGGCCATGTGTCGGCATCCATCGCATGGCCGTTGACACCCCGTGCGCCCAATTGGGGATGCGTGAAGAAACGGAATCGCTCGGCTTCCAACCGCCAACGCGCCAAACTCTTGAGCTGCCCCTCGGCATGGGCCTAGTCGGAAAAGTCCTTGTCGCCCAATCGTCGCGATAGATCGCTTACTTTGTCCTCCATCGCGCTCAACTCTGACCCAAGATCTTCAATCTGCGCCTCAAGATCGGTCGCATACTGTTTCAACTCGTGAATTTCCCGCTGCGCGTCATCCGCATTCATGCCGATAGCCTCAACTTGGGCATACGTAACCCGTTTGTTGCAGCCTAATGAGGCGAGGGCGAAGCAGAGCAAAATTGCAAGTCGAACAAGCTTCATTGAAGTTTCCCCATAGTTTTGACGCGAGTTGAGCTACATGCGAACCACGTCAGTAAGCTGCTGCCCTTGATTGCGCACGTTGCCGACAGCCTTGCCGACCGCGTGCCATGCAAGATCCGGGACCGGCGATGCGTGGGCAGTAGCCGTCGCTTGATCGGCGTCGCCTTCCATCCAATCGCGCAGCACTTCAGGCGACAGCATCAGTGGCGTCCGGTCGTGAATGTCCAGCAATCCGCCGACGGCGTCCATTGTGATGATGGTGTAAGTCTCGACAGGCTCGCCGTTGCCATGCCAGCGTTCCCACAGGCCCGCGAACATCAGCACCGGGTCGCCGGTCGGATGGATAAAATGCGGAACCTTCGCGCCGTCGACCATCGGCCATTCGTAGTAACCCGATGCAGGGATCAGACAGCGGCGTGACTTCCATGCGGGCCGGAACACTGGCTTGGTCGCGGCAGTCTCGACGCGGGCATTGATCGTGGAATAGCCGATTTTGAGATCCTTCGCCCAAGCCGGCACCAGACCCCAGCGCATCAGCCGCGCCGTTGCCTTGCCGTTACCATCGGAAGCGATGACCCAGCCGGGTTGCGTGGGCGCTACGTTGAACGCGGGGTCGGGATTCTCGACTGGCGTCTGAATGTCGATAGCGCGTGAGAACGCGTGTACTTCGCGCCACGTGTAGGATCGGGAGTAACGTCCGCACATGGCCGGATGCTACCGCGAGAACGCCATGACAGACCACGATCCGAAACTTGTCGCCGCCCTGGACGCGCTGGAATCGGAGCTGCAAAACATGCTGGACGGCCATCTAGTCGAAGCTGACTTCTGGCCTGCTTTCAATGCCGATGCCGACAGGATTAGAGCAAAACACAGCGGCGACGATCTGCAATACGCGCGCGGTCGAATTGATTGCATGCTGAAAAATGCCGGCATGATTCCTGGCGAAGATGAAGG
>JBBRBU010000185.1:0-3076 GCA_038205505.1 Lysobacterales bacterium | reverse complement strand
TTCACTGCGCGCGAGCGGCACCTGCAGGCGCTGCGCGAGGCGCTGGAACATGTCGAGCTGGCGAGGGGACATGGGCAACGAGGCGACCGGGCCTTGGATCTGTTTGCCGAGGAGCTGCGGCTGGCCCATCTGGCGCTGGGGCGGATCACCGGCGCGGTGTCGGCGGATGATCTGCTGGGGGTGATTTTCAGCCGGTTCTGTATCGGGAAATAAATCGGATTCCAAGAGCGTTGCCTTCGGACCGTTAGCGTGCCGGGCCGACGATCGCCCTCGCCATGGTCTTGCGGACTCGAGACAGGTGCCTTCGCATGGCCATTCGGGCGGCCTGAGGATCGCGCGACTTGATCGCAGTCAGAATCGCATCGTGTTCACGTTCGGTTGCCTCGAAACGTTCGGGAGTCGCGAATATTGCCTCGAATCGCTCCTGGAGCGCCGTCGGCCGCTGATCCCAAAGCAGGGCATCAACCAGTTCAAGCGCCGCGTTTGCCGAGAT
Source organism: Lysobacterales bacterium (assembly GCA_038205505.1). Lineage (GTDB taxonomy): Bacteria > Pseudomonadota > Gammaproteobacteria > Xanthomonadales > Rhodanobacteraceae > Dokdonella. The sequence continues at coordinate 2,583 of JBBRBU010000185.1, read as the reverse complement.
TTTGGCAATGTCCAAATGGAAGGCACGATCCGCATCGTGCTTCTTCGCATCCCGACGGAACTCCATCGACATCTGGTCGCGCATAGTCTCAAGGCGAGCTATGTCAGTTGCGGTGGCGTTCCGTGCGGCGAGGGCTGCAATTTCAGGCTCGATCAGCAACCTGGCATCGAGCAGATCGAGAGGCCCGACTTGGGGTTCGGCGGTTTCAGCTTTCAGCTGCGTCGCCGGGGGCTGCAGCACTTCGACCCCGGCGCCCACGCGGACTGAAACTCTGCCTGCCACCTCGAGTGCGATGAGCGCTTCGCGCACCGACGTCCGGCTTACTCCCAACTGTTCCGCCAGGTCGCGTTCGGGAGGCAGAAAGCTCCCGATAGCGAATGCACCTGAGTCAATAGACTGCCGCAGCACGTCGGAGATGCGCTGATAAAGACGTTTTGTTGCGATTGGTGGCAGGCGGGCTGTCACGATGCTCTCCGGCAGCTGGTTTGAAATTGGGGAGGACATGCGGATGTACAGGGCGACGGTTGAAGCATATGATACATTTATTGGTCCAGCCAATGGACCTTTAGGCCAGTCTAACAAATCGACGAGGAGATAAAGTAATGCTGCGAAAACTCTGGGCTGCACAGCTATTAGTAGCGGCGCTCGCATTCACCCCCGGGCTGCAGGCTCAGGAATTTCCAGGCAAGCCAGTGCGCATCGTGGTTCCGTTCGCGCCAGGGGGCGTTTCGGACATCTTGGGGCGGGTGCTCGCAGAGAAACTGGCAGTTATCTGGAAGCAACCGGTCATCATCGAGAACCGGCCAGGAGCCGGCGGAGCGCTGGGCGCCGAGGTCGTCGCGAAGTCGTCGCCCGACGGGCACACGCTGCTCATCGCTGACGCGTCTGTTGTTACGACGAATCCGTTTCTCTATCCCACAGCGCCGAAGGACTTCGCAGCGATCATCAACCTTGCCCGCTTTGGCCAGATCCTCATCGCGCCCGCAGCCTCGCCCCTGCGCTCGGTTGCAGATGTGATCGCGCTGGACAAGGAGAGTTCCGCACGCCTCAATGTCGCCTCTTCCGGCAACGGTACGAGCAATCATCTGGTGCTCGAGAAGTTCAAGCTCGCTTCGAAGACGCGCATGTTGCACGTCCCGTACAAGGGTGCCGGCCAGGCAATTGCCGACGTTGCCGGAGGCCAGATCGACCTCATGTTCACGAGTGCCCCGTTGGCTCAGCCGCTGATAGCCAGCGGCAGGATCAAAGCGTTTGCTGTTACGTCGGCGACGAGAATGCCAGGCTTCGCCCAGGTGCCGACAATCGCCGAATCAGGCTTTCCGGGGTTTGAATGGTTTTCGGTGCAGGGCATGTTTGCGCCGCCTGGCACTCCTGCCGCGGTGCTGAAGAAGATTAACTTGGACGTGGCAGCTGTTATCCATCAGTCCGAGGTTCGCGAACGCTGGGAAAAGCTGGGGCTGGAATCGGTGGACAACACCCCGGAAGAATTCTCGTCTTGGATCTCGGCCGAATCGGCAGCAAACAAAGCTCTCATCCAATCAGCAGACATCAAGGTTGAGTAAGTCACCCAACAAAACTCTTGTCGAACATGTCACAACCGACCCACCCGAACATTCTTCTTATCATCGCGGATGACTTTGGCTACGGTGACCTTGGTAGTTTCAATCCCGCGGTGCAAACGCCAAATCTGGACCAGTTGGCCCGTCAGGGATGCCTGCTGCGGCAGCACTACACGGCATCGCCCATCTGCGCACCAGCCCGCGCCGGATTGCTGACAGGCCGGTATCCGCATCGCACCGGCGCCATTACACAGCACGAGATCCATGGCCTCGATCGCATCGCGTTGAGCGAACGCACGATTGCCGACGCGTTCAAGTCAGCGGACTATGCGACGGGTTTGGTGGGCAAGTGGCACAACGGGACATTCGATCCACGTTTTGAACCGAACGCGCGCGGCTTCGACGAGTTCATTGGGTTCTGCGGGGGTTGGGCGGACTACTACAAGTACACCCTGCGGATCAATCAATCGTATGTGGCCTCGTCAGGAAATTATTTGACTGACGAACTGACCGACCATGCGCTGAACTTCATCGAGCGTCATCAAAAGCATCCGTTTTTTCTCCAGCTAGCCTACAGCGCTCCGCATTCGCCATTCCAGGCGCCTCAGCCGATCGTGGACAGGTACTTGTCCCAAGGCTTCAATCGTGTCGTGGCAACTACCTACGCCATGATCGAGATCATGGACTGCGGGATCGGCAATGTTCTGCAGCGACTGGAGGACCTCGGGCTCCATGAGAACACCATCGTACTTTTCACCAGCGACAACGGACCGGCCTTTTTCAATCCCCCTTATATGCTCGAGCCGGGCGAATCGACACTGAACGAGCGGTTCAACTGTGGCCTGCGGGGAGCAAAGGGTTACGTCGAGGAGGGCGGTATTCGCGTGCCAATGATCATTCGGGTCCCTGACCGGATTGAACCGGGCAGTACCGTCGACGACATGGTGCATTTCACCGATTGGTACCCGACGTTGTTGAAGATGGCAGGCGTTGTTCCGGCCTCGGGTCCTGCGCTTGACGGGTT
>JBBRBU010000184.1:0-3083 GCA_038205505.1 Lysobacterales bacterium | reverse complement strand
TCCTGACACTCCTTCCAAGACATTATCCATGCCAATCATGTGGCGTTCACGCAACATAATTGGCGCTCACACCAATTTACTTCACATAGTTTGCGTGTACGCCAATTAGACTGCGTGCACACCAACCAAACGGAGACCGGGATGAGTTTCAGGATCAAAACGCAGGGCAAAGCGAAGACCCCACGCCTCAGTAGCGGCGAGGGGCTGGCATACGCGGCCGGCTTGTTCGACGGCGAAGGTTGCATCCACATCGCGAGGCAACTGAAGAGCAGTGCGCGCAGAGGATTTGTTTATCGGCTCGTGACCACCGTCGCGCAGAACCATCTGGCAACGCTGATCGATTTCCAGTTGCTCACTGGCGTCGAGGGCCGCATCTACCAGCGAAAACGATCGGGCACGTCCAATCGTGATTCCTACGCCCTCATCCACGACGGCGAGCAGGCCGGACAGCTGCTCCGCAAGCTGTCGCCGCTTCTGCTTCGGAAATCGGACGAAGCGGCGGTGGCGCTTACTTTTCAACACGGCTCACAGATCACCAGGCACTTCGGACCATTGGGATGCCCGGAAGAAATCTGGGAGCTGCGCGATGCGTGCTACAGCAAGTTGCGCAAGCTCAAGTAATTGAACGAGGCAGCAATGGATGCAATCAAACGCACTCGCCCAGCCAATCGGTTCATGGCGGAACAACTCGCCGGCGTGGCCGATGCCATCGGTCACAACAATGGCCGATTGAATCCGTTCATGCCAGGTTTCGGTTGGGCCGATGACCGCGGCGACATCGAGGCCGGCGGCTTCCGGCTCTTCGACCCCGCGGCATTGGTCAGCCGGATCGCAGAAGCCAGCGATGAAGAAAAAATCCTGAAGCGCGAATTGCGGAAGGCCCAATGCTTTGGGCCGGTCCGGAGGCTGGCCAGGGCCCCTCGTCCCGCCGCACTGCGACGCATGGCGGAAGACTACCCAAATTTTCGTGCAGTGGTCGATCTCGTGGCACAACGATGCAGCTTGGCGCGGGTGACGCCTGGGGCGACATTCAGCCTTCCGCCCGTCTTGTTGACGGGCACGCCGGGGACTGGAAAGACTGCGTTCGCAGAAGCGCTGGCCGCTCAATTGGCGCAACCGATTCAGCGAGTTGACATTGCCGCCGCCACCGCCGGGTTCGCTCTGGCTGGATCACATGAGACCTGGGCTGGCGCCCGCCACGGCTGCGTCTGGACTCTGCTCCAGTCGGAAACGGCGTCGGGCATCCTCGTCCTCGAAGAGCTAGACAAAGTTGGCATCAGCACCTTCCCAATCCTGGGACCGCTGTACTCGCTGCTCGAGCCCGTGTCCGCCAAGCACTTTCGCGATGCGTACATCGACGTGGAAGTCGATGCCTCTCGGATCACTGTCATCGGAACATGCAACGACGCTGACCAGATCGAGCCGGCCTTGCGCTCCAGGTTTCGGGAATTCCGAATTCCTGAGCCTACGAGAAACGAGATGCAGGCGATCGCACGAAGCATCTACCGGGTCATGCGCAGGACCCAGGCATGGACGACACCGTTCTGCGACGAATTGCCACTGGACGTGCTGGAACAACTCGCTGATGCGACGCCACGTCAGCTCTACCGCGCGCTGGAAGATGCCCATGCACGCGCAGCCGAGAACGGAAGGCTGCACCTGCTGCCAGAGGACATCGCGATCCCCCAAGGCAATCACGACAACGCCCGCCGAAAAATCGGATTCATCTAAAACGTAGCGAAATCGACATGAACGTTGATCGACACCACCAAGATTCATGGCCTGTGTCTTGGGCCAATCAGCACGCTTACTTCATGAAGCGATCCAGAGCGATTCGCGACCAGTACTGGTCGGAGCCACTGGTTGAAATGTCGGACGGCCTGCCTCGACCTCTGAGCTTTGACCATCGCGTTCTCGCAGGAATGGCGCGCAAGGCGGCACAGGTCATGCGGCATACCTGCACGTCTTGCGGCCGGCGGGGTCGGACGGTGCGAATCGGTGATCGATGGGCGGTGCAATGTGGACGCTGCGGCGGCAAAGCCCAGCTTGTGGAACAGATTCATGTCTTGGCAAGCCAACTCGATGCCGTCTCGGAATTTGCTCCGTTCGGTGCCACCATGGTCTGGCATGAACACGATCTCTCCGATTTATTGCGGTCGGCGATCCCATCCCACTATTGGCAAAGCACACATCCTCCAGGGCAGCAACCACTACGGTATCTGACCCGAGAAAACGTCGAGGTTCTGATGCCATGGCTGCGTAGATTGGCCGCCGTGATCGAAGACCACTGAACAGCTATACGATTGGCAAGGCGAGGGCCTCGCCAAGCCCCTGAAGCGCCCAGTCCACGGGTACACTTCAGGTGTCCACCAAAAAAGCGCGTCTGAAACCGGGCGGCGCGCTCAAGTTGTTGATTTTCAACGGCTTTTGAGTCCGGCGATATCAGGAAGTAACGCCTCCCTGAAGCGCCACCAATACCGAAACCCCTGCCAGATCATTGATCTGTCAGGGGTTTTCCTTTTCCGGAATGAGCAGATACGGTCTGCCGCCTGAGGCAAAAGCGACAAATCGATGCTGCCCATGCAGGCCTTGAGCTCCGATTTCACCGCTGACCCAACGGCAAGTGCCCTTGCTTGAGTTGCCGCAGCACGAAGCTCGACTTGCTGTGCCTGATGCCGGGGATCTTGTAGAGCTTCTCACGCAACAGGCGTTCGTAGTCGCGGGTGTCAGCCACCGCGATCCGAAGGTAATAGTCGTAGTCGCCGGAGACGAGAAAGGCCTCCAGCACCTCGGGTATGTGTTCCAGTGCCTGGCCGAATTGTTCAAGCGCCTGGTCCGTGTGGCTGTCCAGCGTGACCTGGACGATCACGGTGTCCCGCAGGCCGACTTTCTCGGCGTTCAGTCGAACCGTATAGCCCTCGATGACACCCTCGTCCTGCATGCGCTTGATTCGAGCCCAGCATGGCGACGTGGTCAACGAGACTTCGGCACTGATTTCGTTCAGGCTCATGCGCGAATCGCGCTGCAAGGCGCGAAGAATCGCGAAATCGATGCGGTCAAGACGCGCAGGTTCATGTATGGCC
>JBBRBU010000183.1:0-3149 GCA_038205505.1 Lysobacterales bacterium | reverse complement strand
CTCGAACAAGGCCCAGATTTCCTCGGCATACCAGGTATCGAACAGCTCGGGCGCGAAGCGACCGAGATATGCGGTGAGATTGTTGACGTCACGCTGCAGCATCGTGCGAGCGGCGTTGTTGCCGCTCGCGCTGACAACCTGAGGCAGATCGATGATGACCGGTCCGTCTTCGCCGACAAGGACGTTGTACGGCGAAAGATCGCCATGGATCAGGCCGACCAGGAGCATGCGCACGACCTGGTCCATCAGGAAGGCGTGATACTCGCGCGCGGTCTCGGCCGACAGCTCGACCTCACCGAGGCGCGGGGCCGAATAGCCCTCGGCATCGGTGACGAGCTCCATGACCAGGACGCCGTGGAAATAGCCGTAGGGCCTGGGCACACGAACGCCGGCCTCCATCAACTGATAGAGCGCTTCGACCTCGGTGTTCTTCCAGGCGACTTCCTGTTGCTTGCGACCGTATTTGGTCGCCTTGCCGATCGCCCTCGCCTCACGGCTGCCGCGCACCTTGCGTCCTTCCTGATACTGGACGCGCTGCTGGAAACTGCGCTGGGCCATGTCCTTGTAAACCTTGGCGCAGCGGATGTCGTCTCCGGCACCGACCACGTAGACTGCCGCTTCCTTGCCGCTTTTGAGGGGGCGCACGACCCGATCGATGATGCCATCGTCGATCAGGGTCAGCAGGCCGGGTGGAATCTTCATCGGTTTGGTTTACTTGGCTTCCGGGTGCGATTGCGGAGGATCCGTCATCGCGGGCGGCGCAGGATAACGGACTCGACCGAGCCAGCGATAGCTACCGTCGCCGTCGTGACACAATCGGAACCTGCCGATTTCACGAAATTTCCGGGTTTGCCATGGCCGACGACGTGATCAACCTCAGCGACAAGCTTGCCCTGATCGGCGAGCATTGGTCGCCCCGCATCATCGCCGAAATGAATGATATCCAGTTCAAACTGGTCAAGCTCGCCGGCGATTTCGTCTGGCATCAGCATGACGAGACCGATGAGGTCTTCCTGGTAGTCGTGGGCGAGATGCAGATCGGGTTCCGTGATCGTGAGGTGACCCTGCGTCAAGGCGAGATGTTTGTCGTGCCCAGAGGAGTCGAACACATCACGCGCGCGGCCAGCGAATGCCATGCCTTGATCATCGAGCCGCGCGGCGTCATCAATACCGGTGAAGCCGGCGGCGCATTGACCGCGGGCAACGACGTCTGGATCTGAACGAAACGCCGGTTGATCGGAAATAGTGCGCCGTTCAAGCGGCGCTTGGCGTAGCATGGCTGCGTTGTTTGTCATTTGAGCGCGTCTCGATCGGCCCAATCTCCGTCGCCGTTACGCCCCTTTCGCGCCGTCATTCCGATTCCTGCCTTGACGCCCCCACGGGAGTGCCCATGCCGGGCTACCGTACCCGCCAGCTCGTGGTCAGGCTGGGTGGTCATGATTTCCAGATTCGTGCTTTGAGCGATCTGCAGCAATTCGCTGATCCGCATGGCTTTGCCGAGCGAGTCGGCATTTCTTCGGCTCAGTGGAGTCTGTTCGGCCAGGTCTGGCCCTCGGGTCGCGTGCTCGCTGAGGCAATGTGCGAGTTTGATGTCGCGGGCAAGCGTATCCTCGAAATAGGCTGCGGTCTCGGCTTGTCGAGTCTGGTTCTGCAAAGACGCAAGGCCAACATCACCGCCAGCGATCATCATCCCCTGGCCAAGTCCTTTCTCGACCGCAATGCGAAGTTGAATGATCTTCCGCGGCTGGCCTATTGCGACCTGCACTGGGCCATTCCGGATGTCGAACTCGGCCACTTCGATCTGCTCATCGGCAGCGATATCCTCTACGAACGCGACCATATCGAGCTGCTCGCAGCCCTGCTAAAGCGTCACGCCCTGAAATGCTCCGAAATAGTCTTCACCGATCCGGGGCGCGGCAACAGCGCACCGTTCACGCGCGCACTCGCTGAACAAGGCTTCAGCGTCACCGAAGTACGCAGTCGCTTCAACGAGAGCGACACGCCGCCTTTTCGCGGCCGTCTGCTCAGCTATCGACGCTGAGCCCTCCACGGAAACCCGATATGGCGCTAGATATCCAACCCGACGACAGCAAGATCGATCCGGACGTTTCGTGCACACGTTGCGAAGCAGTCTGCTGTCGCTTGACTGTCGTCCTTGCTGACGGTGATCAGGTTGCCGCCGAGCTGGTCGTACGCGACGCAAACGGCATCGAGATGATGGCGCGCGGAGATGATGGCTGGTGCGTCGCCCTTGATCGCGCCACGCGCAGGTGCAGCATCTACGAAACACGACCGGCCACCTGTCGCCGCTTCGTCATGGGCGGCGGCTATTGCCGCCTGGTACGCACGACCTTCGCCGAGGCACGAGACGCCGGAAGAATTCCGCTACTCGTGGCCTGAGGGATTCGGGTTGTTTCGCCGCGCCCGCCATGCGGCACGTTCTTCACGGTAGCGCTGCATCGCCTCGTCATGCACGTCGAAAATGCAACGGACGCAGCCCGAGCCGCAGCAGTCCAGGGGATCGGGTTGATCGGGACTGCGTGGCTCCGGATCCGTCTCGGTGTTCACCGCGCGGCGATGTTTTGCCGTGTCCATTGCACGATCTGGCTGGTCGACAAGCCTCCAGACTGGCGCGCAATCTCGCGTCCGCCGGCAAACAGGATCAGGGTAGGAATACTGCGGATCTGAAAACGAGCACCGAGGGCCTGCTGCGCTTCAGTATCTACCTTGGCCAGGCGAATCTGCGGCTCCAGCTGTTTCGCCGCCGCGGAGAAATGAGGCGCCATGTTCACGCAAGGTCCGCACCACGGCGCCCAGAAATCCACCAGCACCGGAAGGTCGCCGCCCAGCGCCTTGCGATCAAAATCACCCTCTTCGAGAATCGCCGGCTTGCCGACAAACAGGGCGTGCTGGCAACGACCGCAGACAGGAGTTTCGTCGAGCCGTGCTTGCGGTACGCGATTCATCGCGGCGCATTGCTGGCAAGGAATCATCGTTGAGGGGTCAGTCATGGTTTCCTCTGCTTCAGTCGGTACCGTTCTGAAATGGCGACTGCAATCGTTTGCACAAGGGTCAATCGAAGGCGATCCCACCATCGGCCGGAACCAACGACCCGGATCCACCGCTTTGCCAGAGCGGCAGCTTGTCCA
>JBBRBU010000182.1:0-3225 GCA_038205505.1 Lysobacterales bacterium | reverse complement strand
GCACCGGTAACTGGTTTCTCGAAACGAACCTCATTATCGCCCGGCTCGACAAGCTCTCGCGCAATGAGGACGTGCAGCAGAAGCTCCAGGCGCCCGACTGCCGCTTCGACCTCGTCGTCTGCGACGAGGCGCACAAGATGTCTGCGACCCTCTTCGGCAACGAGGTGAAGTACACGAAGCGCTATCGGCTTGGCCAGCTCCTCTCTGGACTCACGCGCCGCTACGATCAGGCAGACGGGACAAGACCCATCCTTCCGGCCGATTCGTCTTGACGCGTCGACCCACGCCAGATGCATCGGCTCGCCCAACGGCTGAGGCTCCCTCTCGCCGGCATTGACCTGCGGCGAACGGTCGATGGCAGGCACGTTTGCTTTGAAGTGAACCCCAGCCCCGCCTTCAGCTTCTATGAAGACAGGACGGGTCTGCCGGTCGCTGAGACGATTGCGCGGCATCTGGCGGGCGAGACGTGAAGGGAGGATCGTGCGACGAAGGCTCCAGCGCGCTACGACCGCCCTTCCCGATACCGCCTGCGCGCCAGAAACGCGGCGCAAAATCAGAACCCGAACATCCTCGGCAGCCAGAGCACGACCCACTGCACATAGGTCATGATGAACAGGCTGGCGATCAGCGGTACCAGGAACGGCGCCACGGCCAGCGACACCCGTTTCAACGACATACCGGTCATGTCGCGAATCACGAACAGTGACAGCCCGATGGGTGGCGTGTACTGGCCGATCATGATGTTGAAAACCATCACTACGCCAAAATGAATGGGGTCGATGCCGAAGCTGTTCTGCGCGATCGGCACCAGCATTGGGGCAAGAATCAGCAACAGCACGGCGTTCTCGATGATGGCGCCGAGAATCAACAGCACGATGTTGACGATCAACAGGAAGGCCCAGGCCGACGTGAATAGTCCACCGAGATAAATCGCGAGTTGTTGCGGCATCTGACCAACTGTCAGTGCCCAGCCAAACAGCAACGCCATCGCGATGATGAAGAGCAATTTCGAGGTCGACACGACAACTTCGCGCAGCACCTCGAAGAACGCACGCCAGGTCAGGTCACGATAGACCAGCACCGCAAGAAACATCGCATAAAGCACCGCCACCGTGGCCGCCTCGGTCGGGCTGAAAAACCCGAGCGTCATGCCGCCGACGATGATGAATGGCGTGAGCAACGGTGGCGACGCGATGATGAAGGCCACCAACACTCGCCGCCAGGGATAACTCGCCGACCGGTAGTACCCGCGCCGCTTGCCTACAAAGTAGACGTAGATCATCAAGGTCAGAGCGATCAGCAACCCTGGCAGTACGCCACCCAGAAACAGGCCGGCGATCGACACTTCGGCAACAACGCCGAACAACACCATCGGAATGCTGGGGGGAAGGATCGGCCCGATGGCCGAAGATCCGAGCGTGATGCCGACGGCGAAATCTTCGTCGTAGCCCTTGTCGCGCATGGCCTTGATTTCCATGGCACCCAGCCCGGCGACATCGGCGAGAACCGAGCCCGACATGCCGGCGAATACCAGACTCGCCATGATATTGACATGCCCAAGCCCACCCGGAATGCGGCCTACCAGCATGTCGGCAAACTCAAAAATCCGGTCAGTGATCTTGCTGGCATTCATCAACATGCCTGACAGCATGAATAATGGAATGGCCAGCATCGTGAAGCTGCTCAGCGACAATGCCGCTTCCTGCACGGCGATCGTCAGCGGAAAGTCGTTGGCGACCAGATAGACTACGGCGGTCGCGCCAAGCGCGAATGCAACCGGGAAACCGGTAACGATCAGAACCAGACTGGCAACGACCAGTCCGATAAGTGCGGGTTCAACCTGCATGAGCGGGCCCTCTAAGCAGTCGCAGTCGCCGCGCCATGTGGACCGCTGTATAGAAGATCATCAGCACGCAGGTGAATGGCACGATCGAAATAATCCAGGCGATCGGGATTCGCAGTGCCGGCGTCTTCTCGAACTCCAGTTGCCCCATCAGCTGAACACCGCCAATGACCATCGCAATCAGGAAAACGACAATGACGGCATCGAACAGCAGGTACAAAGCCTGAGCGAGGCGAACGCTGAAGAGTTCCTCGATCAACTCGACCCGGACGTGGCTGTCGCTTCGCTGGATGGCCGCCGCACCCAGAAACGTCATCCAGATCAGCAGGTTTGAACTCAGTTCTTCGGTCCAGACCAGTGGCGAACTGATGACATAGCGGCTGCCGACTTGCATCGTCGACAACACCAGAAAGCCGACGAGAATGAACTGGGCCACCACCATTTCCGGCCACCAGCTGCCGGGGCCGCGATAGACCACGGGCTTTAGGGGTAAGACGTCTTCATCCACGGTGAATCCTGGTATGGGCGCTACTTGATGGCCGCCAACACCTTGTCGCCGGTCCCCTTGGGCCAGATCGGGCCGTCGAAGCGCTTGAGGACCTCGGCCCTAACGGCTGACTTGAACGCGCCGAGATCAAGCTCGTCGGGTCCCACGACCGTCATGCCCTTCGCCTTCAGTTCGTCCACCAGCACGTTTTCGGACTTGATCGTTTCGGCCGTGTTGTAGTCGGCAGCTTCCTTGGCGGCGCGGCTCACGGCGTCCTTGTCCTCAGCGCTCAGGCCACTCCATACTGATTCGTTGATCAGATACGGCTCCGGAATCATCTGATGCCGGGTCAGCATCAAGAACTTCTGAACCTCGTCAAAGCGCTCCGACGAGATCGTCGGCAACGGATTTTCCTGGCCGTCAACAACGCCTTGACGCATTGCCTGGAACGACTCGGCCAATGCGACCGGCGTCGGCGCCCCTCCCAGACCAGTGACAACAGCGAGCGACATCTCGTTTGGAACCGCACGAATCTTCAAACCATTGAGATCGGCCGGCCTGGTGACCTTGACCTTGCTGGTGGTGAGATTGCGAGCACCGTAGAAATACGTGCTCAGTACCCTGACCCGGCCTTTCTCGAGCAGCGACTTTTCCCAGGCCTTGCCAAGCTCGGGGCTGTCGACCACCTTCTTGAGTTGGTCCCAGTTTTCGTAGAAGTAACCCGCCGTGAGTGCCGTGTACTCCGGCACTATATCGGCCAGCAACGGGAACGGGATGATCGCCATCTCGATGCCCCGGGTCTTCACCGCCGTGAACAATTTGCGGTTGCCGCCGAGTTGGCTTGACGGAAAGGTCTTCACCTCGACCCTCCCGTTCGAATATTCACTCACCAGTT
>JBBRBU010000181.1:0-3244 GCA_038205505.1 Lysobacterales bacterium | reverse complement strand
GAGCACCTGGAAGATCACCGCAAAAAGCCACGACTTCGACAAACGCGACGCGCAGACAATCGATTTTTCGTTGAACATTCCAGCCGATGGCGAAGCCAAGCTCAGCTACACCGTGCGTTATGCCTGGTAGCAAGGTCGCGTAAACTGCGGCTCGATCTTCTCGGCGGGCATCGGCATGGACTGGTTCTTGATTGCGCTGGATCTTGTCGGCACATTCGTTTTCGCGATCAGCGGAGCCACGGTCGGCGTGCGCCATCGGCTCGATCTGTTTGGCGTACTCGTGTTGTCGTTTGCCGCCGCGGTTTCCGGCGGCATCATCCGCGACGTCCTGATCGGCGCGACGCCACCAGCGGCGCTGGTCGGCTGGAACTATCTGGGCGTCAGTTGCGTGGCTGGACTGGTTACATTCTTCCGCTATGAAATCATCGAGAAGCTGCGCGACCCCGTGCAGATCTTCGATGCGCTTGGCTTGGCCCTGTTCGCCGCTACCGGTGCGACCAAGGCGCTAGGATTTGGTCTCGGTCCTGTCTCGGCGATCCTGCTTGGCATGCTCAGCGGGATCGGCGGCGGCATTGTCCGCGACATCCTGGTTGCACAACGACCTGTTGTTCTGCGCTCGGATCTCTATGCGATCGCTGCCATCGCGGGAGCCTCGGTGATCGTGATTGGCAATTCCTTCGGCTGGGCTGAACTGCCCGTCCTGATGGCTTCGTTGTTGCTTTGTTTCGGATTGCGATTCGGAGCGATTCGCTACGGTTGGCGACTTCCGGTGGCGAGAGCGAGACTCGAGGATTCCGATCAGTAAAGTACTCGCGAGCGCAATGTCCCGGGGATCGAGGCCAGCGCATCCTTGAGGGCCACAGCCTGCTCTTCGCTGGTCGATACATCCGCCACGACATAGCCGATGTTGGCATTGGTCTGCAGGTACTGGCCGTCGATATTGACGTTCTCGCGAGAGAAGATCTCGTTGATGCGCGAAAGCATGCCCGGTACGTTGCGATGAATATGCAGAAGACGACGGCTGTGCGGGTGTTCGGGAAGGGTTGCCTCGGGAAAATTGACTGCCGAAAGTGTCGAACCATTGTCGCTGTAGCGGACCAGCTTGGCCGCGACTTCGATGCCGATGTTGTCCTGCGCCTCGAGCGTGCTGCCGCCGATATGCGGGGTCAGGATCACGTTGTCCATGCCGACCAGGGGCGAGACGAACACTTCGCCATTGGCCTTCGGCTCGACCGGAAACACATCGACCGCAGCTCCTGAAAGTCGACCCGAACGCAGGTTCTCGGCAAGTGCGTCGATATCGACAACGGTGCCGCGCGAGGCGTTGATCAGGGCAGCCCCCTCGCGCATTCGTCCCAATTCTTCTGCTCCGATCATCATCGCGGTTTGCGGAGTCTGCGGCACATGCAGGGTGACGATATCCGAACGTTGCAGCAGGTCGTCCAGGCTCGCCGCCGCGCGGGCATTGCCAAGGGTCAATTTCGGTTCGATGTCATGGAATATCACGCGCATGCCGAGCCCCTCGGCAAGCAGGCCGACCTGGGTGCCGATGTGGCCATAGCCGACGATGCCAAGCACCTTGTCGCGCACTTCGAAACTGCCGGCGGCGGATTTCGACCAGCCACCGCGGTGGCATTCGGCATTCTTCTGAGGAATTCCTCGCATCAGCAGGATTGCCTCGGCGAGGACGAGTTCAGCGACGCTGCGCGTATTCGAGTAGGGTGCGTTGAAAACCGGGACGCCATGGCTCTGCGCGGCCTCAAGATCGACCTGGTTGGTGCCGATGCAGAAACAGCCGACCGCGATCAGACGCTTGGCCTCGGCCAGCACCTCGGAAGTCAGTTGCGTGCGCGAGCGAATGCCGACCAGATGCGCTTCGGCAATGCGTAGTTTCAGCTCATCCTCGGGTAGCGATTTGTCATGCAACTCGATCTGCGAGTAGCCAGCCGCCTTGAACGTTTCCACTGCGCTGGCGCTGACGCCTTCGAGCAGCAGCACACGGATATCCTGCTTCGGGTACGAGGTCTTCTTCATGATCCTGGACAATGGCCGAAATGGTTGCAGCAGTTACCAAAAACCAGCAACTGCGCGGCCTTGACTATGCCAGATTCCGGACGATTTGCGGCAGTGCAGCAGTGAGTGTGATGATGGACCGTCGCCAGACCGGCGGCACTGCTTTCCTGACCGTATCGCATTGCCGGAAAATCCCTGCATGACCGAGTCCCGCTTGTCGCGCCTGAGCCATCATCTGCCCGATCTCGTCCTGAAATCGGATCCTGCCGATCTCGAATACTACGGACGCGACTGGACGCGGCGCTGGACTCCCGCGCCACTTGCGATTGCCTTGCCGTCGAAAACCGAGGACGTGCAGGAGATCGTGCGCTGGGCGATCGAGGAGAGCGTCGGCATTGTCCCTTCCGGGGGGCGTACCGGATTGTCCGGCGGCGCAGTCGCCGCAAACGGGGAACTCGTGGTGAGTTTCGAGCGAATGAATCGCGTCCTCGATTTCGATCCGATCGACCGAATCCTGACCGTGCAACCCGGTCTTGTCCTCGAATCCCTGCAACGCGCCGCGCGCGAACATGATCTGATCTATCCGGTCGATTTTGCCGCCCGCGGATCATGTTCGATCGGCGGCAACATCGCGACCAATGCCGGTGGCATCCGCGTAATCCGTTATGGCAATACGCGTGAGTGGATCGCGGGGCTAAAAGTCGTCACCGCTACCGGTGAATTGCTCGATCTCAATCGCGGCCTGATCAAGAATTCGAGTGGCTACGATCTTCGACATCTGATGATTGGTTCAGAAGGCACGCTGGGCCTGGTTGTCGAGGCCAGCGTGCGATTGACCGAGCCGTCTCCCGCATCGAACGTCATGGTTTTCGCGGTGCCGGCGATGGATGCCCTGATGGAGGTTTTCGCAGCCTGCCGGCGCAAACTTTCACTCAGCGCGTTCGAGTTCTTCACCGAGCGCGCACTCGAACATGTCCTCGCTCACGGCGCGCAGAATCCGTTCGAGCAGATTTCGCCGTTCTATCTGGTTGTGGAATTCGATGCAGCCGATGACGCCCAACAGGCGCTTGCGCTCGAAGTTTTTGAGGGCTGCCTCGAGAATGGCTGGGTCGATGACGGCGTGATCAGTCAGAGTTCGGCACAAGCGGAATCTCTCTGGAAGTTGCGAGAATCGATCACCGAAAGCCTCGCCCCGCTGAAGCCCTACAAGAACGATATTTCCGTGCGCATC
>JBBRBU010000180.1:0-3258 GCA_038205505.1 Lysobacterales bacterium | reverse complement strand
GCGGGCGGGCGCTGTCGAGGTTCGCTCCCATTTGATCATCGCCGATGGCCTGGAACTTCAAGTCGCGCCGGAACGCGTCGGACTGACGCAAAACCAGGTACGCCGATTGTTTCAATCGGTCCAAGCGGCCTACGCGGAGCTGACCAATGACAAGTAGCCCTTCATCCATTTCGGGTAGGCAATCAACCATGAGCGCACATCGCCACTCGCAAGCCGTTGTCACCCCGCTGTCGTACACGACCCTATCGGTAGCGATCAATGATCTGATCGCCGAATACACGATCCATCAGCACTTCGAGAACGCCGGCGATCAGCCAATAGAAGTGGTGTATTCGATCCCGATGCCCTTGGATGCCGCCTTCCTGAGCATGCGCGCGTCGCTAGGCGGTGAAACGGTGGAAGCTGCCATACAACCCGTACGCACGGCCGAGCGGCAGTACGGCGAAGCCATCGCACACGGTCATAGCGCCGCCTTCCTCAGCACCCCGCAGCCGGGTCTACTGTGTATCGCATTGGGTAACCTGCTGCCCGGAGAGGTCGGAACGCTGGATTTGCGATTCGCTTCAAACCTCAGCATCGCTGATCAGCGCGCCCGGTTCAGCCTGCCTCTGGTCCATCGACCGCGCTACGGCCGCTGGAGATTGGAGGACCTGGAGGTTCCGACTCACGACTTCGCCGTTGAACATCCCATGTCGGCCACCATCAAGGTTTGCGGAATGCTGGCGTCATCCGCAGTTACCAGCAGATCCCATCCGGTGCGTTTCGCCCAACAGGGTGACACTCTTGCACTGGAAATCAGTCGGGCCATGCTGGATCGGGACCTGGTTCTCGACTTTGATTTGAGCAGCCCCCTGCCCCCCACGTGCCAGCTGATCGACGACGGCGACGCCAATCTGGCGCTAGCCACCTTTGTCTTGCCGGTCGCACAGCATGCTCCGCATGCGCTCGACTTGTGCCTGGTGCTGGACTGTTCGGGTTCGATGTCTGGGGACGCCATCATGCAGTCGCGCGAAGCGACCTCGGCCATCATGGAGGCGCTCGATGCCGATGACCGGATCCAGATGTTGCGCTTCGGTTCGTCGATCGTGCCGGCGTTCCGCCGTCCCCTGCACGCCACGATGCGCGTCCGCCAGGCTATGAATTCCCTGCTTTCGAGCATCAAAGCGAATCTCGGAGGAACCGAGATGGGAAGCGCGCTCAAACGCGCCCTCAAAGACCTCGGTTCGCGAACCGGAACGCCCGAAGATGCCGATCGTTCGCGTGTGATCATCCTGGTGACCGACGGTGCGGTGCAGCCTGAGGATATCGCCAGTGCGCAAGCCGCCGCACTCCGCGCGCGCGTCCGTATCTTCATCGTCGCAGTAGGAAGTAGCGCCGGCGCAGAAGTCCTGGAACCCTTGGCCGAAATCACAGGTGGTGTGATGGAGCGTGCCGTTCCGGCTGAACCCATCGATGCCGGCGTCATGCGACAGTTCCGACGTGCCCGCATGAAGGGACCTGCTGCTTTCAATGTGACTTGGCCGAGTGATCAGGCATCACCAATCAGAATGCGCGCAGCTTATCCAGGTGAGGCGACCACTATCGCGGCACGGTTGCCGCACTCTGCGCAGGGAGAGGTCGTTGTCCACATGGACGCCTCGGGTGGTTCGATCAGGATCGCGCTTGGCGAGCGACGAGTGAACCCCGCGATGCGGGCTTTGGCGGGACAGCAGCGCTACCGTACTTGTGACATCGCTGAGCGTGAAACGCTCGCTCTGCACTATGGACTCCTGACCGCTGAAACCGCTGCGGTGTTGGTGAAGCAACGCAGCGAACAAGAGC
Organism: Lysobacterales bacterium; assembly: GCA_038205505.1. Lineage (GTDB taxonomy): Bacteria > Pseudomonadota > Gammaproteobacteria > Xanthomonadales > Rhodanobacteraceae > Dokdonella. The sequence goes on along the minus strand of JBBRBU010000180.1, from coordinate 1,437 downwards.
GAAACCCAGGGTTGCCACAGATCGTCCAAGTCCCGCAGATGGTGCCCGCGGGCATGATTTCGGTCGCAGATCAGGTGAATTATTCCGGGGTCAGCTTTTCCCTGTCTCAAGGTCTCGGCGACTCATCCGATGCGTACTTGGACATACCGTGTTTCCTTCGGAGACAAGAGGAAGACGAACCATTGCACCCCCGCGAGGAACGGAAGTCGAAACCCAAAGCAGTGCTTACCGGTGAATCCAGAGCAGTTCTGAAAGCCTTGTATGGCGTTCTTCTCGAGCTGATTTGTGACGCGCCAGAAATGACGGTGGACATGGAAACGCTCATAAGAGCACTCCCTCAAACCCTGCAGGCGCACGCAAGAGGATTGCTGGAAGCTACTGGACCGTTGAACGAGCTTTTGCACGATCGCCACATTGCCGTGTTGATTGTGGTGTTGGGCGACTTGTTGAACATGCCGGCACTTGATGACGACCAGGAAGCCTCACTGACGATTGCTTTGAGCCGAGACACGAAATGCGACAAACGTCAGATCGCCAAGTGGAAGACGCTGGTTGCCAGTGAGTGGCAGCGTTGAACAGCGCCCCGAGTGTCGTTCGCCCACGCGCGCCGCCGTGTCCAGCAAGGCTAGCTAGAGAAGCCGATCTTGCCGTGCTCATTTAGGCCCAATTCCCGTGCGACGGCTTTGGTGAGCGAGGCAAAGTCGTGGGCAGGAGCTTTCGGTGCGGCAAGTTCTCGCATCACCTCCTCCTGTCGAGAAGGAGCAACATCGCCGTAGCTGCGAATGGTAGTCATCACGTCGTCGTGACCGCAATTTTGGCTCCAGCACTTCATTTCTTCATGTGTTAGCTGCATTGATTGAGCGAATCGGGTCAGGGTATTCCGAAACGAGTGGGGGTTGAAATAGGGCAATCCGGCGCCTTCGAATGCTTCTCTGAAAATCCGCCGAATCGGCGATGTGGTTACCCAATGCTTGCGGTGGAGGCCGGCCGCTTCATACAGGCGGGTCGGTCCGGGATCTGATCGCGTAGCAGGAAACACGGGATCGTCATCACCCCACAGCAGCGTGGTCCGCAAATAGTCGATCCATTCCGCAACGATGGCGATCACGTCTTCCCCCACGGGAAAGAACCAAGTTGGGAAGGTCTTGCTGTTTTTCGTATTCACCTCACGTGCGTCCTGAAAGACGAGGCGCCTCGGGACATCGACATGCTTCAGCTTGAAGGAGGCGATCGCGCTGTCACGCGCACCGGTTACCAACGCGAAGGCGATCAGTGCGCGGTTACGACGCTGGATACCGGTGGTGGCTGGCATCCAAGCGAGCACGTGCTTCACTTGCTCGATGGTCGGACCTTTCGTGAGTCGGCGTGCTGTGGCAATGCGGTTTTCCTTGTCGGAAAGACTGAAATAGGCAGCATCGCTGTACGTGATCCGTGACC
>JBBRBU010000179.1:0-3397 GCA_038205505.1 Lysobacterales bacterium | reverse complement strand
CTTCATGCCGAGTTCGTAACTGTCGACGAACTCGCCAGGAAACGAGGTGTCATTGACCGGCGTGATGCCGGTGCCGCCACTGGTGAATCCGCTCGAGGTCTGCACGCGATCGAGGTTGAAGCCACCCGCCTTGTAGCCGCGCGCCGCCGAGAAGAACGTCATGAACGACTCGTTCCAGCGATACGCGGTCTTGAACGTGCCCGACCATTCCGATTCGCTGCGGTCCTGCGAAGTGGCGCGACCGGCGTGCTGCACGTTGGCCCAGGGCAAACACATGAATCCGATCAGGGTCGGCACGACCGATGGTGCCACCGAGGCCGGTACGCCGCGGGCGACCAGCGCGGCACCGAGCTGCCCCGGGTTGGTCAGCGCGGCTGCGCAGGCGGTCGAGCCGTTTGGATTGCTGTAGATCGAATTGAGTTTCTTGTCCTCGTTGGTGTAGCGCAGGCCGACCGTGAAATCGAGCGCATCGGTGGCATGGAAGGTCTCGTTGGTGAACAGGGCAACGCTTTTTGCATTCTGCTTGTAGCGATCGAGCGATCCCTGGTCGTTGAACAGGGTGCCGAAAGGCTGGCCAGTCGCCTGCGAAAGAAATATCGCCGGGTTGCTGGTATTCACGAGGCCGGCCGGAAACAAGCTGGCGATGTTGTTGATCAAGGCGATCGACAGATACGGCTCGTAGCCCGAGCCCATGGTCACCGATTCGTTGCGCTCGAGATCCTCGTCGCCGTAATAGATGCCGAACATCCAGTCCATCCGTTGCGTCGCGCCGGTCAGGCGCAGCTCCTGGCTGAAGGTGTCGAACTTGACCGAGCCGGCATCGTCGGAACCGACGCGGTAAAGAATGTCCGCGCCGGTGTAGTCGATGTCGGTTCCACTGAGGGCATCCCATCCGCGCAGCGAGGTGATCGAGGTCAGGGTGGAGTCGCCCAGCCACGAATTCTGCCAGTTGACCTCGGCGGAAACACCCTTGTCCTTGACGTCCTGGTTGGTGTCGCGATTGGCGTAGGCAAGGCGCTGCCCGGGATCGGCCACCGGAATGATGCCCTGGCCACCACTCAACGCATTGACGATCCCTGCGGTCGGACCGCGCACCGTGGTCACGCCAACGCAACAGTTCTCGTCGCGATGGCTGTAGTCGGCAATGATGCGGACATCGACCGCGTCACTCGGGCGCAGCATCAGCTGTCCGCGCACGGATTCGAAATCCTGATCGGAATCGTCGGTCTTCGTGCGCGGGCCGACGCCGGTATTGACGTCCGTGAAACCATCCCGCTCGCGCTTGACCGCGTAGATGCGGAAGGCAGAATTTTCGCCAACCTGATCGTTGTAGCTGGCCGCGACACCGAGAGCGCCGTAGTTGCCGACGGTGATTTCACCCTCGCTGCTGCGCTCATTGGTTGGCGCCTGGGTGACGATGTTGATCAGGCCAGCCGAGGTGTTCTTGCCGAATACCGTGCCCTGCGGGCCCTTCAACACCTCGATGCGCTCGAGCTGGCCGAGATCACTGAAACCGACGCCGGTACGCGGACGGTAGACGCCGTCGATGACCACACCGACCGACGATTCGAGACCCGGATTGTCGCCAACTGTGCCGACGCCGCGGATGCGAGCGGTGGTCTGCACTTCATTGCCGGTGCTGGTCACGCTGAGGCCGGTCACAAGAATCTGCAGATCCTTGATGTCGTGGATGCCTGCATCCTTGAGCAATAGCTTCGGGATCACTTCCATCGTGATCGGCACGTCCTGGAGTTGCTCCTCGCGCTTTTGCGCGGTCACGACCATCGCACCCAGCCTGGTGACCTCTTCTCCGCCTTCAGGCGATAGCCGCGTCGCGGCGTCTTCCTCAGCTGCAAAGCTCGCCGCCGACACACTGCTCAGCGCGATGAAAATTCCCCATGCCAAGGCGCTACGGCCCAAGTTGATTCTGTTCACGATCTGATCCTCCCCAATATGGATTGAATGCCTTCGCGGCGGTCCCCGCGACCGCATTGATGGCTTTGCGACAACGCCACGTCCCTCTGGATTTTCTTCCCCGTCCATCAGGAAAACAAGGTTGGGCAGCGGCCCTCTCGCCGCTCGTCGAACCCTGGATTCGCCAAGCTAGCACAGGCGCTCCGGAAAAAACGAAACTCCCTGAAAGCCACTGAATGCAGGGCTTGGCGGATTTCATCAAAGGGCGCGCGATCCTGGGTCAGGGGCAGAGATCAGGTCTCTATCAATAGTACTTTATGTAGTGATATACATCATGCATTCACGATAGTTCCAGCGCAGTTCGACATGACTGACAGCCCTTTGTTTCATTCCTTCAGTGCGTCGATCAGGGATTCTCGCAAGCCTGAACGAGCAGCAAGTGGATTGGTCGGGTTGCGCAGTGAAACGATGTCCTCCGCGCGTTGGCGCACACCCTCCAGCGCTTTTGGATGGGAGGCGATGTAGAAAGCCCCCTCACGTATCGCGCTGAACGTCATGCGGGCAACATCGACTGCGCTGAGCTTGCCGGAATTGACGGCCTTGTCGGTCATCGCCTGGGCAACACGCTGCGAGCGCGTGAGCGGCTCGGTATTGGCAAATTCGCTGGGACGATTTCGATGCGACTGGCTGATCCCGGTCGGCACATAGAACGGACACAGTACCGAGCAGTGAACCTGATCGGTGACCAGACTGAGGTCGTGATAGAGACTTTCCGACAGCGATACGACGGCATGTTTGGAGACGTTGTAGACGCCGCTCGCCGGCGGATTGAGGAGGCCGGCCATCGACGCCGTGTTGACGACATGACCGCGATACGCAGGCGAGCCGTTGGCCGCAGCGAGCATGCGCGGCACGAACGCGCGCATGCCGTGGATCACGCCCCAGAGGTTGACCCCAAGTGTCCACCGCCAGTCAGCCAGGCTGTTTTCCCAGATCAGGCCTGCGGTGCCGACGCCGGCGTTGTTGAAGAGCAGATGCACCTCGCCGAATTCGGCATGGGCGGCGTCGGCGAGAGAGTCCATTTGACTCGCATCGGCGACGTCGAGCACGCGCGCAAGCACGCGGGTGCCGCCTGTCTCGAGCTCGCTCGAAATCGCCTGCAAGGCATCGGTTTGAACATCGGCGAGCACGAGCGACATGCCGAGCTCGGCGCCGAGCCGTGCGAATTCGCGCCCGAAGCCCGAGCCTGCGCCGGTAATGACCGCCACCTTGCCATTGAAATCCTGCATGCTCATACCGCCGATACCCCGCCGTCGACAGCAAGAATCTGACCGCTGATGTGCTTGCCGGCATCCGAGGCAAACAACAAGGTGGCGCCCTTGAGATCCTCGTCGTCGCCGAGGCGTTGCAGCGGGGTCATTGCCGCCAGTTTGTCCACGCCAATATTCTCGATCAGGCCTTTCGACATCTTGGTCGGAAAGAA
>JBBRBU010000178.1:0-3425 GCA_038205505.1 Lysobacterales bacterium | reverse complement strand
GGGCGAAATATGGGCCAACAGGCCCCCAAAGGAGGGCCAACGGCCCCCTGAATGGGTCAAAAATCGACCTTGAACTCTCATCAGGGGCCGCAAGTCGTTTGCTGATCCAAAAAACAGGCGCTACTTCAGCGCATCCCTAGCGCCTGCACCGCTTTGTGGCCGTCTGCGCCTGATACTGCCCGCTTGCATTCGTCAATGAACTGTTCGACATTGAACATGTTTTCGCCCCTAGTCTCACTTGGAACTTCATAAACTATAGGCAAAAAATCGATGATCCGCAAACTGCCAAATTCTGATGCATTCACGGAGAGGTTCAAGTGATCGCCGCCGAAGGAAAATCCCATGCGACCGTGCTCTCGCCTGCGACCGGCATGACGTCCGCCGCCTTGCTATGCTCGATCCGCAGACAATGGCCATCTTGCGCAGATCGTCAAATTGCAACCACTACGCAAAAGCGCTGACAACATTTGTGGATACCTGTGACTTCAAGCTCAATTACCAGTAGGTCGTTCACGATGGAAACACTAAGCCTTCAAAACCCGCTCTTCACCACTTACGCGATAGCCGCGACGCTCATGATCCTCAAGGCCGTGGGCATGTCCTGGTTGACGGTCGCTCGCATGATGACCGAGAGCGGCGGCTTTCGATCTCCGGAGGATCTGCGAAAAACGCCGTTGAATCCGAAACCCGATCCTAGACAACTCGAGCCCAATGAGCGTGTTGAGCGCATCCGCAGGATTCAACTCAACGATCTGGAAAACCTGCCATATTTTCTGGTCTCCGGGTTCCTCTACATTCTGACCGAGCCATCGCTTCTTGTTGCACAAATACTGTTGTATGGCTATGCCGTATCGCGCTTTCTGCACTTCGCAGCCTACATGACTGCACGGACCCACGACACCCGGGCCACGCTGTGGACGATCGGTTCCGTCATTCTGATCTTCATGACCGGACGAACGTTGTTCGCAGCATTGGGGTATTGACACGACTGCGCGACGCCGACGGAAAACGATCGGCAACCATGAGGAGTTCGGTATGGCTGGACTGGAGACACACTATGGTGCGCATGACATCGAGCATCGAATCCTGGCTGCTTTGCGAACCGCCGGGTTGAATCCGGACAAACGCATGTCCCCGGTGGAACTGGCCGCGCCGGTCCAGGCTCTTGATAGGAACAAAGCGCATGTTCGGTCGGGTGACCGCTTCGCAGATGGCAGCGGCGTCGGCCGCGTCGTTCTTGCCGCGTTTGCCAGACAGGCGATAGGGCGCAACGAACTTGGGAGCCATCAGGCGAACGGTATGTCCAAACGACTGGAACAGGCGTGCCCAATGATGGGAGCCAGAGCAAGCCTCCATGCCAATGACGCACGGAGTAAGCGAGGCGATCAGCTCGGCCAACTTGCCACGGGCCACGGCAGGTCGAACCAACACAGGTTTGCCTGTGGTGTCTACGCCATGCACAGCAAACACGTTCTTGGCGAGATCGATTCCAACGGTAACAATAGCCATGAGACTTCCCCTTCCACGAAACGAGTGAGTTGATGAGAGTTCGAACTTCCCATCGTGGCACTTTGATGCCGTATTCCGCAACTGCGCGGTCCACTCGGGACGGGGAAGTCCCTTTCATTCGTTAAGCCGCACAAAAACAATCTGCGGCGTACGATCTATCCACCTACAACAACGGCACCCGGCTATTGCTGTCGGGACCAAGTCTTGCAGGCCACATCACAGAGAGTTACGGAGTCGTATGAATAAGAACAAGTTGATAGCAACTGGACTCATTGCAGCTGGCCTCATGAATATCGGTGGTGTTCTAGTGTTCTCGCGTGCGTTTACTAACAATGCCATAAACGCAGCTGATCCAGTAGTAATGTCGAACTTTGGCCTCGCAATGATAGCGGTATGGGGCTTGGCTTACATGGGGGCCTCGACCATTGCGTCAAGCATTAAATGGCTTGCAGCTGCATTTGCGATAGAAAAGCTTGTGTACGTTCTAGTCTGGCTGAATTGGATTTCATCAAATAGCCTTGCACGGCTTTATGAGCAGGACCTATTCGCTGGCATCTTCTACAGCATCTATGGCCCAAATGACTTCATATTCATGCTATTTTTCGCGTGGTTGTTCTTTGTTGATCGCCGCCCCAACTAGAAATCGGAAATCCCTTGCGCCGTGCCGATGTCGAGAACAGTCTCGGAACGTCGAGTGAAGGCCAAGGCAAGCCAGTAGAACTTCAGGCTCCATTTCAACCCGAGTGCGGCCCAACCCCTCGAATATGGACTCCCCCTCAAGCGCAAGAAACTGACCGCTAGTGTTGGCTGTTTTGGAAGCGCCTGCAATTGGTCCAGCGGACCACCTTCGACGTCTGGAGAACTCAGACCCGAACGGCTGCTTCAGAGCTTCGGCAAAGTCAGCAATCAGTCTTCCGGAGCCCGTCAACCGGCCCCAAAGCCAACTGTCAAATTGAACGTCGGGTATCGAGAAAGTTGTGGACCCGGATTGCAGCGGGTGCTGACTTTCACCCAAGACCGTTTTGCGGATCTTAATTTGCGATTGTTCGATCGCCGGTTTGCAATCGTCGATAGCCGGCAGCCTCCGACTGGACTTTGTCGCTCGCCAGGACGTCCTAAGGAGCGGTTCAATTCCTGGTCGCGGTGATCAATAGGGCCGGCATCTCGAATGCGACCATGCCGCAGGCGTCGACAAACGGCGCAAACGTGCTTTGGGCTTCGCGCCGCAGCTGCTCGAACTGCCGGTCGTCGAGTACGCCGCCGAGTGTCCACGCGCAGGCGCGCTCGGTCGACACCAGTTTGTCGATCGACGCGAAACGCACGGTACATTGGCGCTGCAGGATGCTCGCGTCAGCAATGCCCGCGCCAGCGCACAGCGCGCGAAGTGCCTCCGCATCGCCGAGCATGAACGGTGCACGGAACGCGTCGCCAATGCGCTTGCCGAAAAGCCGATCGAGCAGCGCCGCGAGCGATGCGTATCCCGGCGAGTGCTCGACCGAATCACACACCGCCACGGCAAGATTGCCGCCGGGCCGCAGCACGCGCCACATCTCGCGTAATGCCCCGATGGCCACCCAATTTCCCCCACTTATGGCCACCCCAAATTCCCCCACCCTGATCGCGGCGTGACGGAGGCCTGAACGCCCCGTTTGCTGGCTCGGTCACGGTGACCGGCAGGACGTTAACTTCACCCCCACACACGAGGGGAAACTGGATTGAACGTCTTGAAACCACATCTACACACGACGATAGCGACGCTGTTGCGGGCGGGCAGGTGACCTTGCCCCTGGAATCCGTATCCCATAGCTGATCTCATGCACTGGCCAGCCGGGGTTGATTGGCATGCCAGTTTTCTTCGAACCGCATCGGGCTGGTATAGGCCAGTGTCGAGTGCAGTCGAGTTCGGTTGTACCAGA
>JBBRBU010000177.1:0-3448 GCA_038205505.1 Lysobacterales bacterium | reverse complement strand
AATCCGGTCGATCGATCAGTGGATAGAGACAGATGCCATTGATTTCCGCCCCCGCCAATTGCGCGATGACAACTTCTTCGGCGAGGTTGTCGATCCAGACCGTCCTGTCAGCGCCGAAATGGCCGGTATCCGCCAGCGTGACCGGGGCCTGATATCGGCGTTGAATCTCGATCAACGTCGAAGACAGGGGTTTCGTCCCGAGGGCGTCGAACTTGTGCACGCCAGTTCCCGTTGATTTGTTCCAGCTTCGCGAGTGGTAATAGTTGACCCCGACGATATCCAGGTAGGAAGGGTCACCGCCGAGCTCGGGCGCAAGCCGCCCGCAAATCATGTCCCAGACATCGAAGCGTTCGTCGTGAGGATCCGCCGCACCGACTGAGTAAGGCGGCACATCGACCCTTTCGGCAGTTCGCAGCACCGGATCTGTGTGCAGGAATAATGCCCTGGGGAAAATCTCGCGTATGGCCTGACAGCCCTGAATCGCGGCGCTGGCCAGATTTCTCTTGAGCTTCTGGCGATCGGAATGCGCATCGGCGACATGCGGATAGAGCATATTGCTGCGGCATACCGCCCATGCCACGAACGAGATCTCGTTGATTGGAGTGAAAACCGGCTGCTCCAACGGGGAATGCTCGCGCAGGTGATGAGCAAACGCCGAACAATAGCGGGCGAAGCGCTCGGGCATCTCGGCATCGAAAATATCAATATCCCGAGGCAGACCGTTCTGCATCAAGGTCCAGACGATCTGGATTTCCCGTTTTTGCGCGGACAGAAGTCGGGCATCGATTCTCTCGAAGTTGTAATGGTCCTTTACCTCGACGTAGCGCCAGCCGGCACTCTCCCGGACCGTTCGAATTCCAAACCTGCCCAAAAGCGCATAGTCAGACTCGGCACGCAGCAGATGTCCGGTCATGTTGTTGACACATAACGGCCGCCCTTCACTGTTGAGGTGATCGGCGCCCTCGAAACCACCCTGCCAGAAGGACTGATAGGCATCGGTACTCCCGCCGCCACCAAAGGCTTTTGTCTCATCGCCATACACCCTGGACTTGATCATTTTCCTGATCCCCTGCCGATTTACCTGACATTTAGCAAAAACCTTGCCGAGTCCGATGACCCAGACTATTCATAGTAAATTCAACACGATGCTGGCTATCATCGAGACGATCGAGCAACTATTTCAAGCGCAGAGGGCTGGTCTCCGTGTAAAATTTGCAAACCAGAGTATTTTTTTCAATCAGATACTCGCTGCGTTTCCGACACGATATTGCTGTCGCGGTTCGGAATGGATCTGGCGCTAGACGGATGAATTGCGAAGCTCATGAAAAATGCCTCCCTCCTGATCGTCGACGACGACCAATCCTTCACCCGAGCGGCAACCGAACTCGCGCGGCAGTGCGGTTTTCAGGCGACGACGGTGACTACGGTGAGAGAAGGACGGGAACGGATCGGCGAAACCCATTTCGATGCTGCCCTGATCGACCTGCAACTGCCGGATGGCGATGGCTTTCAGTTGCTCAACGACCTTGACCTTTCGCTCACGCAGACCATCCTGATCAGCGGTTTTCCGACTCTGGAATCAGCGCTCGACACCGCGAACAAGCCGATCGTCGACTACATCCTGAAGCCACTCAATCCTGATCACTTTTGCCAGCTGCTCACGGTCGCCTTCGATAGAAGGCGTTACATACCGCCCGCAGGCACTGCCGATCGGCATGGCCTGGTGGGTGGCCGTGCGCTCGATACGGTGCGCCATCAAATCGATCGCGTTGCGAGAATCGACTCTCCGGTATTGATCGTCGGCGAAAGTGGCACCGGCAAGGAAATCGTCGCCCGCGCAATCCACGACGCGAGTCAGCGTCCGGGGCCGTTTGTGCCAGTGAATATGGCCGCCCTGGCCGGGGATCTTCTGGCCAGTCAGCTGTTCGGTCATGAAAAGGGCAGTTTTACCGGCGCCGACCGGCGACATATCGGATTCTTCGAGGAAGCGCGCGAAGGCACCCTGTTTCTCGACGAGATCACCGAGATGCCGCTCCACCTGCAGGCGCACCTGCTGCGAGCGCTTGAGGCAAACGTGATCCGTCGTGTCGGCGGAGGATCAGATATCAAGGTGGATGTGCGCATTGTCAGCGCGACCAACCGTTCGCCCGAGGATGCGATGCGCGACGGCGCGTTGCGAGAAGATCTGTTTTACCGCATCGCCGAATTTCCCTTGCACCTGCCGGCGCTGTGGCAGCGAGCGGACGATGTTCCGATGCTCGCGCAGATGTTCCTCGATCGGCTCAATGCGCGTTATGGCGACGAAAAATTTTTCTCCGAGCGCGCGATTCATTCACTGAAAGGTCATCACTGGCCCGGCAATGTTCGCGAGCTTCGCAATGTGGTGCAGAGGGCCTACATCCTGGCAGATGCCAAACGAATTGAAGTCCAGATCGATAACCCCCAAACCGCAGCGCCATCCGGGGAAACCCCGGGTTCGCTGACATTCGCGATCGGAACGCGTCTTGACGAAATTGAAAAGCAGGTCCTTCTCAGAACACTGGAGCACTGCAACAACAACAAGGTGCTGGCCGCGGACATCCTCGGTTTGAGCGTCAAGACGATATACAACCGCCTGGCCCGATATGAAGCGGACGGGGCTGTTACGGGAGCGGGAGACAATGCGCAAACACGACCAGGATAAAAATTCCACCATGCCAGGCACCCCTCCCGCCGAGCGCGACCACCTCGAGCATGAAATGCGCAACGCGCTGAATGCGATGGCCATGAATGTGGCCGTTCTCGTGCGCAGCAAGGATTCGATGCCGACACAACTGATGCCCTTCCTGATGCAGACCGAAGAATCCCTGCAACGATGCATTGCGGCGCTGGAAAGGCTGCGTGACACCAAACGTGGAAGCTGATCCGATGGATCTGCGCCGGTCTGCACAGGCCGCGTCTCGGTCATGCTTGAGGTTCAAGCGCGATTGCGCATCATGCGGCGGTGCTTGAGTAGCTCGCCGGAAAATGATCCCGGTGATCGTAGAATCATCGGATCCTTGCCGGCTTGCAGACAGCCGGACATTGGAAATGAAAGCAACCTGCAGCAGCTCCATTCGCGCGGAGCGCGTCGTTCACGCTACGACGAACTTGTTTCGGCCAAGGGCAAGAGTGGCCCCGCACGTCGCAGAGCCTAAGTAGGTTGAAGCATAGACTTCTCAACGCACTATTCGGCAGGTGCAAGGCATTCCGAAGATCGTTTCAAGCACCATCGAACCATCCTGGAGGCCGATTCGCACGCAGGTCACGAATCCCGTCAACAGCCATCTTGCTTCCGCGGCTTCACGCGCGGCTTCCACCGCATCGGTTTTGGACGCGAACTCCTTGCCGAAACCCTGGCTGTCAAATTCAACCCGCCAACTCTTGCAGCGTTGAAGGACGTAAAAGCATTCCATATTCACGGAGTCAG
>JBBRBU010000176.1:0-3485 GCA_038205505.1 Lysobacterales bacterium | reverse complement strand
AGATGGTGGCCGACATCGCCGGCACCTACGGCAAGCCCGAACTGCTGTCGCGCGAGCAAATGCTGTATTGTCTGTTCAGCCATACCTCTGCGAAGGCGTTTAGTGATCTCGTTATTCGCGTCGGTCAGCGCTATCTGGTGCGCCGTGCGCCGCTGTCGGCCATGTACGCCATCGCCAACAAGGTTGCGATTCGAATCGCTCAGCGCAGCGCCGGACGGATGATCACGCGCTGGGTGCCGGCACTCGGTGCGCTCGGCGTTGCTGGCTATGTTTTCTTCGATACTGGCAAAGTGGCAGACGCATCTATCGAACTGTTTTCGGCCGATGTGCTGATTGAAGGCGAGGTGGAGGAGCAAAGCGGCGAATCGCTGGCGAGGGCTGCCACAGCTGCGCCGCTCAAGCGCGCCGCATCAAAAAATGCTGAGGCTAAAACCCCGCGCGCGAAATCTGTGCCATCGAAGGACGCCGCGCCGTCAAAGAAGCCCAAGTCAACAGCAGGGAAGGCGGCAGCGAAAGGCAAGCCGGTGTCGACTAAACCAAGGTCGGCCAAGGCGTCTGCAAAAGCGAATAAGGGCTAAGGTGCGAAATGTCGTCAGGTTTGGTAGTTGATCTCCCTACACCGGATGGCTCTTTGACCGAATAATCAGCAACGCTAGCGACGGTCTAGCGCGCCGAAACCGCAAAATGCGCAAAAACTGATCAGGAGTAGGACCATGCGAAACCTTGCCCTTACCGCAGCGGCGTTGCTGCTGACATGTGTGATGCCGACAGCGGCCAGCGCTGCTGGCGGCGTGGATTGTCAGATGCGGTTTTCGATGCAGAGTTGGTCCTTGGCCTATAAGCGCGCGGAAGGTAACGGCACGATTACCTGCAGCAATGGACAAGTCATGAACGTCAGACTCAAGGCCAGAGGCGGCGGTCTTACCGTGGGCAAATCGAGCATTGACGACGGCCGCGGCGAGTTCTCCGGCGTCAAAGACATCTCGGAGGTGGTCGGCACGTATGCAAGTGCCGAAGCCAGCGCAGCTGCGGTCAAGGGCGCCAAAGGTCAGGTTGTCACCAAGGGCGAAGTGTCGCTGGCGCTGGCGGGAACCGGTCGCGGCTGGGATCTCGGCATTGCGTTCGGCAAGTTCGTAATTTCGCGCAGCCGCTGATACTGCTGTCAGACCGCGGGTTGGATCGCGATTGCGTTTCTTAGTGCTGCGGTCGCGTGGCTCGCCCGTACAATGCACGGATGAATTCGCTCGCTGTTCCCACGCTTACCATCGACGGGCCCTCAGGCTCCGGCAAAGGCACCATTAGTCGGCGCGTGGCCGGTCGCTTAGGTTGGCATTTTCTCGATTCTGGCGCGCTCTATCGAGCGGTTGGCGTCGCCGCAGGGTGGGAAGACGTCGATCTCAGCGACCCAGATGCCCTCATGCGCTTAGCCGAAAGGACCCTGGTGTCGTTTAAAGACGATGGCGACGGCGAGCCGCGCGTTTTGGTTGATGGCATCGACGCAACGGACGAGCTGCGCACGGAAACCGCGGGCGCGGCGGCGTCCGAGATTGCGGCGATTCCTGGCGTGCGAGCGGCGCTGGTGCAGAGGCAGCGTGATTTTCGTCAGCCACCGGGTCTAGTGGCCGATGGTCGTGACATGGGCACCGTGATATTCGCCGATGCGCCGTACAAAGTGTTTCTAACCGCAAGCGCGGAAGAGCGCGCCGACAGACGCTATAAGCAGTTGAAGGCAAAGGGGCTTGAGGTTACACTTGGCGGTCTGCTGCGCGAGATTCTCGCGCGCGATGCTCGAGATGCCGAGCGCACGGTGGCCCCGCTCAAGCCTGCAGCTGATGCAGTCGTGGTCGACACTACCGGCGTTCCGATCAACCTCGTCGTTGATCGGGTGCTAGCCCTGCTGCCGGATTCCCTCCGCGCCGGCTGAGGCGATACACACAGCCCCCGCGCACTGCGCTCGCCGAATGGCGTAGCGGATAGCTCCGGCATTTTGCCGGTTTCCTTCCCATAGGTGCTTTTTGCACCGCCAACGTGGTGGGTCATGTGTTGCGCAATCGCAGCCTTGGCCTGTTCGTTCAACCGGAATACAACCCATGACCGAAAGTTTCGCCGAACTGTTTGAGCAATTTGAAGCCAAGCTCATCAAGCTCAAACCCGGCTCTATCGTTACCGGTATCGTCGTCGAAGTCCGCTCGGACGTCGTCGTCATCAATGCCGGCCTCAAGTCCGAAGGCATCGTCCCCATCGAGCAGTTCCGCAACGATGACGGCGAGATCGATGTCGGCGTGGGCGACGAAGTAAAGGTCGCACTCGACTCCCTCGAAAATGGCTTTGGCGAGACCGTGCTTTCGCGCGAGAAGGCCAAGCGTTCGATGGTGTGGGACGAGTTGGAAGAGGCGATGGAAGCGGCGGCTACGGTCATCGGCCGTATCAGCGGCAAGGTCAAGGGCGGATTCACCGTCGATATCAAGGAAGTCCGCGCGTTTTTGCCGGGTTCGTTGGTCGATGTGCGTCCCGTACGCGACCCGGTTTACCTCGAGGGCAAGGAACTCGAGTTCAAGATCATTAAGCTCGACCGCAAGCGCAACAACGTGGTGGTTTCGCGTCGCGCGGTGGTCGAGAGCGAGCACTCGGAAGAGCGCGAGGTTCTGCTGGAGCGCTTGGTCGAAGGCGCGATTCTGCCGGGCGTAGTGAAGAACCTCACCGACTACGGCGCGTTCGTGGATCTCGGCGGCATCGACGGTCTGCTGCACATCACCGACATGGCGTGGAAGCGCGTTCGTCATCCGTCCGAAGTAGTAGAAGTCGGTCAGGAGCTGCAGGTCCGCGTGCTGAAGTTTGATCGCGAGCGCAACCGCGTCAGCCTCGGTCTGAAGCAGATGGGTGAGGATCCGTGGGACAACATCTCGCGTCGTTACCCGAACAATACCCGCATCTTCGGCAAGGTCAGCAACGTTACGGATTACGGCTGCTTTGTTGAAATCGAGCCAGGCGTCGAAGGCCTGGTGCACGTCTCCGAGATGGATTGGACCAACAAGAACGTTAATCCGTCCAAGGTGGTTCAGGTCGGTGACGACGTCGAAGTCATGGTGCTGGACGTTGATGAAGAGCGTCGCCGTATCTCGCTTGGTATCAAGCAATGCGCGCAGAATCCGTGGGAAGCGTTTGCGTCCAACTTCAAGAAGGGCGACAAGGTCTCGGGTCAGATCAAGTCGATCACCGACTTCGGCGTCTTTGTTGGTCTGGACGGCGGCATCGATGGCTTGGTGCATCTGTCAGACGTGTCGTGGAATGCGACCGGCGACGACATCGTGCGCAACTTCAAGAAGGGCGACACGGTTGAGGCGGTCGTGCTTGCCGTCGACCCAGAGCGCGAGCGTATTTCGCTTGGCGTCAAGCAGCTTGAGCAAGACCCGTTTGGCCAGTACATGGCGGCCAACACCAAGGGCAGCATCGTCAACGGTACAGTGAAGGAAGTGGACGCCAAG
>JBBRBU010000175.1:0-3493 GCA_038205505.1 Lysobacterales bacterium | reverse complement strand
GCAATCCGCTCGAACGACGTCACCGATAACCGACATTCATCACGTAGTCGCGCAGCAGCGTTTCCTCGTCCTTCGCTTCGCCAAGCAAGCTCTGCAGGACTTCGCGCGCGTGCAGGATGCCGATGGGTTTGTCGTCCTCGTCGACCACCGGGACGTGCCGGAGGCCGCGCGCTTTCATCGCCGTCCAGACGTCTTGCAACGGCTCATTGGTTCGGCTAGACAGAACCTCACGCGTCATGATCGTGTCGACCCTGGCGTTGCACCCCCCCGCGCCACAGAGACCAATCTGCGACACGATGTCGGTCTTGGTGATCACGCCGACCATGTTGCCGGTCTCGTTGCAGACGACAACAAGATCGGCGTGCAGCCTGGATATGACCTCGGCAGCCTCGGTCACCGAAGCTGCGGCGTCGATCGTCGCGAGCCGCTCGCGCGCTTGGGGCAAAATCTGTTCGACTAACATGCCTTACCTCTCCGTGTTGACGTGGTCTGTGCGCTGGACAAGATAAAGACACTGCGCTTGTCCACATCATAAACGCAAACAATGGCGGGGCTTGGTCGTACTTCGACAGCGAAAGAGATTTCCCCCGTCGCTGTCGACTGAACCGCCAGGCGCGCACTTACCACGGATCGCTTTGATCGAACCGAAGACACAAACGTCCACCTGCACTCGGTTTGTGCCGAGCAGAACCACAACCGTGCGGAGCTAGCAGACATGGCCAGATCGCCACCCGCTGACGAAGACCGAGAACGAGCACGAGGCAGCGCTCCTCGACCGCATCAGGCAGGATCAGGCTGGCGTGCGAACGCGGCGCGTCCCGCTGAACACGAGCCTGTCGATCTTCGTCCGTTGCAACTTTTTTTCCTGGCTGCTGCGGTCTTCGTGGTGTCGGCTGGCTACGGTGCGTTGCTACCGCTGTTGCCTGCATGGCTGGCGCAGCAACTGCCTGATGCTCCGCCTGCGGCAGTGGCCCGGCACGTCGGTTATTTGAGCGCCGTGTACACGGCAGGCGTGCTGGTCGGCGCGCCGATCTGGGGCCTGATTGCCGATCGCCTGGGTCGCCCGCGCATCCTGATAATCGGGTTGATCGGGTATGTCGCCAGCTTGCTGTTGTTGTTGCCTGCGGTCGGCGGATTGTGGGCGATCTATGTGCTGCGCGCCGCCGCCGGCGGCTTCGTCGCCGCGATCGTGCCGATCGTACCGGCACTGGTCGCCGCGCATACACCCAAAGGCATGCGTGCGCGGCGTTTCGCGTGGCTGGGGGCTGCGTCGCTACTCGGCTTCCTGCTGGGGCCAGGACTGATCGCAATGGGGAACGGTCTCGCATCGCTGGTGACCAGTGGCGCGGCCTGGATGCCGCTGTTGACCCGGATCGTCATCGTGCTGTCTGCATTCCTGGGTGCGTCCGTGATGCTGGGCCTGCGATTGACGATGCCCGCGCAGGAAAAGGGGGCGGATGAGGCCCGAGCGAAAGTGGGTGAGCCGGATCGGGTGGACATCAAGGCGCTGTGGTGGCTCAGCATCGCGTTGATGTTCGCATTGTCGGGTTTCGAGCTGGGCATCGTGTTGCAGGGTAGTCAGCACGCCGAAGTCTCGACCCAGGACGTAGCCATGATGTTCGCCGAATGCAGTCTGGTGATGCTCGGCATCAATGCGCTGCTGTTTTTCACGTCGATGCTGGACCGCGTGCCGCCGCGTCTGCTGATCGCAATAGGTTTGCTGTTCGCTTTGGCCGGATTGCTGCTGCTATCGCAACATCAGGCACTCGGATGGATGTACATCGGCATCAGCCTGACCGCGGCGGGCACCGGGCTGGTGCTGCCGGTGATCGCGTTCCTCGCCGCCGGCGCGGCGCCGGGCAAGCTTGGCGCAACCATGGGTGGACTGGCGGCAGCAGCGGGCCTGGGACAGACGCTGGGGTCGATTGCCGGCGGCTGGCTTTTCGGCGGACTGGCCCAGGGCGGGTTCGGATGGCTCACGCTGCCCTTACTGGCGATGCTCGCCCTGATGCTGCTCCGACCCGCGTGGTGGACGGTGCCAGCGGCCCTGCCCGCGGCAGACTCGAAATGAGATCGAAGCGGACACAGGCCTGACCGCAACCCCTCGCTAGCAATCGACCCTTCGATGGCGACACGCGTCTCCGGAATCGGCGGGCCACCCCGTTGATCAATCAACGCGAATCACGCGATGCCCCGTGTCTGGCACCCCTGCCCTTACTTGGATGCCCCGGCGAGTGCTCTCAGATAAACCACCAGCGCCTTGGCATCTTCCGCGGTCAAGTTCGGGTTCCCTCCCTTCGGCGGCATTGCCAGCGTCGATCCCTTTGATTTGAATCCGTTGAGAATGCTCGCGGTCAGTTCGGCGTCCGACTTGGCGAGACTGCCATTCTTGGCGAGGTCGGGCACGCCCGGGATGGCACCCTGGGCCTTGGCCCCATGGCAAGCAATGCAGGTCGTCGCATACAGCGCTTTGCCATCTGCGGCAAAGACGTTCTGTGCACTCCCCAGCAGCACAAGCGTGATGAGAGGGAAAAAGCTGCGGTTGACGCTGCTCATGTCGATGACTCCTGTTGATTTGGTGGTGTCAGGGATTTGCTGCTCATCGTGGCTGGACTGCGGCCAACGACGCATCGCTGAGGCAAGCCGATCACTCGCCGAGCGACACATGCGAAAATGTCGCTTCGACAACTTTCTTGTTGCCCGGTCGGCTGATCCACAACTTGAGGTGATAGTCGTGGCCGGCCGGCATGTTGAAGATATTGCCTCCATAGGTGATCGATGCATCGGTTGTCATGCGCTCGAACTTCTTGCGATCGTTGCCCATGTCGATCTCCGTGATGCTGCCGATCACCTGTGCGTCTTCGATGCGCTTGCCGGTGGCGTCCTCGAAAAGAGCCACCACCACATGATCACTGCGGCCGGTTGAAGGCACGCCCTCATGCATCGGTGAGGTCTCGCGCGTGCCGGGATGCGCGCGTACGACCCGCGACGGGACGACGCCGATGTAGATCGCCACGCCATCAACGACCTGGGAATTGCGTGGATCTCCCTGCTTGGTACAGGCTGCTGTCAGCACCAACAGGGCAAGCGCGAGGGTGGTCAATCTCGAGACCCTTGCCGCTCGCAGACAAATGTGCCTAACGAATGTCTTTTTCATCGTGGAAGATTCGTGGCTGGCGAAGCTTTCAAAAACCAGAGTTGATACAACGAGACCAGGATCTGCACGGCCCAGGCAAGCCCGAGGACGGCGCCGGCGGCAATCACGGTGTACGCATAGATCGGATCCGACTTGGTGAGAAACCAGGCAAGAATGTCGGCGAAGATCGCTACAAATGGGAGTAGCACCAATGTTGCTTTCAGCCATGTGCGCATCAGCGACAGGCAAAAGATAAAACCGATCGCCAGCGCGACCAGCCCGATGCCGAACAGGTGGATATGGGAAAGCTTCATCAGCGTATGCAGCGATTGGCCGGTATCGACCTCGGCGACCGTG
>JBBRBU010000174.1:0-3536 GCA_038205505.1 Lysobacterales bacterium | reverse complement strand
CAGCACGACCAGCCACCGCTGGTTCGGACTGAAGTGCAGAAGGGTGAAGGTGAGCGCCACCAGCAACACCGCAATCGCAACGCCCGCCTTGCGCGCCAGCACCGACTGCATCCAGCCACGAAAGATCACCTCCTCCGCGCTGGACTGCAACGCGAAACCCGGCAACAGCAGTGCGATCTGCAGCAGGCTTTGCGGCGATTGCCAGGCCGGTCCGAAATCCGTGGCCTGCAGGCCGCCGGCTGCCCAGATCGCGGATACCACCAGCGCGATTGTGCCCATGCCGATGGCCAGCCCCTGCAGGAACGTCTTCAGCGGCGCCGCCGCCGTCAGGCCGATGCTTGCCAACGAACGGCGCTCGACGAACCGCACCCACGCAAGCACCAACAGCAGCGTCGGCACGAAACCGATCCACAGCAGCGCATGCAAGCCTGCAAGGCCGATCGGGTCGCCGCGCGGCGTGGACCACTGCCGCGACTGCATCCATCCGTCCAGCGCAACCACCGGTACCGCGTTGAACAGGATCATCAGGATCGGCACCAGCCAGATCCAGGGTAACCAGCCGCGGGCGGGTTCGGGCGAATACAGGGCAACAGCGGGCATCCGGCGCTCCGGGGGAATGTCGATGCCGCAGCGTCCGCGCCTCCGCGAGGAGCGAGTGGCGCGCTTCGATCCGCGGCGAGGGGCACGGTGCCGCCTGAGCCAGTGCTGCCACAAGCAGCGTGCGACGAATCGGCGGAATCAGGCGACGAAGACGCGGCAAACGAGGCCAGGGATCGCTTCCGGCCGAGGTGACCTAGGCGAAGCGGTCCACCAGGCCGAGGGCTATATCCCGGTAAGTGAACCTGACCCCGTTTTGTCCCGTTTTGTCTCCGGGGCACGGGTATCCTCACCACCTGCCCACCACGACTTCCGACATGACCCATCGTGCGCTCCGCCTTGCCGCCTGCCTCACCTTCCTGCTGCTTGCCGCCTGCGGCGGTCCGCCGCCCTATACCGGCGGCGACGTGGCCGAGCTGCAGCGCATCGACGTCAAAGCGGGAACGGGCGCTCCCGCGATCGCCGGCGACGAAGTCAGCGTGCACTACACGGGCTGGCTCTACGAGGGGAAGGCGCCCGACAAGCGCGGCCAGAAGTTCGACAGCTCCCGCGACCGCGGCGAACCGCTGGTGTTCCGCCTCGGCACCGGTCGCGTCATCCGCGGCTGGGACGACGGCATCGCGGGCATGCAGCGCGGCGGCAAGCGGGAACTGCAGATCCCTTCGGGACTCGGTTACGGCGCACGCGGCGCCGGCAAGGTCATTCCGCCGGGGGCGTCACTGGTGTTCGAGGTCGAGCTGTTGGATATCCGCAAGTAGCATTGAACGAACCCCCGAAGGGGTCAGAGAACATTGGTGTTCAAGGTCACTGAAAAATGTACCTGACCACTTTTTGCCCCGCCGTTTCGTTCGCTTTGACCGGGTGAGCGAACCTGACCTTCCAAATGGCTCGTGCGCATTTGTTCTCGCCTTAGTACAGTTCGCAAGCTACCAGACCCAAGAATTCTGTATTTCCTATTGGGCAGGCTCTCACTTTGAGTCTGAACTAGTCGATTTAATCTGCGGGGAGGAAAGGATGGCTACACAGCGACTAAAAGTTGACGAGGTCTTTGGCATCAATCGGGACTTGCCGCTCAACTACGTTTCAAGACCTGCCGTCGACGACCGCTTCGTCGAAAACCTAACGCGTGACAAGCATGTCGTCATTTACGGCAGCTCCAAGCAAGGTAAGACATCTCTGCGAAAACAGCACCTAACAGTGAACGACTATATCGTCGTGCATTGTTCCAACCGCTGGGCAATTTCGGACGTCAATTCAGCGATTCTCAAACGCGCCGGGTTCGAGGTAACTCAGTCCACTACCAAGGCTTCTAGCGGAAAACAAAAGATTATCGCCTCCTTCAAGGCTTCGCTGGCGGGCGTCGGCATTGGCCTCAATGGCGAGAAGGAAGACACGAACGCGCTTTCAACGGTAACCACCCCGCTCGAGTTGGATCCCGAGGATGTCAACGACATCATCAAGGCTCTTGGAAACTTCAAGAAGTACATCATCTTAGAAGACTTCCATTACCTCCCAATTGATACACAAAGAGACTTTGCTGTTGCATTGAAGGCGTATCACGAACAATCGCCGCTTTGCTTCATAGTCATCGGCGTTTGGCTAGAGGAAAGCAGGCTAAGCGTTTACAACGGTGACTTAAATGGGCGCGTTGTGGCGATCAACGCAGACGCTTGGAAGAGGGAGGAACTTGACGAAGTAATAGGACGAGGAGAGGCCCTTCTCAACATTCGGTTCGATGAAAAATTCCGCAAAACACTGCTGGATAACTGCTTTGACGCCGTTTACATCGTCCAAGAGTCCTGCCATCAGGCGTGTCAGCTTGAGAAGATCCATATTACTCAGGACTCAATGCGTTCAATTGGAGCGGGGCTCGACGCTCTAGAGATCATTCGAGAAGTAGTGAGTCAACAGAGCGGGAGATACAACTCCTTCCTTACGCAATTTGCTGCCGGCTTTCAAGACACCGATCTTCAGATGTATCGCTGGCTTCTGTATCCGGTTATCACGTCGGAAGTTGACCAACTCAAGAAAGGCCTTCGCTATCGCGCGATTAGGGATGTTCTCCGAAAAAACCATCCACACGGCAGGGACTTGAACCCCGGAAACTTGACACAGGCTTTGCAGTTCACGGCATCCCTCCAAGTCAAGAAAGATGTGAAGCCGATTGTATTGGATTACGATCAAACGAATTTGGTACTCAACATAGTTGATCTCGGTTTTCTGATCTGGCTGTCAAATCAAGATCGCAATGAGCTGCTAGATTTGATCGAACTTCCGACAGATTAATTTCTATCTTTAAAAAACAAGACGCCCGCGAAAGCGGGCGTCTTGTTTTGCATCGCATGCACTGCTCGGATCACATATTCCGACGATACTCCCCACCCACGTCATACAACGCATGCGAAATCTGCCCCAGGCTATGCGTCTTCACCGCCTCCATCAACGCCGCGAACACATTCCTGCGATCCCGCGCCGTCTGCTGCAGGTAGCCCAACCCATGTCCTTCGACTTCGCCCTGCGGGCTACGCTCAGGACGAACGGTGAAAGATTCTTCTTCGGCATCTTCGACGAAATGCGAGTGCGAGGTCTCGCCTGACGGCGCCAGCGCATTGCGCGCCCGCTGCCAATTGGCCACGTTCGTAATTTGCTGGCCTTTCTCTTCCTCGGTGCTGCGGATCAGCTCGATCTCGGTGGCGATCTCGCCGGCGTGCTCCTTCGGCAGGAAAGTGTTGACGCCCACCAGCGGCAGGCTGCCGTCGTGCTTCTTGTGCTCGTAGTACAGCGACTCTTCCTGGATCTTGCCGCGCTGGTACATGGTGTCCATCGCGCCCAGCACGCCGCCGCGCTCGCTGATGGCCTCGAACTCCTTGTAGACCGCTTCCTCCACCAGGTCGGTGAGGTAGTCCACGGCGAAGCTGCCCTGCCAGGGGTTCTCGATG
>JBBRBU010000173.1:0-3771 GCA_038205505.1 Lysobacterales bacterium | reverse complement strand
AGCGCCCCGCCCTGCGCGACATGGTGCGGCAACTCGATGTCGAGGATCGTCAACGACTGCGTCAACTGGTCCGGCAAATGTCGCCTTCACAGCGCGAAGCACTGCGCAGTGAACTGTTGGCGCTGGATCCGGACAAGCGTGGCGCCGTGCTGCGGAAGCGTCTGGCCTCGGGAAACTGATGCGGCGGATAAGGACGTGCGCTACTTCGAGAACATCAAAGGCGGCCACTGCGCCGGTGCCACCAATGCGCAAGCCGCGCGGGTGCAGGCCCTGACTTTCGCGTTCCTGTGGGAGAAGTTGAGCAAGTAGTGCTTCTTGGCCCCAGCGAAACTTTCTGATGCTGAGAAAGCTGGCGTGACGACAGTGAAGTCGCCCATTGACCTCGGCAAGGCGCTCGCGCGCTTGATGAAGTAGCGCCGAGCGGAAGGAAGCGTCTAGAAGAATGGCCGCGGAGCGATCTGCAGCCTTCTTCGTTTTAGCGCAGCAGCTTTGCGACGACAAGGCGCTTGACGACAAAGCACTTGAGGAAGGGCGAACAAGTCTGCTCTGACCCCTGCTCCGCCACTGCCGTCGGGAATATTCTTGCGTAGGACCTCGCAGCCTTGGGCGCACCTCGCTTTTGGCGATCTTCCCGTGCAGGTGACTCAGGTTGATGGAAGCGCTGAACCCACAAATCCTCGTCATTCCTGCGACGGCAGGAATCCATTTTGATTGTCGTCAAGTCAGAAAAAATAGCAAAATCAGAATGGATTCCTGCCTTCGCAGGAATGACGAAGAACCACATTTGGTCGGCTGAGCGAGTCCTTGGAAACTTTCCCGGACCGCAGTTCCGCTCTCCCGAACCCCAAAACCTACCTACTCCGCTACGCCCAACTGCTTCAACGCAAACGCCTGGTATTCGGCGGTGTCGTGATAGCGCTGGAGGCGGCCGGATTTGCCGCCGTGGCCGGCTTCCATGTTGACGCGGAACACCAGCGGTTGGCTGTCGGTTTTGCGCGCGCGCAGGCGGGCGACGTACTTGGCGGGTTCGAAATATTGCACCTGCGAATCCCACAGGCCGGTGCCGACAAACATGGCCGGCTAGTCCTGCGCTTTGAGTTGATCGTAGGGCGAGTAGCTCAGCATGTACGCGTACGATTTGGCGTCCTTCGGATTGCCCCATTCGTCGAATTCGTTCGTCGTCAGCGGAATCGATTCGTCGAGCATCGTCGTCACCACGTCCACGAACGGCACCTGGCTGACGATGACGCGATAGCGATCCGGCGCCATGTTGGCGATCGCACCCATCAGCAAGCCACCGGCCGAACCGCCGAGCGCAGCGACGCGTCCTTTCGCGGCGTAGCCCTCTTTCACAAGATGGTCGGTGACATCGATGAAGTCGGTAAACGTGTTGATCTTGTGGAACATCTTTCCGTTTTCATACCAGGCGCGACCCATCTCCTGACCGCCGCGGATATGCGCGACCGTGCACACCATGCCGCGATCCAGCAGGTTGACGATGACCGCACTGAAGACGGGTTCCGTGTTGCTGCCATAGCTGCCATAAGCGTACTGCCAAAGCGCGGCGGTGCCGTCCTTCTTGAAGCCCTTGCGGTAGACGATGCTGACCGGAATTTTCGTCACGCCATCGCGCGCCGGTGCCCAACTGCGCACGACCACGTAGTTCGACTTGTCGAAGCCACCGAGCACGGGTTCTTCTTTCAGCAACGTGCGTTCGCCGGTTTTCACATTCATCTCGAACGTCGACGGCGGCCTGGCCAGCGAACTGTAGGTGTAACGCAGCCAATCGGTGTTCGCTTGCGCATTCGTCGACAAGGCCATCGCGTAGGCCGGCTCGTCGGCTCGCACATAGGTGGACTCGCCCTTTGCCGGCATCACTCGGATGCGCGACAGGCCATCCGAACGCTCGGCAATGGCAAGGAAATCCTCGAACTGTTCGACGCCGCTGATAAACACGTTCTCTTCATGCGGCACCAAATCGGTCCATTGGCTGCGATCAAAAACAGCGTCGCCCTTCGCCTGCATCAACTTGAAATTCGGCGCGTTCCAGTCGGTACGGATAACCCAGCGCCCATCCAGGTGATCGGCGAAATACTTGAAATCGCGTTCTCGCTTGGCCAACACGTTAAACTTGTCGGGCGTGTATGCCGAGGTGCATCGCGTCTCAACAGACACGGTGCTTTGAAGGGCGATACAGACAAATTTGTCCGAGCGCGTGCGATAGAGGCTCATGTAATAGCTGTGGTCCGACTCCTCATGGAGCACCGCATCGCTGGCCGCGTCGGTGCCCAGCACATGCCGCTTCACGCGCGTGGTCAACAGCGTGACGGGATCATTCTCGACGTAGAAGAAGCTCTTGCTGTCGTTGGTCCAGACCACGTTGGCCGACGCGCCGGTCACTTCATCCTTCAACACTTTTCCAGTCGCCAGGTCTTTTACCTTCAGCACGAACTGACGGCGACCGACCGCGTCTTCGGCATAGGCCAGCAGGTTTTGATTCGGGCTCACCTCGCGATCACCAACCTGATAGAAGTTGTGACCGGTGGCCAACACATTGAGATCCAGCATCACCTGTTCCGGAGCATCCATCGTGCCCTTGCGGCGCGCGTGGATCGGGTAGTCCTTACCTTCCTCGTAGCGCGTGTAGTACCAGTAGCCCTTGTCCTGATACGGCACCGTCGAATCGTCCTGTTTGATGCGGCCAACGATGTCGGCGTAGAGCGTGTCTTCCAGCGCCGCCTGCGGCTTCATCACCGCATCGGCGTACTGATTCTCGGCCGCAAGGTAAGCCAGCATTTCCGGGTTCTTGCGCGTGTCATCACGCAGCCAGTAGTACTCGTCTTGTCGCGCAGCACCGTGTGGCGCAGTGACGGTGTAAGGCTTGGTCGCGGCGACAGGTGGCGCGGGCAATGCGCCATCGCCGTTGCGCGTCGCAGCTTCTGTTTTGGTCATTTCTGATGTTCCAGTAACGTCAGCACGCGGCATCCCGCAGGCGGCGAGCACGCTGGTGAAAGCGAAAGCAAACGGCAGGCGATTGAAGGCCATGGCGGTGTCCGAGTGAGGGAAGGCATGTGTGGGCTTGCGACAGGCTGCGGTGGTGCGGACCCGCGCGAAAAGCCAATCCGGCCGGCTTCGCCGATGTACAGAAGTTACAGACCGTAACCGCCTACGGATTAGGCAAGAGCTGACTCTGGCATCTCATCCCAAATTCTGCCGTCCAGCAATCGACCGTTAGCTTTCTTTGAACGCCGCACCCCGTCTTCCCCATGGGCACCCCACTGCTTGAAGAAGAAGCTTACCCCGGCGCGCTCGCATTGCTCTTGAACATTTCGAGCCCACTGGATCTTCATCGGACGCGCTCCGGCTCCCGATTCACCACCGACTATCACCCAAGAAATTCCGTCCAGATTGATCTCCCCAACATCTTCGAGCAACGGTTCAACAGACAAAAACCGCGTATTCGCAGGTACGTGTCGCAGATCATCAATTCGCGGCACTCCGTGCCGCTTGTTTTCGACGGATGTCCCCAGCCAGATATGTTCGGGGACGACCTTAGAGGAGAGAAACTCCGCCATTCGAGCGGGCCGCTTTGTCAGAACTTGGAAGGTGTGCCAAGGAGCGCGCTCCATGGTCTCGAAAACCTTCTCGATGAAAGAGCGCGGGACATGCGGATGGAAAAGATCGCTCATGGAGTTGACAAAGTAGACCGTTGGTTTCCGTCGCGCGATCGGCTCAAGCAAACGTTCGGGACGAAGCCGGATCTTCTTGAAG
>JBBRBU010000172.1:0-3787 GCA_038205505.1 Lysobacterales bacterium | reverse complement strand
GTCGCTGACGCTCGAACATGCCGAACAGATCATCAGCAATTTGATCGACGCGGTGATTGATCGCGCGCGCCATCCATTGATCTTGAACAAGCTGGAAGGTGATGCTGCGCTGCTGTACGCGGAGGTGGTTTCCGGCGACGTAGCCGCAATTCGGGGAATCCTCGCCCAGGTGCGTTCCTTCTTTCCGGCGTTCTCAGCCTGTGTCGGCGCGCTCAGCAAGATGAGTCGAAATTGCAGTTGCGATGCGTGCACGAATATCACCTCGTTGTCGCTCAAGGCTTTCGTGCATACCGGCGAAATTCTGCTCAAGAATCTCCGACAGTTCGAGGAAATGGCCGGTGAGCCAGTGATCCTCTTGCACCGCATGATGAAGAACAACGTTCAAGGCACGGAGTATGTTCTGCTATCAGATGCGGCTGTTCGCGACGCTGATTTAGGTGTATTGAATCTGCAAAGCCAGATCGAGCAAGTCGAAGGAATGGGCAGGCATCAATTCTGGTTGGCCAATGCCGAGGATCTGCCTGCTGAGCTTGGTCCGATGAAAGCGCGGGAAGATCGCCAGGATGTCAGCCGGGAAGGGGTTTACCGGAATCTGCCAGCGGCGGCGGCATCGCCGGGCTCAGGCAATCGGATTTCGCGGTGGTGGCATTCGCTTGGCAAGTGATCGGGATTTCAGATCAGGAAACGCCAAGCTTCATCAGCTCGCGCTCGATGCCGATGATATGAGGGTCGCTCTCACCGAGACTGCGCAGCGCCTCGGAAAGGTGGAAGAAATAATCTCGATTGAGACCGCTTGGCCCTTCTGCGATGGCGATCTGCCGGGCAATCGCGGAGTCATCGGCCTCGCCGAGAAAAGCTTCGTTGTCCGCGCCGGCGATATAGACGAGACCTTGTTCACTGCCGCCAGCCATGAACTGGATGGTCACGACTTCCCGCAGATAGCCGTTTTTTTCGCGCAAGTCGAGGTGGTCGAAAACTTCGGGCGTAATCAGATAAGCCATCCCGGCGCAGACGACGCCCGCATCGGGGATCAGGGTAACGACGCGACCCGGCGTCGCGGGGGTGCCGCGATGATCATGCGAGCCTTGCCAGAATCGCCGTGACCAGCCCTCGATCTTTGCCGGTCGTCGTTCAATGAAATCGAAATCGGCTTTCCAGATCAACGATCCGTATCCGAACAACCAGACCTCGTTCTGTCCATCGAAGCGATTCAGCGAGCGGTTGGCGAGTATCGTGTTGATGGACATTCAATAATCCAGTGACAACGTTGACGCCAAGAGTAGCGACAATCCGGTACAACTTCGAGACGTTGTTGGTGCGCAACGCGGCCGGCAGGCTATGCTCGTCCGCTGACCCAAGGAGGCCCATGAAATCGATTCCACTTCCACTGCGCGAGCAGCGTGACGATGCCGAGATGATCGAGCGAGCAAGGACGTTCGCGTCGCAGCTCAGCGAACGTCGAACCGTGCGCGACTACGATTCGCGACCGGTTCCACGCGCCGTCATCGAAGCCTGTTTGAAAGCCGCCGGTTCCGCACCAAGCGGAGCCAATCAGCAGCCCTGGCATTTCGTCGCCATCGCGGATGCCGCGATCAAGCAGGAAATCCGGATTGCTGCCGAAACCGAGGAACGCGATTTTTACGATCGACGCGCCCCCGATGAATGGCTCGAGGCACTCGCCGCGCTCGGTACCGATGCCAGCAAGCCATTTCTCGAACTGGCTCCCTGGCTGATTGCGGTTTTCTACGAGAGAACAGGGCCGCTGATCGATGGCCGAAAGGCCAAACGCTACTACCCGCACGAATCGACCGGAATCGCCGCCGGCATGTTGATCGCGGCATTGCATCAGGCGGGCCTGGTGACCCTTACGCATACGCCGAGCCCGATGGCGTTTCTCAACGAGATCCTTGGGCGTCCGAAGAACGAGGTGCCGTATCTGTTGCTGGTAGTGGGCCACCCGACCGATGATTGTCGCGTCCCGAATATCTCGCGCAAACCACTCGATCAAATTGCGAGTTTCAAGTGAGCAAAGTGAATAGTCGCTCGGCGCTTCCGGGAGACATCAATCGCGGGCCATTCACGTTGCGGAACCCCAGCGTCCCCTATGCTGCGTTGCATGAACCGCTATCAAGAATGAGGACTGATCGATGCGTATTTCCGCAATGTTTGCCATGGCCACGGTCATGAGTTCGACCGCCGCAATGGCCGAAACGCCCGACTATTCGCTGACCATCTACAGCTCTGCCCAGCCCGGCCAGATCAGCACGGAGCGCCTGGCCAATTATGGCGGCAACCTGCCGGGATATGCCCTGATTCGTGACGGACGCAAGATGACGTTGTCTTCCGGCAATGGCGTGCTGCGTTTTACCGATGTTGCCAAGCGCATCGATCCGACCACGGTCGCCTTCGAATCGCTGACCGATCCGGCCGGAACCCGCGTCGTCGAGCAGAACTATCAGTACGACCTGGTCAGCAGCGAGAAGCTTCTCGAGCGCTACGTCGGCGAAAAGATCACGGTCGAGCAATTGCGTGGCAGCGAAATCGAGCGTATCAGCGGCACCTTGCTCTCTGCCCAGGGCGGCTCGTTGATCGTGCAGCGCGACAGCGGGGAAGTGCTGAGTCTCGGCAATTACAGCAACGTTGCCTTTCCGAGTCTTCCGGGCGGCCTGATCACCAAACCGACTCTGGTCTGGCTGGTCAATGCGAAGCAGGCGGGAACCCATGACACACGCGTGTCCTACCAGACTCAGGGCATGACCTGGTGGAGCGACTACAACATCACCCTGCGCGATTCGGGCGACAAATGCTCGATGGACCTTTCCTCGTGGGTGACCATCGTCAACCAGAGCGGCGCGAGTTATCCGACGGCGCAACTCAAGCTCGTCGCAGGCGAAGTCAATCGCGCGCCGGTGCCGCCTCAGAACCAGGTCATGATGATGAAATCCCGGGGCCCGGCGATTGCCGATGAGGCGGAGCAGGGATTCGCCGAATCCTCCCTGTTCGAGTATCACCTTTACACGCTTGGTCGACCCAGCGATCTCCCGGACAATTCGACCAAACAACTCGAACTGTTTCCGACTGCGGTCAATGTCGCCTGCAAGAAGCAACTGGTATTCACGGCTTCGCCGCAAGCGGGCGGCTACTGGTCGCAACCGATCGCCGATCAGGGTTACGGAGCAACTTCCGAGGGAACCGTCGGCGCCTACGTCGAATTCGACAACAAGAAGGCGAACCAGCTCGGCGTGCCGTTTCCGGCCGGACGCATGCGCGTCAATCAGGCTTCTGCCGATGGCACGCTGGAGTTCATTGGCGAGGATGTGATCAAGCACACGCCACGCAACGAAACGGTGCGCATCAAGCTCGGCAATTCGTTCGATGTGGTCGGCGATCGTAAACAGACCGGTTTCACCCTGGACAGCGCTGGCAAGATCATCGATGAGAGCTTCGAGATCAGCGTGCGCAACCGCAAGCAATCTGCAGCGACGGTCGTCGTTCGCGAATACCTGTATCGCTGGAGCACCTGGAAGATCACCGCAAAAAGCCACGACTTCGACAAACGCGACGCGCAGACAATCGATTTTTCGTTGAACATTCCAGCCGATGGCGAAGCCAAGCTCAGCTACACCGTGCGCTATGCCTGGTAGCAAGGTCGCGTAAACTGCGGCTCGATCTTCTCGGCGGGCATCGGCATGGACTGGTTCTTGATTGCGCTGGATCGTGTCGGCACATTCGTTTTCGCGATCAGCGGAGCCACGGTCGGCGTGCGCCATCGGCTCGATCTGTTTGG
>JBBRBU010000171.1:0-3800 GCA_038205505.1 Lysobacterales bacterium | reverse complement strand
TCGCTGGAGACCCTGCTCAACCAGGGCGAGACCGCGAAGGTTCCGTTCTCCCTGGCCGGTGGCGTGAACCTCAGCACGATCGCCTCCGTGCAGCGCGCCGGTGCCACCGTCGCCGTCGCCGGCGGCGCCATCTACGGTGCCGAGGACCCGGCAGCAGCTGCTGCCGACCTGCGCGCCGCAATCATCTAACGACAACGATCGGGCCCCCGTGGCTCGACCGAGTGCACGAATGGCGACTAGTCCTCTGGACTGGTCGCCATTCGTGCGTCCTGGCCCGATACCGGTTCGGCCTGATGGCGGTGTGAGCGATTTCACTGCGTCCTCTTGCAGAACCCGCTCTCTGGTCAGGGCTGGTGGACAGGAGGCACTATTTGTTTGCGGACTCCAGCGCGGCAGTCATCGCATCGATGCTTGCGGACGAGAGGGCATGGTCGATTGCCATGACGCTGGCACCGATGATGCCAGCGTCGGCACCGGCACGAGATTGCGCGACGGTGAGATGTTCTGTCGCCAGCGGCGTCGAGCGTGAGTACACAACTTCGCGAACGCCAGCAAGAAGATGGTCGCCAGCGAATGCGAGCGAACCCCCAATTGCGATGACCGACGGATTCAGAACGCTCACGCAGGTGGTGAGAACTTCGCCGATGTCACGACCTGCCTGTCGAACTGCTTGGATGGCGGCCAATTCACCGGCCTTTGTGGCTGCCACAACGTCACTGACGACAGCGATGGAGTTGCCGTTGTATTGCACCTCGGCGCGCGCGAGTCGCTGAGCCAGCGCCGGCCCAGCGGCCATGGCCTCCAGGCAGCCGCTATTGCCGCACCGGCAGGGAACGTTGTGACCTCGAGCAATTTGAACGTGACCGATGTCCCCTGCGATGCCTTCGGCGCCGCGTTGGAGAACTCCACTACTGATGATTCCCGAGCCGATACCCGTCGACGCCTTGAGGAAGATGATGTTTTCCGTGGTTGGCCAGGCGAACTTCTGCTCGCCGAGCGCCATGATGTTCACGTCGTTATCGACAAGAACAGCCGCTTTGAGGTGGCGATTAACGAAGCCGGGTACGTCGAAGTCGTCCCAGCCGGGCATGATGGGTGGGTTCGACGGGCGACCGGTAGAGTGCTCGACAGGCCCGGGGAGACCGATTCCGATGGCGATCAGATCGCATTCCTTGAGTCGGAGAGCTGCCAATTCTGAGCGTATGGTTTTGATCATCCAGCCGAGACACGATTCTGGGCCATCCGCGATGATTATCTTTGCCGATGTTCGCCCCAGGATTTCTCCCGCCAGATCTGTCAGGGCAAGGCTTGCTTGCGTCGCCCCGAAGGCCACGGCGGCGACGACACGGGCTTTGGGGTTCAGAGCTACTTGAGCTGAGGGTCGACCGCCGGTAGAGATGGCATCATTGACCGGTGCAATGAGGTCCAGCTCAAGCAGCGTGTCAATGCGGAGCTGGATGGTCGATCGAGCCAGGCCCGTCATTGAGACCAATTCGGCCTTCGTTCGTGGCTGTCCGTCGCGAAGGAGCTGAAAAAGAGCTGCGGAACTGAAGCCATTGAACTTGTTTTGAATCTCAGCCATTTCGATATTTTACCGGCCACGCGCGCAAGCGATTCATTCGTTCTTCTTTAATTCGACACCGATTAGTAACAGATCGGTAACAGCGTGTTGAATTTCGACAAAAGACTGTTGTTTGGTGCCATTATCAATCAACACGCAAGATCAGCACTGCATGGATGCCACAGAGCAGCGAAGCTTGCACGAAGAAAGGCACATCGATGAAGATTGGCTACTCGACCATTACATGGGGCGGGGTCGTGGGGCATCCGTCCGGCGTCACGGCTGTGAAAGACCTTTTCTATCGGGCGAACGGCGATACCTTGGAAGCGATCTCAAACATCTCTTCTGCTGGTTACCAAGGGATAGAGGTGTTCGACGGAAATCTCGTTGAATACGCGGAACAGCCGGCCGTACTGCTTGATGCCTTAAAGGACGCCAAACTTGAGCTCGTCGCGGTCTACACCGGGGCCAATTTCATCTATGACGACATTCTCGAAGATGAGCTCCACAAGATCTCCCAGTCGGCCAAGCTTGCCTCGGAATTTGGCGCTACCAGGCTGGTTGTGGGCGGAGGGGCGAAGCGCGCACGAGGCGAACTGCCAGATGATATGGCCAAGCTGGGTCGTGCCCTTGACCAGGTTGTGGGGATTGCCGCGTCCTTTGGGCTGGAGTGCACCTATCATCCTCACCTCGGAACCATCGTTGAAGGGCCCGAAGCCCTCGAACGGCTAATGGGCCTGTCCGTAATCAAGTTCTGCCCCGATACAGCTCATCTGACTGCTGGTGGCGGAAATCCGGTTGAACTCATCGAAAAGTACGCCGACCGTCTGGCCCACGTGCACCTCAAGGATTACAAATACGCCACCGGCGACTTTCTGCCCCTTGGGCGGGGAGACATCGATTTGCCGGGCGTGATTGCAGCAGTTCGATCAGTCGGCTACGACAGCTGGCTCATGGTCGAACTGGATTCATATGATGGCGACCCCGCTGATGCCGCCGTTATCAGTAAGCGATATCTCGATGACCTTCTTGCCCACTAGCAACACTCCTCGAAAATAATCTCTACTCTCCCCCAAAAAAAGAAAGTTATTTCAATGAAGAAATCAATTGCAGCGCTTGCCGTCGGCACAGCGTTGGTTCTGGGTCTCGGCGCATGCTCAACAGCAACGACTGCAACCGTGAGCACTGAAAACGCTGATGTGTCCGCGCAGGTAGACGCGGCGCTGACCGAATTGTCGGGCCAGGTGTTGAGTGTTGGTCCGAACGGCGAGGCGCCCGAGGGTTTCGATGCAACGACGCTCACGGACGACGAAGTTGCCAAGGTCAAGGCTGGGAACTTCAAGGTCGCGATTGTCATGCATTACGCCGGAAACGACTGGTCCACTGCACAGGTGCAAGGACTTGAGTCAGAATTCACCCGTCTGGGCATGGAAGTCGTTGCCGTGACGGACGCTAATTTCAAGCCCGAGCAGCAGGTGTCTGACCTTGAGACCGTGCTCGCGCTGGAGCCGGACTTGATCGTTTCGATTCCCACTGACCCGGTAGCAACCGCTGCCGCGTACGCTCAGGCGCGCGACGCCGGCGTGAAGCTCGTCTTCATGGACAACGTTCCTGATGGTTTTGTGGGCGGCGAAGACTACGTCTCGGTTGTCTCCGCTGACAACAAGGGTAACGGTGTCGTATCCGCTCACCTTCTGGCCAAGGCTCTCGGCGGCCAGGGTGAGATCGGTCTCGTCTTCCACGACGCGGAGTTCTTCGTGACGGCACAGCGCTACGAGGGTTTCAAAGAAACCATTGCCCTCTACCCGGATATCACCATTGCTGAAGAAAAGGGTATCGGTGGCCCCGATTTCGCCGGCGACGCGCAGGCAGCCACCACCGCCCTGCTGACCAAGTACCCGAACCTCGCCGGAATCTGGGGAGTGTGGGACGTTCCTGCCGAAGGCATCATGGCCGCCGCCCGTGAGTCCGGGCGCCCCGACCTGAAGATTGCCACCGAAGACCTCGGCACCAACGTTGCTATCGCTCTGGCGAAGGACGAACTCATCGTCGGCCTGGGCGCGCAGCGCCCCTACGACCAGGGTGTCGCAGAGGCTCGTCTGGGCGCAGCTTCGCTCATCGGCAAGGCGGACATTCCGAACTTCGTCGCCCTCGGCGCCCTCCCGGTGACGCACGAGAACGTCCTCGAAGCGTGGAAGACGGTCTACCAGGTCGAAGCACCTGATTCGATCTCGAGCGT
>JBBRBU010000170.1:0-3866 GCA_038205505.1 Lysobacterales bacterium | reverse complement strand
TCATGCTCACCGCGCGAGGTGACGCGGCCGACCGAATCGTCGGCCTGGAACTCGGAGCGGACGACTATTTGCCGAAAACCTTCGAACCGCGAGAACGGCTGGCCCGCCTGCGCGCGATCCTGCGTCGCAGCGCGGGTAGTGAGCGTGGCGCCGATGCGAGCGTGATGCGCTTCGGCCGACTTGAGATCGATTGCGACGCGCATCAAGTCCGACTCGATGGTGAAGTCAGGCAGTTGACCGGGCACCAGTTCGCCTTGCTCAGTGTTCTGGCGCGGCATGCCGGTCGCGTGCTCAGTCGAGACTGGCTGCTGCAAGCCTTGAATGTCTCCCACGCGGACAGCTTCGACCGCTCGATCGACGTCCATATTTCTAAACTGCGCGCTGCCGTCGAAGATGATCCCAAGTTTCCACGGCGCATCCTCACCCTGCGTGGTGCGGGTTACGTGTTCGCCAAGTCGCAGGATTGAACTGGTATGCCTCGAATCCGGCTGTTTCAAAGGTTCTATCTGATTTTCGTCGTCATGCTGGTCGCGTTCGCCTTCATCGGCGTGGCCATGCGTCACTCCGTGACCGAGCCGCTTCCATTGCCAGTATGGGTACTCGTGTTCATCACCATTGCGATGATTCTCAGCCTCGGAACTTATCCATTCGTCCGCCGACTGACCACTCGCCTGTCCCGCCTGCAGCAAACAGTCAGCGCCTTCGGTAGCGGTGAGTTGGGTGTGCGTGCCGTCGTCGAGGGCAGCGATGAAGTCGCGCAGCTCGCACAGGGTTTCAATCTGGCCGCCGAGCGCATCGAGGTGCTTGTCGCCGCACATCGCCGACTGCTCGCCAATACCAGTCACGAATTGCGCACGCCGCTGACGCGGATTCGCATGGGCGTCGAATTGCTGACCGGATCAACGGATAGTGGCCATCGATCCGAACTCGCACAGGACTTGCGCGAACTCGATGACTTGCTCGAAGAGATCCTGTTGGCCAGCCGACTCGAGGCATTGCCGAATGGCGGAGAACCGGAACAGAAGATCGATATCCTCGCTCTGATCGCCGAAGAGAGTGCCCGATACGATCAAGTCGATTTGGAATTCCCCAGCAACGATGGCGAGACGCACGTCATGTGGTTGCAAGGAAGCGAACGTCTGCTGCGTCGCCTGGTGCGAAACCTGCTCGAGAATGCGCGCCGACATGGCGCGCCACCGACTACACTTCGGCTGCTGGCTGACGACGGAGCATTGGAGTTACACGTCACCGATGCCGGCCCCGGCGTTGCGGAAGCTGATCGCGAGCGAGTCTTCGAACCATTTTTTCGCGGCGGAAACGCCGAAGAAAATGTCGGCAGCGGCCTCGGGCTGTCCCTGGTACGGCAAATTTGCCGTCGTCACGGTGGCGACGCGAATTGCGTTGAGCGCATCGACGGCGGCAGTGAGTTCGTGATCCGACTTCCGCGGAGCCTGACGAGCCAGTGACAACAGCGTCGCATTCGGCACGTCCCCGGCCTCCTCTCGCTTCGATATCTTGCCAACCCGGATTTCCCGCACCCGCACCCGCACCACACGCGCTCACCGCCCCTGCGCAGGCAGGGGCGACGGCTAGCTGGAAATCCAGGAGCTTTGGAAGCGGAATGGCGACCCGAACGTCGTGGAAACGCCAGGTGCCGCGAATCAAGATGAAATCTGTCTGCGTATCAACCCGCAACCGGCTGACTGCCAAGTGCTTTGACGAACGCCCGGATGCGCGAGGCATTCTTGCCGACATCGCTCTTGCCGACACGTGATACCGAGCGGATATCGATGCGGCTGGCCTGGCCTTCGGCTTCAATGCGAATGACGATGTCGTCCTTGAATCCGAACCAGAATGTCGTATCGGTTGCCTCGATGCGGCCCGCCTCGGGAACGGCGGCGACAACTTCCCAACCCATGTCACGGGCGACCTTCTCTGCGCGAGCAAACGCGTCAGCGGGTGCCATGTCGAGCATCTGCGTGCGCAGCTCGGGATAGCCCGCTTTCTGCGCAGCAGCGATGTCCGGGCCACCGTAAGTGGCAGGATTGGGCGCATCGGCACGCAGCGGCAGGATCGCGACAAATTCGGGCGGATGCATGGTGTCAGTCGAAACGTCGTGGATGAAAGGCAATGTCTTGGCCGTGTAAGCACCGAACAACGGCATTGCAGCGGCAGCCAGCCCCAACATGATGCCGAACATCAGCGTCGCCGCGTTTCCGCGGCGGATTCGCCGAATCAGCAAAAAAAGAATCGCCAGCGCAGCCGCTCCGAGCCCGAGGTAGGCCGCCCAGGTCATCAGCGTGAAACCGGTCCGGAAATGCCAGATTTCGTGACGTGTGCCGGGGCCGGAAACCAGAAGCAGAACCAGCGCAAGAATCGCAACAAGAACGGGAAGACGAGCAAGCTTCATTTCTGGTGATCCTGTTGCCGAAGAATCTTAATGGTACCCGCATGTCTGGCTCAGGGGATCGTCGCTGGCAAGGAAACTGAACTTCCTCGGCACAAACCGACAACAACCTGTGTCAGGATCTCCACCTGTTTCCACGGTCGAGCTGCGCAATGCTTGCAAGCCTCTCCGATGACCTTCGTCACAGCATGCGCTCGCTTTGGTCAAAACCATTGCTCGCCGTTTCGATCACGCTGACTCTGGCTCTGGCAATCGGCATCAACATCGCCGTTTTCAGCGCGATCGAGGGGCAATTGTTGAAGCCGCTTCCCTATCCGCACGGCGAGCGCCTCGTCAGCATCAACAACAGCTATCCGAAATCGGGCGTTATGAATTCAGCCAACACCGTCGCCGATTATCTGGATCGACGCGCGCAGGCAAATATTCTGGTCGACAGCGCGCTCTACCACGACTACAGCTTTGATCTGACCGAATCCACGTTCGCACAGCGTGTGGCCGGCATTGTTGCCACACCGTCGCTGTTCACGACCTTGCAAGTCAATGCACGACTCGGACGAACCTTTACCGCCGACGAAGCGATGTCAATCGACAACCGGGTTGTCGTGCTCAGTGATGCGCTCTGGCACAGCCACTTCGCCAGCGATCCATCCATTGTCGGCAAGGATGTTCGAATCAGCGGTCAGAGCTACCGCGTAATTGGCGTGATGCCAGCCAACTTCACGTTTCCACGCCGCGAAGTGCAACTCTGGGTGCCGTTCGTTTTTTCCGAAAAACAGAAATCAGACGCTCTGCGTGGATTCGAGTTCGCCCAATCGGTCGGCCGGCTAAAGCCTGATGCGTCGATCACGCAACTGGATTCGGAACTCGACCGCATCGCAACCAATACCATGGCAAGATTGGCCGGCCCGAGTTCCGGCGACGAATCCGAATTCCTCAACAAAGCCCGCGACGGCGGATTCACCGGCCGCGCACGCAATCTGCGAGATGAACTGGTCGGCGACATCCGCCCGACCCTCTGGCTGTTGCAAGCTGCCGCGTTTGTTGTGCTTGTGATTGCCTGCGCGAATATCGCCAACTTGATGCTGATCCGCAGCAGCGATCGACAACAGGATCTCGCCATCCGCGCCGCGCTAGGTGCGAGTCGTTTCCGGCTGGCTCGGCAACTGGCGCTGGAGAGCCTAGTGCTTGCCGCAGCAGGCGGCGTATCCGGTATCGGCCTGGCCTATCTGTGCATCAAGTTGATTCGATTGCTCGACCTGGATGGCGCGGCCAACGGGTTCACGATCGAGCTCAACGGACCCGTGCTGATCTTCGCACTCTTGCTGAGCGTGGTGACCTGCGCGTTGTTTGCTTTGCTCCCGCTGCTGTCGATCCAGCATGAGCGACCCGCGCACGCGCTACACGGCGGTTCGCGCGGACAGTCAGGCAACCGCTCGGCGAATCGCACACGCAATGCGCT
>JBBRBU010000169.1:0-3992 GCA_038205505.1 Lysobacterales bacterium | reverse complement strand
GGGATCTCGCAAACACCAGCGCTGATCGTGAAGCGGATGGGCGGTCCCTCTGTCGCCCTGACGTTTAGGCTCCAGCAAGCTGCGCGGATCGATTCGGCCAGGGAAAGAGCGGCTTGCGGATCACCGCCTGGAAGGACGATGCAGAACTCTTCGCCGCCGGTACGCGCGACCAGATGCCGGTCACTGGTCTGCTCGCGCAAAAGATTGGCCAGCGCCACCAGTGCGTGATCCCCGCTGACATGGCCGAATCGATCATTGATGATCTTGAACTGGTCGATGTCGATGACGATGACGCTGGAAGACTCGGATAGAGTCGGGTGCTGATTCTCAGCCTCGCGAAGCGCGCGAAAAAACCCCCTTCGATTGAGCAGGCCGGTAAGCCAGTCGGTCATTGCCCGATCCGTTTCGCGAGCGGCCAGCAAGGCGAACTGCAGGGCGAGGCAAGCCACTGCGAGTGCCAACATGAACAGCAGCGAGGCGATGCTGAAGAGTGCCCGATGGTAACTTTCAGCGGCGCGCGCAGACGTCGGCAGGATTTCGGCGATACCGGCGTAGGACCATACGAAGATCAGCAAGTAGACAATCACGATGACCCGTAGTCGTCGATAGATTGGGGTGATCTCCGCGCGTGGATGTCGATGCAGCGTGTTTTGCAATACGAGCAGGAATAATGTCTGTCCAAACGCGGTGAACAGGATCCGCAGCCGCGCGTTCGGCCAAAACACTTCCCACGCCATCAGACCGAGAATGGGAATGATGATCATCAATGCGATCAGCCAGAACCTCGAAGGCTGTGCCGAAAACTTCCAGAATCCAATCAGGAAACACGCGCTGGAGGCACCGAAAGCGAGATGGTTGCATGCGGTGATTGCGCGCTCCCACTCGAGCCCGTTCGGGATGATGAAAAAAAGCAGGCCAATACCGTTGAGCAGAAGCCCCAACGCCCAGAAACGCGCCGCGCCGTCGCGATCCTGGCGGCTTCCGACATAGATCAGCAGCCCGGCCAGGATTACCTGGACGAGTGCACGACTGAGCGTGAGTGTCGGGATATCGAGTGTCAGGCTGAGGAAATCCATGCGCTTGCCGGGCGGTCGTCGCTGCGGTGAGTGAGCGGGTCGAGAAATAACGAGGGAACTATGCCACGTTGAATGTCATGACGCCGGAAGTGGAGTGAATGCGCTCGCTCGAGGATGCAGCTCCGGGAGGGTGTGCAATGCTGATATACCATTCGAAATACCGCGTACAAACTCGGCGAACAAGTGGTGTTTGTGCACGAGCAGGATCGATGGAAGCTGGCCGGATGCTTCGCACGTCGAACCGAACGCAAGCGTCGAGCAGAAAGCCCCGGAAGGAGGCGGGCATGTGCCTGTAACCCGACTCTATCCGCGCGGGATTGATCTGGATCAAGACGGGCGAATGGAAATTGCGACACGATCGACACGTAGAATCATGTCTTCACCATCCTTG
This sequence comes from Lysobacterales bacterium, assembly GCA_038205505.1. Taxonomy (GTDB): domain Bacteria; phylum Pseudomonadota; class Gammaproteobacteria; order Xanthomonadales; family Rhodanobacteraceae; genus Dokdonella. The sequence continues at coordinate 2,525 of JBBRBU010000169.1, read as the reverse complement.
AGTCACTATGGCCCAGGCACCCGAGCTCGACGAAACCCGGATCGCGCATCTGGTGAATCGTTTCTACGACAAGGTCAGCGCCGATCCGTTACTTGGCGCGGTGTTCAATCCCGTGGTCGACGATTGGGATGCGCACAAGCGCCTGCTGATCTCGTTCTGGTGTTCGGTGGCTCTGCGCGCCGGAACCTATCGAGGCAATCCGATGGCCATGCATCGTTCGCATCCGATTCGCGCTGAACACTTCGAGCGCTGGCTGGCGATGTGGACCGAAACGGCAAAAGAAGTGCTGGATGCCGACGCAGCCAGCGTGATGATCGAATACGCTGGCCGCATCGGTCAGGGTTTGCAGCTGGGCCTCGGCCTGCTGCCCCATCCCAAGGGTTCGCGTGATCTAGGCATTCCTCTTGTTTCAGCACCGGGCGCATCATCGATCGGATGGACGCCCGATCAACTGCGTCCCGAAGTGAAGAAACAACGCTGATGCAAGCGCAATTCTGGTTGCAACGCTGGCAGGAAGGTCAGACCGGATTCCATCGGGATGGAGTCATGCCCTTGCTGGAGAAACACTGGTCAACGCTTTCATTGCCGGCCCGGAGTTGCGTGTTCGTCCCTTTGGCTGGCAAGTCAAAGGACATGCTCTGGTTGGCCAGTCAGGGATTTCGCGTGCTCGGTGTGGAGCTGTCGCCCGTCGCGGTCGAACAGTTTTTCGATGAGAACAATCTGGAGCCGTTGATCCATGTTTCACCCGTAGGCCGACACTTCGTTGCTGGTGATATCGAGCTTGTCTGCGGCGATGTATTTGCCCTCGATGTGGGTCACCTTTCCGGTTGCGCTGCTGTGTACGACCGCGCTGCCCTGATAGCACTGCCTGTCGAGATGCGTCAGCGCTACGCAAAGCATCTCTCACACAACTTGCCAGCGCATTGCCAGATGCTGCTGATCACCGTCGACTACGCACAAAGCGAAATGGAAGGTCCGCCGTTTTCGGTGAATGCCGATGAAGTTCAGGTTTTGTACGCGAACGACTGGCAGATCAAGATGCTGGAACGCGATGACATCCTCGCTGCGGAACCCCGGTTCGTCGAGCGCGGCCTGACTGCGCTGCACACCTCGGTATTTCAACTTCACCGGCCAGGCTAGTTCAATTTTCCCTGCTTCGGTCTCTAGCGTGCGGCTGAGTATCTTATCGGCATGCCTCATCGTCAGTCTTTCGCGGCAATCCACTTTACCGCTGCGTCATAGTCCCGATTTCGTCTTTCGCGGCTCACTCGGGCAAAGCCAACGCGTTGATTTCTTCCGGACATGGTGTCCGCGAGTTCAAGGACTTGAAGTCGGGTTGGCTGAACCTTGATTTCAGCCGCAATCGATAGACGTCGGCGACGGGTTCCGAGCCGATTGAAACCCGGTCGAAATTCAAGTGATTCAGATGGTTCCAGCCCCGGCGCGGAGAGCAAGCCTGTTCAGGGCGACCAGGGATTCTCCCGATCTCTTCCGGCGAGGTGCAGGATCGATCGGGCGAGCAGAACGATCACTGCGTCGGTATCTTCGTCGGAGTTGCGTACGAAGAAGTGGTAACGCTGGCGTCGGCAGGTTTCAACGGTAACTCGGGACGCATCGACGAAACGATCGTTGATCTGCGGCGCAGCCTGCGTGCGGAGAATGTCAGTCAGTTGATCGTGAAGTTTGCTAAAACGGGTGGGTGACAGCTGCCGGGAAGCGACTGGATTCCAGCCATGGGAACGCCCATCTTCCGCAATCGCCAAACGGCCAAATTCGCGGACATCGAGTGACGCAGTGGAGCCCTCAACCTGCGCCTCGACGATCACCATGTTGCCGCCCATGAGGCCGGGCTCGTTGAAAACCCGATACGACTCGCGCCCCGGGTGACATCGCAGCGACTCCAGGTTCCAGTTACGCAGGAAGCGCTCATGTTCAATTAGCGTCTGACGTGCCTCAACATCCGCGAAATCCAGAACACGGTTATCAAATCCGGTATCTGAAGGTGTTGCAACAAGATTGTCGTCTGGCGGCAAACTGCCGAGAAAAACACCCGCCGTGATTGCGCTCAACAATCCGCAGATTTTTCCTGTATGCAGCCAGTCCATGCGTGCGATCCGACGCTCTAAAGATTCTGGTAATTCGGTCCGCTACCGCCCTCGGGGGTTACCCAGGTAATGATCTGGTAGGGATCCTTGATGTCGCAGGTCTTGCAGTGGACGCAGTTGGCCGCGTTGATCTGCAGGCGCTTGCCGGCATCATCTTCGACGATTTCGTAGACGCTGGCCGGGCAGAATCTCGTGCACGGGTTGTTGTATTCGACCGTGCAACGGGTCACGCAGATATCGGGATCGGCGACATGCAGATGGATTGGCTGGTCTTCGTCATGTTCGGTGGCGGCGAAATAGACGCTGGCGAGGCGATCGCGTGGCGGCAAGGTGCGTTCGGTCCAATCGCGATTCGGTGACTCGTACTCGCTGATTTTCTTGAGGGCCGAATGATCGGCGTGGTTTTTCAACGTCCACGGC
>JBBRBU010000168.1:0-4066 GCA_038205505.1 Lysobacterales bacterium | reverse complement strand
ATTGAGACGCTCGCGCCTGCCGGAGCATTTGCCGCCATCGATACCCCAATTGCGCTCGCATACGGGCCGTCGTCTCGCGCGTTGGTTCATCACGCTTTGCGGCTGGAAAGTGGTCGGCGAGTTTCCCGATGTGCCACGCCTGGTCCTGATCGCTGCGCCGCATTCATCGTGGTGGGATGGGGTCTGGGGATTGCTGGTCAAGATCGCGATCGGTGCGGATGTCTCATTCATCGCCAAGCGTGAACTCTTCGTCGGCCCGCTCGGCTGGGTCTTGCGCAAGCTCGGCGGCGTCCCGGTCGAGCGAGGCAGCACGCATGGCGTGGTCGAACAGATGTCGGAGCGCTTCGCAAACCAGCCCAAGCTGTGGCTGGGCATTGCTCCCGAAGGCACGCGCAAGGTGGTCAAGAAATGGCGTACGGGTTTCTGGCATATCGCTCGAGCAGCCGAGGTACCGATCCTGCCCGTCTATTTCCACTACCCCGAACGCAGCGTCGGCGTCGGCCCGCTGTTCCATCCGGGCGACGATGTCGATGCCGATCTGCAGCGACTCAAGGATTTCTACGCGCCGTGGCAGGGAAAACATCACAATGTCGACTCAGGCTGAATGCAGCTTGCGGCGGTCAGACTCGCGCATCGTTGAACAGTCACTATTGATTACTCCAGGGAGACACGGTCATGAGTATCCGAATCCTCGGCATCTCCGGAAGCTTGCGCAGCAAGTCGTTCAACACCTCGCTGTTGCATGCCGCGCAATCGCTGGCAACCGAGAATATTGCCGTCGATGCGGCCACCCTGCATGGCATTCCACTCTACGACGGAGATGTCGAGGAGCAGGACGGCATTCCCGCCAGCGTGGTCGCGCTCAAGGACCAGATCCTCGCCTGCGATGGCCTGCTGTTGGTTACACCCGAATACAACAACAGCATGCCTGGCGTGTTCAAGAATGCGATCGACTGGCTGTCACGGCCGCCAAAGGATGCGGCACGGATCTTCGGCGGCCGCCCGGTCGCTGTGATCGGCGCCTCACCGGGAGGCTTCGGAACGATCCTCGCGCAGAACGCTTGGCTGCCGGTATTGCGCATGCTTGGCGCACGACATTGGGCCGAAGGCCGGCTCATGGTTTCGCGAGCCGGCAAGTTGTTCAACGACGAGGGGGAGCTCACCGACGAAGATACGCGCGACCAGCTGCGCAAGTTCCTGCACAGCTTCGCGACGTTCGCCGCAGCCAGCTCGAAGGACGATTGAGTGGCGGTCGTCTCGGCGCGCTGACCCGACCACGTCTCACGGCGCTTGCACACGGTTCGGCCAACCCACCCCAAGCGACAATCCGACTCTGCTAGAGTTCCGGGGATGTCCCCGATCAAATCGCCACCGATGATCCTGCTGCGCAACGCCGACGTGTTTGCGCCGCAGGCGCTCGGCCGCCAGAACCTGCTGGTCGGCGGCGGCCGGATTCTCGGCATGTCGGCTGCGTCGATCGAGCCGCCGAGCGGCGTCGATGTCGAAACCGTCGACCTGCAAGGTAGACGCCTGCTGCCGGGTTTCATCGATGGCCACGTGCATGTCACCGGCGGCGGTGGCGAAGGCGGTTTTGCCACGCGCATTCCGCCGTTGGCCTTGAGTCGCTACACGCACAAAGGCGTCACTTCGGTGATCGGCCTGCTTGGTACCGACGATTGCGCGCGCAGCACTCGCGAGCTGGTCGCCAATCTGCTCGCCCTGCGCGAACAAGGTCTCGGTGCGTGGGGTTATTGCGGCGGCTATCATCTGCCGCCGACGACGCTGACCGGCAGCGTACGCGGCGATATTGCCTTCATCGATCCGCTTATTGGCGTCGGCGAACTCGCAATCAGCGACCATCGCAGCAGCCAGCCGACCCTCGATGAGCTGCTGCGCATCGCCTCCGATGCGCATGTCGGTGGCCTCATGAGCGGCAAGGCGGGTGTTGTCCATTTGCATCTCGGCGATGGCGCACGCGGACTCGATCTGATCAGGCGCGCTCTGGCGACAAGTGAAATCCCGGCCCGCGTGTTTAACCCGACCCATGTCAATCGACGCCGCGCCTTGTTTGACGAGGCGCTGGAACTGGCCGCCCAAGGTTGTCACGTCGACATCACCGCGTTTCCGGTCGAGGACGGCGAGGATGCGTGGAGCGCGGCCGATGCATTGCAACGCTACCTGGACTCCAGCGCGCCGGCGCAGCGCGTCACGATCAGTTCGGATGCCGGCGGTTGCCTGCCGTGCTTTGATAACGAGGGCCAGCTCAGTCACATGGATGTCGGCACACCAGGCACGTTGCTTGGAACCGTACGCGAGTTGTTGTCGCGCGGGATGCCACTGGAGCAGATCCTCCCTGCGTTCACGAGCAACGTCGCCGCACTGCTGCGCTTGCCGCGCAAGGGCGTGGTCGGCGTCGGTGCGGATGCCGATCTGCTCGTCCTCGATGAGGACAACGGGCTTTCCGATGTCCTGCTTGGCGGCGAATGGCATCTGCGCAATGGCCAGTCCCTGCGACGCGGGGTGTTTGAACCGTTACCATCTCCCATCCATTCCCAAGACGGTTCGCATTGATGCCTAGCAAGGTTCGTGAGGGCGAAGAGCGCGGCTGGATCATTCCGATCGGCGGTGCCGAGGAGAAAGAGAACGACCCGCGTATCCTCCAGCGATTCGTGGACCTTTGCGGTGGCGCGGACGCCGATATCGTCGTCTTTCCGACCGCCAGCCGTCTGCTTGATACCGGCCCGCGCTATGAAGCGCTCTTCCGCGAGCTCGGTGCTGGCGAAGTAGAGTCAATCGATTACGACACGCGCCGCGATTGCGAAGAGTCGGGTCGTCTGGAACGCATCGCCCGCGCCAGCGGCATTTTTTTTACTGGCGGCAACCAGTTGCGCATCACCACCTTGCTTGGTGGTACATCGGTGGCCAAGTTGGTCCGTCAGCAGAATGCAAACGGTGTGCACGTTGCCGGCACCAGTGCCGGTGCCGCGATCCTCAGCGAGCACATGATCGCGTTTGGTGAAGAAGGCGCCTCGGCGCGCGCCGGCAGTGTTCGACTCGCGCCAGGGCTCGGCCTGACAAATCGATTCATCATCGATCAGCATTTCCGCCAGCGTGATCGACTCGGTCGGCTGGCGACTGCACTGGCATTCAACCCGTTCGCGCTTGGCATCGGCCTCGACGAAGACACCGCGGCGTTCATCGGCCCGGACAATACGCTCGAAGTCGAAGGCAGCGGCTCGGTCACCGTGGTCGATGCGGCCGATCTGCAGTTTTCATCAATGGACCGTGCCAACGAGGGCGATGCGATCTGCCTGCTCGGTCTCGGCATCCACATGCTCATTCGCGGCGCGACCTTCAACCTGCACACGCGCAGCGCCAGCGCCGGAACGCTCAACGTCATCAAGGAGTAAGCGAAGTGCGCATTCTCGATCGTTCGGTATATGTCGGCCCCTCGGCGTATGCGCATTTTCCGGTCATCCGCCTGATTCTCGATCTGGAGGCGCTGGAGGCCTGGCCAACCGGAAAGCTCGGAGCCGGTTTCGTCGATGCCCTCGTCGAAGCCCTGCCGAGCCTGGCCGAACACGGTTGCTCGTATCGCGAACCTGGCGGCTTCATCCGGCGCATGAAGGAAGACGAAGGCACCTGGCTCGGTCATGTGCTTGAACATGTAGCGATCGAACTGCAGAACATTGCCGGCGAGGACGTCACCTTCGGCAAGACCCGCAGCGTCGACGATCGTCCGGGCGTCTACAGCGTCATCTACGAATACACCCAGCGCGAGCAGGGCATTGCGGCCGGCGAATTGGCCCGGCACCTGTTGAGTTCACTGCTGCCAGCCGAGATCCGGCCCAAGGGCGGTGTGCCGGATGACTGGATCTGGCCCGAAGCGCGCGATGCGTTCATCCGCTACGCGCAACGCCGTGCGCTCGGCCCCTCGACGGCCTCGCTGGTGCGCGCGGCCGAGGAGCGCAATATCCCGTGGCTGCGCTTGAACGATCAATCGCTTGTGCAACTCGGCCACGGCAAGTATCAGCAACGCATCCAGGCAACGGTAACCGGGCGCACA
>JBBRBU010000167.1:0-4108 GCA_038205505.1 Lysobacterales bacterium | reverse complement strand
GAATTGGCCAGACTGCAGCCGGTCGAAACCCTGATCGCCGAAGATGGCGCCTGGCCGAAATTCGTCACTGCCCTGCCCGGCTTGCGCAAACGTGCGCCGTGGCATTTCGATGCAGAAACCGGCGAGCGCGAGCTGTGCCGCTTTTTCGGCACGCGCGATCTTTCGGGGTTTGGTGCCAGTGGCTATTCATTGGCGATGGGTGCTGCCGGCGGCCTGCTTGGCTACATCGAGGAGACGCAGAAATCCGCCCTGCCGCATTTGAGCGGTCTCGCCGTCGAAAGCACCAGCGAGACGATTGCCCTCGATGCGGCGACACGGCGCAATCTCGAACTCGACACGCACGCTTCGGGCAATCGCGAGTTCACCTTGCTCGGCATCCTCGATGCAACGGTCACGCCGATGGGCGCGCGCAACCTGCACCGCTGGATCAATCGGCCACTGCGAGATCACGCTACGCTCAATCAACGCTTCCAGGCAATCGCGAGCTTGATCGAAAGCGGCTGCAATGAAGGCTTGCGTGATGAGTTGCGCGGGATCGGCGATCTCGAACGCATTCTCACCCGCGTCGCTCTGCGCTCGGCACGACCGCGCGATCTTTCAACCTTGCGCGATGGACTTGCACGAACACCACAACTTCGCGAACGACTGATCGGCACCGATAGTCCCTTGCTCGCCGACTTGCTCGACCAGCTTGGCGAACACGCCGAAACCGCTGCGTATTTGATGACCGCGGTGGTCGAGCAGCCTCCGGCCTTGCAACGCGAGGGAGGCGTGATCCGCGAGGGCTTCGATGCAGAGCTCGATGAGTTGCGCGGATTGGCAACCAATGCCGATCAATTCCTGGTGGATTTCGAGGAGCGCGAGAAGGCGGCCAGCGGTATCCCCACGCTCAAGGTTGGCTACAATCGAGTGCATGGCTACTACATCGAGATCAGCAAGGTCCAGGCCGGCAAGGCGCCCACCCACTACACCCGTCGGCAGACCATCAAGGGCGCCGAGCGCTACATCACCGAAGAACTAAAGGAATTCGAGGACAAGGTGCTTTCGGCACGCGAGCGTTCGCTGATGCGCGAACGAGCGCTTTACGAATCCCTGCTCGACACCCTCGGTGAACACCTCGCCGAACTGAAAAAAGCGGCCGCGTCCGTGGCCGACCTTGATACCCTGGCCAGCCTCGCCGACCGCGCCTACGCGCTCGACTGGAATCGCCCGGAACTTGGTGAAGTAGAGGGCATCCGCATCCAGCGCGGCCGTCATCCGGTCGTCGAACAGGTCCGTGATGAGCCATTCGAGCCGAATGATCTCGAGTTCAACGATCGCCGTCGAATGCTCATCGTCACCGGCCCGAACATGGGCGGTAAATCGACGTATATGCGTCAGAACGCATTGATTGTATTGCTCGCGCATATCGGCAGTTTCGTCCCGGCAGCCAGCGCGATGATTGGCCCTATCGACCGCATCTTCACGCGCATCGGCGCGGGCGATGATCTGTCACGCGGCCAGTCGACGTTCATGGTCGAGATGAGCGAAACGGCAAATATCCTCCACAATGCGACCGAGCACAGTCTCGTGCTGATGGACGAAATAGGTCGAGGCACGAGCACCTACGATGGTCTATCGCTGGCACAAGCCTGCGCGACCTGGCTGGCGACGAAGAATCGAGCATTCACCCTGTTCGCGACGCACTACTTCGAACTGACGCGACTCGCAACGGAGCATTCCGATATCGCCAACGTGCATCTCGATGCAGTCGAATATGGCGATCAATTGGTTTTCATGCATGCGGTCAAGGAGGGTCCGGCCAACCGTAGTTTCGGTCTGCAAGTGGCCGCGTTGGCCGGGTTGCCAAAGGCGGTGATCGCCGATGCCAGAGCGACGCTCGCCGGGCTTGAAGCTGATGGTGCCGACTCGCATCAGCGCGCATCATCGATGCCTTCGACCAGCCCGCAACTCGGACTATTCGCGCCGCCCGCGCCGTCACCGATTGACGAAGCGATGCGGGGCATCGATCCCGACACGATGACCCCGCGCGAAGCACTCGATGCGCTCTACCGACTGAAGAAGATGAGCGATCAAGGGTGACGAGGCTCGCCAGCATGATCGCAGCGGCAGCGTCGATTGGCGGGTGGTCGGCGTGCTGGTTTACGCGCATCGAAAGCCCGGATACAACCACATCATGCACACGACCAGCGAACTCAGGGAAATTGGCGCGAGAGATCGGCGACTGATTGCGTTCGGCTTGTTCGTGCCGATCGGCCTGTTGCTGCTTGCTCTTGCATTTTTCCGGCGACCGGAATCGCAAGCCGCTGCCGGACTCGCGTTGGCGATCGCCATCGGCTACCTGGTTGCGACATTTTTTCCCTGTAATCGAGGTTCGCCGGCCTTCTGCTACGCTCGATAATCTGTACATAATTTCGGTGGCGCGATTTGGCACATCGGCGCAAGCTTTGCCTTGCTGGTGCTTGTCGAAACCTGGGGACAGTCAATCAAGATCGTCGGCTGGATTTTCTTGTTGACGGCAACGGCCTTGACCACTCTTCCCTCGACTTTCTTGCGCGGCCTTGCCCAACGGATGGGAGAAGTCTGCCTGTTTGGAGGGCTGATGCTGGCCATATGGCGGACTGCCTCCGCAGCATGGTCACCTTCATCTGGCGCAAACGACGTTGTATTCGTGTTTTCCGGCAGCCAGGTAGACGCCCCATCCGCAACGGTTCGAACAAGAATCCGCCAGCGGCGAGTCTAGCCATGAAAGCGCAAGAGCAGTTCTGACGGTCAGTGCGTTTCAACTTCGGCCGCGGAATCGAGACAATTCCTTGCCAACCCGATAACGCCAGAGGGCTATCGACGTCTGTCAGCTTTTCGGGAAGCCTTGGCAGCTACCCCGGAATCCTCCGGATTGGCGCAATAGATTCCATACAACGTCGCGATCACGCCTTGCGCCGGCCCTTCAACGAGGCGGTACCAGATCGTCTGCGACTCGCGCCGGGTGCTGACCATGTTTTCGTCCCGGAGCCTGGCCAGATGTTGCGACAGCGCTGACTGGCTCAGATCGGGGAGCTCCTCGTTGATCTGCCCGACCGTCATCTCCCTGCCAACCAGCAGACAGAGCACGCGCAGGCGTTGTGCGTTGGCCAGCGTCTTGAGCAGCTGAGCAGCGTCTTCGGCGCGCTCCTGCATGGCACCCAGGGCGACGAGATCGGTGATAGACATGGGCACTCCAAGGCAATGCGGCGACCACTGGTTTCTGCCGGGCTTGCAGTCATTCTAAGTAAGAAGCTTGTATATTAGCAACTACTTATTTATAATAACCTCGACTCATGAGCCGCCACCCAATGTCACTTGGGTCAGAATCCGCAAATAGGCGCATAGGGCAAACGTCGCGCTCAAGAAATACTACCTGCGTAAAAACCAAATCGGCAACACCGAGCCGCTCCATGAGAAATATTTGGTGAAGGCCCTTGGCATCGAGCGCCTGAAATCAGTGCAGTAGGCTGACTCACCACACAAAACGTCACGCAATCCCACTCCCGAGGACGCGAACGATGAACATGAAGAACAGCGCAGATCGCTATGGCAGCCTATCGATCGCGATGCACTGGCTGATGCTGGCGCTGCTGGTGGCGGTCTACTCGGCGATCCTGCTGCGCGAAGAGTTCCCGAAAGGAAGCGATCTTCGCGAAGCATTCAAGATGTGGCATTTCATGCTTGGCTTGAGCGTATTCGGACTGGTCTTCGTGCGCATCGCTTTGCGCTTCATCGGCAGCACGCCGCGCATCGTTCCAGCACCACCACGCTGGCAACACCTGCTCAGCGTCTGCATGCATCTGTCCCTGTACTCATTCCTGATCGCAATGCCCCTGCTCGGCTGGCTGACCTTGAGTGCAGCCGGCAAACCGATTCCTTTCTTCGGTCTCGAGCTACCGGCGATCTGGACGCAGGACAAGGATTTTTCGCACACACTCGAAGATCTGCATCAAACCATCGGCGAGATCGGCTACTACCTGATTGGCGCGCATGCGCTGGCGGGACTTTTCCACCACTACTTCGTTCGCGACAACACCTTGCTGCGCATGCTCCCGGGCAAGGACCAGCCACGCAACACCGCGCG
>JBBRBU010000166.1:0-4122 GCA_038205505.1 Lysobacterales bacterium | reverse complement strand
GCATCGCGCAAACCAACGGCGACGCAATCTTGAGAACAACCTCAACCCCAATACCCGTCACCCCTGCGCAGGCAGGGGTCCAGTGACTCTGTTTCTGCTCCAATGCAGTTCGACGCGCCTGAGCCGCTGTAATGAAACGTCAAAGTAGTCGCCACGCCAAGACGCCGAACAAGAAGCCAGAGTCACTGGGTCCCTGCCTGCGCAGGGACGACGAGCGGTGAATGGGTACGTGAGCGGAATGAAGGGTCGCGCAGTTCAAGGCTGGTGCGCGAACGGGATGAAGGGTCGCGCGATCCAAGGCTGGTGCGCGGCGCGGCATCAAGCATCGCGCAAACCAACGGCGACGCAATCTTGAGAACAACCTCAACCCCAATACCCGTCACCCCTGCGCAGGCAGGGGTCCAGTGACTCTGTTTCTGATCTTTATGGCGGGTCTACGCGCCTGAGCCGCAGTTTCAGAACGTAGCAGTAGGTAGGCCGCGGCGCAGTTCGAAGACAACGCTCATTGCCAGCGGCAGAACCGCTCCGATACACGCAGCCGCGAGGACGTCCGTCGGCCAGTGCACGCCTAGAACCACACGCGAGAATCCGACGAGCGTGATCCATACCAGCGCGATCGAATGCGCTATGCCGCGTGCAGCAGGCCAGATTCGGCTGACACCCAAAGCGATTGCGGTCGCAAAAGCCGCTACGACGAGGGTATGTCCGCTCGGAAAGCTGGAGCCCCAATACCATTCGGTTTCCCACAATGCCGGCCGGGATCGGACGACTGTCATCTTGACGATGTAAACCAAAGTCGCCCCGCTTGCCACTGAAGCGCCAACGAGCAACGCCTCGAAGCGATGGTTCCGGAGCACAAACGCAATCGTCGCAGCGATCGTCAGCGGAATCAGAACCCTCGATGACCCGGTCAGGGTGACTGCTTGGAAAAAGCCAGTCAGCGCAGGCGGAACATGACTGTGAACAAACAACAAGAGCGCCTCGTCAATCGGGCCTGACTCCCCGCCAAACACTTCTCCGGTCACCTCGATCGCGGTGACCGCAAGGACAAGGACCGACAGAATGGCTAAACGGCGCTTCGCCAGTGGCTCGGACCACGTCGGCTGCTTGCGGCGCAAATAGACACCTAGCGCGAAATAGAGACTGACGACGATGAGCGTCAATTCTATGGCTTCTTCAACTAATTCATAAATCACGACTTTCTCGAAATGGCGACTTCTTGCTCCGAACACCTGAATCAAGCCAGCCCGAAAAGCCTGTTCGGCTTGAATGAATTTTTGGACGTCACCGCACGGGGCAGGAGCTACGCCGACTTGCCGTCGAATTCATGTACTGGAATCTTGCTCAAGTCCAGGTTCGCTATGCACCGAAGATTGACTGCTGCAATGGCATTGCCCTTTGGATCGGTGCCTTCGCCGAAGGTGTGAATACCGCAATTGGCACCGATGCGATGTTTGATCACGTGTTTGTTGAAGGTGTATGTGCTCGCTGCCGAGTCGGGTGTCGTAGCGCAGTCCTCGGGACGAACCACAGCAGCGAGGCTCTTCGAGAGCAGATTGAGCAATTGCAGGAAAGCCCGCTATCAATATCGCCGTCCACGTCGAAGGAGATCGCGCCGCAGTGGCAACCTCCCTTATGTGTTGTCATTGCTCTCTACTCCGGCTGACTATCATGGTTGCCTCAGGGACAAATGAGCGGGTCCATGGCGACCAGGCGCGATCACACCATAGGGAACCTGAATCGTGCTTTATGGTGCCTCTCATTTTCACTGGCCGCAGCACACAGGACGGCAAGTGGCCTCTGGGACGCCGCCTCGACGGGAGCGTCAGGCGGCATCCACTGGCTGAACGTCTATCGCAACCCATGCGCTTCCCTACTGCTTCACTCGGAAGAGCGCGCAGAGCTTGTTTCCGTCGGGATCTCGTACATAGGCCAGGTGCAATGCGCCCAATTTGCCTTCGCGCAGACCCGGCGGCTCTTCGATCGAAGTGCCCCCATTCGAAATGGCCGTGTCGTGAAATTCCTGCACCTGCTCTGGAGAATTGCACTTGAATCCAATGGTTGCCCCATTGGCAGAGGTTGCCGCCTCGCCGTTGATTGGCTCGCTGACACAAAAGGTGCCGCCATCGTGCCGATAGAAGAGTCGATCCTGTCCGGTACTCGCCGAATTGCGCAGCGGTTCACCGGTTCCAAGCATTCCGAGCACCGCATCGTAGAATCGCTTTGAGCGCTCAATATCGTTGGTTCCAACCACGACGTGACTGAACATGCTTGTCTCCTGAAGTTCTGGCTTGGCGGTTACCAATGGTACTGCAGTGAATACTTGTCATTGCGATTCAAGGACTGCCGGTCGACACGCCGCCAATCGCCTGAAACAAGGCGCGCATTGGAAGGCCGGATCGATTGAATCGTTAGAGCGCCGCCACGATGCCACCCAGGTCCTGACCATAGGAAACTTCAAGCGTGTGTCCGTCGGGATCGCTGATGAGTGCCCAGTAACCTACCGGCGGCTCCATCTGTTCGGCTTCACGGGCCAGGCAGCCTTGCTGGATTGCGAGGCTGCAAAGGCGGTCTACCTCCGCGCGTGAAGAAACGCCAACGCCGAGGTGAGCCATTGGCAAGAGCGGCTTGATCTCGCCTGTTGTCTCGATAAGCACGATGGCAAACGCTCTGGTCCGGTCGCTAACCCAGACCACGCCAGGACGACGATACACGACACTCATGTTGGCGTATTTCGCATAGAACGCGATGCTGGCCTCAATGGATCGAGCAGGGAGTGCAATATGCGTAAGTCCGATATCTGTCATAGCGGCCCGAAGATTGAGCTCAACTGCATTTGAGGCAGAAAATGTTTTTGCGAAAGCAAGGATGACGGCGGAACAATCCTCACCCGCAGGACTTTGCTATGCATGCGAGGAAATTGACACCATGTTTTGCCAGCTTCAGCTCAGGACGTGAGCCAATCCGTAAATCATTCCGCCAACTGCGATGGCAGCCATGCCGAGGATGATATATGCCCCTCGGGTAATGCCGTTGATCGTCTGCTTGATGGCGGCACGATCATTCACGTTGGGGAAGGCCATTGGTGGCTCGGGGACGCCGAGAAACTGACAAAGCGGTTTCCATCCCTGGTCCACGGAAAAAACCAGGAGCTTTTCTGGCGGCACCGATGCTTTCACGTCAGCGATGTGCTGATCGTAGTGCGCGATCGCCTTGCTTCGATCGCTCATGGTTCCCTTGTGTGATCGTTGCCAGATCAGCTTGTGGCACATGTCTCCCATCTTCCTGCCAAATGGCGTCGTCAGTTTCAGAAGCTTGAACTGCCACATGGTTTCGGTGAAATAGATGGTGTCCAGCGTACTTTCATACCAGGCGTCCGCGCCGCGAGGATGAATCGTCAGAAGAACCTTCGCATCAGGGTAGGCGATCATGAGTTCACGCCAAACACAGCACGCCGGATTGTCTACCGCGGCCGAGTACTTCGAAAACACTTCATTCCACTGGAACTGAGTGCCAGCGTTGTGGTTGCCGACATTGCGCCAGAACTCCAGATGTCCCTTATTTTGCTTGTTCTCTATCACCTCGAACATGTGATAACAAGGAAACCCCAATTGGTTCAGGGCCGTGCATGCGGACAACGTACCCGTCCTGCCAAAACCGGCGCCGATGACTTTGAGACTCATGGTTTCCCCAACCCTTTTGTTTTGAGAGGACGCATCGAACCGGAGACAGGGTCAATCAATATCGCGTTTCCTGCTGCTACGATTCTGCCGGAGTCCATGCCAAATCGATCACGGTGCCGACGCCGGCGTACACGTAGGATTCTCCAAATATGCGCTGTAGAACGGCGAATGCCAACTCGCCAGTGCAATGGCCCGGCGCAATGCGGTCTATCTTCCACCGGTCGTGGAGCGCCAGCGACAAGCGCTCAATTTCTGCTCGCGGTGTCGTCACCAAGTGCAATCCGCCGATGATCAGCGAGATGCGCGGATCACGCTTTGCAACCGAAGCCACGATTCGCTCGACTCCCGGATGTGAGCAGCCGACCACCACGATCTGACCTTTCGGCGTGTCGATGACAAGCGAGAGTTCTGGCGTCTCTTCGAACGGACCAGTGGGGGA
>JBBRBU010000165.1:0-4165 GCA_038205505.1 Lysobacterales bacterium | reverse complement strand
CTGGCTCGCTTCCGTGAGCAGAAAATTGAGATGCTCGCGGAGCTCCCATGGCGTCATCACGTTGCCGAGATTCTCCGTCTCGTAAATCAGCTCGGAAGTATCTTCCGGATTGGCCGCGACCATTCGCGGCAACCACCCCGGCACCGGATGTCCCGGTACGCGACCACCACTGGCATGCGCCCAGAAACTTTCGCTGCCTACCGTGTCGGCGACCAGATGGATGCGCTGGGCCGGGTTCGCATTGATGACCCGATGTGGTCTCCAGGTATCGAAGATCCAGCATTCGCCTTCAGCCATGTTGACTTCGGCATTTCCACACTGGAATCGCACCGTCGGCTGAGTCTTGATCGGCACATGCACGCGCACGCGATCACGCCAGTAGTAGGCAAGATCGGCATGTCGTGGGACCTCGGCATGACCGGACAAACGCATCAATCGACTGCGCCCCCACACCGCACCAAGGCTGGCCATCACCTGGCGCAGATATGGACAGGCATCCAGATGCCTGGTCGGTCGCATCGGCCCCGAAATCGAATCGCTGGAAGGATCGCCATTCACCGCGATCAGGGGCAGGGCCGAGTTGCCGGCATAGCCTTGCGGATGCGGCCGCCAGACGCTTTCTCCGAGCTGCTCGATTTCCGCGAGCAACTTCGGCGCATCAAAACTCAAGGGCAATTGGACGAACGGGACTTGGAGTTTCATTCGCGCATTATCGCATTTCGGCCAGCGGATTCAGGAATGGTCCAAGCGGTCACCGCTGATTGGCGAGGATCCAGCACTGCGGTGCGTCAAGCCATCGCCGTGGCTCGATGGATACCGGCGACCCGGCACCCGGCTGGCAACTGTTCAGCCCGATCTCCTCTCAGGACCAAATCGCCGCCCTGCAACTGAGAGTACGTGCATCGATCAAGGCTCGAAGCCATCCGCGAAAACCCTGTCGCCTGGACCGTTGCAACTTTGCGGATTGCAGCGGGCGAACTCGAGGCTGCCCGCCGACGAGTCGAAATAGGCGATCAGCACACTGCCGTCCAAGCCAACCGCGATCGCCGGGTCGACGCCGGTGACGCGTCCGGCTTGCAGATCGATCGGGAACTGCTGCCACGAGACGCAATCGCCGTCATCGCATTCGATGACATAGAGTGCGTCGGCACCGCCGGCGACGGGCACGCTTTTCTGATAGGCGATCACCGGCCGACCATCCGGGCGCAGCGCAATCGCGGTATAGGCGCCCGCGCCGAGCGCGCCGTCATCCAGCACGCGCGAGTGCCGTGTGCCGCTGCACACCGGGTTGTCGCACCATCCGAACATCAGGCTGTCCTCGGTCTCACCGTGGTAGGCAAACACAGGTCTGGAATCGGACCTCAGCGCCATGGCCGGGTTGTCTATCGGTTGGCCGATCGCGCCGAACAATGCATCGGGCGGGACAACGCATGGCGTATCCGCACAAACAATGAAATCGAGTGCGGTGTCCTGAGTGCTCCACTGGCGTCCGGAAATCACCGGAGCGCCATTCTCGCCGATAGCAATTGCTGCGAACTCACCGTGATGAACACCTCCAGCAAGCGGTGCCAGCACTTCGATGTTGACATTGCCACATCCGGTGTTTTGGCAGCGCGCCATCATCAAGGCCTGCTGCGAGGAATCCTGATAGGCGAACACCGCCTTGCCATCGGGGTCGAAGGCCAGCGCGACATCGACCGAAACATAAGGTCCCGGATCGATCGTGCGGAACTCGGCGCCGCCGCCGATGCAATTGGGTGAAGTGCATTTCACCAGTTTCAATGCAACATCGACCGGATCGTGGAACGCAACGGCCGGATTGCCGTCGGGACCGATCGCAACCGAGTTGTAGCGTCCTGCGGTCGTGCCTGTCGGCGGGTCGTTGAAGACGACATTGGACCCGGCATCGCACCCCGGCTCATTGCATCTGAAGAGACGAAGCCCTCCAGAAGCGCTTTCGTAGGCGATAATCGGCAGGCCATCGCCACCGATCGCAATCGAAGGATGTCCGGCTACGGGACCAGCATCGATTGTGACAACGGTTGCCGCCGGCACTGCGGGGGCAAACAACAGGGCAACGAACAGAACGAGGCTACGTTGGGTTTTCATGAGCGGCTCTCCAGATCAGGGCTGCGCGATCGCCTTGAAAGCGCATTTGCTCAGGCTGTCAGGGAAGCGCCATCAAGTCGTGGAAAAGCAATGAACATGTCTTGAAAATTCCGTGAAATGCATGAAGAACTTGTCCATTAATCAATTCCACGCTCAAGGTAATGGCTCGAATCCGTCCCGGAACAACAAATCGGACGGGAAGCCGCTGCCCTCGACAGCGCCGATGTCGCAGCCTTCGGCGAGATTCGCGATGCCTGGCTCGTCGAAAACGCGCAGTCCGGTGGACGAATTTTGCATGCCGCGCTGATCGTTGATCTCGGTCGGACAACTGCCCTGATCGACGACGGACGAGCCAGGAAGCGGCAAGTGCGTCAGCGTCGGTCCGCCGTTTTCCGACAACGGGCCCAACCCGGGATTGATCGGTGATGCCGCCGTCCCGACGAAATCCTGATTCGCATTCGGCAGGCCAGGAATCAGTGCGGCGCTGGCGCAGGCATTGGTTCCAACGACGTTGTACCCCTGACTGACGAGCGCTGCGTTCAAGCGCACGTCGATATCCGGGCAGGATGTGGTGGTCGGCACCAAGGTTCGGTTCAAGGCAACAATGCTGTTGCGCAGCGTCAGCGCTCCGGGCCCGGCCACATCGATACCTCCGCCAAAGCCGATATCGGATTGGTCCTGATCGGCAACATTGGCGACGATGGTCGTCGACTGCACGAGAACGATCTGACCGCTCGACGGTTGCAGGACAAGATGCAGCCCTCCGCCATGCGCACCGGCGCGATTGCTCGAAAGTGTCGAGCGATCGATAAGCAATTCGCTGATCGCATAGGCCTCGATGCCTCCGCCGCTGCCGAGCGTCGCGCTGTTATCCGCGACCGTTGATTCGACTATGCTCAGGCTGCCACCAAACACAGAAATTCCACCGCCGCTACCGGCACTTGCCGTGTTCTCGAAGATCGAACTGCGCACGATCTCCACCGAGCTGGCCGATCGCGCCTCAACTGCACCACCAGAGTGGGTCGCAATGTTGCCGTCGAGCATCGAATCGACGATGCGCAGCGATCGTCCGGTGCCGACGCTGATCGCCCCGCCATCGCTGTTGAGACCGCCAAATACGCGCAAGTCTTCTATCAACAGTTCGTCCGTGCCATTGGCCGGACCAGAAAATTCGAACACGCGAAACAAGCCGCTGCCGTCAACTCGCGTGAGGTTCACGCCGAGGCCGCGCAAGGTGACTCCACTGGTGATAACCGGCAGATTGGAGTCCAGTTGTATGGTGCCGGGAACAAGCCAGACAATTTCGTCGGCGCCGCTGCCACTGCTGCAGCCGTGGTAGAAGACATCGTTGTTGGCGGCAATGATGGCCTCGCGCAATGCGCAAAAATCGTCGGCCTGATCCAGATCGGTCAGGCTCGTCACACCAATGACGGCCGCATCCAGATCTGACGGCTGCCAGACGGCAAGGGCAAGCACGAACAGACACAGCCGACGGCATGACAACGCGTTGATGTTCACGGTTTCTTTCCCTCGACCTGTGCACGATGCGGGGATCGTGTCTGAATGCCGCCATCAAGTTCTGCAGAAACGATGCAACACCAATGAATTTGTCGTGAAATCACGCTCTTGCAGGGCACAATCAAGTCCGGTCAGCTGCGGCTGAGAGGCGACAGCGACGGAGTAGACTGGTCGAATGCGCTACGAATTTCTCGAATTCGTTCTCGATACCGAGCAACAGACCTTGTCTCTCGCGGCCGGCGTGGTGCCGTTGCGACGTCAATCCTTTCTCGTCCTCGCGCATCTGGTCGAACACGCCCCGGCAGTTGTCGGCAAGGATGAGCTGCTCGACGCGATCTGGGGCCATCAAGCCATCTCGAGCAGCGCGGTGGCCCAGACCATTCGCGAATTGCGCGAAGCTCTCGGTGACCACGCGGATCAGCCGCGCGCCATTGAAACCCGTCATCGGGTCGGCTACCGATTTATCGCCAAGGTCAGGCTGGCGGCGGAAGAGGGTCCGCTTGCGCAGGCGGCGGGCGATCCGCCATTCGTCCTCGGC
>JBBRBU010000164.1:0-4179 GCA_038205505.1 Lysobacterales bacterium | reverse complement strand
ACCGACTGGAACCGCCAACAGGCGATGGCCGTCATCGACTTTCTCGACGAACTGCGCTGCCACATCTGGCAGCGCTACGAGCGCACGCTGCTTGAGACCTACCGCGAGCTTTACGCTACCGACCCCGACACTGATCGCGCCAACACCCAGCCCGCGTTCACTGACGACCCTGTCGATTTCTGACCCGCATGCCGACGGCGCCTCACGGCGCCATCGGCGCCGCGTTTTCTCACCGCCGAATAGCCCCGCCAAATAGACTCGCCGTTTAGGCGCGGGTGTTGGTAGCCGCTAACACTTGGTGAACGTTCCCTTTGAGATGCGAACGAATCGTTGAAAGTCAGTGCTGCTTACCCCGATTTCATCGATGAGATCTTTCACCACTTCGCATGGCACGCCGTGACGCTCAATTTGAACGCGCTCAGCGATCGGTGCCTTGCGCAGCATTGCCCTAAACGACCGGACGTTCACCGGCAGCTTGACCTCTTCCGCCTTCGGGCCAGGTACGAAAGTCTTTTTGGACGCGAAAACACGATCTATAGCACTGGGTTTCCCGTGCGCAGTGTCGGCAAGACGCTTGTTCTTTGGAGTCACAACGTCATCCTTCCGGCTACCTTGGCTCACATGCTAGGCCAAATATGCTGGCGTGAAGCGCCACGGCAGTGAGTTCGATCAGGATTTCGGGCGCGAATCTCGCTCGGAATGTAATGAGCTCTTTGCCAAGCCCAATCGCGGACGCCAAGAATTATCTGGATTTATGGCTCAGCCATAATTATTGCTGAGCCATAATTTTGACTAATTCAGTTGGCATGCTCAGGCGACATGTGGCGATTCAATCCGCGACGGATTCACAGCACTCTCAGGCTCATGCGCTGCGGGGGGCGACCCGCAACGCTCGCCGCGAACTATGACGGAGAGAAGTCAAGTTCTGTCTGCGTCTCGAAGTCCCACATCCGCTCGACCATCACCCTGCCGTTGCAGGGTGGAAGCAGCGGCAAGTGAGGGGTCGCTTCCGAGAACTCCATCGCGACTCTATATGGCGCATGGTGGCGGCTAGCCGCCAGTCGGGCAGCCTCACTGACGTGGGCACGTATTACACGCCCGCCTCGGAATCCGACAATACTAACTTCTATTTCCGCTGCAACTTGATAGTGGCCGGTGACGTGGCCGGTGGAGACGATCGAGCGCCCTGCACCAGTCTTGTGATCAAAGAGCGTCGTGCTGACGTGAGGAAAAGTCAGGCGAGCGCTATCGATTTCCAACTGGGGAGTCAGTCCGGCGGCGTAAATGCAAGCTAGTGCCTTTAGCGTCTTCGCGTTTTGTGACACGACTTCGGCCCAATCTCGTGCCTCACAACGAATTATATCTTCCTTTTCGTCATAGGCCAGCAACTCTCCCAGAGCTGATGAATGCACCACAGTGACTGGGAGGCGTGCATTTGGAAGGATCAGCCGGTCGGCAAGACAGGTTTGCAAGAGTTGCTCCGCTGCACCTAGCAGCGCGGACGCCCTAGAAAGGCGATGCAGGGCGAGCTCGATTGAGTCGAATAAGTCGGAGTCGTCTCCAATTGTGCCAGTCAAGGTGAGGCTGGAAGGTGGCGCAAAGATCGGAAGCAGGTTGTGAGCTGAGAGCCGGTTTGTACTGCTGAGCAGATCAGCAAGAGGCAAAAGCAGGTCCCACGCAAGCATGATCGAGGATCGAGCGTCGAGTATTGCTCCATCCTGTGCGGTTAGCGTAAACATGAATTTCATGGAGTTCTCCAAGCTAAGAAGAGATTTGCGTTGGTCTCCGCGCACGGCCGCGCGAGCGCTTTGGAGACCAAGACGCAAAAGGTGATAGGGGGTTCCGAAAGTTGGTTCCGCGTGTCGGCGGGCGACAACGGAGGGCTACGGCGCTTCGGCTCGCCAAATTTCGCTGCTGCTAGTACCTAGCGCGTGCATCGCGAGCAGGACGTTCAGATCCACGACGATCTGAGGCGTTGCGGCGAGCAATAGGTGGTTTCTGGGGGATCGTAGGGACGGCAGGAATGCTGCAGACGCAACTTCCCTGCGGGTGCCTCAATCGTGCGCCAGCGGGGCTGGCGGTTTGTGTCACTCTCCGAAGATCTAAAATGCTAGATCTCGGCGTTTCGATTCCCGCTTCTCGCGGTTGTCGACGGAAGCTCGACTTCCGATATTGGTTTCGAGTCGCGCTGCCTCTGCGACATTATTGGCGTGCCTTAGGTCCGCTGCACGTTCGCGGTGCCACAAGGGCACGCTGCAATCGGACCACAAATTTTTCGACGGCGCAAGAGTCCGCATTTTCGGCCCTTCTCGGGCTATTGGTCGGCTAGCAATTACTTGGACAGCAACTCGGATGCGATCGCGAGGAATGCCAACGCAGCTATTTGGCGGCGGCCAGTGGTAACCGTCTCGACGACGGCCCCAGCAAGAGCCCAGCCCTTGGGTGGTCTGGTGCCTTTTTCATTCATCTGACATCCCTTCGACGCAGTTCCCTCAATGATGCTTCTGATACTTTCTTGATCAGGCTTGCTGACTGATCTGTGTACAACCACGACAAACCGATTCCGCGAATCTTCCGTCTGTGCGGTTGCTGAGGGCAAGCAATTTAGAAGAGTAATGAACTCCTGATCGCTGCGGACGGCTACCTGTCCTGAGCGCGGATCGAGTCCGCGAAGCACAATCGACCAGGTTGCCGCGAGCGCTGGGTTTTCAATTCGGGCTTTCAAACACCTTTGAACCCATGCTCGATCGACTCGTTCAAACGATAGCGGAGTAGAAGGAGCTGCGCGTGCGCGCGGAATACCGAGCGGGACCGATGAATCGGCAGCGGAATTGATTCCAAGATGCAGGCCGAAGACGTTAGTTCCGATCGCATCGCCAAGCTTGGTGACTAGACGCTGTGCGGCACGGCTTGGGAGGTGAAGTGCATCAGTCATAGGTTGCAGGCTCCCTTCGCGCAGCGACCGGAAAAGAGCCTCGCAGAACTGCTCTGCATCGATGGAGTGTGGGCGTGTGCTTGCCGGTGGCGCAGACTCGTCTTTTTCCCCCTTGAGTGAATCCGACCGATTGGGGGCTTTGTTCTTGATCAAGAACCGGACGGCCGGGCGCGACGGCGAAGCGGGCAGTTTCGCGCGACTCAATCGCTGGCGCAGGGCGGCCGGCCTGAGGCCTGCAAGCACAGCGATGGCGCAAGTCGAAAGCTCGTCGGATACGCGTCTACACGCCCAGGGTTCGATCAACCCAGCCGTGTGGGTGTAAGTGGACACCGACGTGTGCATCTGAGCGTGGCCTCTCCTAGCGCGGAATCCTGCTGCATGCGCCTGCCCCAAGGGAAGTGCGCCGCCTAGGGACTGATGCATCCGCGCAGGGTCGGGCAGCCACTGAGCTCCCGATTCGCTGGCGCCTCGACGGACGGCATCCATTAACTCCTCGGTGGCGAACAAGGAGAGAATGTCGTTTGAAACGGCGGTGTGCCGCCACCAATTGACCTGTGCATCCGGCCGCATTGTGGAGTGACGGAGGATCGCGGCAATTCGGCGGGTCAGCCGCTCCGTGTGGGGAGGCGTGCGGCCATCGATAGAATCGGAAAACAGCACCGAGCGCTGCTCTTCGCTCTCAGTTCGCAGCGAACCCGATTTCGCTTGCCATGTGGTAATCGCCGTCCAGCCTGCGCTCGGCATGGTGGGCTCGAGGTCAATCAGTCGAGTACTGCGGTGAGTCTTCGTCGACACCCAACGATTCTTGCGGATTAGCAGGGCGCGGCGGCCCTCATCAGTCACGAGCTCGCGGCTTTCCCGCAGCAGGGTTTCCTTCTTTCGAGTTCCTGCGGCAAAGCCTAGGGAGATAGCCGCCAGCGTCGCGCGGGCCTCGGTGAGAGGGTTGATGAGCTCTTCAGCAGCTGCGAGTTCGCTTTCCAATTGCGCCATGCTGGCTGCCATCTCATTGGGTGCAACGTAGCCGACTTCGGGCAAGCTGGTTATCGCGTCACTCGCGTGCCCGAACGACACTTGGGGAGCCCAGCGCTGTTCGACCAGATACCTGTGAAAGTAGGCGAGGTAGCCGGTCAGTTTCTCTTTGTACGTCTCGGGTGCGCGTTTGATGCAGCCGTCGTAGATTTCTACGAAATCCTCTTCTTCGAAATCCTCGGTGTGCATGTCTGGATCGTAGGAGCGGAGCGCCC
>JBBRBU010000163.1:0-4302 GCA_038205505.1 Lysobacterales bacterium | reverse complement strand
ATCGTCTCGCTCATGGGTTGCGGTAGCCGGGCTGGTTCTTGACGATCTCGAACAAGGCCTCGGTGGCCTCGCGGTCACGATCCAGCAATGGGAACAGTGCATTTACGACCTGCGCCTCGCGTGCCTGATCGCCGTACCAGCCAGCCGGTGCACTTTCGCGCATGGTCACGTCAATCTTCAACGCCAGCGCTGCCTTGCTTTCGTCGTCACTGGGGTACTTGAAGGTCGTAGCCGGCAATGATTCGAGATTGTTGTAAATCGCCGATGCTTCACGCTTCCCATGCAATACCGACGGCACCGCGCTATCCGGTTGCTTAGCCGCCAGACGCCTTGCCAGTTCCTCAGCCTTGCGCAGGAATTCCTCATAGCTTTCCGCGTCTTCGCGGCTCTGCTTGATCAGGTCATCGAGCAGCTTGGACATCTTTTCGTAGAAACGCGGATCGGTGAGCTGCTCGCGGATGATTGTCTTGCGGACGTTGTTGATGATGCCTTCCGCGACCGCGTTGTTCGACAGCTTGCCGCTCTCGTTGAGCTTCTTGGCAATCGCGTCATGGATTCCGCTGTGAACGATCAACTCGGTCAGCGACAGGTCACCCATTGTGCCAAGCGGGCTGGCGTGCTCGGCCGAAATGTAGGTGTTGATGAGATGGCGCATGTCCGCCTCGTACGGTTTGATGTCCAGCTCCTCGCCAGAGTGCTTCTTGATGGCTCCACGGATTTCAACATGGAAATCCACTTCGCTTTTCAGCGCTGCCGCCTGTTCCGCCGAGTAACCCGCTTCAATCAGGTTGGGCGCCAGGTCGGCATAGACGCGGGTCAGCGCGGCGACGGCCTTGTAGTAAGCGATCCGCAGCGCTTCGGTCTGGTTCAAGCCTTCGGGATTGGCAGCGCTGCCGCAGAAGTAGTGCAAAAACTGTTCAATCTCGCGCGGCGCCAGCACCGGCTCGCACAGGTATTGAATCGCGGTTCGTGCAGCTTCCAGATTGGCGCGGCCTTCCACCAGCCAGTTCTTCAGATGCACGTTGTTGTCGCCGGTAGCGCCACCCTCTACGTCCAGCTCATCCGACGTGTACACCGCAATCGCCTGCTGTACATCGCCGAACAGTTCCTTGAAGTCGACGATGTGACCGTAGTCCTTGTCGTCCCCGTCCAGCCGGTTGGTGCGACAGATCGCCTGGAACAGGCTGTGATCGCGCAAAGTGTTGTCGAGGTAGATGTAGGTACAGCTCGGCGCATCGAACCCGGTTAACAGTTTGCTCACAACGATCAGCAACTTGAGATTGGCCGGCTCCTCGATGAACTGGCGCTTGGCCTCGTCCTCGTACTGCTTGGTCGTCTGCCCATCCGGAAGAACATGCTTGGAATAGGTATCGAACTTGTAGCGCTCGTCGCTGTTGGGCGGCTCGCGGGCAATGGCTCCGGGATTGGGCTGGAACGATGTGATCAAGCCACAGTAGCGACCAAAATCCGTGTTCTGGAACAGCCGGAAATAGTGGCAGGCTTCGTAGATAGACTCCGCAACCAGGATCGCCGTACCGCGATCATTGTTGAGACGCGGCTTCATCGCGAAGTCTTCGATGATGCTGGCGATGATGCGTTGCTTGCGCTCGGCCGAGCTCATCAAGTCTTCCATCGTCGCCCAGCGTTTGCGCAGCACCGCCTTCTGGACATTGTTGAGCGTTCTCGTTCTCTCCTCGAACCACTCGTCTATCTTCTTCGGTGAAGTCAGCCGCTGTGGAACGTCGCGTGCTTCGTACTTCAGATCCAGCACCACCTTGTCCGCCACCGCTTGGTCGAACTTGTAGGTGTGTATGTACGTGCCGAACACGTCGCGCGTCAGTTGCTTGTCCTTGCGCAGCAGCGGCGTACCGGTAAAGCCGATGAAGATGGCGCTTTCCAGCCAGCGCTTCATCTGCTTGTTCATACCGCCGCCCTGGGTGCGGTGGCATTCGTCTACGAACACGTAGAAGCGGCCATGCACCGGCGGTGGCGGACCGGTCAGATCAGCGATATCGAACTTGTGGATCAGCGCGCACAGCAGGCGCGGCAGCGGCGCGGTCAATTTGCTCACGAACTCAGCGCGAGAGGTGATGCGCGGCGACGGCGAATCACTGCCGATTACACCGGCGTTCCTCATCACGCCTTCAATCTGCTTGTCCAGTTCGTCTCGATCCGTGACCACCAGAATGCGCGCGTCGGGGTCGTGCTCCAGCAGCCACTTGGCGATCAGCACCATCAGGATGCTTTTGCCGCTGCCTTGCGTATGCCAGATCACGCCGCCCTCGCGCCGCGCGATGCGCTGCTGCGCCGCCTTCACGCCTGCGTACTGGTGCGGGCGCGGCACTTTCTTTCGCCCATCGTCGAAGATGATGAAGTGACGTAACAGGTCGAGCAGCCGTGCCTTTTCGCAGAGTTGCGCCAACGGCCCATCCAGCAAAGCACCCGTTGCAACGTCGCCATCAACATCAGTCTTGGAATCATCCTTCCACTGCACGAAGAATTCTTCCGGCGAGCCTGTCGTTCCGCAACGCAACCCCTGCGAATCGCTGCCGGCCAGCAACAGTTGCACCGTGCTGAAGAACGACTGGTTGAAGATCGCTTCCTGGTTGGTGATCAGTTGGCGAATGCCATCGCTTACTTCCACCGAGCTGCGCTTCAGCTCGATCACCACGACCGCGATGCCGTTAATGTAGAGAACGATGTCGGGACGACGCTGGTAGCCATCCCGCAACGTCACTTCCTCGGCGAGCGCGAAGTCGTTGCTGTCGACGTTGTTCCAGTCGATCAGGTCAACGGTTTCATGCGGACTGCCCGCAGCGACTTGAACCTGGACGCCAAAGCGCAGCAACTGGTAGGTGCGCATGTTCGCCTGATATGCCGAAACGCCGGTCGCGTCAGCCGCTACTTCAAGCTTTCGCAATGCAGCCGAAACGTGCGCGGACGAGTAGCCACGCGCCGCCAGGTTCGCACGCAGCTCGTCCACTTCGATGCAGCGATTGTTCTCGCGCTTGCTCCACTCACCCAGGTAGCGATAGCCGAGCCAGTCCGCACGCGACGCGTCGGTGAATCGCGAAACGATGCGGTTCTGGGTGACGCGCTCGGAGCGGCGGGTGTCAGTCATATCGAAGCCGCTTCCAATCGATCGGCGGACCAGACGTTCTCTACAAGGGCTGCCACAAGCTTCCGCCGATTCATCTGGTCGTCTTTGCCGAACGCGGCCAAAGGTTCGAACGGCAATGCGTGCGTTTCACGGAATTTCGCAAACTGCGGCTGATGATCGTAGATGCCGCCATCGAGGCTTGCCGCGTAGACATTCTGCCGCGCGTACGTAGGCCGCTTTTCTGTAAACGACTTCGCCTTAAGGCTTCGATTGACATCGGCCGGAAGCAAGAGCAGCGACGCGACATGGTTTCGCCATTCCTGAAATTCCTGCGCGTTGGCGTACTCGTCTTCCACGGCACCAAAATCGTCCGCAAGAATGTGTTCGATGTCGTAAGGATTCTTGACGCTTCGATCTACGAGCTTGTCGAATGAGCCTGAACGTCCAGAGCCTTCGTCAGTCACCGCCGTCAGGCGTGCAAGTAAATGGAATATGTACCTCCGCGAGAATTGGTTGAGCGTCAAATCGGTAATTCCTCGGCTTCCCTTCGCGACACTTCCTGTAAACGTCACTTCATCGTCTTGCAACTTGACCCGCAGTATTTCCAGAAGCTCCGCGACGCCCTTACGACGTATGTCGCGACACAACAACCACATTGCGTAAGACGTGCTTGAGTAGCCGACACGAGTGCCGTTGACCGCTCTGCGCATGATCCAGATGTCGAGATAGGTGGCGGTGACCGCCAGCTTGCGCCTGACGGTTTCATCATCATCGGACTCCAGAAGTGGTGCGAGCAACACCGTAGTCTGCCAAGTGAAATCGTTGTGAGCGTTGAAGTAGACCGCCTCCAGCCCCTTCGTGTAGACGCGGCTCGCATCCTGAATCCGCCGATATGCCTTGGCGAAGAATGGAAAGCGATCACACATCATCGCCAGGTTCTCCATTTCCGTGCCCAGTCCCAGTCGGCTGCGGTTGTCTCTTACCCAGCGATGGAAGGTTGAGCCGATCAGCTCCCAATCTTTGTCAGTCGCACCGCCCTTCCGTTCTCGGATGGTTTCAGCGTACTGCGCCCGGAGCCAGCTCTTGATGCATACATCATCGCGCTCGGACTCGCGATTGCCGGCATCTAGCGATATCAACTGAAGAATTTCTTCCTTCCACTTGCGGTTCGCTTTTGTCCGACTTTCTGCGTCCTCGATCGG
>JBBRBU010000162.1:0-4319 GCA_038205505.1 Lysobacterales bacterium | reverse complement strand
GCTGACCTGTCATTTCAAGGTCACGCGGCTGAAGCCATACTTGCGTTTCACGCAGCTATTGTCACCACGTTGGAGCGCCATGAAAAATCAGAACGAGCTACTGGATCCGCAATTCATCGAGCAACAACGCGAGCGGCTGCTCGCCCTGCAATCGGAGATTCAAGCGTCGCGTGAGTTTCGTGAGGAAGATGAGCTGCAGTTGCAGGCCGCGCGCCGTAATCAGAGTCATGACAGTGGTGGCGATGCACAAAAAAACGCGCTGCAGGACAATGACCGTGCAGTACGAGCACATGCTGTTATGCGCTTGCAAGCAGTTCGGCGAGCGCTCGAAAAAATCGAGGACGGTAGTTACGGGCGATCCGACGAAAGCGGCGATCAAATTCCCCGCGAACGCCTGCTAGCAATGCCTTCTTCGCTCTTCACGGTGGAAGAAGAAGAAATACGCGAGCGCAACATGGAAAGAAACGGCTGACGCAGTTTGTTTCACTCAACAACGGCAGATTACCCAGTTCAACGAACAAGGACCTTGATCGGACCTGCGCAGAGTAGGCAGGTGCCGGGCAAGTGATTACATTGCACGTCCAAAGTGGCGGCAGCCTGAGCGAGTCGGCAAGCGCGTTGGTCTTTTGGCAGGGCTGGTCGCCCCCGCTCTTGAGGAGCGGCGACCGGATGACAATGGATTTGAGCTGCTAGCCAACCAAATTCGCCAGGCAACCTGTTCTCCTCGAGTGAAACTTTGCTGCATTGCGGCAAAAAATCCTTTATTGACGGGCACTTAGGTCCGCGCTAGCGTTGCGCAGCCAGGGGCGGACTGTACGGGTCCGAATGGCGAAATCGGGGGCCTGATGTTCTTCAGGACTCTTCTCAATTCGATCAGCATTTCTTGCGCAAGGGGCTTTCCATGAATTCCCGATCCGGCAGGTATATACGTGCTCTGTTTCCCGTCCTTGTCTTGGCTGCCGTCGGCACGCCGGCGATGGCTAATACCCTGAACCAGAATGTGTCCTGGACCATTGATCGGGCCAACACGACTGCCAAGTATCGGGTGGTGGCCTATGGCGATTCCATCTACGCCGGCTACAACGGCTCGACGGTAAACGCCGCCAAATATGCCGCGCCCACGGTCGATGCCGAATACCTCTCTGCACTATGGAATGCGGACATCGAAAGCGTGCGGCGCACCAAGTCGGGTGCTGTGGCATCGGACGTTTACAACAACAAGATCGTCGCGGAACGGTCCTACATGCAGGCAAGCTCGACCCGCGTGGTGACCTTCGAGATGTGCGGCAACGATGGGCTGCAGGCACGCAGCAGTTTCAAGAGCCAGACCGGCACCTGCAACTACAACGTGCTCTCCACCGCGGAGGCAAACTGCAAGACCTACGTCGCGGCGGCGATGAACTACATCAACGCCAATGCGTATTCGGGCGTCAAGCAGAAGATCATCGCGAATTTGTACTACCCGGGCTACAACGCCGACAGCGCGCAGAGTTCGTGCAACGACGCGACCACCGGCACCAAGGTGGTCATGCGCGACAAGTTCCTGCCGTCCATCGCGCGCATGAACTATTGGATGTGCGAGTACGCCCGGCAAAAGGGCTTCCAGTGCGTCGACAACTTCGCCGACTACATGGGCGCCGACTACGACACCAACAATGACGGTCAGGTCGACTCCGTCGCATTGCGCTATGTGTCCGGTGAGAGCGAGGCCAGCTACGTGGCCCGGATCACCAGCACGCTGCGTGCGACGTTGCGCGATGCCAACACGCATTTCGTGTCGTCGTCCAGCAGCTATGACTACATCCAGTCCGATGACACGCACCCGACCTATTCCGGTAGCACCGTGAAGGCGGGGCTTTTTGGTGGTACCACCGGCTCGGGCGTGGCGCGGTACACCTCGTATGCCAATGGCAAGAGTTCGATCTGGAACCTGTACGGCCATGAGCGCATGGGCTGGGCACTTTCCACCCACAACGCTGCAACGCCGTAACAGGGAACGGGCACGACGCCCATGGTTGAAAGCAAGCCGTCCGGCACCCCATCGCCTGATCCGCGTGGCGATGGGGTCCGTATCA
The DNA here is from genome assembly GCA_038205505.1 of Lysobacterales bacterium. GTDB lineage: Bacteria > Pseudomonadota > Gammaproteobacteria > Xanthomonadales > Rhodanobacteraceae > Dokdonella. The sequence goes on along the minus strand of JBBRBU010000162.1, from coordinate 2,244 downwards.
TCCAACGTCGCGACACCAGACATGGGGTCCGGCCGTACGCAGGGATGGCGCTGATACTTGTCGGCGTTTGCGTGGTTGCGGGTGCCGTGCTGCTTTGGCCGAAACCGTCTGAACGCGACGCGTCACCCCAGGTCGTTGCCAGAAATGATGTTGGCGACAACGCTGAAATTCGGCCCGATGCAATGATGACGAAACGAAGCAATGGCACGACCCAAGACGATCCAAGCCGTCTTGCCGCACCGGATGACATTTCCAACTACATCGCGCCCGGTGAGGCCCCGCCAATGGCCGACGTCATTGAACGCCTCAACAAGGCCGGCGTACATACGGGGCTAGGTGCGTTTTCGCCGCCCGGCACCAGTCCACCGATGGTCGGGCTGGCCGTCCCGGAAAATTTCGATCTGCCGGAAGGCTATGTGCGCCATTACCAGGCCACCGATGACGGCCAACGGATCGATCCGATCCTGATGTTCTCGCCGGACTTCGAATTCCTGGATGCGGCTGGTCGTCCCATGCGGTTGCCACCTAACATGGTGGTGCCACCCCACATGGCGCCACCGGGCATGCCGATCCGCCGGATCAAGATCCCGCCGCCCACTGCACCGCAGGACGCGCCGGGCTGAGCGGCGCGCGACGTTTCCCGGTTCGCTGGCATTCGCCGGCTGGCCTGATCGCGACGGCGGTGCTTGCAGGCATCTATGCGCGTGGCGGGCCTGCGTGGGTACTGGGGTTCGTGTTGCTGGTGCCATGGATGCTCGCGCTGGAAGCGCGCACCTCGGTCATGGAAAGCCTGGGCAATGGTTGGCTCATGACCGTGGCGTTCACCGCGGCCGTGTTCGGCTGGTTCGGCGTCGCGATAGGCAACTACACCGGCATCGGAGCTGGCACGGGTGTTGCCGCGCTGCTGGTGTTGGCACCACTGTTGCAACCACAACTCATCGTCTTCGCGCTGGTCCGTTGCTGGGTGGGGCGAAGGCATGGTCCTTGGCTGCGGGCAATCGCCGCTACGTCGGCGTGGGTGGCGTGCGAGTGGTTGGTGCCACGGTTGTTCGGTGACAGCCTCGGTCATGGTCTGTATCCGTCAGCGCAGCTACGACAGTTTGCCGATGTTGGCGGCGTCGCCGGCATCAGCTTGCTGCTGATCCTCGTCAACGAATGTATTGCCATGGCGATCACACGTCGTCGCGAGGGTGCGCGCGCTGTTGCAAAACCGCTGGTGGCCAGTATCGCCATCGTCGGGCTGATGTTCGGCTACGGCGCGCTGCGCTTGTCGAGCATGCAGCAAGCGAACGGAAGCGAAACCACGACTGTGCGCATCGGCTTGGTGCAATCGAACATCTACGACTATGAGCGCTTGCGCTCCGAAATGGGTGCGTATGAAGTCGTCCGGCATGTGCTGGACACGCACTACGCGATGTCGCGTGACCTCGCATCGAACGACGGAGTGGACGCGCTACTGTGGTCGGAAACCGTCTTCCCGACAACGTTCGGCCATCCCAAGAGCGAAGACGGCGCCGCGCTTGATCGGGAGATTCAAGACTTCGCGGCATCGACTAAAACTCCGCTTGTATTCGGCACCTACGATCTCGATGATCAGGGCGAATACAACGCAGCGGCCTTCGTCGATGCGGATGGCGAGATTGTCGGCTTCTATCGCAAGAGCAAGCTGTTCCCGCTGACAGAATTTGTCCCGCAGTGGCTGGATAGCGCTGTCCTGCGTCGTGCATTGCCGTGGGCGGGCGGCTGGCAACCTGGCGACGGCGCGCGCGTGTTCCCACTTCGCACGCGTGATGGGCGCGAGGTGCCGGTGTTGCCGCTGATCTGCCGCGACGATGTGGACACCACGCTAGCCCGCGATGGCGCACTCCTGGGTGCGCAACTCATCCTCGGGATGTCGAACGACTCCTGGTTCACCGACCATCCCAATGGAGCGAAATTGCATCTCGCGGTGGCGGCATTCCGGAGCATCGAAACGCGTATGCCGCAGGTGAGAGTCACCGCGAACGGCATGAGCGCCGTGATCGATTCCACGGGCGCGGTCACTGCATCCGCACCCATGGGCGAAGCCGCGTTACTGGTCGGCGAAGTGTCAGTGCGCGAGCCGCCGATGACCGTGCTGGTGGCTTGGGGTGATTGGGTGGGCCGGGTGTGTGTCGCGTTTCTCGCACTGTTTGGCTTGGCAAGTGGCTTCCGCAATTGGCGGCCCCGCAATCCTGAATCGCGCGACGCGGATGCAGCGACGCA
>JBBRBU010000161.1:0-4323 GCA_038205505.1 Lysobacterales bacterium | reverse complement strand
CGCGGCACCTTGCCGAACAACCTGCCGTATCCGCCGGTCTACAACAAGGTCAATCCGGCTGATGCGCCGATCCTGACCCTGATGATGAGTTCGGATGCGCTGCCGCTGCGTGAAGTCAACAATTTTGCTGATTCCATTCTTGCGCAGAAGCTTTCCCAGGTTGCCGGCGTCGGTCTGGTCAGCATTGCCGGCAACGTGCGCCCGGCCGTGCGCATCCAGGTCGATCCGGCCGCGATCGCGAATCTGGGCCTGACCATTGAAGACGTCCGCTCGGCCCTGACCCAGGCCAACGTGAATGGCCCCAAGGGCACCATCGACGGAGCCTCGCAGTCCTACACGATTGGTGCCAACGATCAGTTGAAGGATGCCGACGGCTACCGCAACACGATCATCACCTTCAAGGCCGGCGCGCCGGTGCGTCTCGGCGACGTGGCCAGGGTCGTCGATGGCGTCGAGAACGATCAGCTGGCCGCGTGGGCGAATGGCAAGCCGGCCGTGCTGCTTGATGTGCGTCGCCAACCGGGCGCCAACATCGTGCAGACCGTCGACGACATCAAGAAGCTGCTGCCCGAAATGCGCAGTCTGCTGCCGGCGAATGTTCACCTCGATGTGTTCGCCGATCGCACGGTGACGATTCGCGCCTCGGTCGAGGATGTCGAATTCACGCTGCTGCTGACGATCGGCCTCGTCATCGCGGTGATCTTCGTTTTCCTGCGCCGTTTGTGGGCTACGGTCATCCCGAGCGTGGCCGTGCCGCTGTCGATCATGGGCACCTTTGCGCTGATGTCATTCGCGGCATTCTCGCTCGACAATCTTTCGCTGATGGCGCTGACCGTGGCGACCGGCTTCGTCGTTGACGATGCGATCGTCATGATCGAGAACATCGTCCGCTACATCGAAAAGGGTCGCGATCCGAAGGAAGCCGCCGAAACCGGCGCGAAGGAAATCGGCTTCACCGTGTTGTCGCTGACGGTCTCGCTGATTGCGGTGTTCCTGCCGCTGTTGCTGATGCCGGGCGTGACCGGACGCCTGTTCAAGGAGTTCGCGGTGGTGCTGTCGATCGCGGTCGGCATCTCGATGATCGTCTCACTGACCCTGACGCCGATGATGTGCGCGTACCTGCTGCGTCGTGAAAACGTGCCGCACGAAGACGGGGAGGAATCACTGGGCAAGCCAGGAAAAGGCGACTGGTGGAGCCGCTTGGTCGCCAGCTATGCACGATCGCTGGACTGGGTGTTCGATCATCGTCCGCTGACGATGTTCGTTCTGAGCGCGACCGTGGCCCTGACTGTGCTGCTGTTCGTGATGATGCCAAAGGGCCTGCTGCCCAACCAGGATACCGGCATGATCACGGGCGTTGTCCAGGCCGACGAGACGATTGCCTTCGAGGCCATGCTTGATCGTACCCTGCGCGTAGCTGAAGCCTTGCGTGCAGATCCCGACGTCAGCGGCGTCGCCGCGTTCATCGGCGCTGGATCAATCAATCCCACACTCAACCAGGGCCAGCTCAGCATCGTACTCAAGCCACGAAGCGAGCGTGATGGACTGGCCGATATCCTGCCGCGCCTGCAACGCACGATCGACACGATTCCGGGCGTCGCCCTCTATCTGAAGCCGGTGCAGGACATCGCACTCGACAATCGCGTCGCACCGACCGAGTACCAGTACGCGCTGACCCAGGTCGATGAAGAAGAGCTTGGCCGCTTTGCCGAGCGCATGACCTCGGCTTTGCAACAGCGACCCGAGCTCGCCGATGTCGCCAACAACCTCGCCGCCAATGGATTGCAGCTCAACCTGACCATCGATCGCGACCAGGCCAGTCGTCTCGGCGTGCCAATCCAGACCATCGACGACACCCTTTACTCGGCCTTCGGCCAGCGCCAGATCTCGACCATCTTTACCCAGCTCAATCAGTATCGTGTGGTCCTCGAAGTCGACCCGAAATTCCGCACCAGCAGCGATCTGCTCAACCGCCTGAGTGTGCGCGGCAGCGGTAGCGGTGCACTGACCGGCAGCAATGCGACCACGCTCGGTCAGGCCACATCAAGCAACTCGGCAACACCGAGCGGCATTGGTTCGCAAGGCAATACCGGCATCACGCTTGGAGCCGGCGGGACGATTCCGATGGCTTCGCTGGTGAATGCCGAAGTGATCAACGCACCGCTTGTGATCAGCCACCAGAACCAGCTTCCGGCGGTGACGATCTCATTCAATGTCGCTGCGGGCTATTCGCTGTCCGATGCGGTCAAGGCGATGTCCGAAGTCGAAAACAGCATCGGCATGCCGAGCCAGATTCGCGGCAACTACATCGGCAAGGCTGCCGAATTCTCGGCCTCGCTGAGCGATGAAGTACTGCTGATTCTTGCCTCGCTGGTTGTCATCTACATCGTCCTCGGAGTGCTTTACGAGAGCTACATCCATCCGATCACGATCATCTCGACATTGCCACCCGCCGGCGTTGGTGCCCTGCTCGCACTGACCCTGTGCGGATTCAGCCTGTCGATCGACGGCATCGTCGGCATCATTCTGCTGATAGGCATCGTCAAGAAGAACGCGATCATGATGATCGACTTCGCCATCGACGCGCAGCGCGATGGCATGCCCGCGCAGGAGGCAATCCGGCGCGCTGCACTGCTGCGATTCCGGCCGATCCTGATGACCACGTTTGCGGCGATGTTTGGCGCACTTCCGTTGGCCTTGGGAACCGGAATCGGTTCGGAGTTGCGTCAGCCCCTCGGTGTCTCGATTGTCGGTGGCTTGCTCCTGTCACAGTTGATCACCTTGTACACGACACCGGTTCTGTATCTCTACATGGAACAGGTTTCGGACTGGATCGCTGCGCGGCGCGAGCGGCGCGCGCTCGTGCATGCGGGGGGAATGGCGTGAACTCCTCCGCCATCTTTCATTTTCTTGCAGGAGCGCCTTCAGGCGCGATGCTGGTTTTTTGTGGGAGTGACTTCAGTCACGATGCTTCACCATTTACGCTCCTTCGTCGCGCGGCATCCGTGCCTTTTTTCACTCGCGTCCCCTCGCTCGTCGCCCCTGCGCTTGGACGCGCTCTGGATAGGCTCGGCTTCGCCGAGGCAGGGGCCCAGCGCCTTGGCTTTATACGCTCCTTCGAGGCGCGGCATCCATGCCGTTTTTCGCTCGCCTCCGGGCGAGCGAGTGTCTTCTCTTTGCGTGGCCACTGCGCCGCAGGAGCGGCGCGAACAGCGAAGCTGGCCCGCAGGGCGGAGGGCAGGAGCCCGGAGTCAAGAGAAGGCACCAAGAGTAAGGCCACCCCGATACAGCGGTCTCCGGGCTCCTGCCCTACGACTACGCAACGCGACTCCGGGGGTTCGCCGACAGTCCATCCCTGGACTGGCGTCGAACTGGGCGCAATCCATTGCGCCCACCCTGCGGGCTCTCCCTACGTCACGTTGCCGCTGCATAGGGGGCCCGGTTGCTGCGCATCGTGCGCAGCCAAGACGAAGCGGATTCCCGCGTGTCTCAGCTTTGCTCTTGCATTTCCTTCTCCCGCAAGGCGGGAGAAGGTGCCGCAGGCGGATGAGGGCGCTTTTGACTTTGACTTGGGCGCGCACGACGCGCGCTATATGGGGCCCCTCGATCGCGGCGAGACTGCGCAGGCGACTGCATGGATGCAGGAGGTAGAGCAACGCAGGGAGCAGTTGCCGGAAATGTCCGAAGGATGGCCCACACGATGTGGGCCAGTTAGACGCCAGTCCAGGGATGGACTGTCGGCGAACCCCGCAGCAGGCTCGCGGACATGGAGCACAGGGACTGTGCGCAAGTCGCGAGTATCGGGGTGGCCTTCTCTTTGCTTACTTTCTCTTGGCCACGCAAGAGAAAGTAAGACGCTCGCCATGGAGGGCGAGTGGAAAACGACAGGAAGTCTCCACACGCAGCGCGAGCAAATGCAAACCATGCAAAGTCACTGGACCCCTGCCTGCGCAGGGGCGACGAGCGGTGAGAGGCGGGTGAAACCTCGGCGTGGTTGCCGCGCTCCGAAGGAGCGTGCTTTCAGTGTTCAGAGGCACTGGGCCCCTGCCTGCGCAGGGGCGACGAGCGGAAAGAGGCGAGCCACAAATGGGCAAGGATTCTGCGCGTCGTCGAAACGTATAGAAAACAAGTCAGCCCGCCGCGCAGGCCAACCAAAATGAACCTGTCAGGGCCTTTCATCCGGCGCCCCATCGGTACGATCCTGCTTGCACTGGGTGTGTTTGTCGGCGGCGTGATCGCCTACTTCCAGCTTGGTGTCGCGTCGTTGCCGAACATGGAATTTCCGGCAATATTCGTGATCGCCAATCAGCCTGGGGCGAATGC
>JBBRBU010000160.1:0-4340 GCA_038205505.1 Lysobacterales bacterium | reverse complement strand
AGACTCAACGCGCGCCGCGGTGGCTACCTGCGCGCCACGTAATCGGCGAAAGCTACAGGGCGCGAACAGCACCCCGAAAGTGAACCCGCGTTTACAGCGAAACCACGATTTGCCAAATCCGCGGCCATATTCAGCTTCACTCCAAGCGCCAACTTGCAAAGTGTCCTCCGAAATCGGCACACCGACCGATGCCCGCGGAACCCGTCATGTGCCACGCCGACATCCAGCAGTATTCTCACTCCACCTGGAACGACCAGCGCCCGGTCACCTACGGCCTGCTCATCCTGCGCGGCCTCACCGTCGGCGGCTGGGTCGTAGCCGAGTCGATCCTTGCCTTGGCCGTATGCGGGTTGGTCTGGAGTCAGTTCTGATTGGCAAAGTCGTCCGCGTCAACGAATTCCCTAGCCCGCGACTTTCACCCAAGCACAGCGGGAGCATCAGCCAAAGACGTAAGAGACGCAAAAAAAGCCGGACTTCACAGTCCGGCTTTTTCGATTCAATGGTGGGCGGATGAGGATCGAACTCACGACCTCCGCATTGCGAACGCGGCGCTCTCCCAGCTGAGCTACCGCCCCACTTGAAACGATGCGCCCGTTCCGCGAAAGCTGGATCAGGCGACGCATTGGAGGATAACGGGAAGTAGGCGCAGCGCCAAGCCAGCGGCGGCGCTCAATCGGGCAAGCGCGCCATCAGCGCATTGTGAAGCACGTCTTGGCGCCAGCCTTCCAGCGCGCGCGGCCATGTGCGCGATGCCCACAGCGATTCAAGGTGGCGACGCGAGCATAGCAGTCCATCCGGGATATCCAGCTCGGTTGCTTTCGCAACCACGACTTCCTTGAGCGCGCCGATCGCCTTGCGCTCCTGCGCACTCGGTGCCGGCGGGATCGCGTCGAACTCGCGCTCGTCGTCGCGGATCGGTTCGCGCAACAGTTCCAGTACTTCGGTTCGTTGTGGGCTGCGAAACGCTCGCAGGCCTTTGCCGCGTTCGTACAGATCGTTGTCGTCGCGCGGCGGATGGGCGACTAAATCCAGCGCGCGGGCGTCATCGAGTATCCACGGCTTGGGTTTGTTGAGCGTACGTGCGCGGTCTTCGCGCCAGAGCAGCAGGCGACGCAGCAGCGCTTGCTGGTCGACGTCCCAGTCCGATGCTGCACGCAGCGCCTTCTGCGGTTGCTGGTCGATTTCGTCGCGGCGTGCCTTGTCGGCCAAGCGTGCGCAATCCTCGGCGTGCCAGGTGATGTAGCCGCGCTTTTCGAGCAGTGCGATCAAATGCTGATGGATCGCCGGCAGGTAGACAACATCCTTTGCCGCGTATTCGATTTGCTCGGCGGTCAAGGGTCGGCGTAGCCAGTCCGAGCGCGTTTCGGCCTTGTCCAAGGTGATTCCGTTGACCTCAGCGACCAGTTTCTGGTAGCTCAACCCCGGTCCGAGTCCGGCAAAGGCGGCGGCAATCTGGGTGTCGAACAAGTGAGCGATGCCGTTCGGCGCAATGGGCCGCAAGGCTTCGAGATCTTCGCTGGCGCTGTGCATCACGCAGAGGCGATCAGGATCGGACAACAGGTTGCCAAGGCTCGCGGCGTCGAGCGGAGCGGTCGGATCGACCAGTGCGCCATTGCCATCCAGTTCGATCTGGATCAACGCCAGCTTCGGCAGGAACGAATCGGTGCGCATGAACTCGGTGTCCATGCAAAGCGTCGGCCCCAGCCGGGGCAGCAGGTTTTGAAGTGCAGCGGCATCGTCGATCCAGGTTGTCAAATGGGTGCTCCCTATTCGTGGCGATGGCGGTGCTGCTTTATGATCGACCCATGCCGGGTACAGAAGTCGTCAGCAAACAACAAACGTGGGGCGGAATCGCCGGCATCGCGGTGCTGTCGATGGCGTTGGCGTACCGCTATTTCCCGGACATTTTGCATGTCGAGCCACAGGAACAACAGCCGGCAGCGGCAAGCGAACCTGCGCAACCGCCACCGTGGATCGCGGCGCTGCCCAATCGCCCGGCAGTCGACGACGACACTTCGCGGATTCCGGGCTACAAGGGCACGACGCTGGCGCAAGGCATGGCAATGGGTCCGCCGGCGCCGGTGACCCGCGAGATTGCCGCACAACTCAAGCGTGCCCGCGCGGCCGAGGAGCAGGGCAAAGTCCTCGAACCCAAGGACAAGAACGCCGTCGCGCTGTATCAGGCCGTGCTGGAGAAAGACCCGAATAACGGCGAGGCGCGGGCAGGGCTTGCCCGCATTGGCGGCGCGCTGCGCGATTGGGCGATTGCCGCCATGGAGCGCAACGACGAAACGGCCGCGCAACGCTACGTCGCCGCGCTCGAAGATCTGCCGCATTCCGACACGGAATTGGCGGCACTGCAGGCGCGGTTGAAGACCCTGGCCGAGGTCCAGCCTTTGCTGATCCAGGCGGCTACGCTGATGAGCGAAAGCAAGGTGATGGGGGAGGGCGACGACAACGCGTTGGCGATCTACCGAAAGGTGCTTGCGCTGGATTCAGGCAACAAGGTCGCGGACCAGGGTTTGGCGCAGATTGAACGCGAGTTCCTCGACCGTGCCCTTGCATCCGCAGCGCAGGATGACTTCAGCGCGGCGGACAGCATCCTGAACGATGCCGGCGCGATCAGACCGGGTTCGACGAACCTGCAGGACACTCGTATCCGCATTGAAAGCATCCGCAGCCAGCGTGCGGAAACTGTGTTGAACCAGGCATTGTCGGCTCTGGATTCCGGTAATCCAGACATGGCCGAACAATTGGCACAACAGGCCCAGGCGATCAGTTCGGACTTGCCGGGCCTTGATGATTTCGCCCAGCGTCTGCGCAATGCGCGGCTGTATGCGAGCTTCAAACCGGGTCAGGCCATCAATGACAGCTTCGTCTCCAACTCCGGATCGGGGCCAACCGTGATCGTGGTGCCGACGGGTGCCTTCGTGATGGGCTCGTCCGCTGACGAAGACGGCCACCGCGACAACGAGGAACCACAACGTCGCGTCGCCATCAACGAGGGATTCGCACTGGGCCAGGCTGAAATCACGGTCGGCGAATTTCGCGAGTTCGTACGCTTGTCGGGTTACCAGACCGACGCCGAGCGTCTAGGAACCGGCAGCTTCTACGATGAATCCAGCGGCCGCATGACCGACAAGCGCGGCATCAGTTGGAAGACCGACTACCACGGTAATCGCGCGACGGATTCCGCACCGGTCGTCAACGTTTCATGGAATGACGCCAGCGCTTATGCGGCTTGGCTGTCCGAGCAGACCGGCAAGAACTACCGACTGCCCAGCGAAGCCGAGTTCGAATACGCACTTCGTGCCGGCAGCCAGGACCGCTTCCCCTGGGGCGACGGCAACCCGGACAAGGTGCGCGGCAACCTGACTGGCGAAGGCGATCGCTCGCCAAGCAAGCGCAGTTGGGCCCGCGCGTTCCCGAACTATACCGACGGCTACTGGGGCCCAGCACCCGTGCGAACGTACGCGAAGAATGCGTTCGGCTTTTTCGACCTGGTCGGCAACGTTGCCGAGTGGGTGCAGGACTGCTCGCACGAAAACTACGTCCGCGCACCCCGCGACAGTACCGCCTGGGTCAACCCCGGCTGCCAACGCCGCATGCTGCGCGGGGGATCGTGGGGCAGTGCGCCCGAGCAATCGCGATCGGCGTATCGGTTGGCTGCAGCGAGCACTATGCGCAGTGCGCAAGTGGGGTTTCGAGTGGCGCGGGATTTGTAACGCCAGGTTGTCTGCGCCTCGATCAACCGGTATCCTCCGCGGCCTTTCATCGACTCGCCGTCCGGCTGGTTCAGCCTCGCGGCCAATCCATCGATGAAGATCAGCACCGGAGAGATGTCCGAGTGGCTTAAGGAGCACGCCTGGAAAGTGTGTATACGGTTCATCCCGTATCGAGGGTTCGAATCCCTCTCTCTCCGCCACCTACAAAAAGCGCGCCTCCGGGCGCGTTTTTTGTAGGTGGCGGAGAGAGAGGTTGCAGAGAACCCGTCAGCGGGTTGACTACGGGCTTCCCGCCCTTCGCCCTTCGGGCCATTCGCTATACGAATGTTCGCTTCGGCTTCCTGCCTTCGCAGTGACAAAATTGCCTAGAGCAATTTTGGACAGCCGAATGGCTGGCCCTCGCGGCAGCGAGGGTGAGGCCCATGGATGGGCCGAACAATCCCTCTCTCTTACTTTCTAGCGGAGACCCCGCAACAGCGCGCCTCCGGGCGCGTTTTTTGTAGGTGGCGGAGAGAGAGGTTGCAGAGAACCCCTCAGCGGGTTCGACAAAATTGCCTGGAGCAATTTTGGACAGCCGAATGGCTGGCCCTCGCGGCAGCGAGGGTGAGCCCCATG
>JBBRBU010000159.1:0-4425 GCA_038205505.1 Lysobacterales bacterium | reverse complement strand
CGCTCATCGGCATTTTGGCGAGTCAATGACTATTGCGCAGCTCGCGCTGATCGCGACTATAGCGCTTCGGGCAGCGTGGAAATTCCCAATTACCACGATGGCGCATGAGTTGCACTTGTACCGTGCATGCAACTCCAGTCCATTGACTTCCAGACGAGAGTGCGAAGATGTCAAGAGTAAATTGATTTCCGCGATCAAGAATGACAACCGCGTAGAAGATGATGAGAGAAGCCAAGATTTCCTAATTCGTAAGAAATACAAATCCAACGCAGTAAGGAAGCAGGCTTCAATCTTGACACTCGCGGACTTCGTGCTGTTGGAACGGGTGGAGGTGGACGTTTCCGCTTTTGGAATGCTTGCTGCCGGTTTTTGTGAGTATGTCGAGAAAGTTGATAGATTCACCGAACACCAGCAACCGTCGACGCTCATGCCGCACAAAACTACTGCCGCAATGATGGCGATGAGCTTTTTTTGAGCAACACTTTGAGACGACCCTAGGAATCTATGATCAACCTCATTAAGACAATCAGTCGGATGTTGCCGCGCGTCTCAGAGGAAGGTTCTGATCTGGAATCTGTCCTTGAATCAGCAATCTCTGACCGGATTATCTGCAGCGCCGAAGGGACGCACGGAGCGGTTCAAGTTCTCGTCGTTGTCAGACAACTGTTGCGCGCCGCAAGGTGCCTGGATGAGCGGGAACTGACTGCGGGACGTTGGCGTTTCGTGTCGTTCCCTGCTTTTCTGTTCGCGCGAAGCATGTTGGAGAGCCTGGCATCCGACTGCCCGACTGTATTGGATGACGGTTTCTGGGAGGCCGCACCAATGCGCATCCGGAGGCAACGCGAGCTAATTCGAAGATTCGAAGGTCCGAGACTAACCGCGTCCTGCATCGCCCAGCCCATCCGTAGAGTGTGGGTCTCATGGGCGCCCATTGCGATCGATGGAAAGTTCTTGTTGGTACGTCGCGACGAAGGGCAACCTTTGCTTCCAGGCAGTAAGGGGGAGTTCGTGCTGCCTGGGGGAAGGGCAACTCCAGGTGACCTATCGGCGGTGTCGCTGGAGGAGCGTTTACAATTCTTCGATCCATACTTCCCCATTGGAGATTTACCGGACATCGATTCGACGTTGGAACGCACTCTTCGGAGGGAATTGTCTGAGGAATTGGATCTTGATCAGGAATGTCTAGCAAACGTTGTGCCGGTCGGTGGTCGCGTGGTTTACACCGCTTTGGAGGGGTTGAATAGTGCGCATTCTGTCACTGAATACTTTATTCAAGCGTTTGCCGTGCAGGTACATGGGGCGGGAAGGGCGCAGTTACTGAAACGATTGGCGTCCGCGCGGGAGCACTTTGCATGGTTCTCTCCGATGGAACTGGCTTTCCAGAAGAACCGTGACGGACAGAGATCATTCCTTGATGCACTACTCAGCCTTCCGGACGCGCAGCGTGAGTGCATTATCAACCCACAAACCTGTGAGCTAAAGCTGGGCGCATCGACTGTCGGCATAGCTGACGAGCTCAAGGTCGATGTGCCAATTTCTTCAGGGCAAGCGATGACAATCGGTAAGAAAGGTCGTGAGCGGCACGTTGTCCATGGAATGGACGAAGATGAGTGCGCACTCCTCGGATTCGTAGCGGCGGTACGACGCGGCAGCGAAGTCTCTGATTTAGCCCCTGGCGTCACGATCGTCCCGGTCTTGGGCTGGATTCTTATTGACGATTATGGTTTGTTTCAACGACTCCGATCACTGAATGTCAAGCTCACAAGTGCGCTTGGAGTTCCGATCACGGGAAATTCGATCCACTGGTCGCCTTTTGATATAGAGGGAACAGCTGTTCGGCTAAACGTCGCGCAGCCAGAAGACGCGTTTTTTGCGCCGGAAGCTTTTTCACTGACTATTCGAGATGAGGTGCCCGGCAAGAGCTTCCGAATTCGCCTAGAGCGGCGGGCGATAAGCTGCGCCCTCGGCACTGCCAATTTTCACGCTGGCGAAGAAATCGTGCCATTTAAGCTTGGAACTACACTGTCCGAATTGGCGAAGGGCAAGCCGCTGTACGCGGAGAATAATCTTGAGACATGGAAGCGCGATCAGCGTGAAATAAGAATCAAGGACACGGTCGGTCTTAAGTTATTGGTACGCGAGATCGATGGCAAGCCGTCACTTTGCGTACGTGATGCACGCGTCCTTGAGTGAGCGCGAATGTGCAGTGTTGGTGTTGGCCGGATGGGCCACTCCTCGAATCCTCCCAAGCTTGAGAGACGAGCAGCTAGCTTCCGTTCAAGCGCTTGGAGGAGTACACAATGGAGACTGATGCTCTGCAAGTGGTTGGACCGACTAAGGCCACCGGGTCGCGGACCCGGATTCGCCTTCGGGCCGTGCAGGCTGCATTGAGTGTCGCGCTACTTGACGCAATTCCCGGTGGTACGGAAGTTGCGAATTGGATCGGAATCGACCCGCTCGCCCATGCCAAGCAGCAAATGTTCAGGGATCTTGGCAACGACGCCAGCGGCGCTTCCGTCGGATTCGGTCGTAGTGCAAGGGTTTCGCCAGTCGCGGCGAAGCACGTTACGCGGGGGTTCGTGCGAGTAGCCAAGGGTGCACTCAAGGGCACACGGTACGCTGCCATTCTCGCGAAGCGCGGCGCGCTCGTCGTTACAGTTGTGGCATCAGTGACATCTGGAGTCAGCGCCTACCGCGAGATGACAGCTGTCGGATTCGCGGCCCTAGGCGACGCCTAAGCAACCGCCGTGATCACCGATTAGTCCGCGAGCCCGCTCACACGGTTTTCCACACCGACAGAACTGCCGATCGGTCAAGATTTTCAGCGTAATGGAGCAATCGCATCATGGCGACCGGACACAGGAACTTGAAGGCGGCGGCGATCTGGCCTGAGTTCGACCTCGCTGACCAAGTCGCCGAGGTCCTCCTTGAGGAGGCAGATCGGGATGGCAGCCGACTAATCGTGATGTATGTACTGGGCGAGTGCGCTGGGCCGGATGGGGAACGAATGCTGTCTACGATGATTGATGCGTCGTGCGCCTCGATCAGCTTTGTGCATGACCTCCGCGGTACGTTCTGGCTAACGTGGCAGGATTTCGCTCGCTCTAGCGCCGGAGCGCGACGCATCGGCCCCTCGGAGGATGTCGACGGGTTAGCCAAATATTGCTGCTCCTTTCTCACTGACCGCCAGAGCCCCGGTCCGACTGCCTACAACTGATTCGCGCAGTCCGAGGCCAGCCAATTCCTTGCCGCCCCTGCCCCCGACGCGAGAACGCGATCTACGCGGGGAAACCAAGCTCAGCCGGAATCTCTCCCCATTGAGGGCGCGTAGCGCAAGGCTATTCCTGGCATAGCCGGAATCTCTCCCCCTCACGCTTGCCCAGCGATGCTGCCGATCGCCCGGGGTGATGCTGCCGAGAGTCGACCGCACCGATGAGCAGGGTCGACTTCGGCAACCCAGACGCTTCACACGCCTGGAACCATCGAGCTTGATCCTGTTCGGTGATCTCTGACCACTCGATGTCATCCTGGCAAAGTCCACAATGGTTCCAACCCTTTTCTTTCAGCATGTCGATTACCGGCCCTGGCACACAAGCAAACATGGAACCGGTCCCTGCGCGCTTGCAGGCAACCCGGCGATCAGCCCTGTGTCCGAGAGCGACGGCTCGGGGAAAGGCGAGTGCGGTGCGCCGATCGAGATCTGCGAGGTATCCAGAGGCTGTTCCTCCGACCTCTGCACACTTGGAAACGAATTCGTCGCCGAGCTTCTAAGGCGCACTGAGTGCGGCCCACTCGCCGCTGACTTGGGCCAACTTCCGCTCAGAAAGCTCGCCGTCAAGAAACTGGCGGCCGGCGGAACGCACGGCGTCGTCGGGCGATTCTGGGAGGCTCGCCAAGACTTCGCTGCGCTTTTGAACTTGCACGCTTTCGGCAACCGACGGTTTCGCAGAAACATGGGCGTTGAAGATCTTGATCAGGAACTCGTCGCGATTACCCCGGTGCTGTCTCCAACTACCCGAAATTATTCGATGGGCGTCGCACGGGGGGTTGGCGCAAAAGTAGGCCCACGCAGGTCGAGTGCGGCCGTTGCCGACGCGAACCGAGACGATTGTTCGGAAATATAGCGACCCGGACTTGCCAAAGCCTCGAAATCCTTCGATCTGGTCAAGCACAGGAAGGACGGTTTCCAGTCGATGCAGCTTGAGAAATTCACCATGCACTTCGTCGTCCTGGTCAACTGCGGCGATCAGACCCGGGAATTCGCCTAAATCGATGAGTCGCCCTTGCACTTCAGCCAGCAGTGCAACTAGAACGCCAGCGTCCCCTAGCACATGGTGGCGCGTCTCTGCGCGCATGAGTGTCCCGTAGACGAAGAGGCCATCGACGGCCAGGGGCACCGGAACGTCGCCCGCTGCGTCGAGAATT
>JBBRBU010000158.1:0-4443 GCA_038205505.1 Lysobacterales bacterium | reverse complement strand
TACCGCTGAGCAACGCGGTTTCGTTGCAAATCAGGCGAACCATGGTCGCGAGTTCTGCGAAAAAGGAGGCGTGTATTCCTACATACGACGGTACATTCACCCTACGCCACGAAAGTCGGCTTTGTCTCACATTTCAAATTGGCAATGTCGCCCTGATCTGATGGATTTAGACACGTGTCGGATACCTCTCCACCTGATGCGGCCCGCCGCAATTTTCTCCGCGGCACGGCCGTCAGCGGGGTTTCGATCGGCCTACTTCCCAGTTGCGCGTCAATAACCGCGACTACCGCTGCGGCTGGCCACACTGCCGACGCCGAACACGTATCAAATTCGGCCAGCGAAAGAGTGACGATCCGCCTAATAATTAACAACAGGCTTCGTATGCTGACCGTCGAGCCGCGCACGACGCTGGTCGAGGCGCTGCGCGATACGCTTGGAATGACTGGCACCAAAATCGGCTGCAACCACGGTCAGTGCGGCGCCTGCACTGTGTTGGTGGACGGCAGACGCAGCAACTCCTGCCTGATGCTCGCGGTTGCCGTAGACGGTGCCAAGATAACGACGATCGAGGGTTTGGCCGGGCCGGGCGGTACACTGCACCCGATGCAACTGGCCTTCGCCGAGAAGGACGCTCTTCAATGCGGCTACTGCACACCAGGGCAAATCGTCTCAGCCGTGGCATGCCTTGCAGAGGGCCATGCCGGCAGCGCGGCCGAAATCCGCGAATATATGAGCGGTAATCTGTGTCGCTGCGCCGCGTATCCCAACATCGTTGCTGCGGTTGAAATGGTGCGCGACGCGCGCAAGAGCTGAACACTATGCGCAACTTTGATTATTACCGTGCGACCAGTCTGCTCGACGCGGTCCGACAACTCGGCGCTCACGATGGCTGGCAGGTTTTAGCCGGTGGCACGACGATGATCGATCTGCTCAAGCTCGATGTAATGGCTCCGAAAGGCCTCGTCGATATTACCGGTATCTCAGAATTGCAGGGGCTTCAGGTTGGTGCCAGCAGCATTCACTTTGGTGCGCTGGCACGGATGGCAGACGTCGGCGAAGACCAGGAACTGCGCAGTGCCTGCCCAGCGCTCAGCGAATCATTGTGGAAGGCCGCATCGCCCCAGCTACGCAACAGCGCGCGGCTTGGCGGCAACATTTTGCAGCGAACGCGTTGCCCCTATTTCCGCGATACGAGCTACGAGTGCAACAAGCGAGAGCCGGGCTCGGGTTGTGCAGCGCTCGACGGAGGACGGACGCACCTGCACGCGATTTTGGGGGGATCCAAGCGTTGCGTCGCCATGTATCCGGGCGACTGGGCGCAGGCGCTGATCGCTTTCGACGCAGTTGTCACTGCAGTATCGGCTGCCGGTACGCGCCGTTTCCCCTTTGCCGATCTGCACCGGCTACCGGGCGACAGCCCTGAGGTCGAAACTACGCTCAGGCGCGGCGAAATTGTCACCACGATCGAGGTGCCTGTTGTTGCGGCGATGAAGGGTAGTCATTACTTGAAGGCACGAGAACGTGAGAGTTATGCGTTTGCCACGGTCTCGGCTGCGGTAGGACTGGCACTCGACGGAGACCGGGTCAGCGACGCGCGCATCGCGCTGGGTGGTGTCGCAGCCAAGCCATGGCGCGCTAGCGCTGCTGAGGCAGTGCTCAAGGGCAAGGTTTTCAGCGAAACTTTGGTGCGCGAAGCAGGCCGTGTGGCGTTCGCCGACGCCACGCCGCTCAAGGATTCCGAATACAAGATCGCACTTGGTGCCGATGTTGTTGCAGGCGCACTGATGACCGCTCACCAACGCGCGATAGGGTGATGTGATGGCTCAGTCAATCAATACTCCTGTCACGCGTTACGAAGCGCCGCGCAAGGTCAGCGGCGAGACCAAGTACGCGGCTGACTTCATGCCGGCAGGTATGTTCTTTGGCGAACTCGTGGTCTCGTCGATTTCACGGGGGCAATTAGTTTCGATTGACCTCCGCGAGGCGCTGGCCGAGCCGGGTGTCATCGCCGTCTACACGCATGAAACGATACCGAAGTACGAAACGCCGAAGGGTTTCTACGCGGGCGGCCCTGGCACTGCCAGCTTTTGGCCGATGACAGGGACCGACATCAAGTACGCTGGGCAACCGGTGGCCTACGTGGTTGCCGAAAACGCCGCTGCCGCGCGCCGTGGTGCAACGCTGGTCAAGGCCAAATACAGCACGGCCGCTGGTCGGGTCGAAATGGACGCGTCTAAGTCCTTCATCGCAGGCAAGAAGGAGGACAACGTCGTGACGAAGGGTGATCTGAAGGCCGGCACTGCAATGGCGGTCGCTGTGGTTGACGAGACCTACACGACACCGTTTCAGCACCACAACCCGATGGAGATGTTTGCGACAACCGCGCACTGGCGCGGCGATCAGTTGACCGTGTGGATGCCGTCGCAATCAGTGCGCACTGCACGGGCGGGTATTGCGGCTGCTTTCAAGTTGGCCGAAACGCAGGTCGAGGTGCTTTCGCCATTCGTCGGCGGCGCCTTCGGTTCAAAGGCCGGGTTGCCGCCGTACGCGATGCTGACGATCGCTGCGGCGCGCGGCGTCGGCGCGCCGGTGCGGCTTATGGTCAGCCGCGAGCATATGTATACAGTTGCGTCGTTCCGACCCGAATCGCGGCAAAAGATCCGCCTGGCCGCGAGTCGTGACGGCAGATTGACCGCGTTTGAGCACATCGAGACGGCACAGACATCGCAGTTCGACGACGTCATCAACCCCGGCACGCACATGACGCGGGCGATGTACGCGTGCCCGAACATCCACACCGAACAGCGGTTATCGCGCAGCGACACCAATACACCGGGCTTTATGCGAGCGCCCAATGAGATGCAGACCTTCTTCGCGCTTGAGTCGGCGATGGACGAGTTGGCGTTCAAGTTGTCGATGGACCCGGTCGAACTGCGCCGCGTCAACGACACGCGCACGCACCCGGTCGAAGGAGTGCCTTTTTCTTCGCGTTCCCTGATGGCGTGTTACGACGCTGCTGCGAAGAGCTTCGGCTGGGCCCGGCGCAGTACTGCTCCGAAGTCGATGACCGACGGCGACTGGTTCGTCGGCTATGGCTGCGCGACGTCCACTTACCCGACCGCTGTCGCGCCGTCGGCGGCGCGGGTACGCATGTACGGTGCCGGTACTGCGGTTGTCGAACTTGCGGCGCACGATGTCGGCACCGGCGCTTACACGATCATGGGCCAGATCGCTGCGCAACGGCTGGGTCTGCCGGTCAAGGCGGTCGAAGTGTCCATGGGCGACTCGAACCTGCCGATCGCGCCGATTTCCGGTGGCTCGGTGACGTCGGCGAGCGCGGGTTCAGCAGTGCATGTTGCCTGCTTGAAACTGGCCGAAGAGATTGTGCGCAGCGTCGTCAAGCTAAAGGACAACCCGCTTTCGGGTGTCGACCCGGCGCAGGTGACGCTGATGGACGGCGCGTTGCAGGGGCCAGGCGGCAAATCGATGTCGTTGCTGGACGCGCTGAAGGCGACGCCGCGTGGCGAGGCCACTGCGAATGGCGAATACGCACATCCCGAACTCACCGAGCAAGCGCTGCGCACCACCTACAAGGGCGGCTATGGCGTAGCCGGCCCGGTGACGAAGACACATGCCATGTTCGCGTTCGGCGCTCAGTTTGTCGAAGTGCGTGTGAACCGTTGGACGCACGAGATCCGCGTCCCGCGCATCCATGGTGCCTTCGCAGCCGGCACGATCCTGAACCGCAAGACAGCGCACAGCCAGCTAATGGGCGGCATGATCTGGGGGATTGGATCGGCGCTGCACGAACATACTCTGGTCGACCGCGCGCGCGCGCGATTTCTTAATACCGACATCGCCGAATACTTGGTACCGGTCAACGCCGACATAGGCGAGGTCAACGTGCAGATGCTCGACGAGCGCGACGACTTTGTGAATCCGCTGGGGGTTAAGGGTATTGGTGAGTTGGGCATCGTCGGGACGGCGGCGGCGGTGGCCAACGCGATTCATCACGCAACTGGTAAACGGTTACGTAATCTGCCGTTCACCATGAAAGATGTCTGACAGGGGCCGGCACCTTTCTGCCAGGAGTCTGGGCGGCAGAAGGAAATTTCCTGATGCCGATTATTGAAGTTTGAGATTCAATGTCGGGCATGCGTGCAAGCGACATTCCCTACCACCCTGAACAGCAACAACTCTTGCCCAGCGCCATGCAAGACTGGTTGCTCCAAGGCCATCTGGCCTATTTCATCAACGACACCGTAGCCAGCCTGAACCTGAGCGCATTTCATGCCCGCTACGCAGGGTTGTGTCGCATTAGCCAACGATGAACGCAATTTTGGCAGGGACGAGAGCCAGTTCCTCAGACGGGACGGATTTTTCCTGCCAACGCGTAAAACTGGTCGGCAAAAGACAGCTCGATACCTCCTTTCGGCAGAAGCT
>JBBRBU010000157.1:0-4530 GCA_038205505.1 Lysobacterales bacterium | reverse complement strand
ATCGAGAAATCCTTCAGCCTGACCGATGTCTACGGCGCCGACGAGGCTTTCGTCACCGGCACCTTCGCCGGGGTCGTGCCGGTGCGCGAGATCGATGGTCGCGTCATGGGCGATGGAACGCGCGGGCCGATGGTCGAGCGCATCCAGTCACTGTACAAGGCGCATGTCGCGCGAGACATTGCCGCACGCAAAGCGCGGTCGGTGTCGGCATGAGTGACGCACAGGCGCCGCTGCGCATCGCCATGTGGTCGGGGCCGCGCAATCTTTCCACGGCAATGATGCGATCTTGGGAAAACCGCGGTGATTGTTTTGTCAGCGACGAACCGTTCTATGCGCACTATCTTGCCGAAACAAGGTTCGATCACCCGCTCAGCGATGAAGTAATCGCCGATGGCGAGACCGATTGGCGCAAGGTCGCGGCAGCAATGGTCGGCGATATTCCTGATCAGCAGCCGATCTGGTACCAGAAGCACATGTGCCACCACATGCTCGCCCACATCGACCACGACTGGATGAGCGGCCTGGTGCATGCTTTCCTGATCCGCGACCCGGCGCAAGTGGTGGCCTCCTACCTGCGCTCGCGCGACACCGTCAGTGCGGAGGAAATCGGCTTGCCGCAGGAAGTTCGTCTGTTCGACGAGGTTTGCGATCGCTTCGGTTTCGCCCCGCCGGTGATCGATGCCGATGACTTTCTCGCTGCTCCCGAATCGCATCTTCGTGCGCTGTGCACGCATTTCTCGATTCCGTTCCGCGAGAGCATGCTGCATTGGCCAGCCGGGCCACGCGATAGCGACGGCATCTGGGCGCCGCACTGGTATGCCTCAGTCTGGAAATCAACCGGTTTCGAGCCGCCACAGCCTTGCCATATCGCGCTGGAAGGAGAGGCCGCCAAAGTGGCGGATAGTTGTCGGCCACTCTACGAGAAACTCCATAGCCATCGAATCAGGACAGTCTGATCAAGCCCCCTGATGCGCAGTCCGCGATGACTTCCGGAATCATCGATGATCAACTGGGTCACGCAAACGCTGCCGTCGAGTCCGCTGCGGCGTTATGCTCCTGGAGCAACGGAGGGTTGGAGCAACAGGTGCCGAATCCCCACCATCAAATCGGAATCAAGTCATGTGCGGTCATCAGTTGGCTAGCGCTGGCGATTCTGGTGGTCTGCGCGGCTCCGGTGCTGGCCATCCGCCAATTCGATTCCGACGACGGACTGCTGCGCAACTCGGCGACATCAATCGTCTCCGATGACCTCGGATTCCTGTGGTTTGCTGCCGACTCGGGTCTCAGTCGTTTTGACGGTCAACGATTTTCCGCACCACCAGCGGCGATTGCCAGCGCGCTGAAGGGCATCACGGTCACGGCAATGGCGAGTGACGGCCATCTATTGTGGGTCGGCACGCGCAGCGTCGGATTGCTGCGGGTGGATCTGCGCCTTGAGCAAGTCACTGCATTCTCTCCCGAGGAGGGTGGGCTACCGGCAACCGCGATCCAGGCGATCGCAATTGACGCTCAACATTCGGTCTGGCTCGGTACGGACGGGGCAGGTGTGGTGCATCTTGACGCAACTGATCGCGCGCCACGCTATCGAAGTTTCCTTCCGAGTGCGGATGGATTGCCGCACGCACGCGTGTGGAGCATCGCCATCGACAACGACGGCAGCGTTCTCGCTGGAACCCAGGCCGGTGCAGCGAAATTGCCATCGGGTTCCAGCCAGTTTGAGCGCATGGAGCTGCCAGCGCCATTCCCGAACGGCGGTCGGGTCAACATTGAGGAGTTCATCGGCGATGGTGGTGATGGCTACTGGATTGGTACATGGGATCACGGTCTGTTTCATGCCAGCGCGGACGGAGTGCGTCGGATCAATCGTGAAGTTGCCACCGCCAGTTCGCGCGTAACCAGCATTGCGCTGATGGATGGCGAGCCGATGGTCGGTTTCGATACCGGCATTGCCCGCTATGCATCGGACTGCGACTGTTTGCGCAGCATCGACCTGTCGTCGGGGCGTGACGGCGGCTCCCAGCTCTCCTTCGTACGCAGCCTGCTGGCATTGGAGGATGGCGGTGTTTTCGTCGGAACCTGGGCCAACGGCGCGTTCCAGGTGCCGCCAAACACGACGGTGTTCCGATCGCTGCCTGCGTTGCAAGCCATCGACACCACGTTGATGACGCGCAGTGTCCAATCGGTCTTTGAAGACAGCAACGGTTTGCTCTGGCTCGGTGGCTATGGATCCGGATTGCAGCGCTCAACGCATCCTGTCGCGGACACTCCGATCAGGATTGAACACGTGCCGATCGAAAGCAATCAACATTCGGGTGCGAGCGTAGTCTGGATAATCCGCGAAGATCGCGTTGGGCGAGTCTGGACTGGCAGTGACGCCGGCCTTGATCGGTTCGATCCGCGGAACAACCAATGGCGGCATTTCGAATGGCAACAAAACGAAGCTGGACTGCCAGGTGACGGAGTTCGCGATCTTCTCGAATTGCCGACGGGTGAAATGCTCGTGGGGACATCGAGCGGTCTCGCGCTGATCAATGATGCCGACCATGTCCGCCAGATCCGTTTTGCCGAGTCGGGTCCGACCGAAGCGATGGCGGATACGATCAACGCGTTGGCGCGTGACCCCCATGGACGCATCTGGCTGGCTACCTATCACGGCGTCTACGTGCTCGGCCCGGACTATCGCTTGTTGAGGGTGATCAGGCGCCCGCAGATTCCCCGCGACCTCGTGCGCGACCTCAAGATTGTCAGCGGTGGAACGGTGTATTTCGCCGCCGGTCGCCTGTGTAAGCTCGATTCGAACCTGTCCGACATAGCCGCGGTTTCTGCAAGATGCGACGAGCAACCGTTGGGCCTGCCCGACGACGACATCCAGGCGATTGAAGCAGATCGCGATGGTGGAATCTGGCTTAGTTCGCAACACGGACTTCGGCGATTGATTCCCGGTTCTTCGGTGGTTGAGTCCTTCCACGCCAGCGATGGTTTGCTTGCCGACGAGTTTGTCGAGCGCGCCTCCTTTTCCGCTGCGTCCGGGCGCATGTACTTTGGCACCGCTTACGGGGTGCAGCTGTTTGATCCGCGTGCCGCGATTCCTCCACGGCAGAAACTGATTCCACTGCTTGGCAAGGTCAGGCTCGATGGCATCATGCTTGGCGCAGCGGATATTGGCGACGAGGCCGCACTCGATGCCTCGCCGCCGTATGCCAGTCGACTGCGTCTTCTGCCGGGGCAGCGCGAAGTGGTTCTCGGTTTCAACTTGATCGGTGCAAGCCGAGCAGACCAGCGTCTGCAATTCCGCGTCGATGGCTTGCAGGGATGGGTAGTCGCCGCCGACTCCGACGTCGGCAATTTCCTGAGCCTGCCCGCTGGAGAGCGCAATGTCTACTTGCGCATCGTCGAAAATGATGTGCCGGATAGTGTCGAGCACAAGATCCTCGCGTTGCATGTCGCGCCATTCTGGTGGGAGCGAACCCTGGTCCGTGTCGTCGCATTGACCGTGTTGGTGCTATTCGCCTGGATGCTGTATCGGCAACGAATTGTCGGCATTCGCAACAATGAGCGCCAATTGATCAAGCAGGTCCGGCTGCGCACAGCCGAAATCGAGCAACAGAAATCCGACCTCGCACTCGCCAACCAGAAGCTCTATGAACTCTCGATCCGGGATGGCCTCACGGGCGTCTTCAATCGACGCCATTCACTTGAGGAAGCGCGGCGAATCCTGCGCAGCGAGCGCGAGCATCCGATCTGCATTGCGTTGATTGATCTCGACCATTTCAAATCCATCAATGATCGCTTCGGACATATTGCCGGCGACGAAGGGCTGCGCGGATTCGCAGGCCTGCTGAAATCGCAGGCCGGACCAGGCGACGTGATCGGTCGCTATGGTGGCGAGGAGTTCATTTGCCTTCTCTTCGATCGCGATATCGAGCAATCGAGTCATTGGGCGAACCAGTTGCTGCTGCGTCTGCGCAATACGCAGATCGCAGGCCCGAACTGCGAAATCAGGATAACCGCGAGTATCGGTCTTGTCGCGATCAAGCATGATGCCGAACTGCCGCTTGAAGTATGGATTGCCCGCGCCGATGCCGCGCTCTATCGAGCCAAGGAAAACGGCCGCGATCAAATGTTGCTCGGTTGAGCCCGCGACGCCTTGATCGATGCTGACGAGATCTCGCAATGCGGTCAGCGAGTCGCCAACGCAGCAACGTTTTCGCTCCTTGGTGGAATGCATCGTCGCTTGGAGGTCGCGCTGGTACGCGAGGACGGAGGATGCCTTGCTACGCCCGCAACTGACTCTCTGCGCAGACCTGCACACGGTTTCGACCCTCGCGCTTGGCGACGTAAAGCGCCTTGTCGGCACGAATCAGCGCTTCGTCGAACGTGCCGCCTGTCGGGATCTCGCAAACACCAGCGCTGATCGTGAAGCGGATGGGCGGTCCCTCTGTCGCCCTGACGTTTAGGCTCCAGCAAGCTGCGCGGATCGATTCGGCCAGGGAAAGAGCGGCTTGCGGATCACCGCCTGGAAGGACGATG
>JBBRBU010000156.1:0-4604 GCA_038205505.1 Lysobacterales bacterium | reverse complement strand
CTTGCTGAGCGTGGTGACCTGCGCGTTGTTTGCTTTGCTCCCGCTGCTGTCGATCCAGCATGAGCGACCCGCGCACGCGCTACACGGCGGTTCGCGCGGACAGTCAGGCAACCGCTCGGCGAATCGCACACGCAATGCGCTAGCGGTTGCCCAAATTTCTCTCGCTGTCGCCTTGCTCGTCAACGGCGCATTGCTCATCCACAGCTTCTGGCGCCTGCAACAGGAA
This sequence comes from Lysobacterales bacterium, assembly GCA_038205505.1. Taxonomy (GTDB): domain Bacteria; phylum Pseudomonadota; class Gammaproteobacteria; order Xanthomonadales; family Rhodanobacteraceae; genus Dokdonella. The sequence continues at coordinate 4,378 of JBBRBU010000156.1, read as the reverse complement.
TCGCCTGGTTTCGACAGCCGTCACCTGGTCAGCATGAACTTCAACCTCTCGCGCGACCGTTTCCGCGACGTCGAGAAGACCAAGCAGTTTCGCGAGCGCGTCATCGAGGCGGTAAAGGCAATTCCGGGTGTGCAGTCTGCTGCGTTGATCAGCGGTCTGCCGTTCTCGACGGACTACGACAGCACGACCTTCTTCTTCGAGGATAGCCAGAATGTTGTTCGCTCGACATCGGCCTATCTACAGGCCGTTGGTGACGACTTGTTCCGCACCATGGGCATTTCCCTGCTGAAGGGGCGAAATTTTGATTCTCGCGACAGCGAAACCGGGCTACCAGTTGTCATCGTCGATTCCGATCTGGCCCGACTGGTGTTCGGCGACAAGGATCCGATTGGAAAACGTATCGCAACGCGCGAATTGGAAGGATTGAGCTGGCACACCGTGGTCGGTGTCGTCGCCACGATAAAGCGCAACCGGCTGTCCGATGCTGGAGGCAATGCGACGCTCTATTTCCCCGAGAATCAATCAACGTCACGGATCTTTCGTGTCGTGATCCGCAGTGGAAGCGACATCGGCAATCTGATCGGCCCTCTGCGCGAGGGGGTTGCCCGTATCGATCCGGAGCAACCGGTTTGGGGCATCACGACGATGGATGCGCGCATCTACCAATCACTGGCCGAACGACGCACGCCGATGCTTCTGCTTGTGCTTTTTGCCGGTTGTGCGCTCGCTCTGAGCGGAATCGGCATCTATGCCGTCATCGCTTTCTCTGTATCGCGGCGAACAAGCGAGTTCGGCGTGCGCATGTCGCTTGGCGCGACGCGCGAGACGATTCTTCGTCTCGTGCTTAGAGATGGAGCAAGACTTGTAATCGTCGGAGTTGCGATTGGATCAGCACTCGCACTCTTGCTCGGCCAGATCCTGCGTTCACAATTGTTTGGCGTCAGCATGATCGATCCCCTGAGCATCGCCTGCACAGTCATCGCGGTGATTGCAACTACCTTGTTTGCTTGCTGGATTCCAGCCAGGCGCGCAGCGGCAACGAGTCCGCTGCAGGCCTTGCGTTGCGAGTGACCCGCCGATCAATCAATGATCCGAACTCCCCCAGATCTGCTCAAGCCTCGCATCGCGTCCACAATTGTATCGATAGAACTTGTAGCGGACCGGATTCTTCGTGTAGTAGTCCTGGTGGTAATCCTCAGCGGGATAGAAGGTCGATGCCGCGACGATCTGGGTGGCGAAGGGTTTGTCGAAGCGAGCTGAAGCCTCGAGTTCGCTCTTGCTCTCCTCGGCGAGTCGCATCTGTTCGGGATCATCGGTGAAGATCGCAGTTCGGTATTGATCTCCGTGATCGCAGAATTGCTGGTCAATCGCGAATGGATCGACGTTGTGCCAGAACACATCGAGCAGCTTCTTGTAAGTGACTTTGGATGGATCGAAAACGACCTTGACCGCCTCGGCATGACCGGTGCCGCCAGCTGAAACCCGTTCGTAGCCGGGATCAGGAACCTTGCCTCCCGTATAACCCGAGGTTGTCGAGATCACGCCCGCGAGCTTGTCAAAAGGCGGCTCCATGCACCAGAAGCAGCCACCCGCGAAGATCGCCGATTCGGTCTTGCCGCTGGTCGCTGCGGATGGTTTTGCGGCGTCATTGGCCGGCCCTGCGCACGCACTCATCGCGAACATGGACAGAAGCAGGGCCGCAGTGGCCGCCTGGGGCAACAGTCGTATTCTCGTAAAATTCATTCTCAACTCCTCAACTCGGGCAGCGGTTGGCCTTGCGGAACGAACTCGAGGGCGAGGCCGTTGTTGCACCAGCGTTCACCGCGAGGCCTGGGGCCATCATCGAACAGGTGTCCCTGATGTCCACCACAGCGAACGCAGTGGTATTCGGTACGCGGCCAGACCAATTTGAAATCACGTTTGGTATCGATGTGTCCGGCGATTGGCTGGGTGAAGCTCGGCCACCCTGTGCCACTTTCGAACTTGTTCGCACTCTTGAAGATCGGCAAGCGGCAGGCGGCGCAGATGAACGTCCCTTCCCGGTGTTCCTCGTTCAAGGGGCTGCTACGCGATGGTTCGGTGTCTTCCTCGAACAGAACTGCGTAGGCAGCGGCACTGACCACGCCGCGCCACTCCTCATGCGGCTTGCCGAGCGGTGCAATCGCGCCTGCCTTCGCTGCAACTTGTCCGTTGGCTTGTTCGTTGGCGGCGCGCGAGCACGAAGGCAGCAGAGGCACTAGCGCCAACGCTCCAAGGTGTTGCAACATCATTCGTCGATTCATGGGTCAATCTCCTGTTTACGATTACGCAACGGTCGCGAAACTTTCACGCAGCGAAACGTCGTCATTTCCGCTATCTACGAAGAAAGCACCCGAACAGATGCGGTTTGCCGTTGGGGAGGGAACCGCATCGTTCAGGTTCACGCGGCTACTACGCCACATGTTCACGACAACAGACCGGCAACCTGCCGGATCTATTTCACGTGGCCGATCGCGGCCCTGTGACTACAATGCGGGCTGAATGGGCGATTTGGCGCATCGCCACCCACCGGATAGACAGGATCACCCGTGCCCACCGTTGATGCCCCGCCCACCCCTCCAGCCCTCCTGCAGCAAAGCGCGATCGTCGTTGACATCCGTGATGCCGACACCTTGCAGGTAGCCGCACGCAAACAGAATGCTCATGTCCGCTGGTGGCTCGAGCTCGGCGACCAATTGCTTCTGGTTGGCGATCGCGGTGAGGTGCGCAAGGCGGCTTCGGACCGGGAAGTGCTTGGCGAGATGATTGCTTTCGACCGTGAGCGGTTGCGTTTGCATGCAATCGGCTGTGTGCGTGAGGCCAACGCTCCAGGTCGACTGATTGCTCATGGCGGTCGTTGGGAATTGCGCGAACTCAGCGCAGACGAACTGGCGACGCCTCTGCCAAGCGTTCACGACGGGCACTCTGATGAGTGGCGCGAAGTCGAGCCCGATACCGTCGTTGCCCATCGCTATCGCCCGGATTCCGCGCCCGCCGCGGCGGATCCGCTGATCCAGTCCATCGTTGATTCGATCGATACGGCGCGCTGGTTTACCGATCTGACCACGCTGACCGGCTGGGACCGTTCAAGCTACGGTTCGGAGTTGGCTCTTTCGCGCGCCTGGATAGAGACGCAATTCAGCGGACTCGGGCTGGCCGTAAGTGCACCGGCGTTCCAGATGCCAGGAAACGGTGGCGGCCAGATCAGCGTCAACAATGTGATCGGCCGATGGACCGGCACGCAATATCCGGATCAGTGGATCATCGTCGGCGGACATTACGATTCGCGAAATTCGAATATCGGTTCGACCCTGAACACGCCTGGCGCCGAAGACAATGCGTCGGGCTGTGCGGGTGTAATCGAACTTGCGCGCGTGCTGGTCGGCTTCGCCCCGGAACGCAGCATCCTCTTCATGTGCTATGCCGGTGAGGAGCAAGGGTTGTATGGCAGCTATGCACATGTCGCCGCACTGCAGAATTCGGGTGACCTCGCCAAGCTGCAGGCAGTCGTGACGATGGACATGATCGGTTACAGCGCGGACAACCAGCTCGATGTCCTGTTTGAAAGCTATTCGACATGGAATGCCTATCTCGACCAGTTCGCCGCCGCTGCGGCGACTTATGTTCCCGATCTGCATGTGACCCTGAGCACCAACCCGTTCGGATCGGATCACATGCCGTATCTGCAAGCCGGCAAGCGCACTCTGCTCGCGATCGAGAATGACAACGAAATCTATCCTTACTACCACCGAAGTACCGACACGCCGGATCACGTCGGGCCGAATGCCCAGGCCATGGGTGGCGCGATCCTCAAGACCAGCATCGCGGTGATTGCCGATATCGCTGGCATCGGTGACCGGATTTTTGTCAGCGGGTTTGAATCACCGGCACCATGAACGCACCGCATGGCGATTGCAGGAGAGACCTCCGTACTTGATGCTTGTACGCAGGGTTGGCGAAGTGCATCGCGACCGCAGGAAGTCCCTTTTCCGGGGCGGCTGAAGCCGCTTCCTACGACGGAGCGGAGAGGCATTCAGGCCAACAACGAAGTAGCAACGCGAGCACCGGCCAAGAGACCCGCGTCGCTCGCTCGACTATTGTAGGAGAGGCCATCAGGCCAACACCGAAGCATCAACGCAAGCACCACCCAAGAAACCCGCGTCGCTCGCTCGGCTATCGTAGGAGAGGCCTTCAGGCCAACACCGAAGCATCAACGCGAGCACCGCCCAAGAGACCCGCGTCGCTCGCTCGACTATCGTAGGAGAGGCCTTCAGGCCAACAACGAAGCATCAACGCAAGCACCACCCAAGAAACCCGCGTCGCTCGCTCGGCTATCGTAGGAGAGGCCTTCAGGCCAACA
>JBBRBU010000155.1:0-4668 GCA_038205505.1 Lysobacterales bacterium | reverse complement strand
CGGATACGGAAAAAAGCAGGGCGATGGACAGCAGGGCGGTTCGATTCATGCTCGACTCTTGACGGAGGTTGGTGCGCCAGCATGCCGAAAGCATGAGGAGAAGTGATGACCGATTCGGGCAATTTGCGGGCAGCCCGATGTCGGCAATTGCGCCGGTTGAGCGCCCGGATCGACACCGATGCTTTTTTGCCGGGGTCTTGTCGCCATGCCAAGGACAAGCGCGGAATGCCGGCACCGTTGCCTCGGCGGTCGCTACGCTGAGCATTTGCTGCTTTGCACAATGAAATAGCTCTGCCGAAAAGTAGAAAGTCACTTGACGCCGAATCCATTCAAACGTACGTTTGATTCCGCGTCGCGGAATGGACCGATCGGTCGGAACTTCCCTGGCGTCACATCTGCGCATTGCACTTTCGGGGAGGAAAGCATGCTTTTACGCCTAGTTCGCCTGGCATTCGCCATTCTGTTGTCCTTTTGCATCCCGCTGACCGCGTGGTCCGCGTCGACCTACACAAAAACCCGCTACCCGGTCGTGCTCGTGCATGGACTGCTGGGATTCGATTCGCTACTCGGTGTTTACGATTACTGGTATCACGTTCCATCCAACCTGATCTCGGGAGGCGCCCGCGTCTACGTCGCGAACGTGTCGTCGAGCAACTTCACCGAGGTCCGCGGCGAACAATTGATCCGCGATCTCGATACCCTGCGTGCGCTCTACGGCGACAGCAAATTCAACCTGGTCGGGCATAGCCATGGCGGACCGACGATCCGCTACGTGGCCTCGGTGCGCCCGGATCTGGTCGCTTCGATCACTTCGGTTGGCGCGCCGCATCGGGGCAGCAAGGTCGCCGATGGATTGAATGCCGCGTTGCCACCCGGGTCGCCATTGCGGCCGCTTGTGGCCGGACTGGTCAACGCCGTTTCCGCGTTCATCGAAGCCTTGTCGGGCGATGATGATCCGCAGAATGCGCTGGGCGCGTTGGCTTCACTTTCAACGAGCGGTTCCGCGACGTTCAACGCGCGCCATCCGCAGGGGATGCCGACCACCTCGTGCGGCCAGGGCGCCTCGTCAGTCAACGGCATCCGCTATTACTCGTGGGGCGGTACGGCCGTCCATACGCATCTATTCGACGCCAGCGATGCCCTGCTCGGTGCGGGCAGCCTGTTCTTTGGTTTCGAACAGAACGATGGCCTGGTCGGGCGTTGCTCGTCGCACCTCGGCAGCGTGCTGCGCGACAACTACGGCTGGAACCATCTCGACGAAGTGAATCAGGTGTTCGGACTGACCAGCTGGTTCGAGGCGGACCCGGTTTCGGTGATCCGGGCGCACGCGAACCGGCTCAAGAACGTCGGCCTGTAAGCCAGCCCAGGGCCGCCTCGTGTCCACACGTCGGCGTTTGTTGAAGCGCGCCACTGCCTCGGCAGTGGCGCTGCTGATCGTCATCACTGCGTGGTGGATGGCGGGCGAAGCGGAGCGCCAGGCGGCTGTCGTCGCGAACGCCCCACAGCTCGTCAGCAACACCGGGGCAGGGCAGTCAGCACGTCATGCCGCAACGTCGCAGCCGATGAATGCGCGGCCATCGCCAACAGCGGTGATTCCACCCGACCCGTTGCAGGGCTTGCGCGAACGATTCGGTCGCAGTTCGCTGCGCGGCACCGGAGTCGACGGCGCGATCACCCTGCACACCGACGGCAGGCTGGTCATGGATCGGGACCTGTTGCGGCATTTCGACTATTACCTCGGCCTGATCGGCGAGTTCACGCTCGACGAAATCCGCCTGCTGTTGATCGACGAGGTCACCCGTCAATCGGGCGCGCGTGTCGCCGCCGCGGTGGTCGAGGCGTTCGACCGCTATGTCGCCATGCGCAAGGCACTTGCGCAACAGGCACCTGCTGGCGATCTGGCCGACCAGGTTGCGCGTGTGCGCGCGGTGCAACGCGACTGGTTCGGCGCCGACGCCGAGGCAATGTTTGGGGAGGAGAATCGCTACGTCGAAAACAGCGCGGAACGTCTGGCGATCGAGCGCGATGTCACTCTGTCCGCGGCCGAACGCGAGGTCCAGCTCGCCGCACTCGAATCGACGATGCCCGCTGGCGAGCGCAGCAACCAATCGGAGGTGACATCAGGGCTTCTGGCCGGTGACCAGACCCGGCACTTCGAAGCGCTCGATACTGAAGCGGGGCAACGGCATGCCGAGCGCGCGGAATTGTGGGGCGCAAACGCAGCCGATCGACTCGCCTCACTCGACCAATCCCGCGCCGATTGGGAGCGCAGGATCGCCGAATACATCGCTGCGCGCGATGCAATCCTGGCGGATACGCGGCTCGACGCCGCCGCGAGACAAGGCGCAATCGAGGCCTTGCGACAACACCTGTTCGATCCGAACGAGCAGATCCGCATCGAATCACTCGAAGCGATCAACCAGCTTCGCGCTGGGGGTTGAAGGCGCAAGGGGGCAGGGTGGTCCGGTTTTCCCCGGTTTTATGTGTCCGGGAAATCAACGGAAATCCGACCTGCCCCGCGCGTTCGAACCTTTACTTCGCGGCGCGCTTTCTCAACGCCAAGCCAGCAAGCAGCAGGAGCGAGGCCAGCAATGCAAACAAACTCGCTGGCGAGAGCGCAGGCAGTTGCGTCGCGGGAGCCAGCGGCTGACCGCCAAGGGCTGCGACTTCAGTCGGGCTCAAGGCCGTATCGAAGATACGAATCCGCGATACCGCGCCACTGGACTCTTCGCCCGTCACGAAGGTGTCGTCGACGAAGAAGCGCAGGGTATTGCTGGCGTCAATAAGGGCCTCCCCTGCCGTATCGATGCCGGAAAACTGGGTTACGCCATCGACATAGCCAGCCACATTGCCGGCACCATCGCGGGTGATTACAACGTGATGGTAGGCGCCCGCCTGAATCGGCGACAGCGTGCCAGCGAAGGTGGTGTACAACGCCAGCTTGCCGGATTCGTTATACAGACCGGTGTCCGCCAAGCCAGCGGTAAAGTCAATGTATTTGCGGTAGCCAACGATCACGTCAAGGCGAACCAGCAAGGCGATACTGAAGGTGCCGTTTGCGATCACGCCGGATGTCGAAGAAAGCGACAAGCCCGCGCCTTCCGGAAACTGCAGGACGGTTGTGCTGGATCCATTGACCGTGTCGGTGACGAATGACTGACCCGTTGCCACCGGCATCAACGCGGGCGGTGAGCCGACCGAACTCGAGTAGCTGGACTGGAACTGATAATCCGCTACAAGGGCGGCCTCGACTCCCGACGCGAACATCAGGGCAGAGATGGATGCCAGCAGGAACAGGCGATTCTTCATAGACGTACTCTCCATAATTCAGTTGGACAATCGGACAAGGCCGCAATCGTTGGCAAGCATAAATGAAAGGCAAGGCGCCTAGATGAGAGTTTGCGCAACTTTTTGCATGGGGCGACGCGTTTGTCGTGCCGGAGAAATCCCCCGTCATTTTCCCTTGTGTCATCCGTATCCGGAAATTTTCGGTGATTGATGGCCGAGCAATCAGGGGTGGTCCAACCTGACCCCTTTTTCCGTTTGCTTCCTTTCTGGTGTCCCGGCTGTTGATTGTTGATCAGAGTCAAGCAGGATTGTGGATGTCCCGGTTTCGCGCCTCCCGATTTCGCGCCCGATTTCGTGTCCGGCATTGAGGAAATATCGAGAAGTTCGAGCTGTAGAGGATCGGGTATGCTGCAACGAAGCGCTGTCCCGGTTCGTCCATTCGATTCTTGGACAGTTGAATCGATGCGCACTGAATTCCGGGCGGGGCGACACGGCAGCCGGGAGGCCAACGAGGGCCACGGGATGAAAGTTGCAGCAACAATCTGTTGCGTGACCCTGGTCGGCCTGGCCTGGCTGACCGGTCCCGCTTGCGCGCTGACAACGGTTTGGAGCAGCGATTGGACCGTGATGGCTCCGCCAACTCTCGGTCACGCGCGCTTGTCGCCCTACTTCGACGTGCCATTTGCCTTGCAGTTCGATGCCGATGGCGATTTGCTCATGTCGCAGTTGACCTATTCCGAGCACGGTGGCCAGATTTTTCGGCTGGCAGCGGATGGCGGGCTGGAGTGGTCGGCGATCATTCCGCTGAGTGAAGGCTACGAAGCGGCTCCAGTGTTTCCGGCATCCGATGGCGGTGCCTTCGTCGCCAGTGATCGCCACGATGCGGTGACACGGCTAGGCGCAGATGGGCGCTTGTTGTGGACGCGGCGCATTCCCGCTGAGTGGTTCGCCAATCTATCGGAAAACCGGATTGCCGTCGGCCACTGTGCCGCAATCGCCGTGCTGGATGCGCAGTCGGGTGAAATCCTGAGGCACTTCGCTCTTCCGCAACAATCGAATCGCTGCGCCATGACTGGTCTGCAGGCGACTGGAGAGGGTGACGTTGTCGCGAGCATTCGCAACGACTCCTACGCAGCCTCAGCGGGATCGCGTGTATTGAAATTTGACAAGCTCGGTCACCTGCAATGGCAATTCGACGTCGCCGACGATGCTGTGCGCCTGCTCGGCGCAGATAGTGCGCGCGTTTACGTTGCCGCAGATACGCGACTCAGCGCGCTCGATTCGGGGTCCGGTTCGCCGGCATGGCAGACGGGTGCGATGCCGCCAGCGCGATTCGTACTCGTACCAGGCAATCCGGCGATTCCGCTGGCGCTGGGTGTG
>JBBRBU010000154.1:0-4746 GCA_038205505.1 Lysobacterales bacterium | reverse complement strand
CATCAACACCTATACCGATTGGCACGCCCAGGTTCTGCATGACATGCACGAATCGGTGCCATTCCTTTACGACAACACAGTCGGTGCGGGGCCGTACAACGCATGGGTTGATCCGTTGCTGGTCGGTGAATGGCAGCAGCTAGGCTGGAACAATGTCGATACGCTGACCCGGCTTGGCCTGCCCGGCGTGTTCACGCATGGCGAGTTCGATACCTGGAGTCCGGGCTATCTGATGTTCATCGCCGCCACCCACAACGGTATCAGCCGGTTATATGAAACGTTCGGCAATGGTGGCGCCGATACCGAGGAGCGCATTCTCGATCCGGAGGAATATTCACGCACCTGGTATCGACCGAATCCGCCGCGCGCCAAGGTGATGTGGTCTCAGCGCAACAACAATAATTATTCACAAAGCGCCATGCTGACCGCGCTTGACTATTTTGCCGGCAATGGCCAGCAGTTCCTGCGAAACTTCTGGTTGAAATCGAAGCGATCGGTAACCAAGGCCGTCGACTCGGGTCCGGCCGGTTACGTGCTCAGCGCCGACGATGCACGCCGTGGCGCGCAGCTGAAACTGCTTGAAGTGCTGCATCGGCAGAAGGCCGAGATTCAGCAACTCGATGCGGAGCTGACAGTGCAACTGCCGGCAAAGAAAAAGTCCGACGATGCAGAGAAAGGCGAAGCAAAGGAAAAGGCGCCGACCACGCGCACGTTCCCGGCTGGCAGTTACGTCGTGCGCATGGATCAACCCTATTCGCGCATTGCCGATGTCCTGCTCGATCGCCAGTACTGGTCGCCGGAGGATCCGCAGAAGAATCCGTACGACGATACCGGCTGGTCGCTCGGCGACCAGTTCGGCGTCGATCTCGTCCGCGTCACCGATGCGGCCCTGCTCAAGGCGCCGATGCATGCAGTGAGCTGGCCGCTGCCGGCCAGGGCGACAACAGGCAGCGGTCCGATCCGGATCATCGCCAATCCGGCATCGGCCGAACTCGCCTCATTGCGCTTTGCCGCAAAAGGCACATCGATCGAGATCGCCCGCAATGCCTTCAAGATCCTGGATCGAGCATTCGCCGCGGGATCGCTGATCGCGCGGCGTGCCGACTCCGATTTCGACAAGGCGGCAGCCAGACTCGGGCTCGATGTGTTCAATGCGGATTCCGTACCCGAGGTCTCGACGCGAAAGCTCGGCCTGCCGCGCGTGGCGATCATGCACACCTGGCTCAGTACTCAGACCGAGGGCTGGTGGCGCATGGCGCTTGATGATCTCGGCATCCCGTTCAGCTACATCAGCACCCAGGATGTCGCGCGCAGTGACAATCTGCGCAAACGGTTCGATGTGATCCTGTTCGGGCCGGTCGGCTATTCGAGCACGCAGCTGATCGTCGACGGCCTGCCGATGTACGGCAATGCCATGCCGTGGAAGAAATCATCGTTGACGCCGAACCTCGGCCTGATCGACAGCACCGACGATATCCGCCCGGGACTCGGTGGCAGCGGCATCGATCACCTCAAACAATTCGTCCGCGACGGCGGCCTGCTGATCACCTCGATGGATACCGCCCAGTTCGCCATCGACAGCGGACTTGCGCCGGGTGTCAGCGTCGCCGACAAGGGCAACCTGCGCATCAACGGAACCCTGGTTCTCGCTCAGACAACCGAACGCGAAAGCCCGGTGACCTGGGGCTATGACGCGCCATTCACGGTCTACTCCGAGAATGGCATGGCGTTCAAGGTCAGCAACCAGCTTCGCGGCGACGGGCGCGTTCCGACTGCCGAGGACAACAAGCGTCCGACCGGTCGTGGCGGCCCTGACGACATCGATTTGCCGCAAGGGGCCGGTTACGTTGATCCGCCCGAGCTGCCGTCGGTGAAGCCGTGGCAGGCGCTACCGCTGAATGCCGAACAGGCACGCAACAACCTGTTCCTGATTCCGGAAGGCCAGCGCCCGCGGGCCCTGCTGCGTTTTGCAGACAGCGATGAATTGCTCGTCTCGGGTTTGCTCGACAACGGCGGCAAGCTGGCCAGGCAGGCGGCCGTGGTCGATGCGCGTCTCGGCAAGGGTCATGTCCTGCTGTTCGGGATCAATCCGATGTGGCGCGCGGCCACGATCGGCAGTTATCCGCTGGTGACCAATGCGATCCTGAATTTCGATTCGCTTTGATGTCGACGCCAATGCCTCTGCAAACGCAGGGGCATCAATCCGTTGAAACATCCTCGTAGCCGACGATATCGAGGTCGAAACCGCCGAGGCCGACGAGCTTGCGCGGAGTCCCGAGAACGCGCAGGTGATGCACGTCGAGGTCGCTCAGAATCTGGGCGCCGAGCCCGTTGCGTCGCCATTCGCTGGCCGGATCGGCAGCCTTTTTCGTCGGCGTTCCGGCGAGGCAGTCGAGCAGCGCTTCGGCCTCGCCCGCTTCACTCAATACAACGACGACACCGCGATCCTCATCGGCAATGCGGCGCAAGGCCGAGGTCACGGTCAGGCCGAGATCATCGCGACGCAGGTGCAGCACATCGGAGAGCGTGTTGCGCACATGCACACGGGTCAGCACCGGCTGGCCATCGCCGACCTCACCGCGCACGAGCGCGAAATGCAGCGCCTTCTGCAGCAGATCGCGATATACGACGAGACGGAACGCGCCGAACTCGGTATCCACAGTGACATCGCGCACGCGCTCGATCGTGTTCTCGGTCTGCAGGCGGTAGCGGATCAGGTCGGCAATCGTGCCGATCTTGAGACCGTGTTTGCGCGCGAACTCCTCGAGCGCCGGACGCCGCGCCATCGTGCCGTCTTCGTCCATGACTTCGACGATGACACCGGCAGGCTCGAGCCCGGCCATCGTGGCCAGATCACAGGCCGCCTCGGTGTGCCCCGCGCGCACGAGCACGCCGCCGGTCTGAGCGGTCAGCGGGAAGATATGCCCGGGCTGGGCCAGATGTTCGGGGCGTGCCTCCCTTGCCACCGCGGTACGGATCGTGTGCGCACGATCGTAGGCCGAGATTCCCGTAGTCACGCCTTCGGCCGCCTCGATCGAAACGGTGAAATTGGTGTGATGTGACGAGGTGTTGTCGTGCACCATCGGTTTCAGGCCGAGCTGGCGGCAACGCGCCGCAGTGAGGGTCAGGCAGACCAGTCCGCGCGCCTCGCGCACCATGAAGTTGATGTCTTCGGGGCGTACTTTCTCGGCAGCCATGACCAGATCACCCTCGTTCTCGCGATCCTCATCGTCGAGGATCACGACCATGCGGCCCGCGCGGATGTCGTCGAGGATGTCGGGAATCGTGTTGAAGCTCATGGCGTGTTTCCGTGCAGAATGTTTGATGTTGTTCGCGGCTTTACCTGTAGGAGTTTTACTCGCGGAATTCGATCAGCCGCTCGGCATAGCGCGCCATGCGATCGACCTCGATATTGACCGCATCGCCAACACGACGCGCGCCAAATGTCGTCACTTCCTGGGTATGTGGAATCAGGTTGACGCCAAAGCGCAGGCCATCGACCTCGTTGACCGTGAGGCTGACGCCATCGATGCAGATCGAACCCTTGCTGGCGATATAGCGGGCAAGCGTGGCCGGCACTTCGAACGTCCATCGCTGCGAGCGTGCATCAGCGTGGATTGCGACGACGCGACCGAGTCCGTCAATGTGACCCGATACAAGGTGCCCGCCGAGACGGTCACTCAGTCGCAGTGCCTTTTCCAGATTGACGGGCGCTGCGCGCTTGAGCGCGCCAAGCGTGGTCAGCTTGAGTGTTTCCAGCGAGACGTCGGCGGCGAACGAATTTTCCGTGATATCGAGTGCGGTGAGGCAAACTCCTCCTACGGCGATGCTGTCGCCGGTACGCACGTCATCGAGGTCCATCGAGCCTGTAGTGAAGACCATGCGACGATCGCCACCGAGTTGTTCACTCTCAAGCAATTGGCCGATCGACTGGATGATTCCGGTAAACACTCAATTCTCCACAGGCCGCAACAACAATCGCCAATCCTGACCGAGCATGCGCTGATCGATCGCTTCGAGTTTCCAGCGCGCCTTCATCTCATTCAAACCAGGCAGTCCGAGCAGAGGTTGCGCCGAATCGCCGAGCAACACGGGCGCGACATAAAGCAGTAACTCATCGACCAGGCCCGCAGCCATCAGCGCACCTGACAAGGTCGGCCCTGCCTCGATCTGGATCTCGTTGACCTCGCGTGCTGCCAGAATCGCCAGTACCGAAGACAGGTCGAGCCGATCGTCACGGATTTCAACCTCGGCAAGCTCGACACGCTCGAAGCGCGAGTCGTTGGGCCCGGTATCGCGACCATGCAGGATCAGGGTCGGTGCGCTGCCATCAAGCACGTTCGACGCGGCGGGCGTGCGCAATTGTCGGTCGAGAACGACCCGCAGTGGCGCAACGATCGCCGCGTCGCCCTGATCAATTTCCGGATCAGCAACACGAGCAGTCAGTCTCGGATCATCAGCCAGCACGGTGCCAATGCCACTCAGGATCGCGGAACTGCGCGCGCGCCAGCGTTGCACATCGACGCGTGCCGCTGCGCCGGTGATCCACTTCGATTCACCATTGGCCAGCGCGGTGCGGCCATCGAGACTCATTGCGAGCTTGAGCCGCAGCCACGGTCGATGGCGCTCGATACGCGAAAGGAAGCCGCGATTGAGATCTCGCGCAAGCGAAGCCATGAGACCGCTCTCGACCACGATTCCGGCAGCGCGCAGCTTCTCGATGCCGCGACCTCCAACCTCGGCGAA
>JBBRBU010000153.1:0-4816 GCA_038205505.1 Lysobacterales bacterium | reverse complement strand
TCGCGCGAGGCTGGATCTGGAACGCAGGACGGGGAAAAAGGTAGTCTCGGGCGAGAACTTTCTGCCGCCGCCAAAAGTCCGCAACTTGCCGAAAAAATGAGCGCGGCGACCACGCGGGAACAATGAGTTATCCGTATTGACATTGTAAATACGAAAGGGCACACTCGTTTCGTGGACGAACACCACCAGATTGGCGGAAGCGATTTCGTCTGGGATGCTGTGAAGGCGGCGAGCAATCTCCGCAAACATGGAATCCGCTTCGAGGATGCGGCGACCGTGTTTCTGGATCCCTTGTTGTGCTCATCGATGCATCCCGCAATGACGAAGTGCGGGACGCGGTCATCGGATTCGATACTCACGGACGGCTGCTGTTTGTCGTCCATATCGTGTTCGAGGGCGAATTCATCCGACTTGTTTCCGCGAGACCCGCCGAACCTCACGAGGAGGCCCTATATGCTTAATGAAACCTTGAAAAAGCGCCTTGCCAAGGATCGGCCGGTCACCAGCATTACCTTGCGCATTCCGGTCGATGTGGTGGAAAGCCTCAAAACCATCGCGCCTCGGAAGGGGCTTAGCGGATACCAGACCTTGCTCAAGTCGTATATCAGCGAAGGTCTGCGTCGTGACGAAGCGACCTACGCAAGTTCGGCGGCCGAGAAGATCGAACGCTTGACTCGCGCGCTGGAAAAACTCGGTGTATCCAAGAAAATCCTTGAGGATGCAAAGCGCGATGTGGCGGCCTGATCGTGGCTCTCTTTACGCGGAAGCCCAAGCCCGTCAGATCTACTAAATTTTCCGACTTCATCCGCAACGCGTCCTCTGCTGAAAGGAAGCGGGTCTACACCGAGGTAATGAGGAAAGTCACAGAAAGGCAAAACCGCATCCTCGAAGAAGCGGCTAAGCTGAAGAAGTGAACGAAGCCGAGACCCGCGCCGAGCATATCGACCCCGCCCTTGCCGCGGCGGGATGGGGCGTGGTTGAAGGCAGCCGCGTGCGGCGCGAATATCCGATCACGCTGGGTCGGATCGAGGGTCAAGGTCGGCGTGGCAAGCCGTTGATCGCGGATTACGTGCTGGAGTACCGCAACACCAAGCTTGCCGTGATCGAGGCCAAGGCCCGGAACGAGGCGCTGACCGAAGGAGTGGCGCAGGCCAAGAATTACGCAGGCAAGCTCGCCGTGCGCTTCAGCTATGCGAGCAATGGCCAAGGCATCTACGCGATCGACATGCAGACGGGCGAAGAGTCCGAGATTGCTGCGTACCCGACACCGGACGAACTCTGGGCGCGGACGTTTGCGAAAGCCAACGCCTGGCGCGACCGCTTTGCCGCCGTGCCCTATCCCGACAAGAGTGGCACCTGGACGATTCGCTTCTATCAGGAAATTGCGGTCAACCGCGTGCTGGAGCGTATCGCGGCGGATGACAAGCGCATTCTGCTTACGCTCGCCACCGGCACAGGCAAGACATCCATTGCGTTTCAGATTGCGTGGAAGTTGTTTCAGGCACGCTGGAATCCGAGCGGTGAGCCAACGCGTCGTCCGCGCATTCTCTTTCTTGCCGATCGCAATACGCTGGCCAATCAGGCCTACAACGATTTCACCGCCTTTGCCGCGTTCGCGGACGATGCGCTGATACGGGTCAAACCTGCCGACATCCGCAAGAAAGGTCGGGTGCCGAAGAACGCGAGTGTGTTCTTCACGATCTTCCAGACTTTCATGAGCGGCCCCGTGGTGGATGGCAAGCCGTCACTCGGCGGCCTCCCGCAGGAAGGGCCGCGAAACTACGATTTCGGTGAGTACCCGCCGGATTTCTTCGACATCATCATCATCGACGAATGCCATCGCGGTGGCGCAAATGATGAGAGCAACTGGCGCGGCATCATGGAGTACTTCGCGCCTGCGGTGCAGCTCGGCCTGACCGCCACGCCCAAGCGGCAGGACAACGCCGATACCTACGCCTACTTTGGCGAGCCGGTGTTCATCTACTCGCTCAAGGAAGGCATCAACGATGGCTTCCTGACCCCGTTCAAGGTCAAGCAGATCCAGACCACGCTGGATGACTACGTCTATACCGCCGACGACACCGTGGTCGAAGGCGAGGTGGAAGCAGGAAAGCGTTACGAGGAAAAGGATTTCAACAAGATCATCGAGATCAAGGCACGCGAGCAAAAGCGCGTGGAAATCTTCATGGCGCAGATCAACCAGAAGGAAAAGACCCTGGTGTTCTGCGCGACGCAGGTTCACGCGCTGGCGGTGCGTGATCTGATCAACCAGATGAAGACCAGCACCGACCCAGACTATTGTCAGCGTGTCACGGCCAACGATGGCGAACTGGGCGAGCAGCACCTGCGTGACTTCCAGGACAACGAGAAATCGATCCCGACGATCCTGACCACGTCACAGAAACTCTCGACGGGCGTCGATGCGCGCAACATTCGCAATATCGTGCTGATGCGCCCGATCAACTCGATGATTGAGTTCAAGCAGATCATCGGCCGCGGCACGCGACTCTACGACGGCAAGGATTACTTCACGATCTACGATTTCGTGAAGGCGCACCACCACTTCAACGATCCCGAGTGGGATGGCGAGCCGCTGGAACCCGAAGTCTGCAGCAAGTGCGGTTTTCATCCCTGCGTGTGCATCCGCGAGGATCCACCGACGTGCGCCGTGTGCGGAATACAGCCGTGCGCCTGTGAAAAAGAGCCGTGCGCGAAATGCGGGCAGTCGCCCTGCACCTGCAAGAAAAAGGTGAAGGTCAAGGTCAAGTTGGCCGATGGCAAGGAGCGAAGCATCCAGCACATGATGATGACGACGTTCTGGCATGCGGACGGCACGCCGATGTCGGCACAGCAGTTCATGGAGATGCTGTTCGGCAAGCTACCGGAGTTCTTCAGCGACGAGGCCCAACTCAGAGCGCTATGGAGTGTGCCGGGCACACGCAAGAAGCTGCTGCAAGGACTCGCCGAGAAAGGCTTCGGGCACGATCAGTTGGCCGAAATGCAGAAGATCATCGACGCCGAGAACAGCGATCTCTTCGACGTGCTTGCACACGTGGCTTATGCCAAGCTGCCGGTCACGCGTGAAGTCCGTGCTGCACGCGCTCAAGCGCACATCGAAACGTCGTTCAATGCCAGACAGCGCTTGTTCCTTGAATTCGTCCTGCAGCACTACGTCAGTGTGGGCGTGGAAGAACTCGACCCGGACAAACTCACGCCGCTGTTGCGACTCCGCTACGACAATTCCCTCGCCGACGCGGTAGCCGATCTGGGCGCGCCGGAAGAGATTGGTCAGGTTTTTGCCGGGTTTCAGCGATTTCTTTATGAGCCGCGCGCTACTGCATGAGACGGGTGCGCTTCAAGCAGATCAAAAAACGCAACTGTCAGCCTTGCACATCGCTGCGTGCGTTGATCGCAGCTGATCAGCCTCGGACAACATGTTGACGTAGAGTTGCTCCTTCACCCATCGTCCCACTTCCCGGTATCCAGCATGATCAATCGCGGCGCAATGATTCTTCGTCCGGCAAAACCGTTCCTCGAATGGGCAGCAACCTTGGATGACAGCGGCATCGTTCCGGACGTGGAGGGAGAACAAACCGTTTACCTCGTGCCCGAATGGGAAGACGACAAGGGTCAGGAGCGTGTCCTGAAAAGGGTGTTCGCTGAACTGTTCGAACGTGAACTGGGCGGCTGGCACACCGACGAGTCGAAGTGGCCAAGGGTGCGCGGCCTGCGTGAATTCAGGAAATGGTTCCACATCGAGATGCATTCGCTGATAGAAGACTTGTGCACGGGCGGCATCTACGACGACGAGTTCGACGAAGCATTTCTACTCCGCTCGGAATGACGGCAGAGTTCGGGTTCCGCCCTCGCAGCGCAAACCATCGCGAAGCGACGTTTTTCGTAGGAGCACGCTTCAGCCGCGATGCCTTTCGTCACGATGCGAGAAGAGCATCGCGGCTGAAGCCGCTTCCTACACGCCGGCACCTGAGTGCCTTGCTGGTTCGTCGAAACCATCCGGCAAAGCCCACTCGAATCGTGCAAGCAGCCCGGCAAACTCGGCATCAAGCGGCGCTTCGATACGCATGCGCCGCGAATCGAGCGGATGGTCGAACTGCAATCGCCACGCGTGCAGTAGCAGGCGATGCACGCTGTAGTACTGCTTGAACAGACGGTTGTGTTCGCTGCGACCGTGGCTGGTATCACCGATCAGCGGATGGCGAAGATGGGCGAAGTGGCGCCGGATCTGCCGGTAGCGGCCGGTTTCAGGCGAAATTTCCACCAGCGCGTAGCGCTGCTGCGGATAGCGATTGATCGCGATCGGTACCTCGATTTCGGCGAGGCGCTTCCAGCGGGTCAGCGCGGCTTTGCGCTCACTGTTCTCGCGGACACCGGGCAGCGGACTGTCGACTTCGCCGCTTTCCTCGGGCCAGCCCCGGCAAACCGCCAGATAGGTTTTTTCGACCTCGCGCTGCATGAACTGGCGACCGAGCGTACCGGCGATTTCGGCATTGCGACCAATCAGGACCACACCGCTGGTGGCGCGATCGAGTCGGTGGATCAGATGCAGGGGGCCATCGACGAGCGCGCGCACCTGGTCGATCAGAAAAATTTTATCGTCGTTGACCATACGACTACGGTGCACAGGAATGCCGGCCGGCTTGTTGACGACGACGACGTGCTCGTCGCTGTAGAGGATCACGAGTGCAGGCCGATCAGCGCGAACGCAGCGCGGCGACGAAGCCGATCGCCGAGATCACGGCGGCAGCAATCGCCCACACGCAGACGCCGCCAACGCGCAACGTCTGCGTATCGAGCA
>JBBRBU010000152.1:0-4926 GCA_038205505.1 Lysobacterales bacterium | reverse complement strand
GAGAAAGTCGTAGTACGTCTTGCCATCCGGAAGTTCAGACACCGCGATCGAGTCCCGCGCATGCGGCAAGTATTGCTTGTCAAAAAACCTGGCGAATCCCGCGAATGCCGGCACCACGCGCTCGCCGATCACCTTGCTTGCTTCGGCCGCGAGTTTCGCACGCTCAGCCTCGGGGATGCTGTCCGGAAATCGGGTGAACGGCCGGTAGAAGGGACTCTTCTGCGGATCATCGACGATCTGGGCGGCAATCTGCGCAGGCACACGCTGCATGAGCACCCTTGGCGGCATGTTCTTCTGCTTGATGCCTTCGCGCATCAAGGCCATGGTCTGCTCGATCACGATCGGCAGCGCATCGAGCCGCTTGATCCAGTCGCGATAATCCTTGGTGCTTGCGAACGGCAGGACCTCGGAGAGACCATCGGCGGTCTGCACGCCACCCTGGTGGCTGACCGGTTGCAGGGCCTCGTGGAATCGTTGCCGCTCGACCGACTTCCGAAGCTGCCATTCGAAGGTATCGTAATTGAGCTGGTCGGCAGCGGAGAGTGCGTCGCGATCAATCGCGTGCAGCTTTGCGAGTGCGTCCCGATCCTCGGCCTCACGCCTGGCAATGGCCTTGCTGCTGATGTCGGACCAGCGATCGTTGAAGCGTGCATCGCCGTTGTAGCTGGCGTTCTCCGGCGATTGAACCAGGCCTCGCTCCCATTCGCTGTCGAACAATGCGTGCAGAGACTTCGACGGATCGGTTTCCGCATTCGCTGCGGCATAGGCAACGAGCGGCAGTGCGGCGCAAAGCAGCGAGATTGCCACTCGGGCAATGCTAGGATTCATGGCAATTTCCTGTTTGTCTGTTCCAAAGCGGCAGTCTAGCGCATGGATTTTTCCGAATCGCATTGAAGACGTTATCCGTCATTGTCTCGCTCCTCGCGCTGATGGCGTCACTGTTCGGCCGCTTGGCAATTGCCGAACCGTCCGATGCATTTCCTCCCGTCCGCATCATCGATCAGCTCCGGCATTATCCGGTCATCGGCGACAATGCCAGTCAGATCAACGCCGAGCTCAGCAAGCAAGCGGGGTTGTTCGAGGCGACAGGCAGCGGCAATACGCACAGCCGATTCGAAATCGACAGAAACCCGCTTCGACGCGATGGAACATGCGAACTGGCCTCACTTGAAGTGCGCGTGACAATCATCACGACGCTTCCGCAATGGCAGGCCGAACAATCAGCCTCGGATTCGCTGCGCCGGCAATGGCGGGGGTCGGCGGAGATTCTCGAGCGTCATGAAGCCGGTCACCGGGAAAATGCACTTGCGGAGGCGCATCGCCTTCGAAAAAACCTGCTCAGGATTGGGTCGAAACGCAGTTGCATCAGCCTCGATGCGGCGATAGAACTCGAACTCCAATCGAGCATGCAACGCCTGGACGTGAAGGATGTGCGTTTCGATGATCGAACCTGGAACGGTTTGCGTGATGACCCAAGGAGTCCGTCCGCAGCCACCCTTTCAGCGCAAATCCGACCACGCCAGCGACCGCATCACCCCGGTCGTACGTGGCTGTATTTCTACAATCAGCGTTGACCTGAGTGAGCAGCGCGTAGTCTCGGCATGTGGCAAGAAACATTTTCCGGTTTTTCCGGAATCATAAACCTTGCCTGGACAGCCGTTCCCGTTGTCGCCATAGAGGAAGTCCTTCCTGAAGCAGCCACCTTGCGGGGGCGAGCGCTTTGGCAAATCCTGAAGCAAGGTTCGTTCGCGAACGTGGATTTGCACCGAACGCGCTTGAGCATGGAACAAAATTCGCTAACCGCTTTTTGCTAGCTGCTGCAAAGGCTGCAAACTGACCATCAGCTCAGCCAGGGGCACTGGTCGACTGATCAAGAATCCCTGATAGTTGGGGCAGCCAAGATTCTCCAGAACGGCGCGCTCGGCCTCGGTCTCGACGCCTTCGGCAATCAGGTCGATTTCCAGCGCACGACTCAACGCAACAATCGTTTCGACGATGGCTCGATTGCCCGAGTCGGAATCGATATTGCGGACAAAGGTCTGATCGACCTTGATCGACTGGACCGGCAGTCGGCTCAGATAGGCAAGCGACGAAAACCCCGTGCCGAAATCATCAATTGCCACGTTGATGCCCAAGGCGTGCAGGGCGGCCATTTTCTCGAGGGCTTTGTCGTTGTTGCCAATCAAGGTGCTTTCGGTCAACTCGAACATGAGCAGAGACGGATCGACCTTTGTTTCGTCAATGATCTCGACCAGCGTCTGCAAAAAATGGCGGTGGTTGAATTGCACCGCACTGACGTTCACGGAAAGGCGGCGAAAGCTCGGCGGCAGAATTCCTCGCTGAAGTTCACACAAATCGAGGCAGGCTCGCCGCATTACCCATGCCCCCAACTCGAGCATCAGACCGGATTCCTCGGCAATCGGCACAAACTGGGCCGGTCCGATAGCGTCACGGAACGGATTGTGCCAGCGCACCAGAGCCTCCGCACCGATGCAGGATTCATCCGACCCGTGCTGGGTCTGGTAGTGCAATTCGAACTGGTCTCCCGCCTTCAACGCAAGCTGCAATTCCTTTTCGATCTCACGCCGGCGCTCAAGCTCGAAAGACAGCTTATGGTCGTAGTAGACCGAACTGTTGAGCCCCTGACTCTTGGCCTGGTACATCGCCGAATCGGCTCGTCTGAGAATCTGGTCGGCACTGGATTCACCATCCGGAAAAAGTTCGATCCCGACCGAGGGCGTGACATGCAGCAGGTGCTCGCCCGCCACCAGGGGATCGGCGAAGCCTGCACGAATCTCGGCAAGCAGGCCATCGACCAGCCGTCTCGCCGGTTCGAGATCGTGGCCCAGATTGCCCAGCAAGATGATGAACTCGTCACCGCTGAGTCGACAGACCAGGCCCTTGTTTCCCACCAGTTCCAGCAACTTGGCCGCAACGGCCATGAGTAGCTGATCGCCAACGGAGTGGCCCAGCGTGTCATTGACGACCTTGAAGCGATCAAGATCGAGAAAAAGCAGCGCGCCGTAGCATGCATCGCGCACAACGACCGGCAACTGCAGCTCCAGTTCGCGCATCAGGCTGCGTCGGTTGGGCAATCGTGTCAGGTCATCGTGCAGCAACTGGAACAGGATCGTCTCCTCGGCCTCGGCGCGCGCAGCCACGGCCTGGAGCAGGTTTTCGTGCTCGATTGATGCCTGGCAGCTCAGACCCAATCGGACAATCAATGGCTTGAGCAATTCGATAATGGACGGATCGAACTCGCTGTCGATTCGTTGCAGCGTGATGACACCGAATCCGCCAAGGCAGAACGAATAGAGGTATCGCGAGCCGGTTTCATCAACCATTTTTTGCTGGATGCAGGTGGAGCGACTCGAATCATCCGTCGAAAAGCGCGGCGGCTCAGGGGTTGGTGAATGGCGCGGAACGCTGAGGAAGTGTTCGATCCTTCCTTCGCCGGGCCTACCCTGCAGGGCTGGTTCGCCCTCATTACTTTTAAGAAAGTGGAAACTGACCGCGGCGAGACCGAGCCTGCGCATGCAAACCCGCGAAAATGCGCACAGCATCGGCTCGAGGCGCAAAGCCACCCCGATCGCCATACCGAGTTCGTGCTGAATCGATATGTACTTGAGCGTTGTCTTCATGATCGGCATGGCGATCAGCTCAATCCGACCAGAATCGACTTGTTCATCAGCTCGATCATTCCGCGCGGGGAGCTCGCGATCTCGCCAATGGTCAAGGCACCGACCACACAATCCATTTCGGGCAAGGTCTGCTCGATCGCTTCGAGTTCCTCATCGAACCGATCGTCTAGAAAGAGAACCCGACTGATGCAGTCAAAAATCACCGCCACCTTCGGAGCCTCCGCACTTTCACCCAGGCGGCGTTTGCGCATCGCAAGTGCGTCGGTTGCCGCCTCTGCAGCGGCGGCGACCAGAGCCGGCGCTTCGCCCTTGAGCAGATAGACGGTTGCGTTTTCTGGCACGTCGCCAACGCACACCAGCGTACTTCCCGATTGCTTGATCGGATCGCGAACCAGAAACTCGCCGTCTATGCTCTCGATGCCGAGAGGATAGGTCTTGGAGATCGAGAAGAAGTTCGATTCCGAAAACCTCATGGTCGAATGCTTCTCGATTTCATTTCGGTAGATTTCTGCCGCCGGACAGTAGTTGAGTTCCTCAAGGACATTGCCGCGTGATCGGGTAACCAGGAACGGGCCGGCCTGCATCTGCCAGCCATGCGCCATGCCCCGATCAATGTCCGTCGGCAGGGCTACGATCAGGGCGCAGTCAGCCAGAACTCCCTGATTGGAAAGCAGGCAGGGGCGCTGGATCAGATCCAGGTGGCCTGCTCCACCGCCAGTCGCCGACGCACGCGCTCCGACCACGCCATACAGGCTCTCGACGAACGCTTCCAGATTCGAAGACAAGCCATCGACCAGAACGAACAACGATCGACAGCCCGAGAGGCTCGATGCGAGTCGTTGCAGTTGCGGCTCGATACCGGCCTTGTCCTGGAGTCGGGAAACCACGGCGACCTCAAGCTTCGATGGAAATCCAACGACAACGGTGCCGCGTCGGCGAAGCGTCGCGGCATGGATGATGCTCGGGAAAATTCCACCGAAAACCGGCATATCGAGCGACTTCAATAGTGTCTCGAGTGCCGCTGCCTGCCAGTTGTCGCTTGCGCAGGCAAAAACCATCAAGGTTTGCGCGCCAGCGCTGCGCAATTCATCGACGGCGCGCCGAAACGAGTCGATTTCCACGCCCTCGAAGAAGACCGCGTGAGGTCCGGATTTCATGTCAGCTCCCTGCGCGTACTGAACCAGTCCTGGCGGACTCCTCTGACTCGTCTGCCTGGCAAACTGGCTGAATACCGGACCTCCCTTCCAACCACAGGATCCCCACCCTGGATACGGCTTGCCGGACA
>JBBRBU010000151.1:0-4952 GCA_038205505.1 Lysobacterales bacterium | reverse complement strand
CAATCAACGCAACCACCGCAAGCTGCTGGTCGTGGATGAGCAGGTAGCCTACCTGGGTGGATTCAACATTCATGCTCCGTCTTCGCTGCGCCTCCATGGCCCACCGCGATGGCGCGACACCCATCTGCGCTTCGTTGGCCCAATTGCCGCTGACGCAGCGACGATCTTCGATGCTTGCAGCGAGACTGTGCACGAGCCGGTCGGGATTCCGCCCGCGCTAGGGATGACGCGGTTGATCCCCAACAGTTCGCCTCGCTGCCGACATGTATGGCGGTGTGTACTGCACGATGCCCTGCAGGAAGCGCGCGCCCGCGTCTGGGTCACTACGCCATATTTCGTTCCGGATCGACGTCTGCAAGGGCAATTGCGCGCCGCCGCCGCCCGCGGCATCGACGTGCGCCTGCTTGTTCCCGGCAAAAGCGACGTTCCGATAGCGCGGTGGGCGGCCCACGCCGCCTACGCGCAGTTGCTGGGATGCGGTGTCCGCATCTTCGAATACCTGCCTCGCGTGCTTCATGCCAAGACTATGTTGGTCGATGACCGATGGGCTGCCATCGGCACAGCCAACATGGACTATCGCAGTCTGTTCGTGAACGACGAAATCAACTTCGTCGACCGGGAAGGCGGACTCAATCGCGCGCTGTCGGAAATGTTCACTACCGATCTCACTGAGTCGCGCGAAATTCGCGACCTGCGCTGGCGAGGGCGTCCGTGGTCGGCGGTGATCACGGAAACCATCGGTTGGATCATGCGGCGCTGGCTTTAGAGTATCCCTGGCTTGCCACCGCGCCGGCGAGTGTCACGACTGCAACAGTGACTGCGTCAAAATTTCCCTGCAGCGTGCTTCTCGCCTCAGCCATGGGTGATGATCGACACCATCGAGAATGTCGATGCGCCATTCGCTTCTGTCCTTCGACAGCATGCGCAGACCTTCCAAAGGCGCCGTATCGTCACCGGTGCCATGTACGCAATGAACGGGCAGTAGTGGTGGAAGCGCGGCAATATCATTCAGGAGGTCATTCCGATACATCACCTCCCACAGGGATGTGGTGGAAGACATAACGTTATGCTTGACCAGATCCTCGGCAATGGGTCGTGGGAGGTCGGGTAGCAGCAAGGGTAGCCAGCGCCCTGCCAGACGGCGTGTGATCATGCAGGCTAGGGCGGTTGCTGCCATGTTGGTAAATATCCAGCCGCCGGGCTTCCGCCTGAACCACGCGTAGGCCGTACGTTCGGTGCCGAAATAGGGGAGGCTGATCAGTACCAGCCTTCTGACCACCGATGGATAACGCGCCGCATAGGCGACCGCCAACACGGCGCCCAGTGAGTGCCCCACAAGCGTCATATTCCCTCTGTCATGCAGGCTGTTATGTAGCGCTTCCAGATGCCGATCCAGCGTGTAGCGGAACCAGGGGCGGGGTGAATCGCCGAAACCAAGCAGGTCGATCAGGACGGTGCGCCTGCCGGTGAACTCCAGCGGCAGCGTGCCACAAGTCCAATAGCGCTGCGTGCCGCCGAGGCCGTGCAAAAACACAACGCATTCTTCGCCGTCACCCGATTCGATGACGTTTAAAGCTTTGTCATCGCGCGAGCGCGCCAAGGTCATTCGGTTCCGCTCATTCGGCCTGCATCGGCCCGTCGCTCTCGGCGACTCCCGACTGTATGTAAACCGGCGCGAAACCACCGCCTGGGGTGCGGAAGTTGGTGGTCTGGCCTTGATAGAGGCGCGCTGCCAGCCACTGCACCGAACTCTCGTACACGTAGTTGCGTACGTCGAACTTCAGCGTCTGCTGCGGCGATTGACTGGAGAGGATGCGTTGTCCAGGTGCGACGATAGCCTGAGCTACGTAATCGCCAGCGAGGATTTCCTGCCAGACCCGCCGTGTGAGCTTGTCCCCTCGATAGGCGGCACGGCTGCCGAAGCCCGTGGCCGGTTTGAAGAACAGGCCGCGTCGCTCGGACCAAAGGCGCTCGGCGTCGACGGGATCGACACGGTTCGTTGCAGGAATTCCTGCCAGCAGGATGTCGCGACTACGCGTCGGCACGCCCAGCGCTTGCAATTGCTGATCATCGCTCAGCAGCTCCAGGTTGCGTTTGTTGGCATACAGCGCATGCGCTTGCGGATGTGGTGTCAACACCACGGCGTGCTGCAGATAGGCTTCGCGTAGTGTCGCGTTCGCGGGATCGCCCAACGAAAAATCCGTCAACCGGTTGTAGACCAGATCCACGATCGTTTCGTCGTGCCAAAGCACACCATCGCGCAGCGACAACTCGGAGGGATCAGCAATGATGGCTTCGATGCCATGGCGCCGGAACAGATCCTGAAACAGCAGGAAATCGGGATACAAATATTGCTGTTGCGGTGCCTCGTCGACGATGGCGATGCAGCGCAGGGGTCTATCGCGCCGACTTAGCCTCCATTCGCTCTGAAACATGTCGACGATGGCGTTTTCCATCGCGTCCGCCGCAGCGGTCATGTCCTGCAGCGGCCCACAGCAGGCGCGTTGCGCACGCGCCAGCGCCACGCTGAGCATCGCGCCGCCGGCATTCGTATTGATTTCGATCAGGCCGAGCCCGCCTTCCGTGACATGGAAATCGTAACCTAGGAATACGCCGATTGCGCCGCCAGGATCGTGACGGGCAATGTCGGGCGCGGAGGCCAGCACGGCTTCGCGATACGTTGGCAGTGCCACGACTTCGGTCAGCGTGCGAACGATGCCCGCCATGCGTTCGCGATGGGCTGGAGTAATGAAAACCGGATGCGAGGAGAACAGGTGCGGACAGCGTGCCTCGATCAGGTCGAACAGATCCGGGCTCTGCAGTTGCGAATGCAGTGCACGACGCAGAGCGGCCGCATCGAGGGTGATACAGAAGCACTCGCTGTTGAGCGATTCGGTTGCACACCCAGCAAGCGGTCCAGTACGACATGCGGGCGGCACAGGCTCCACCGTCAAAGGATCCCGGCCATATTCAGCCGGCTTGCGAGCTGTGCGTAGCGCATCCTCTACTTACCTCGGCTTTTGGCAATTGATCGCATTCCGACTGTCCTGTCGTCCACGCCGCTGTCTAGTTCACCGGCACGGGCGCGAGATCGGGCGCATTCGCCGGCACAGGGTTGGCCTCAAGGTCATCAATCAACTGCTTCATTTCGGCGATCTCGCGGACCTGCGCTTGGATGATGCCGTCGGCCAGTTTGCGTACTCGCGGATCGCGGATATGCGCGCGCCCGCTGGTCAGGATGGCGATCGAGTGGTGAGGAATCATCGCTCGCATGTACGACACGTCCCCGACTGTGGACTGGCTCCTGACCAGCCACAGCGCGATCCCGAAAACCGCCACGCTTCCCAGCATGATCGCGATGTTCGCGGTCTTGTTTTCATACATGTTGAGCATGAACAACAACATGACCACGGCCATCGAAGCGCCCATCACGAACGCCATGTAGAAACGCGTTTCGCTGAAGAACACGTGGTCGACGGCATAGGTGTTGAGATACATCAAGACGAACATCACCGCCGTGGACGTGGCGATCATCGCGCCGAATTTCATGTATTTGGACATTTTCGTCTCCCGGTTCCTGGTGGTTACTGGCGCATCGGCTGTGAAGACCAATGGATATGCACGATTTTCCACTTCCCGGCGTCGCGTCGAAGCACCATGGTTTCGGTGTTGCGCAAGGCCATTGATTGGCCGTTCGGGGTTGCATGCAGCTCGCTTTCCGTGCCGACCCAAGCCAGGTTTCCGTCGGATCGAGCGGTGCGGTGCTTGATCTCGATGCGAGCGCCCTTGAGGAAGGCGGCGTCACTGATCGCATGGCCGCCGAGATACTCCTCGCGCGATCGCTCGGAGCCACCGCTTTCCAGAACCAGAACGTCGTCCGCCAGACTCTTGCCGGCAATCTCGACGTTGCCATCCTTCAACGCCTTCGAAAACTGGTCGACGACGGCGATGGCAGCTTTTGCTGACTCATCGATCTTGCTCGCCGATGGGCCGGCGGTCTTTGACTCATGGGCACTCACATGCAGGGGTATCGCTATCAGGCTCAGTGCCAGGCAAAGGTTCAATGTGTGAATTTTCATCGTATCTATCCTCATGATTGATGTCGCTCTCGGTTTAATGTTGATGACCATCATCGGCGTTTTCGACCTGATCCTAATGGAGAAATCGCGACGATGTGGATATCAAAGTCTGGACCTGGCCCAGACTTTTTTGCTTGCCGAGAATTGAATGGGATTGACCAGCGTCAATTCCGCCTTCATCGGGCACGGTTATGATGTCGGCCATGTCTCGGCGCATCCGCCACCGCTCGATCATCGTCTCATTATTGGTCGCATCGCTGCTTTTCCAGCAGTTCGCGATGGCGGCCTACGCTTGCACGATGTCCGGGTTGCCGACGGATGCGGTCGTGATGCTCGAGGATTGTCCTGCGATGGCATCCAATCCGGCGCAAGTACCCGATGCGATTTGCCAGAAGCATTGCGCGCCTGACCCGACCTCGCCAACGACGCAGGCCGTTCCCACGGTTCCGGCGCTTGGGTTGCCGCCGGTCAGTTTCATCCTGATGACGTCTGAAGGGCTCGGCCACGGCGAGTTTTTGTCTGATGTCGCAGACGTGCGCTCGCATCCACCACCGCGCGTCCGCTACTGCCGCCTGCTAATCTAGAGCTCCGTTCCATATCCACTTCCCGCAGCGACTGCCGTGCAGTTGTCGCGTACTCGTGTTTGTGTGACAGGAGTTCCTATGAACGTTTCATTGTTTGCTTGCCGCGCGGCGTTTCCGTCGCGAATCGCCTGTCGTCCCGTCGTCGCGTGTTCGGCATTTCTGGCAATGCTGGCCTTCACGCCGGCGTCGCCCGTGTTTGCATCCGGTGACGTGTTGCGGCTCCAAGATGCCGTGGAGCAGGCGGTGGAACGTGCGCCGATCCTGCTGGCACGCGATGCTTCGCGCACGG
>JBBRBU010000150.1:0-5110 GCA_038205505.1 Lysobacterales bacterium | reverse complement strand
TGACAGCTGATCGATGAGCAACCACAGACAGCGCAGCCGACCAGCCAGTGAAACCTACTACCAGCTCGCCTTGCGCAAGCCGGGAACATCGCCCCGCATTGTCGCTTCGCGAAGCTTATTACGTCCCAGACCGAACTTGCGATAGACACCGCGCGGGCGGCCGGTCAACGCACAGCGGTTACGCTGGCGAACCGGTGATGCATCACGTGGCAGCTTCTGCAAGCCAGCCTGCGCATCAATCTTTTCTTCGTAGGTTGAATGCGGGCTGTTGACGATCTTCTTCAAATTGGCACGCTTGGTAGCGTGCTTATTGGCCAGCTTCACCCGCTTAATTTCGCGGTTGATCATGCAGGTCTTGGACATAGAGATTCCTAGCCTTGGTTAGGCGATCAGTTGCGGAACGGGAAGCGAAAGGCTTCGAGAAGCGCCTTACCTTCTTCGTCGTTGCGCGCCGTGGTGGTGATGGCGATATCCATACCGCGAATCGCGTCGACAGCGTCGAAATCGATTTCTGGGAAGATGATCTGCTCTTTCACGCCCATGTTGTAATTGCCACGGCCGTCAAACGAACGTCCAGAAATGCCGCGGAAGTCACGCACGCGAGGCAATGAGATGTTGACCAAACGATCAACGAATTCATACATCCGCGTGCGACGAAGAGTGACCTTGCAACCAATCGGCCAGCCGTCACGGATTTTAAACGTCGCCACCGATACGCGCGCATTGGTAACAATCGGCTTCTGGCCAGCGATCTTTGCCATGTCGGCAACCGCATTCTCCAGAATCTTTTTGTTACCCACTGCCTCGCCTACGCCCATGTTGAGCGTGACCTTGCTCAACCGCGGCACCTGCATCGGGTTGGTGTAGCCAAAGCGTTCCATCAACTTCGGCATCACTTCTTGCTTATAGATTGTTTCAAGCCGTGTCATCACACATTCCTTAGGCGTCAATCGCCTCACCGCTCGAGCGGAACACACGCAATTTGCGTCCATCCTCGAGCACCTTGATACCGACCCGATCGCCCTTGCCGGCGGCGGGATTGAAAACCATCACATTCGAAATATGAATGGGTGCCTCGCGCTCGATGATTCCGCCCGGCTGATTGGCCTGCGGGTTCGGCTTGGTGTGACGCTTGACCAGATTGACATTACTGACGACAACTTTGTCACCAGCTACACGGACGATCTCGCCCTTCTGACCTTTATTCTTGCCGGTGATGACGACCACTTGGTCGCCCTTGCGGATACGGTTCATCTCAATTTCCTTACAGAACTTCCGGCGCCAGCGATACGATCTTCATGAACTTCTCGCCGCGCAGCTCGCGGGTCACGGGTCCGAAGATGCGCGTGCCGATTGGCTCTTGCTTGTTGTTCAACAGCACCGCAGCGTTGCCGTCGAAACGAATTAGCGACCCGTCGGCGCGGCGCACGCCCTTGCGGGTCCGCACAACAACGGCGTCGTAGACCTCGCCTTTTTTTACTTTGCCGCGCGGGATCGCATCTTTGATGCTCACCTTAATGATGTCACCGATGTGTGCGTACCGGCGCTTTGAGCCGCCCAGCACCTTAATGCACATCATTTCTTTCGCACCGCTGTTGTCGGCAGCATCCAAACGTGACTGTACCTGGATCATGGTTGTCTCCTCGAATCAGTCAGCGGCGCGGGCAAGAACTTCGACAACGCGCCAGTTCTTGGTTTTCGACAAAGGACGACACTCAGCAATGCGAACGGTGTCACCTTCCTGACAACCTTGCTCATCATGCGCATGCAGCTTGGTCGAGCGCTTCAGGTATTTGCCGTACAGGCCATGTTTAACCTGACGCTCAACCAGCACGGTCACCGTTTTCTGCATTTTGTTGCTGACTACGCGGCCTTCTACCGTGTGCAGCGCTTTTTCGATATCGCTCATGTTCGTAGCCTTAACTGTTCGCGCCGAGCAGCATTTTCACTTTCGCAATCTCGCGGCGAACGCGAACCATCTGGTGGGTCTGGGTAAGCTGGCCTGTGCCCTTTTGCATGCGCAGATTGAATTGCTCACGACGCAAGTCCAGCAGGTGTGTCTTGAGCTGATCGGACGACTTCGTCCGCAGATCTTGAATATTCATTAGCGCACCGTCCGTGTCACAAACGTGGTCTGCACCGATAGCTTGGCGGCAGCCAAACGGAACGCCTCGCGAGCCGCCTCTTCGGTCACACCTTCCATCTCATACAGCATGCGTCCGGGCTGAATCGGCGCAACCCAAAGTTCGACGTTACCCTTGCCGTTACCCATTCGAACTTCGATCGGCTTCTTGGTGATCGGCTTATCGGGGAAAATACGGATCCATAACTTGCCACCGCGCTTCACATAGCGACTGATGGTGCGTCGGGCCGACTCGATCTGCCGCGAAGTCAATTGACCACGTGTAGTCGCTTTCAGACCGTACTCGCCGAAGCTAACGGCAGAACCACTCCAGCTAAGGCCTTCGTTTCGGCCCTTGTGCTGTTTGCGGTACTTAGTTCTTTTGGGTTGCAACATGACCAGTACTCCTTACTTCGGACCGCGATCACGACGGCCTTCGCCGCCACGCGCTTCTTCTTTGCCTTCAGCCGCTTGCGCCGCCGCTAGATCAAAGATTTCGCCCTTATAAATCCAAGTTTTGACACCGATGATGCCGTAGGTCGTCTTCGCCTCGGCAAATCCATAATCGATATCGGCGCGCAGCGTGTGTAGCGGAACGCGACCCTCGCGATACCACTCCGAACGCGCAATTTCGGCACCATTCAAACGACCGGCGACGTTGACCTTGATACCCAAGGCCCCAAGACGCATCGCATTTCCGACGGCGCGCTTCATCGCGCGGCGGAACATGATGCGGCGCTCAAGCTGCTGCGCAATCGACTCAGCCACCAGCTGCGCGTCCAGCTCAGGCTTGCGCACTTCGCTGACGTTAATGTGGGCAGGAACGCCCATCATCTCCGACACATCACGACGCAGCTTCTCGATGTCCTCGCCCTTCTTGCCGATCACTACGCCCGGACGGGCGGTGTGAATCGTCACGCGGGCCGTTTTCGCAGGACGCTCGATCAGAATTTTTGAGATACCGGCCTGCGCCAGCTTCTTGCGCAGCATGATGCGAACCTTCAGATCAGCGACTAAATACTCAGCGTATTCGCGCTTGCCTGCGTACCACTTGGAGTTCCAATCCTTAGCAATGCCAAGGCGGAAACCGGTTGGATGTACTTTGTGACCCATGGTGGATTCCCGAATACGTGCCGATTACTTGCCGGTACCCACCACCACAGTGATGTGGGCGGTGCGTTTTAGGATGCGCGCGCCACGACCCTTAGCACGGGCGTGAAAACGCTTCATTACGGTACCTTCGTCGACGAAGATGCTGTTGACTTTGAGCTCGTCCACATCAGCGCCATCGTTGTTCTCGGCATTACTCACCGCCGACAACAGCACCTTGCGAATCAGCTGAGCTGCTTTCTTGTCGCTGAACTGCAGCAGATCGCTAGCGCGACCAACCGGGAGTCCGCGTACTTGGTCAGCTACTAACCGGGCCTTCTGAGCGGCGATACGTGCGCCGCGGTGGATCGCTCTGGCTTCCATCTTCGTTCCTTACTTGCTCTTTTTGTCGCCGGTGTGACCCTTAAACAAACGGGTGACCGCGAACTCGCCAAGCTTGTGTCCGACCATGTTCTCGTTGACGAGAACCGGGACGTGCTGCTTGCCGTTGTGGATGGCGATAGTGAAGCCGACCATTTCCGGCACAACCATCGAACGTCGCGACCAGGTCTTGATCGGCTTCTTGCTTCCGACAGCGCCTTCAACCTTCTTGAGAAGGTGGAGGTCGATGAACGGGCCTTTCTTAAGTGAGCGTGCCATTGACCTGTCCTATTACT
Organism: Lysobacterales bacterium; assembly: GCA_038205505.1. GTDB lineage: Bacteria > Pseudomonadota > Gammaproteobacteria > Xanthomonadales > Rhodanobacteraceae > Dokdonella. Next base: position 1,222 of record JBBRBU010000150.1, on the reverse strand, counting down.
TGCGACGACGCACGATGAATTGCTGCGTACGTTTGTTGTTGCGGGTCTTGTAACCCTTGGTCGGCGTACCCCATGGGGACACCGGATGACGACCACCGGACGTCCGGCCTTCACCACCGCCGTGCGGGTGATCAACCGGATTCATGGCAACGCCGCGAACGGTCGGGCGGATACCCATCCAGCGCTTGACGCCTGCCTTACCCAGCTTTTCCAAGCTGTGCTCGCTATTGCCAACTTCGCCGATGGTGGCGCGGCAGTCTGCAACGACCTTGCGCATTTCGCCGGAGCGAAGCCGCAGCGTGGCATAGCCCTGCTCACGCGCAATCAGCTGCGCACCCGCACCAGCGGAACGCGCGATCTGCGCCTTCTTTCCCGGCTTCATCTCGATGCAATGCACCATCGTACCAATCGGGATATTACGCAGCGGCAGAGTGTTACCCACCTTGATCGGCGCGTCCCGACCGGCCATCAACTGGTCGCCGATCTGGATACCCTTCGGCGCGATGATGTAGCGACGCTCGCCGTCGGCGTAGCACAGCAGCGCGATATGAGCAGTGCGGTTCGGATCGTACTCAACCCGCTCTACGCGGGCTGGAATACCTTCTTTGTCGCGCTTGAAGTCAACAATACGGTAGTGCTGCTTGTGGCCACCACCGATATGACGGGTGGTGATCCGACCGTGGTGGTTACGACCACCCGTCTTTGACTTCGCCTCAACCAGCGGGCCGTGCGGTGCGCCCTTGTGGAGGTCAGCGTGAACAACGCCGACCTTCGAACGACGGCCGGGCGATGTCGGCTTGTAATTAATCAGTGCCATGGCATCAGTACCTTAGGGCTTAGCCATCACGTCGATAGACTGGCCATCTGCGAGGCGAACGTACGCCTTGCGCCAGTCACCGCGACGACCCATGCGGGAACGAAAGGCTTTCTGCTTGCCCTTCACTGTAAGAACGTTGACCTGCTCGACCTTAACGCTAAAGAGCTCTTCAACCGCCGCCTTAACGTCCGCTTTAGTGGCGCCAGCGGCAATCTCGAACACGTACTGGTTGCTTTCCTGAAGACGTGCAGTCTTCTCGGAAATGTGCGGCGCGCGCAGCACGCCTAGAATTTTTTCGCTGCTCATGCCAACCACTCCTCGATCTTCTTGACAGCGTCGACCGTCATCACAACGAAATCCGCCGCTACCAGCGAGACCGGGTCGAGACCCTGCACGTCACGCACC
>JBBRBU010000149.1:0-5363 GCA_038205505.1 Lysobacterales bacterium | reverse complement strand
CGTACGCGCACCACCAATGTGCAGGTAGCCGGTCGGGCTGGGGGCAAAACGAGTGCGAATGCTCATGGCGCGGTGGTGCTACGAAAACAGGGCGCGAGAGGTTAGCAGATTGGGCTGGCATGTCCGGGCACCAGATGCCGTGCGCTATCCAGAGACCTATCTCGTCAAGCAGGCAGTGCGCTGAGCATATAGTTGGCCCTCACCCCTTGCGTGAGACGGGTGATTTGCTAGCCGTCGAAGCCGGAGCCGAATATCGCCTCGCTCAACGACAGGATGACTACACGAGCGTCGTTTGGCAGGCCGACAACGACCTTGTCGCCTGCTACATCCAGAGGATAGAGCGTGTAAGGGCTGATCACGGCTCCGGGAACGGTCGCGGAACCGACAACTCGCCAATTGCCCGTGGCACCATCAGGCTCCGCTACGCGAAGCTGGTCACTGTTGATGGACATGCAGACGATGGCCGATTCGCTGGCCGACATGGTCTTGCAGACCGACGTGTCAGGCGCAGCTTTTTGCACGGCACCGCGATAGATCCAGCCCTCGGCCGGATCACTTGCAAACACCGCACCCAAGCGCATGCCGACATCATCCGATAGTGCCGGTGCGACGACGAAACCCGGACCCTCGACGATTTGCGTGAAGTCATAGACAACACCGAATTCATCCAGAGGCAGCACCAAATCGCCTCGATCCACGTACATTCCGGCCGCCAGTTGATAGCGACGACGGCCGGCCAACAGCCACTGGTCCGAAAGGACGATGTTGGCTCCGCCCGAACCCTGGCTGCCATAGGGCAGCGTTGGCGGGATGATCGTCTGCGCCAGTGGATAGGCGCTTCCGTCCTTGCGGAAAACATCAACGATCAACGCGCCGCTGCCCTTGCGTGCGAGAGCCACAATTTCGCCCTTGATCGCTACGTCGACATTCCCCACCCATTGGCTCAACGGAGGGACTGACAAGGCAATACCTTGTGATATCGGCGTGATCGCATCGTAAACGCGAACCGCAGTTTTGCCATTGGACGACTGTCCGTACGAAGCAACCGCCACACGCACACCATCGCTGTCGAAAGCGCCGCCCAGCAATGTCCCAATCGATGGTTGGGGCGGGACAATGAGTTCCGATGGCGACGCGGGAATGATGCCGTTGAGCGCCTGCAACCACACGGCGCCGGAACGATAGTCGCTGCTGTGTCCGGGCGAACCGATCCAGACGCGATCACCGACAATCTCAACAGCGCTTCCGAATCCGGTTCCTGTCACATTCGGAATGCCTTCGACGGTGCCGGTGGGAATCCAGCCATTTGTGTTACCTGCGAAGCTCTGAGTATCGGCGAGCACTACATCTCCAGCGAGATCAACTCGGTAATTGCCACCTTCCGGCATGTTCAACGAGGCCTCAGCCCGCCAGACGCCGTCGCTGTTCAATGAGATGACTCTCACCACTGACCCAGTATCCAGAAAGGCGACCGTCCCTGCGCCGCCAACGACCTTGCTGGATGACGGCATGGCGATGACGTTCTGCTGGAATTGCCATTGGCCAGCGGCCCACTTGTAGGCTTTCAAGGCGTAGCCCGGTGCCGTGTAACTTGTTGCCAACAGCCACTCGCCGTCGACAAGTGCACCGGAGTTTGACCCGGGCAGCCATCCCTCGTTCTGCCATGTTCCGGCCGCATCCTGCTTGACGGTTGAACAGGTGCTAGTCCCACAAACGGCAATTCGATTTCCGTCGGTCGTTCCGGAAAGGCCGGACGAATTGGACGATGTGAAGCCGGCGTCTTGCCAAGTACCGGTCACGCTATCGCGGCGGAACGTCTCGACGCGCTCGCCCCAGCCGAATCTTGATCCGACGACGAGCAATGACTTCCGCATCGAGAGTTTGCCGCCGAACTGCTGCCAACCCACAGGTGGTGCCGACGTCAGGGATTGCTCCAATGCCCAAGTCGACGACAAGTCGTCGCGGCGATAGATATCCGCGCGGCCGTAGATCGATGCTTCCGGCAATCCCACCACAATGTTGTCGCCATCCGCAACGACGACGCGCGGCGAGCCGTCGCTGATCGGTCCCTGCGCCACCAACTCCGGAGCCTGCCAAGTCCCGGCCACGCGCTTCCTGGCAAATACGCGATACCCGATCGTGTCGGTTGGGCCATACGCGGTGACCGCAAGTTGTCCGGTGGTAGCAATGCCAGCGAGCGGGCCATACGGCACCTCGAAACCCGGTGGCTGCAGCGTCGCGATCGGCCACGCCGCAGTTTGCGCGACGGCTATGCCGCTTACGAACAGCAATACAAATGCGGTCAGCACGCGGGAGCACACCCCTGCTCGTCCAGGACGACCATCAAATTTCTTGGCAGGCTTCATTCGAACTCTCCTTGCTACCGAATGCGATCAACTGCATCGAGTGGCAAGTTTACCCCCGAATATCGCACTGCTGTCGGCGCAACCACCGTCGTAGCCGGCAACCGAGGCTCGGCTCAGTTCTGCTCGCTCGCAAATCGCTTCACCACGTCGAAAAGAAAACGGCGCCCATCCAGCAGCGACTTCACTCGGATGCGCTCGTTCAAACCATGCGCGCGGCTGCCCTCGGCGTCGTGGAACATGCTAGGGATGCTGTGAACAAGTCCACGCAGGCGTCACCGATCTGTCTGCCCGCAGATCAAGGCGCGTCGCCGAAGGCAGACTGGACGTCTGTCGAGACGGCGCAACGCCGAGCTGCGGGCAGACAGATCGGCTCCAACGTATTGATTTGAAAAGACGGAGTGATGTCAGAAAGGTCCCCGGATCGACGCGCGCGGCTTGACCAGGCGGCCAGCCTGCACGGCACCACGCACCTCCCAGATTCGATGGGTATTGGGTGAACCCTTCTGCCATCATGCCGCCTGCGTGGACTTGTTCAGAGCATCCCCAGACATGCCGTAGGTGGGCACGCCGGATGCGTTGAGGAAGTGCCCGTCTGTGGCCCCGGTGGAAATGGCGCGGTCGTGCTACGAAAACGGGGCGCGAGAGCGTAGCAGATCGCTCCAAAAACCCGGCGGCCGACACGTTTGTGGGTACAGGACAGAGCGAGCCGCCTACACCGGCAAGAGCAGGTTTGTGAACGGTCGAGTGTTCTTCCAGCGGTAGCCCTGGAAGTCACGCAAGTCAGTCGACAGGATGCGACCGTCGTTGCGGTCTTCCGCAAGAATCACCAGCGACGCGTCGGCAAGGTCCATTGGCAGGTCGCGGTAGCGACTCATCAAGGCATGCGCCCGAAACAAGGCATCGACCGGCGGCTCGGGAATCTCGCAAGCCCCTTGCGCGATGCTGTCGATGAATGTGATGGCCGCGCCCGGATTGACTCGCGACGACAGCAAGTGGGTCACCTCGGTGAGCACAGGCCATGTGCTGATGAATCCTTCGCGACCAAATCGCGATAGCGCATCGCGGGCGGCTGCATGGTGACGATCACGTTGATTGCCCAGGGCAATCCAGAACCCGCTATCCGCAAGAACCAAGGCTAATCGCCGTCCTGCACGCGGGAGGCCAACTTGTTATCCAAGGCCTCGCCAAGGTAGTCCTTGTAGCGCGTAGACAGATCGACCGGACCGTCGCCAGCGCCAATGAAGCCCGTCGCAGCCAGCAGTGCCGCCGCATTCGCGCGGGGACGCATACGAGCCGCGTGATACTCGCGCAAGGCGTTTCGCAACAACTCGGATGCGGACAGCCCTTCACGCTGCTGCAGCTCGCGGAAGCGGCGCGCGTCATCGTCGGTCAGACGGGCATTGATGCGGAGATCAGTACTGTTCATAGCGATCATTCAAGGCAGTTGTCATAACTGTATGACAACTGCCTTGGGAGCGCAAGACGTGCGGCCACAATAGTTTCCCGGCTACAGGCGCGGCCTGCCAATCATGCCTGGCCCATCAGATTGAAACGCGACGTAACGCTCAGCGATTCGGACCTGCTGCGTAGCGCTTCACTACCTCGTACAGAAAACGCCTGCCATCCAGCAACGATTTCACGCGAATGCGCTCATTCAAACCATGCGCGCGGCTGCCTTCGGCGTCGTGAAACATGCCCGACATGCCATACGTCGGCACACCCGACGCGTTGAGAAAGCGCCCGTCGGTGGCCCCGGTCGACATGGTGGGAACGATGGCGACACCGGGCCAGATTTCGTCGGCAACCGCCTTTATCGGATCGAGTATCTGCGGTGTCAGCGTCGGCGGAATCGACTTCGCACTCGGCTCGGCGGCAAGGGTTACTGCAACCTTGTCATCGCTGACGACCGTTTTCAGCGTGTCCAATGTTGCTTCAACACTCGATCCCGGCAGGATGCGACAGTTCACGTTGGCGCGGGCGCGTTGCGGCAAGGCGTTCGGCGCGTGCCCAGCGTTGATCATTGTGGTGACGCAAGTCGTTCGCATCATGCTGTTCCAACCGGGATTCACGTCCCACAGACGATCAGCCGCAGACTGATCGGGCGGACTCGCAAGTACGGCACGCATGTCATTCGCGACGCTTGTCGACGACAGTTCAGCCTGCGTACTGAAGTAGCTGCGTGTGACCGGATTCAACGCTATCGGAAACTGGTAAGCGCCGATCTTCGAGATGCCGGCGGCGAGATGATAGATCGCGTTTTCCTTGATCGGTCGCGAGCTGTGGCCACCGCTGTTGGTCGATTCCAGGGTGAAATCCTGGTAGATTTTTTCGCCGGCCTGCACCTGCAATGCGATGGGCTTGTCGTCCTTGTCGAGCTCGCCACCTGCGCCTTCGTTGATCGCGTAGGCAGCCTGCAGCGCCTCGGGATGGTTCTTGATCAGCCAGTCGACACCATTGAACGTATCGGGCGTTTCCTCGCCACAAGTCAATGCCATTTTCAGGTCGCGCTGGGGGACAAATCCTTCGGCCTTGTAGCGAGCCAGGCTGTCGACGAACACGGCCGCCATGGCCTTGTCGTCGCTGCTGCCACGGGCGTAGAAGAATCCACCCTCCTCAACCAGCGTGAAAGGATCGCGCTCCCAGTCCTCGCGTTTGGCTTCGACCACGTCCAGATGCGCCAGCAACAGGATCGGCAGTGCCTTGCGATCCTTGCCCGGCAATGTGGCGATCAGGTTGCCATCGTTGGGGCGGTCTTTCGGCGTGAGGATTTTCATGTCACTGGCCGCAAACCCGGCATCGCGCAGGTGTTTTGCCATGGCTTCGGCAGCCTTGGTGCAACTGCCCGATGACAATGTCGTATTGATTTCGACCAGTTGTTTGTAGAGCGCACGAAACGTTCCTTCGCCCTTGTCGAACGCCGGCGCTTGGGCCGATGCGTTGACGCTGGCGAACGCCAGCAGTCCGGAAAGAATGATGGTGACAAGGCGTGGACAGGTC
>JBBRBU010000148.1:0-5409 GCA_038205505.1 Lysobacterales bacterium | reverse complement strand
GTAGGTTTGCGACCACATATGGAAGCCGTTCCCGGCATCGATCAATTGCGCGGTGATCCGCACCCGCTCGCCCTGCTTGCGCACGCTGCCTTCCAGCACCATGCGCACCTTCAGGTCCTTTGCGATCTGGGGCACTTCCTTGCCCGCACCCTTGAACGAGAACGATGACGTACGCGCCACTACCTGCAGCTTCGGAATCTGCGCCAGCACGTTGAGGATTTCCTCGCTGATGCCATCCGAGAAATACTCGTTGGACGCATCGTCCGACATGTTGGCGAAAGGTAGCACCGCGATCGAATTCGGGTTGATCTCTGATTGTTTAGCAGCTGTCGCGGCGTCGATCTTCTCGGTCGTCTGCACGACCAGTTCGGCATTGCGTTGCGGGGCAAGAACGAACTTGTCGAATGCAAAGTAGCCAAGCGCCAGCACCGATACCAGCAACAGCATCCGGTCCATGCGTCGCGCCGTCTGCGGCGCTATGGATTGGGAAAGGTCAACATCTTGGTCGCGCTTGATGCCAGCCGGGGTCAGCTCGAACACCCAGGCGAAGATCACCGCCGGCACGAAGCCGATCGCCAGCACGATGATGATTGCGCGCATCACCCAGTTCGGCACTTCGAATGCCGGCAGGATGGTTTCCGCCACCTGCGCCACCAGCCACGCGCCGACCAGGTACAAGCCGGCCATTCGGATGACGTTGCGGCGCTTGAGTTCGCTGATCAGGTTCATGGGTTGCCGTCCCTGATCGCGTGAAGGTTTTCCAGAATCGCCCTGTTGACCTGCTGTAGATCGTTCAGCGCGGTCTGGTTATCGGCGAATCGCACTTGCAATGCAGGCACCAACCGAGGACTCGCTTTCAAACTCTTCGCCGCTGCCCGGATCCTCTCGTCAGAAAGACCCAGTCTGCAGGGGTAGTCGAGCTCGCGTTTGATGGAGGCGTAATCGAGCTCAACTGTAACGCGATCACCACAGCGCAGAAGCAAGGCTTCCTGGATGGGCGCCGACACCCTCTCGCGAAATACGCGCCGGTATTCGGACTCCCTAGTCTGCAGCATGATCTGCTCAAGAAAATTCGTGGTGAACAAGGCAACGGCCGTTTCACGCAACGTCTGATCGGCAACAAGTCCCATGTTTCCCGTGGACACCAGTTCGTCATAGGTCGCGCAATAGCGGTTGTAGTCCTTGTATTGCGTGGCGCGGTACGCACTGATCACGAATTGCTCGTCCGACAGTGCAATATCGCCCGCCAGCGCGTCCAGCACACGGCGCTGGTTGATATTGGTCTGACGGCCGTAATTGATGAGGGACTCGTACGCCCAGGCTTCCTTGCGCAGGTCGTCGGTCAGGCGCACGGTGAAATCGGCCGCTTGTCGTGCGGTCGCACGCTTTTCGTTCCAGTTCGAAACCTGCATACCGATGAACACGCCGATGATGACAATCGCCAGCTCGGTGGCGATGGCGCCCCAATGCTGTTGCCGGAAGCGCTGCAGGAAGCGACGGAAGATCATGCGCCGAATTCCTTTTGCAAACGCTCGGCCAATGCGCGGGCGGCCAATCGGTGTTGGCTGACCAGATCGGTCATTACTTCAAGGTTCGTGATCCAGAAACGCAGCTCCGGTAACAGGCTCGGATCGGCCATGTAGCCGTCAAGCACGGCCTGCGCCTGTGCCTCGGACATCGGCGAGTCGCAGTCGATCAGGCGCTGTTCGTCAGGGGCAGGAGATTGATGGCAGTGCGCCCAGACCTGTGCGGAAGCAATGGTGGGGGTATGGCCGCGCACCAGCTTGCGGTACTCGGGCTCGGAGCGGAACAGGAAATTAGCGGCATAGCCGGCGCCATTGACGTAATAATCCGCCAAGGCCGTACGCAAATTTGCATCCGTGAACAATCCCAGCTCGCCAGCACTGCGCAACTCTTGGTACGTCGTATCCGCCGGCACATAGGGGTAGAGCTGGCTGGCCTGATAGAAGGACAACACGGTCTTCCACGCCGACCCATCCACCCGTTGTCCAGTTTCGGCATAACGGATGGCGCCGTTCCCGTACTCGGTCACCTGGCGCCAGAACACCACGCGTCGCTCCAGGGCGGTCATATCAGCGACCAAGTCGATTTCGATGCGCTGGAGATTCTCGCGCGCATGCGCCGCGTCATGGCGCGACTGGTTCCAGTTCGACACCTGTATGCCGATGAAGACGCCGATGATGACGATCACCAGCTCGGTGGCGATGGCGCCCCACTGTTGCTGGCGGAAGCGCTGCAGGAATCGACGGAAGATCACGCTTGGTCACCGATGTGATTCGTGATCGCTGCCATTGCCGCGTCGGCGCGGATCACGTTGCGGCGTTGGACTTCGGAAACAAGGCTCATCGCTGCTCCTGCGCAAGCTTCCGTAACGGATCCCGTATGTCTTCTTTGTAGTACACCGTCATATTGCCAAGACCGGTCTTGACGTCGGCGATAAGCAACTGCAGCTTCGGCACCAGCCCGGCATCGTTGCGAAGGATCATGACGCTGTTCGCGATCACCTCGGCCGACAGGCCTGTTGCGCAAGGATAGTCAAGGACATGCGCAATTGCCTCGTAGTCGCCCACCGTCAAGGTACGATCGCCGCAGCGTTCGGTAAGCGCCTGCTGGACATCACGGGGAAGGGCCCTCCGGAACGCAGTGCGATACGCCGATGTCCTCGCGTCCTCGACGATGTAGTCATGCATCGGCGTGGTGTAGAGGCGCATGGCCAAGTCGCGCAGTAAAGGATCGCGGATCAGGCCGATCTCGCCGGTGGAGGTCAGCTCGTCATAGGTGGCACGGCGGCGGACATTGCCGTTGTACTGGGTGGCCCGATAGGCCTCGATCAGCAGTGCCTCGTCCGGCAACGATGTTTTGCCGGCAAGTGCATCGACCGTAAGCTCGGCACTGTCGAGCACCTGGTTGTAATACCCGATCTGCATTTCATAGCCCCACGCTTCCTCGCGCAGGTCGCTCTTGAGGCGCTCGGCGAAATCCGCAGCCTTGGCGTCGGTCTGACGATCCTCGTTCCAGTTCGCCACCTGGATACCCAGGAATACACCGGCCACCAACAGCACGAACTCGATCCAGATCGCGGTCCAGTTTTGTTCCCTCAGTGATTGCGAGAGGCGGCGCAGGATCATGGCGTTTCCTTGGCGATTTCGACATATCCCCCCAGCACATCCCGATTGGCGCTGGTCAGGTCCCCAAGACGCGTTTCGAGGTCGGCCACGCGCAAGCGCAGGAAGCGCAGGGTGTCTGGGTCTGCGCGCAGGACATTGGCCGCGGCATCGATGGTCGCGTCGGGCAGCCCGGACTTGCAGGGATAGTCGATGACGTGGTCGAAGTCGCTGTAGTCGCCGTACTTGATGTAACGGTCGCCGCATTGGCGTGCCAGCGTGCGCTGCACGTCATTAGGGATACTCATGCGGAACAGTGCTCGAAAGGGAGATTCGACCCCTTCCTTGACCGTGTTGTCGATGGTGTAAATGCTGTATGCGCGAACCGCGAACTCCAGCAACTTGCGGTCTCTGATCAAGCCGATGCTTCCGGTCGAGATCAGTTCGTCATACGTCGCGCGCGTGATCGCGCCCTGTTTGTATTGGGTGGCCCGATAGGCATTGACGAGGAACGCATCATTCGAAAGCGGCCTCTTGCCGCTGAGCGCATCGGCAGCGGCCTCGGTGGCGTCACGCACGTCCTGGTAATACGCCAGCAGATATCGATAGCGCCAGCCTTCCATGCGCAGGTCCGCCTTGAGTCGTTCGGTAACCACGGCTGACTTCAGTCGCTCTTCGCGCTCGGTATTCCAGTTGCTGACCTGGATGCCCAGGAATACACCCAGCACCAGCAGCACGAACTCGATCCAGATCGCCGTCCAGTTCTGTGCTTTGAGCGATTGCGAGAGGCGGCGGAGGATCATGCTGCAGCGCCTTTCGTCACGTCGGCAACTACGTGCTCACTGGACCCGTAAACCGCAGCCCATCGCACAAGTTTGCTTTGTGCGAGGCGGTGGCAGAAGTCAGTCATGTCGGTCTTTTTTTTCATCCGATACTGACCCCTTGCCCAGAGCCTTGATTCCTTCGGAAATCGTATCCCGCGCGCCCTTCAGATTGAGCCCTGCATTCGACGCAAAGCTGAACTGGTATCGGAGCTGCGCTGCGACGACTGGATTGCCGTGTAGCAATGCCGCAACCTCACTGATTGCGACCGGGTTTGCATCGAACCTGCAATCCTCGACGAATCCAACGATGTAACCGTACTTGCCGCGCACATCGCCACACTGAGTTCGGATGGTGTTCTGCATGGCGATTGGAATAATGTTCCGCACGGTCTCACGATAAGGAGAATTGAAGCCTTTATCGTAGATGTCCCGCCCGTAGTCGTACGCGTAGTACTGAGAGAGTTTGGATTCCTCAGCGGCACGGGGCAGCAGGCCAAGATGTCCGGATGACACGACCTGATCCCAAGTCGCGCGCACCGGTGGGACATATGCGAGGTCGGTAGCACGATACGCGTTGATGATGAGCGCAACCGGATCTGGGTCGGTCTGTCCCAGCAGTTCGTCCGTCGTCATAACGGCCTGTAGCACCGCATCGTAGTATTCGATTACCGCGCCCAACATGGCTTCGTCCGCTTCGAGGTCACGTATCAGCCGCGTGACGTAGTCCTCGCCCATAAGCGTTTCTAGGCGTGCCTGGTTCCAGTTCGCGACCTGGATGCCGAGAAAGACACCCAGCACCAGCAGCACGAACTCAATCCAGATCGCGATCCAGTTCTGTTCCTTCATCGATTGCGACAGGCGGCGCAGGATCACGGCGCTTTGTCCCGATGGAACAGGTTCCCTGCCCCGCCCTGCAACTCACGCACACCATTCGGCGCCACGTTTCGAAATGACTGCACCATCGAATCCCCCTCGTGCATGTCCTGCGTTTTCGTCCTGCAAACGCTGGACACTGGCATGTCAGCCCGAGCGTTGTCTGGCCTCGGCATCTGCCTGCAGCCCCCCTTCACGCAGTATGTGGCACCGCGTGGACACACGCTCCCGGCGCGAAGCTTCCAGTGAAACCGGTTGTCCAAATTTCAAACGCAAAAAGGGCCGGCGCGAGGCCAGCCCTTCTTGCAAGAATCGCGCCGTAATGGCGTCGTGGATTACAGCAGGTGCGAGACGCCCGCGCGTTCTTCCTCGAGTTCTGACAGCGTTTTGTCCATTGCCGCACGGCTGAAGTCATCGATCGGCAAACCCTCGATGCGGGTGTACACGCCATTGGCGCACGTCACCGGCACGCCATAGATCACGCCTTCCGGAATGCCGTAACTGCCATCGGACGGCACGCCCATGGTCACCCATTGGCCGTCGGTGCCGAGAACCCAGTCATGGATGTGATCGATCGCAGCGTTGGC
>JBBRBU010000147.1:0-5461 GCA_038205505.1 Lysobacterales bacterium | reverse complement strand
GAGTGGCTGTTTCAGCAGCGGATTTTCACGCAGGTAGATTTGGCCGACGGACACGTAGTTGGTTGCGCGCCAATAGGCATCCATCCGTTCCAGCAGTTCTGGCGTCAGTGCGGTGGTTGGCTCGTTCATGGTCGTGTTTTCACCGTATTCGTATCACTGGAACTTCGGTAATTACTTGGTTAGCTCACAGCCACCCATTTGTGAATCCTGCGCGCCGCAGCCCGGTCTCGACGTGAGGGCTAGCGCGCACCAATTCCCATATAAAGCCGGAGCGAAAGTTCTCGCACATCATCACCACCGGGCCGAGATTGATGCCGAAGTGGAAATCGGAGGTCCAGGGAAGACCTCCCGCCGACTCGCTGGAATAGGTCGGATTGATGCTGCAGCGGAAACAGTAGTTGCCGCTCGCCTGCGGATACGCATCCTGCAGGTGCCGGATCGCCGGCAGCACGATTTCTGGGGCGAACGGCAGCGATGCCGTAACGGCCCAGGGCGCGATCGTGCCGTCGTCGGGACCATACGGTGCGCCGCGGGCGATATAGTCGAAAAAAGTGCGTTCGACGCCGCCAATCACGCGCGTCGTCGGGCCGGGTCCGTCGCTCGCTGTCAATCCCCAGAAATTGGTGTCATAGCCGACGAACTCCAGCGGATTGCGAATTGCGTAGGCGCGCTGGGCGTACGTCGCACGGCGGCTGTTCTCAAAGTAATCAATTCCCTTGTCGCGCATGAAGGCATCTTGGATACCGCGAAAGTCGAGCCAGCAGTGCGAATACTGGTGAATGAACAGCGGCCCGCCATAGAGGCATTCATACCCGTCGACCGTTTTCCATTCATAGCTCGAAGCCCACGCTGCATAGCTCTCCACCGGCAGCGGATGCGTCGGTGAGCCCAGGCCCAGCACGTACAGCAGCAGCGCCTCGTCATAGCCTTGCCAACGGTATGGAAGGAAGCCAGTTTCGGGCTTCCATCCATGCGTCAGGGTGGCACCGGCATCGCAGGCCCACTGCCAATCGACGCGTTGGTAAAGCAGCTCAGTCAGGTCTCGAATTTCCTGCTCCTGCTTGTCGTCCTGATCGAAGTAACTCGCGGCAGTCAGCATGCCGGCCAGCAGGAAGCCGGAATCGACGGTCGAAAGCTCACAAAGCCCGGCGCGTCGGCCGGTCGTCATGTCCAGGAAGTGGTAGTAGAAGCCGTTGTATCCGGTCGCGTTCGGCGTCGCATCCTGTGGGCTGTCGCGAAAGAAGCGCAGCGTGGTCAGGATGCGTTCGACCGCGTCCGAGCGTGTGATCCAGCCGCTTTCGACGCCGACTGGATAGCACGCCAGCCCAAAACCCACGGCCGCGATGCTCGCATCGGAGCCGCGCTGTGATTTGTCGGCAACCAGACCATTGAGCGAGCTGGTCTGATCCAGAAAATAATCAAAGGCATGGCGCTGGAGGGTGTCCAGCCTTTCCTCGCCGAATTCCGCAAGAGCTGGATCGGTATTGCCAGTTGCCGGTGACGTCACATCGTTCATGGCAGTTTCGGCGCCTCTTTTCGCCCCGATGAGTCCGGGGATTTAAGCTGCCCGGGCAGGCGAGGGCGATCAAGGCAATGGCAATGCCTGACGGGAACATTGATGCATGGACAGAGCATCCTGTTCGACGAAGCGACAGCAAAATATGTACTTGCGATGGTTTCTGCCTGTCAGTAGAGATGCCAGTCGATCATCGTGAAGGAGAAGCGATGAATAAGGTGGCGATGATTCCGCGGTTTGGTGAAACCCTAAGGTTGATGCGCGTCGGATTCGGATTCCAATTGCCGCGCGGTGTTGTCCAGACAGGTTGACCACGCCTGTCTTACACCCGTACTCGCCTCGTCCCAATCCATGGCATGAGCACTCCGTAGCCAGACTTTCGCCAGAATCGGATCCAGCTCGTCCCATGTCTTGTCGAAATGCGATTCAACTGCCTGCCGGGCCAGCTCGAATCCAAACAATTTATCGGCTTCTCGGGTTGCACTGATGTGCTTCATTTGCGTTGTTCCGATGCGTGCTGACATGCGCAGGGAACCAGCATCTAGTTTTGATGGCGGAATGTCTGTTCGCTACCGCACCCACAGGATGCTGGCTTGAATCAGGAACGATTTAGATAGTTCAGCTTGAACCGTGGCATCAGGAAGCCTCAACCTGTTGCTGGCGACGTTTACCCAGGTATAACCGTTCGAATGCGAAGACCGACGCAATCGAAAGGATCGCGAAGACCACGACCCACGGGTCCGATCCAAGCTTCAGGGTTGCGAATACCAGCACCACGAGTACATCGAAACCGATCGCCAGCAGCAGGACTCCGCCGCGGGCGCCTATGTCACTGCGAAGATGACGATAGACGCCCCACTGGATCACGATGTCCATGAACAGATAGAAGAACGCACCGAGTGACGCGATGCGGCCGAGGTCGAGAAAGAGCGTCAGGAGTGCTGCGATCACCGCTGTGTAGACGAGCGTATGGTCGCGAATCTTTCCCGGCATCCCAAAATGGCGGTGCGGGATCAGCTTCATGTCAGTGAGCATGGCGAGCATGCGCGAGACCGCGAACATGCTTGCCAGCAGCCCCGAGGCGGTCGCAATGATTGCCAGCACAACCGTGAAGTAGAAGCCGTAACTGCCGAGCGACGGGCGTGCCGCCTCCGCCAACGCATAATCCTTGGCCTGGATGATCTCAGGTAGCGAAAGGCTCGAGCCGACGGCGAACGCGACCAACAAATAGACAATCGTGCAAATCGCGATAGAGAAGATGATCGTGCGCCCGACGTTGCGATGCGGGTCGACGATCTCCGCACCGCTGTTGGTGATCGTGGTGAATCCCTTGAAGGCCAGTATCGATAGCGCAATGGAAGCGACAAAGCCGGTGAATGCAGTGCTTCCTGCATCCTTTGCTAAAGGCGCGAACGTTAAGCCGCTTGCCCACAGCACCGCAATGCCGAACAGCGTGATTCCACCTATCTTCAGTGCCGCCATGATCAGCGACAGCAGGCCCACAGATCGGTTTCCAGACGCGTTGACAAGGTAGGCAACCGCGATCAGTCCGACGCTGAGCACAGGCACCAGCACATTCTCATGACCGAGATCCAGCAATTGCATCGTATAAGTGCCGAATGTCCGGGCCACCAGGCTTTCGTTGATCACCATCGAAAGTGTCATGAGAATTGCCGCCGCCGCCGCAATCGTGCCGGCGCCGTAGGCCTTCTGCAGAATCATGGCGACTCCGCCCGCAGACGGATAAGCATTGGACATCTTGATATAGGCGTACGCACTGACAGACGTGATGACCGCACCAGCGACGAAGGACAACGGGAACAGCGGTCCGGCCAGTTGGGCAATCTGGCCAGTCAGCGCGAAGATGCCGGCGCCAATCATGACGCCGGTTCCCATCGCGATCGCGCCGGCAAACGTGATGCTGTCCTTCCTGTAGTCTGAATTCATGTGCGCGGAGCCCTGAAAAAACGAGGAGTTTGATCGCGCAATGATCTTGGCGCGGATGAGCCACATCGAGACATCGTCAGCTGGCTACAACTGCGATTCGATCGTCAGCCAGCCAAGCATGCGAACCACGCTGCGTTGCCAGACAGTGGTGTCCGGTTCTTGGCGCAACCCCGCCGGTGGCGTCCGGCTGCGGTCGAGCCATCGCAGCTCACCCTCGGGATTACGGTACACCCAGTAGCTGATGGCAGGTTCCGCCAGTCGCAGATACTCGTTGCGCACAGCGATGGCGATGGCAGGATCTTCAAACAGCACGCCCATCTCGGTGTTGAGGGCGACTGAACGTGGATCGAGGTTGAACGAGCCCACGAAACCTCGCGCATCATCCGCCATGAATGCCTTCGTATGCAGGCTGGCGCTGCTGCGGCCGAACGCGCCCACACTTCCGGTTTTGCCGAGGGCCTTGAGTTCGTACAGATGCACGCCTTGCTCCAGCAGGGTTTCGCGGTAATTCGCATAGCCGGCGTGTACCAACGGGACGTCTGTAGCGGCCAGTGAATTGGTGATGACGCCGGTTTCGACGCCCTTGCCGGCCAGCGCCGCCAGCGCGGCAGTGCCGCGCTCGCCGGGAACGAAGTAGGGCGACACCACGAGCGCTTTGTAGCGCGCTGTCCCGAGCATTTCCGCCAGCTGATGGATCAGCCATCCGCTGTGATCACGGTCGCGGCCTTTAAGCGGAGGATCGGCGATCACCTGCACCCCGGTGCTCCAATGGGGAAGAAAGGCGCGCTGGTAGTAATCACGTACGGCAATGGCCTGGGCGACACGATCGAGATAGCGTTTCGCGGCTGGCTGCAGCGCTTCCATGTCGGCACCGACGAGCATCCGGCGCAGCATTTCGGGTTTCTTCCGGCTCAACGCAGCCATCGGCACCACTGCTGCGCTGTTCCAGTAGGCGTCGAAGATTGTGCTGGCCTGTTGCACCGCCGGACCAAGTAACAGAAGGTCGAGGTCGCGAAAATTCACTTCGGCATCGGCATTGAAATATGCCTCGCCGATATTGCGTCCGCCCACCAAGGCAACGCGACCGTCGGCAATCCAGGCCTTGTTGTGCATCCGGTAATTGAGGCTGAAGGTGCGATGCACCATCTCCAAGACGCGTGCCAGCCCCTGCCGATTGCGGAACGGATTGTAGAAACGCAACTCGATGTTCGGATGCGCATCCAGCGCCATCAGTTGGGGATCAATGCCTCTGGCATTCAGATCGTCGAGCAGGATGCGCACGCGTACCCCCCCGCTGCGCGGCGGCGTGTACCTCGCGGGCCAGCAGGCGGCCGGTCATGTCGTCGTGCCAGAGGTAGTACTGCAGGTCAAGACTGCGTCCGGCCTTGCGCGCACTGAGGGCGCGCATCGCAAAGGCATCCAGTCCGTCCGCGACCAGCACCACGCCAGTTTCGCTCGGGTGGGCGGCCAGCAACGGCGCCAACTCTCGGTCGATCCGGGTCTGCCCCGGTTGCAGCGCCAGCGCATGGCTGGGGGCACCGCTCGCCGGGGGAGTCAGATGGTCGAAGACCAGCAGGCCACCACCGACGATGAAGACCAATGACAGCAATCCCAGAACCGTCCAGAGAAATATGCGTCGCATCGTCAGCAGAGGTCAATCCATTCAAATGAACCGAGATTCCTGGAATCCCTGATGCTCACGTCGCGATCGTGGCGGGAAGCAAACGTTCGTACTCCTTCTTGACCACGGCATAGCATTCGCAGGCGCGTTTCTCGATTCCGGCGCGATCCAGTACCGTGATATGGCCGCGTTGATATCGAATCAGCTCGGCCTTCTGCAAATGTCCGGCTGCTTCAGTGACGCCCTCGCGACGCACGCCCAGCATGTTGGCGATGAGCTCCTGGGTCATGATGAGTTCGTTGCCTTGCAGTCGATCCAGGCTCAACAGCAGCCATCGGCACAATTGCTGGTCCAGTGAGTGGTGGCGGTTGCAGGCC
>JBBRBU010000146.1:0-5519 GCA_038205505.1 Lysobacterales bacterium | reverse complement strand
CTCCACGGCTGCGTTGAGCCCGAACTCCACTTCCATGATCAACGCACTGCTCGGCCTTGGCGGCTGGGGCAATGGCAACAAATTCCAGATTGATTTCTCGTTGCAGACCTTCCCCGATGCACCAATCGGGTCGCCGCTGGTCTTGGTGGTTCCGCATCATGATGGCAACGACTACTACCTGCCCGACTGCGAGGCTCTTCCTGCGAGCATGCCAGTCCCGACTGGCGCCGCCTTTGAAGGCCAGAGTGGCCTCACCTGCGACAACGACAGCGAGGACTGCCACCTGCTCGTTCGCCAGGGCAACCTGCTCTATGAGTTGTATTCGGGGAACTACTCGGGCGGCGTGCTCGATGCGCGCTGCCTGGTTGTGTGGCAGCTCAATGCCGTCTATCCGCCGGAAGGTCGCGGCGAACATTGCACGAGCTCCGATGCGGCCGGATTTCCGATTGCGCCCCTGCTGGTCAATGCCGATGAGGTCGCAGCGAACGCGGTTATCGCCAACTCCGATCTCGGCCATGCGATCCGCTTTGTCCTGCCAAACGCGAGCATGGCCACCGACAGCTCGCTGGGCGGCGTCGGCGGGCGACTCTACGTCCGCCCTGCTTCGCATGCCGGTGGTCCGAGCGGACCGAGCAACACCGTGCCCTATGGCGTGCGAATGCGCCTGAAATCGACTTTTAACATGAGCGGCTACAGCGCCGCGGCCCAGGTCATCCTGCGCACCATGCAGCGCTATGGCATCGTGCTCGCCGACGGCGGCAACATCGCCCTGACCTTCGAGACCGACCGTTACACGACGGCGAAATGGAACACGCTCGGAATCACTGCGCAGACATTCTGGAACGGTGCGAATGGTGCGGCGCCCGTACTGGTCAGCCATTTCGAAATCATCGACACAGGGCCACGCATTGGCGAAACCTGGAACTGCGTGCGCAGCACGGTGATTGTTTCCGAGCTGATCTTCGCCAACGGATTCGAAGAAGTACCGTAGTTCACCCGGTTCGTTGAATTCCCGCGATGCTTCTATACTGGCCTTCGTTTTCGACCAGGGCTCAAACGATGCGCTTCACTCTGCCATTGCTGATTTCGGTGCTTGCTGTCATTCCTGCTACGCATGCAAGCGACGACTACACGACATCGATCGAACAGTGGCATGCGAATCGGGTCGAATCCCTGAAGAAGCCGGATGGATGGCTGAGCTATGCCGGCTCTGGCATCGCCAATCTCGGCCGCAACACGATCGGCTCGGCCAGCGACAACGCGATTGTCCTGTCCAGAGGCCCTGCAAAATTCGGCACTTTGACTCTCGACAAAGCCGGCATGGCGAAGTTCCGCCCTGCCCGCGGCAGCGATGCCCGCATTGATGGCAAGCCAGTCAACGGCATGGTCCCCCTCGAAGACAACCGTGACGGCGCCAAGCCCACCCGGGTCTATCTCGGTGACGCCTGGTTCTACCTGGTGCGCATGGACGATGTGATCGGCTGGCGTTTCCGCGACCCCCAATCACCTCGACGTGAAAGCTTCACCGGCATCGATACGTTTCCGATCAATGTGGGCTGGCGCATCGAAGCCGACTGGGAGGCTTTCACGCCCGCCCACGAAATCGAACTGGTCACCATCATCAATACGCTGAGCAAGGCGGCGGTGCCGGGCAAGGCGATATTCGAGCGCGATGGCAAGCGCTTTGAACTGCAGCCAGTGCTCGAGGATGACGGCCAGTTGTTCTTCATTTTCACCGACAAGACCAGTGGCAAGGAAACCTATCCGGCTGCCCGATACCTGTATGCCGATCCGCCAAAGGACGGCAAGGTCGTGATCGACTTCAACAAGGCATTCAATCCACCGTGCGCCTTGTCGCCGCATGTCGTGTGTCCGACCGCGCCACCGGAGAATCGCCTCAAGCTGCGCGTCGACGCGGGCGAGAAGATTTATCGATCGGCCAAGTAACAAGATCCGGTTTCGTGCTTCGTTCTCGAGTGGAAGTCGGAGCGCGCGCCTTGAAGTTCGAATTCTCGACCATCATTTTACTTGTCTGAATCAGCGCACGGGAGTTGGCAATGGGTGTTCTTATCCAAGTCGTGGGTGGCCTCGTCCTCGTCGCACTGATCGTGCGCGGACTGATCGCCTTCTATCAGGATTTCACGCGCAAGGATCGTTGATCGCTCGCGTACGGCAATAGCAACCAAACAAGGGGAAACACATGAACCGTCCTGCCGCCTTCATGGGCAAGTCCAACCGATTTCTTTCGTTCGGAGTATTCGGCGTCATCATCGCGATCTTGCTGCTTTCAATCGTTTTTGGCAGCTGGTACACGGTCGATCAGGGTGAGCGTGGCGTTAAATTGCGCTATGGCGCGATCGTCGGCATCGCCGAGCCCGGTCTCAACTTCAAGATTCCGTTCGTCGACACGGTCGAGCAGGTCACCGTGCAGAACCAGACCATCCTCTACGACCGCGTCGAGTCCTACAGCAAGGATCAGCAGCCGGCGACGTTGCGCGTGTCGGTCAGCTACCGCGTACCGGAGGCCAGGGTCGAAGAACTCTATTCCCAGTACGGAACCATCGAGAAGATGGTCGACCGCCTGATCAGTCGCAAGTTGCCCGATGAGGTCAAGAACGTGTTCGGCCGCTACACCGCGATTTCGGCGATTCAAGACCGCACCAAACTCGGTATCGACATCAACGAGACCCTGAAGAAATCAGTCGATGGCCCAGTCACGATCGACAGCGTGCAGGTCGAGGATGTGACCTTCTCCGATGCCTACGAGCAATCGATCGAAAAGCGCATGATGGCCGAGGTCGAAATCCAGACAAAACGCCAGAATCTTGAAACCGAGCGCATCAATGCCGAGATTACGGTGACCCAGGCCAAGGCCCAGGCCGACTCGAATCTGGCCAGGGCCCAGGCGGATGCCGAAGCGATCCGCGTACGCGGTGTGGCAGAAGGTGACGCGATCAAGGCGCGCGGCGAGGCACTCAAGCAGAATGCACAGCTGATCGCCCTGACCCAGGCCGAGAAATGGAACGGCGTACTGCCGGCGACGATGGTTCCTGGTGGCGCGGTGCCGTTCCTCAACCTCAAGGCCAATTCAGGCAACGAATAATTGATCCTTCGTGTTGGGTCGGACAATTGGGACAAGGCGTTGGCAGACAATCAGACATGCAGACACTGACGACGCTGAAATCCGGCTCGGGCTTTCGAAGACTGACCCTGCTTGTCGGGCTTTGCTTCGCCATCGTCGCGCCTGGCGCACACGCGGAAAGACTGCTGATCTTTGCCGCCTCGAGTCTAAAACCGGCTCTCGACACGATCATCGTCTCGCCCGAGGCGCTCAGCATCGGCGATATCACGGTCAGCTACGCTGCCTCCTCGCAACTGGCGCGCCAGATCGAACACGATGCGCCGGCGGCCATTTTCATTTCCGCCGATCCGGAATGGATGGACCATGTCGAGACGCGAGGCAAGCTCGTCGCCGGCAGTCGCAGCGATCTGCTCGGCAACACACTGGTCCTGATCGCGTCAAAAGACAACCCGATCAAATTGCACATTGCACCGGGTTTTGATCTCGTCGGCGCACTCGGTGCGAACGGCCGGCTTGCCATCGCCGAGCCAAACAGCGTTCCTGCCGGCAAGTACGCGAAATCGGCGCTGGAGCATCTTCGCGTCTGGCCGGCGGTCGAATTCCGTCTTGCGCCCGCCGTGCATGTGCGCGCGGCGCTGAGTTTCGTCGCGCGTGGCGAAACGCCGCTCGGCATCGTCTACCGTTCCGATGCCATGTCCGAGGATCGGGTGCGTGTGGTCGAGCCATTCCTGCCATCGACTCATGCACCGATCATCTATCCGGTCGCCTTGCTGCAAGCTGGCGACAACGCGGCGGGCCGTCAACTCCTCGAATTGCTGCGCTCGCCCCAGGCCGGCGCGATCTTCGTGCAGTTCGGCTTCGACAGCTTGCGTGAATGAGCGCGCTGTCGCCCGCCGAATGGGAGGCGCTGGCGCTGAGCCTGCGTGTCGCCACGCTCAGCGTCGTCGTTTCGTTGCCTTTTGCACTGGGCCTTGCCTGGATGCTTTCGCGCTGGCGATTCCCGGGCCGCTTGCTGGTCGAGGCCTCGATGTTCCTGCCGCTGACCTTGCCCCCGGTCGTGACTGGCTATGCCTTGCTGGTTCTTTTCGGTCGCCACGGCTGGATCGGTGAATGGCTGGCCGAAATCGGCATCGTCTTCGCGTTTCGCTGGACCGGTGCGGTTCTGGCCGCCGCGGTCATGGGCTTCCCCTTGCTGGTGCTGTCGATTCGCGTCGCGTTCGACAATCTCGATCGCCGCCTCGAGCGCGCCGCCGAAACGCTCGGCGCCTCGGCCTGGCGACGTTTCGTCACGATCGTCCTGCCCCTGTCGATGCGCGGAATCATCGCCGGCAGCGTGCTCGCGTTTGCGCGCGCGTTCGGCGAATTCGGCGCCACGATCACCTTTGTTTCGAGCATCCCCGGCGAAACCCGCACCTTGCCGATCGCCATCTACGAAATGATGAGCCTTTCCGGTGGTGATGCCGGTGTACAACGCCTGACCCTGGTTGCGCTGGCCGTCGCGTTCGCCGCGACGATCGCTGCGGCCATTCTTGGTGGTGCGCTATGGGGGCGTCGTCGCGATGATTGAACTGTCGATCAAGCACTCCCTGGCCGATCTTGATATCGACATCCACTTTGGATCCGAGGCGCGTTGTGTCGCCCTGTTCGGTGATTCGGGCGCAGGCAAGACCACCATCCTCAATGCCATTGCCGGTCTGCTTGAACCGCAGCAGGGTCGCATCGTTCTTGACGGACAGGTCCTGTTTGATTCGGCTTCGGGCATCAGCATTGCGGTGGCTGCCCGGGAAGTTGGCTATGTCTTCCAGGATGGCCGCCTGTTTCCGCATCTGAGCGTTCGCGCAAACCTGCTCTATGGCGCGCAAGCACGTCGGCGCCCGACGCGTCGATTCGATCACCTCGTCGAGCTGCTTGAACTTGGGCCACTGCTCGATCGTCGGACACACAATCTCTCCGGTGGCGAACGCCAACGCGTCGCCATCGGTCGCGCGCTGGCCTCGGAGCCGCGCATCCTGCTGCTCGATGAACCTCTGACCGGCCTGCACCGCGAGGCGCGCGAACAGGTCCTCAACCACCTGCGCGCGCTCAAGCAGGAATTGCGTATCGCCAGTCTGCTTGTGTCGCATCGGGCTGACGAGGTTATTGCCCTCGCCGACGAGGTGATTGGCCTGCATGCAGGATTGATCAGCGCGAGAATGGATACCAACGGATTTTCCGCCCAACACGGCTGATTCGCCTGCAAAAACCGGCTGGTGCTTTTCTGTATTCGGTTGACGCGTTAGGCTATGAGATTGAAACGATCGTTTGAGGATGAATCATGTCTCTGCGCAACGTCCTAGTTGTTGTCCTGTTCAGCACCTTGATCGCCTCCTGCGGCGGCGGCCCGGTCAAGCGCGTCAGCCCACCGACCGCCAGCATCCAGGAGTTGTCCGTGCGCACC
>JBBRBU010000145.1:0-5681 GCA_038205505.1 Lysobacterales bacterium | reverse complement strand
CAACTGGACATATGGCTGCTTTCCGATGGCCGCCTCGATTCGCACACGGCGGACTTGCAGACCGTGTTCGACGCACATGGACCTGATGCGACCCTCATCGCCGCCGCCCAGCGCCTTGTGGAGCATCTTGCTGATGCGCCGTATGGCGATGCCGCAGTCGATCCGCGCATCGCCAACGTACTGGAACGTATTCGCGATCGGCCCGATGACAAAATGAGCCTCGCGCACGCGGCCGCAATCGCGCACCTGTCGCCTAGCCGATTCCGTCATCTTTTTGTTGCGCAGACAGGCATTTCCTTCCGCGCCTACCTGCTGTGGGCGCGTGTCGGCTACGCGGTAGCTCGCGGCATGACTGGCACCTCGTGGACTGAGGCAGCGCAGCAGGCCGGCTTTGCCGACTCAGCACACTTCAGTCGGACCTGCCGTCGTATGTTCGGCTTGGCGCCGACGATGCTGGTGCGCGAAGAACAGGCTGTCGCGAGGGAAACGGCAGCGATGCGCACGCACGGCCGACTCACCTCAGCATAGGCTTTGCGCCCATTCGCTCTCGCCGCTGGAGGATGCGCTGCGCGCACAACTCTGATGCTTGTTGGCGGTATGCAAGAACTTGCCTTTGACACGAAGTACTCAGCCAATTGGCGAGCGAAATTGAATTCTCAATCAAGCTGACCGCTATCGTGGCAGCCTATTTTTGGTGTTATGCGACTAAAGTTAAGGAGAAAGTCATGATTGAAGCCCTCATTGGTGTCGCGGTAGGTGTTCTCACAATAGTCTTCGCACGGATCATTCGTGGACAGCGTTGGTTGTATTCATTGGGCCCGCTCACCCTGCCTGGCTTGTATGCATTCTTTGCTCTACAAGCCGGTGAACAGACTGTGGGCGTCAAGGAAATGATCTACGGAGTTCCGTTTGTCGTAGTTGGGCTGGTCTTCGCATTTGTAAGCGTCCGTCAGTCAGCGGTGGTGGTCGGAGCATTCTGGATACTTCACGGGTTGTACGACCTATCGCATAGTCAGTTCTTCACAAACGCCGGTGTTCCTGGTTGGTATCCCGTTTTCTGCTTCTCGGTTGATGTTGTTGTCGGTGCATACCTACTATGGCTGTCGCGTCATATCCCCAATGCAAATCTTCGCCAAGCATAAGTCTTGGCTTTGCAATTCCTGGAAGTTGGTTGTACCTGGTTGATTGAGGCCCTTCGTTCGGACCCGCCGCATTGGCGGCTAGATGGACAGACCAAGTTCAGGACACCCATGAATCGCCCCGGCTTTTCCGGAGGCTCCAACCTTTGAGAGGATGGAGTCATGAAGACATCAGAAAGAGCGTCACCGGAATCCCGCGAGCGAGCGGTTCGTATGGTCCTGGATCATCAGACAGAGTATTCGTCGCAGTGGGCGGCGATGAGTTCGATCAGCGCAAAGATTGGCTGCACAACAGAAACGTTGAGACGCTGGGTGCGTCAGGCTGAGCGGGATCAGGGCTTGCGTGCGGGTCCTACCTCGGAAGAGCAGGAACGCATCAAGGCACTTGAGCGTGAGGTTCGAGAGCTGCGTCAGGCTAATGAGATTTTGCGCAAGGCCAGCGCGTATTTTGCCCAGGCGGAGCTCGACCGCCCATTCAAACGATGACAGCGTTCATCAACGATCACCGGGATGTCTACGGAGTCGAGCCGATCTACAAGGTTCTGCCGATCGCTCCGTCGACCTACTACGAGCAGGCTGCAAGGCAAGCTGATCCAGCCCTTCGGCCTGCGCGTGCGATCCGTGATGAGGCGCTTTGCTCTGAGATCTTGCGCGTGTGGCGGGAGAATAAGGACGCCTACGGCGCACGCAAGGTGTGGAAGCAGATGCTTCGGGAAGGCATCCAGACCGCGCGTTGCACGGTAGCCAGGTTGATGAAGAGGCTGGGTTTGAAAGGCGTTGTGCGAGGCCGTGTTGTGAAGACCACGGTCAGCAACAAGGCGGCTGCGTGCCCGAATGATCTTGTGAACCGGCAGTTCCGGGCTGAACGGCCGAATCAACTGTGGGTATCGGACTTCACCTATGTCTCGACCTGGCAAGGCTTCGTCTATGTCGCCTTAGTCATCGACGTGTTCGCCCGTCGGATCGTGGGTTGGAAAGTATCGAGTTCATCGCGTACTGACTTCGTGCTCGATGCGCTTGAGCAGGCGTTACATGCCCGTCGACCGATCCAGGGCAGTCTGATTCACCACAGTGACCGGGGCGTGCAGTACGTCTCGATCCGTTACACGGAACGTCTGGCTAAAGCCAGCATCGAGCCTTCAGTCGGTAGTGTCGGCGATTCCTACGACAATGCATTGGCCGAAACCATCAACGGCTTGTACAAGGCCGAGGTCATTCATCGGCAGTCCTGGAAGAATCCGGACGCAGTCGAACTCGCAACGCTGGATTGGGTGGACTGGTTCAACAACAGGCGCCTACTCGGTCCGATCGGGGACATTCCACCTGCAGAAGCCGAATCCAACTATTATCAGCAACAGCGTGAGCTCGCCATGGCGGCGTGACTCACACAAATGAGTCTCCGGGATTCCCGGGGCGATTCAAGTCCGCAATGACAGAGAAACTCGGGACACCCACAAAACGCGCCGGGCTCGAAACCCCGTTCCGCAACAACAGCAACAACCGGGCCACCCACTATTTGCCCCACGGTCGACTCCGCAACCAAGTCGGCGCCCTGCGCGATTCACCCGGACGACTTTCGGCTGAATTAGTTGAAGTATCCGTTCCCCTGCCCGATCAAGTGGCGCGCTGATCGCGATCTAATCCAATCGCAACAAACAAGAACATCGGCAACTGGCGAGTCTGGTCGAAGTGAATCTCGCACGATGCTTTTCCGATCAAGTCGGCCTGAACGTAGCAATGACTCTGCATTGCCGATGCCTTTCAACCCGCATTGACCGATCGCGGTTGCCGTCTCAAACAAAGTGGATGCTCAGATCTTGAATCTTGAATTCAAGTCCACCCAAAGACCAATGACTCGAAGCTTTCGTGCAATCAAATCTCGGCGAGCGGAGCGGTATCAGCTCACTCCTCCAGCTTGCGCACTGCGGTGCGTCTAGTCCCGACCCAAACCGTTGGTGTCGTCTGCCGGTCGTTCATCGAGTGCGCGTGGATGCCGATGATGCGGTTCCAGCTGTTTTCTTTACGGTCGGCTTCAGATGGTTGTCCGTCAGTTGCCTGCCGAGTGCACCCGAAGCCGCAGCCTTCAGCAGCTTCTTGAAAGTCGGACACTCGGCATGACTGGAGGCCGGGCATGCAGCAGCATGTCGCAGCCCGCGGCGGACGGCACTCAGTTGCCGGATCTTTGCGTCGAGTTCATCCGCCTTGGTGGCCAGCAACTGCCTGTCGATGTTTGGCTTGCCGTTGGGTGACAGCATCGAGTGGACTTCGTCCAGCGAAAGACCCGCCGCTTGTCCCAGCGCGATGAGTGCCAGCTGGTCGAGGATTGCAGGGGCGAATTTTCGCCGACTGCCCCGCGCGGCCAGCGAGGTGATCAAGCCCCTCTTCTCGTAGTAGCGAAGCGTCGACGCGGGAAAACCGGTGCGCTTGGCCACATCTGAAATATCCATGCGAAAGTCCTTGACTTGAAGTTGACTTCAACTTGTATGGTGAGCGCGTCACTCCCATCGGTCAACCCACAAAGGCACTGTAATGAACTCCCTTGAAGACATCGGTCACATCCTGGTCATCGGCATGGGCGCTACCGCTTTGCTGGATTGCTGGCTCGTGCTCATCGGGCGCATGGGCATCCCCACCTTGAACTTCGCCTTCCTCGGGCGATGGGTCGGGCACGTGTTTCGGGGAAGGTTTCTGCATGCAGCAATTGGACGTGCGGATCCCATTCCGGGCGAACGCGCACTGGGCTGGCTCACTCACTATGCGATCGGCATCGCGTTCGCTGCCGTGCTTGTTGGCTGGCAGGGCGTGGGCTGGTTGCGACAACCGACACTCGCGCCATCGCTGCTGGTGGGCGTGTGCACGGTGCTGGCGCCCCTGTTCGTCATGCAACCGGCCATGGGCGCGGGATTCGCGTCCTCCAAAACCGCGACGCCATCAAGGAATGTTGTTCGCAGCATCATCAATCACACCGTCTTCGGATTTGGTTTGTATCTGGCCACGCTTCTCGCAGCTCACATCCTGCGCTAGTGCGAGGCGCGTTCTTCGTCCACTTCACAACTGGAATTCAACTCATGAACACGATCGCAGTCATTTATCACAGTGCTCACGGGCACACGAAACACATCGCGACACAGGTTGTCGAAGGTGCGCGCAGCGTTATTGGTAGCGACGTGAATCTGCTGGACGCCATGGATCTGGCCAAGACGCCGGATGACCTGGTTGCCTATGACGGCCTCATCCTCGGTTCTCCGACCTATCTTGGTGGAGTCTCCGGACCCTTCAAGAACTTCATGGATGCCACCGGCCGGCTCTGGCAAACACAGCAGCTCAAGGGCAAGTTGGCTTCCGGGTTTACCGTCTCCTCGCTGCCATCGGGAGACAAGCAATCAACGCTGATGTCGATGTTCGTTTTTTCGATGCAGCATGGGATGCTCTGGGTCGGCAATCCGATTCTGCCCGAGCAGCATGCGGGCGTCGCCTACGACGAGGCGGCCAATCGGCTCGGGTCATGGTCCGGGATGATGGCGCAGGCGGGTCACTCCTCACCCGCGGATTCCTTCGTTCCCGGTGACATCAAGACGGCGCGGATGTTCGGCCGGAATTTTGCCGAGACCTTGCATCGCATCACCTGCTCCGTCCGCCTGGGAGTGGCAGCATGATTCCCCGGAAGTTTGCCCCCGTGCTGTTTGGTCTGATGCTTTCCGGGCTCATGTCCTTGTTGGTTGCAGGCATCTCGACATTTCGCATCAGCGGATGGGGATCGGAATTTGTCGGCCTGTGGACCGGCGCGTGGCTGACCGCATGGCTCATCGCGTTCCCTGTCGTGCTGGTGGTCGCACCCATCGCGAGAAAGGCGGTTGAGCGCTTTACGGCCAGCCAGACCTGATCCCTGTTTGCCAGAAGAACCCATCTCGCCGTTAGAGAGAGTGAGGATGGCTACCGGTCGATGCTGTCACCGACAGCAGTTACTTCCGCGCCACATCAAGTGGTCGCTTATAGTCGATCTTGTTGCGCGAATCGCGTTCAAGGCCTGCGTGCCTGGAGTCCGGGTTAGTGTTCGTGGTCAGGTCTAGCAATGTAGCACAATGCTTTAATGCTGAAACTCCAAGAAGATCTTAAGGACTTGAATCTTGAATTCACGGCAGTGCTCAGACAATGCTTTTGCCGTCCAGCACGAATGGCGTGGCATCCCGGCTACAGAGTTTGAATCAATCAAACTCATCTTCAAAAAGCCCATCACTGATGAACATATCCAGGCAGGTACTGCTTGGGCCATGAAAACTGCTGGCTGGGCCAATGCCGTTGACGCTGCAGGCGTACGTCCTGCCAATCTGCGACCAATGCGATCCAAGCCAGCAGCTCTCGATTATTCAATCGTCACCGGGCTTTTTCTTTGACGCTGGAGAAAACGCGAACCGGCAGATATTTCCGCCGAGCGCCATGCATTCCTGATGGTCGATCTTGCTGCCGGTGAATCTGGACATCATGGCCAGATCGAAGCGGCAGATGGCGGGATTTTTCATCGCCAGATTGTGGAAAACACAG
>JBBRBU010000144.1:0-5764 GCA_038205505.1 Lysobacterales bacterium | reverse complement strand
GTGTGATGCAGCACCGCGCGCGCAAACACCACGTCGAACTGGGCGTCAGCAAACGGCAAGCGCTCGGAAAATTCCTGGGTGACCTCGATTGGTAGGTCCGTCTCCTCGGCGAGTGCGCGGATCGCCCCGGCACCAACCAGCTTACTGGGATCAGGTTCCAGCGCAGTCACATGGAAGCCCTCCTTCGCCAGCGCGTAGCTCGCGATGCCGCGACCCGCGCCCACGTCCAGCGCACTCCCGCCAGACACCGGCAGCAGCGGCTTGATGGCCTGCCACTCTTCGCTGCGCCAATAGCGGTTAGCAGCTTCGCGCAGCGGGTCGTCGTAATACGCAGCAAGCACGAGATCGCGCTTCCCTGGCTGCTCGCGCAGCCACTGCACGGCATTCTCCCAAGTGCCGAAGTGTTGGGACTCAGACAAGGATATCTCCTACGCGAAGCGATGCGCGGGTGGCTACATCGACAAGTGGCATGTCGGCCATCGCGCGCGCACGTTCTGGACCGGATAGGAACGTGAGCTCGCCCCGTTCTCCCCGGCTGTCACGAAAGCTCGCCTCGCGGATGCATGAGGCGAGATCGACCTCGCGCACACAATCGTTGAGCAGTTCGCGCCGGATGAAGAATGCATTGCTACCGACGCTATTGGTGCCCACGAGTGCGTAGCCGCGTTGGTCCGCGAGATGGCGAAAGGCCGGCAAATTCGCACCCCAGTACTGGTTCGAGAAGTGTTTCTGACGTCGCACGAAGGCCGAGTCGTATGGCACGGAGACCGGACGCTCCCATCCGAAAGTATCGTTGTACTCGACGATCAAAATCGCGGGTCGCCACTGTGCGAGAGCCTCCAGCACGTGATAGTCGACACCATCAATGTCCACCGACAGTATTCCAAGCTCCTTATCGAAGCCACTCTCGTCGAGCAAAACCGCCACATTCTCACGCGTGATGAACGAAGCTTTGCAATTCAGCGCGTTTTGCCAGAAAAAGTAGGAGGAGCGCAACCGCTCCATATTGGCCGGCGACCCATCGATGACATACCCGTGCCACTGGTCCTTCATCATCAGGAAGCGGCAGTTCGATTCAGAGAAATCCTCCACGCCAAATTCGATGAAGGTGCGGTTTTTTATGGCGACGTTGTTAACAAGGAATTGAATGATGCCGTCCTCGCCCCACTGCGAGAAAACCTTGAACTCGTGCTGCCACAGCGGACCCTGCGGCGCAGCCCGCTGCATCAGAGCGAGAATGCGGCCCTGGTTCATCTTGATCTCGTCAATGTGGCGGTCCAGGTGCCGCAACCGCAGGAACAGGTCGCGAAGGTATTGAAATTTTTGAAGCATCGTTATCGGTCGGCCGATGGTTGTGGTTTGTCCGCGTCTCGGTCGGCAGGGTCCAGCGCCCGTACCATGCGCGCTGGATTGCCGGCGACGATGGTCCATGGCGCCACGTCACGTGTGACCACAGCGCCGGCGCCGACGATCGCGCCTTCGCCGATACTCACCCCGCGCAGCACCATCGCGCCGGCTGCGATCCACGCATCGTCGCCTATTCGCACCGGCTTCTCGCCGAGATCAATGTTGCGCGGGTGACCTACGGTCGCGATCTGGCGGAAGTGCTGGTGGCGCAGCGTCGCCGATAGGGGGTGGGTCAGATTATCAAATATGGACACATTGTGCGAGATCATCACGCGGTTGCCAATCTCGATGCTGGCAGACGACCAAATGCGCGTGCCGTCGCCCACGTAGCACCACCCACCCAACGTGATCTTTCCGCCGTGGGGAAACACAAGCAGCTGACCATTGACGACGGTACCCGCGCCGATTGCAATCTGCGACGAATGCTGCCCGATGTTGATGATGCGCGCCGATCGTCCCAGCCGCGCGCTAGCGTGCTTCACGCAGGTCGGTTTGCCGGCAATCCGGCGCAAGAGATAGTTGAAGTTGATGCCAAGCATGCTAAAAAATGGACGTAGTAGTCAGGAAGCCAGTTGCAGGAACTGCTGCCATTGCCTGTGCTTGGAATAACTCTGCGAAATCATCTCGTGGCCTGCACGAGTCATCGCGGTGCGGCGTGCGTCGTCATCGAGCATTTCGCGGATGCGGCGAGTGGCATCGGCAGGATCGTGCCAGGTCAGAAAGTTGGCGCCAGGAACCAAACCTTGCGGGTAGTTGCCCTCGTCCGACAGCAAGGCCCCGCCGCAGCCCATGGCCTCGAAGCAGCGCATGTTGCCGCGATCCTGGCCGGCCATATCGATAGCACCATTCAACACGATCTTCGCGCGCGAGATGGCGGCATAGAGTTCGCGGCCGAAAAGCGGGTCCTGCGACACCGCTCGGATGTCCGCGGGCCGCCTGTGCGCTGCCAACGGTAGCAGATTGCCGACAGATGACTCGGCTAACCGCGTGAGACGCGATCGATCGAGGTGATACACGACGTTGACGCTTCGCCGCATTCCGGCAACCACATCGAGCAATTGCGCGCGGCGCCGATGGTGCCGACTATAGCCACCAACGAAAAGCACATCGATTGGCCGATCTGTGTTGTCGGCAAAAACGTCCATCTCCGCGTCATGCGCTGGGGCGAAATACTGCGCTTGCCAGCCGCGTTGGCGATAGCTCTCAAGAATACTGGGGAAGTTACACACCATCAGGTCGTAGACTGAAAAATCTGCGCCCGGCGAGGGGGCTGCCCGCCAAGCGATTGACTTGCGAACGCAGCGGGGTAATTTGCGCACGAAGGCGCTTCCATAGCGCATGGGATCCATGTTGTAGAACACTTCGGTGCGATGATGCTCAATTTGAGCCAACAGAATCGTCTCAAGAGTGGCATTTGCAGACAGACCGTTTTCCCTGGCCCACAGGCGCTGCAGAACTTCATCGTCGCCGTTCGTGAAAAACGCAGTCGGGTCGCTCTCAAGCACCGGCTGCAGAAAGTGGGCTGCGCCAAAGCGGTCGGCGAGGAAAGCCGCGACCTGGGCTTCAAAACCCGTGCAGTTACGGGTGAGTTCGCGCAGGCGAGGCAGGTAGGATGGGTAGACGCCAGAATTTTGAAACAGTCTCATCACGTACCCGTCAATGCAGTTCCGCCGCCCGCGGGTTCCGGAGCTAGACTGGAGGCCCCCTCCTTTCGCAACGCGGACGCGGCGCGAGGATAGCCCACGAGCAACACCACGACTGCCCAGAAGCTGGCGTTGCCCCAAATCGCTCCTGAGAGCTGCGCCCCGATCAGGTATTGGATGAAGAGCAAAGGCAGCAGCAAGTCTTGCTGTTTCAGCCGCCCCCAAGACTGGGCACAGGCACGCAGGACAACTGGCACCAGCGTGGCTAGCCCGGCCATACCCAATGCCATGGCAGTTTCAATCATCAGGTTGTGTGGATAGGTCATCTGCAGCGGTTCGACGAATGCACTGCCCAACAGCGGATGCTCAAGGAATTCCGATATCGCGTTGCCCATCAGCAGGATTCGATCATTTGTGGACTCGTCAACTTCGATGTCGCTGAACCGTGCCAGCAGTTCAGTATTCTGACCAAAAATCACCGGCAACAACAAAAACCCGCCAAGGAATATGAGTCGCCATTGTCCGGCTGCAAAACCGAACACCAGGGCACAGATACCGAAGGCAAGGACTGGCCCGCGGGACGCAGCGAGTATCAGAACTGCCACCGCAGTCAAAGACGCACAGGTCAAAAGTATCTTCGCCGTCCAATTGATGCGATAGCGCGCCAAACACATCCCCGCAATCAGAGTAGTAGTTGCCACATGCCCCAGACTGATCGGGTTGATCGACTCGAAGCTCAGTCGACTGGTTTGCTCAATCAGTGAACTCTCGAATCCGAGTCCGAGCACTTGCATCAGCACCGCCAGTATGCAGGTGGCGCCGCCAAATGCCACCAGAAGGATCGCGGTCGGGCGCTCCTTCCACCTCGACACCGCACGCGACAGCGCGTAGCACGGCAACACCACGATGGCCGCGAAGAACAGCGTTGCATTCTGGGCCCCGTCGATATCAGCCACGAACGTATCCCACAGCAAACGACTGGAATAGAGAACCCAGAATACCCAGAGCCATTTATAGCCCCTGCCTTTCAGGCGCGCCAACATTGCAATGATCAGGACCAGCAGCGACAGCACTGCCACCCATATCCGAAGCGGCATCGAGGTGACGCTGCTTTCGACATTCATCAGCGCTGCAAGCAACCCGAAAAATGGGTAACCGATCACAGTGAGAACGAAGACCCAGCGCGCCAGTTTCGCGACTGAATCGTTGGCAACGGAACTCATGTATCGCGCCCTGCCGAGCGCGGGTGCACGAGGCGGCGGCCGAAATTCCTCAGTCTCATGAGGCGGGCGTGCAAGACCATTTGGTTCGGATATTCCATGTGGCTGATCGCCGGCATATCGATCAGCTCGTTCAGTTCGTCCACGACGAGGCCCAACTTCTTCGCAACGAACTTGATGTCGTGGCGAATTTGCCGCTGCGTGGCGATAGGACGTGCAAGTTCTTCCATCGCCTGCTCGCGCGTCAGTTGACCAGACACGATCAGGCTCGACAAATGAAGGCGCCGCTTATCGAAGCCGAATTTGTTCGGGAGGTAGATTTCCTGATAAAACTTGGTGAAGCGCGATTCGGAATGTTTGCCGCCGTAATCGCGCCAGCCGTATTCCTGAGTCAATTCGTCCCGCGCCCGCTCCTTGTCATAGTTCATGTAATTTAGCGGTCGGTGTACGGTGAGTTGCTTGCGCAGCCGGGTGAGCCAGATGAACTCCAGCATACTCATGAAAGGATAGCTTTCCAGCGCCGTAGAGCCAAACTGGCGATGTATGGCTCGCGCGTGCAAACCATCCATCGATGGGTATCCGAAGCCCGGAGGGACAACGCTTTCAGATGCGAAATTCACACCGCTGAGGAAGTGCCGGATGCCAAATTTGCTCGCTGTCCGGTACAGGGTGGAAAAAAATGCATGGTCCTGGGGAATGTCCTGATTGAGAACCGAGGCCTTTAGGAACGCAACCTGCAGGTCACGCATTTCATGCCACTCGACTACATAGGTGTACAAATCGATGCCAAGGCCGCGAACCATGGATTCGATGTTGCGCACTGCAGGCTCTGAGTTCCATCCGCCGTCAACGTGAACGGCCAATAGGCGCAGGTCGTGCTTGCGGCTCGCCAGATGGGCCAGGTACGCGCTGTCTATACCGCCACTCAAACCCACCATCACGTCATAAGGCTTGCCTCGGCCCTCCTGCTTCAGCATGGACACGAGTTGTTGCATGCGGGCTTCGCCTTCCGGGCCAGGCCACCATTCATGCGGCATGCGTTGAATGGCATCGCGGCAACAGTTGCATTGCCCGTCGTCATCAAACTTGATCACCGGATTGCTGTCGTCCATCACACAAACCGTGCAAATACGGCCCGTCGTGCTCATGGGTGCTCCTTTGCCAGCAGGTCCATCTGCTCAGGAGTCGGGTAGCTAACCAGGACGGCGCGCAGTTTTCCGATAAACACAAAGGTGCTTCCCGAGGCTGCAGCAGACGCGCCAGCGTGAAGGCCTTGCGCAAGATGTTGCGCCTCTCCAGCCCCACCCAGCGCGACCACCGGCACCGAGAGATTGCGCGACAGGCCGCGGATCAGTTCCAGGTCGTAGCCGGTGCGCGCTCCATCCAGATCCACGGACTGAAGGATGATCTCGCCGACACCCAGGTCCTGCAGTTCGCGACACAACTCAAGTGGTGTGCGCCCGGTGTCCTTGCGGGCCGACTGCGTCATGCATC
>JBBRBU010000143.1:0-5796 GCA_038205505.1 Lysobacterales bacterium | reverse complement strand
TCGCTCCCCGACGCGCCAACTTTCTCGGCTACGGCGAGCGCAGCAGGGGCAATAACCGCGGACCCGTGGACAAAGCCGGCGTAGCAGTTGTCATCGAAATCAAGCGCGTGTGCAGCCGTCCCATTCACAAAGGCCGCGGACTGCGCAGAAAGGCGCTGCTGCGTGCCGAACACGGTAGACACCCCATTGCAGCAGCGCTCGGTTGCAATGGTTCGCGCGATTCCCGCAAGCCTGGTTGTGGAACCCGCAATTGCCACACCTACAGTGTCGACAAAGCAGGTCCGCGCCAATTGTCGGACCACGTCAGGGATAGCTTGAGGCGACAGATTCGCCGCCCAACAACTCAAAACCTCGACGGTGGATTTCTTGGTGGTGGTCATTGCTTGGCTTGAATCCGGGCGCACCGCGTCAACTGGGCGGGCGCGTGACCACCTCTGACCCTCCGCCCGACGTCGGTCCTGGCCGGGCCGGCATTGGCAGGAACCGCTGTGGCTGGCGTTGGGCCTTATTCAGGCAAATCGCCTGCCGGCGTGCCGAGCCAACGTTGGGAGATTTCGTCCAGAGTGCCATCCTTCTTGGCGCCCAGAATCACCTCATTGACTTTGGCAAGCAGTGTGGCCTCACCTTTTGGCACGCCTACGTAGCAGGGCGCATTGGCCAGAATCACCTTGAGCTCCAGATTGAGCGACGGATTTTTCTGCTTGATGGCCGCCGCCACCGTTGTTCCGGACGCAAACATTTGGGTCTGTCCGGACAAGAACGATGCCAGCGTGGCGTTGTTGTCCTCGAAGCGCTTGACTATCGCGCCAGGTGCGAGACGTTGCAATTCTTCATCCTGCATTGACCCGCGTGTGACTGAAATCGTCTTGCCTTCGAGTTCAGCGAAGGTGGTGGCCTTCACTTCCTTGCTGCCGAAGATGGCGTCGTAGAACGGCGTGTAGGCCACGCTGTAATCGATGACTTTGGCCCGCTCCGCCGTCTTGCCCAGCGAGGAAATCGTCAGGTCTGCTTTGCGCGTCTGCAAGTAGGCGATCCGGTTCGGGCTGGTCACCGGAACCAGTTCGAGCTTGACCCCCAATTTCTTGGCAAGAAGGTTCGCCATGTCGATGTCGATTCCCTTGGCAACCATGTCGGAGCCAACGAAACCGTAGGGCGGCGTGTCCGTAGGGACAGCCACCCGCAGAGTTTTCCGGGACATGATTTGACTCAATGCATCTTGAGCGAACGCTGGCGTGCAAAGAAGGGAGGCAACCGAAAGTGCGCAAGCGGAGATGAGTGATCTGCGATTCATGTTGAATTTCCTGGAGTGATCGGGGTGGTTGATGGATTACTTCGAAAAAGCTGGATGCTTGCGTTAACAGTCAGCATGGAACGTGCCAGGTTCGTCAATCCGGAATGACTGCGGTCGCATCAACCTCGACAAGGTACTCAGGGCGCGCGAATGCGGTCACGACGATGCCCGTGGAAACTGGAAATACGCCCTTC
This sequence comes from Lysobacterales bacterium, assembly GCA_038205505.1. Lineage (GTDB taxonomy): Bacteria > Pseudomonadota > Gammaproteobacteria > Xanthomonadales > Rhodanobacteraceae > Dokdonella. The sequence continues at coordinate 4,311 of JBBRBU010000143.1, read as the reverse complement.
AGCCAACGGCCCACAACACGGTAGACATCTTCGCGATGGCGCGGGTCGGATATGTAGATGGTGAGCTTGCAAATGTGCTCAAGCTTGCTGCCAGCTTCGGCGAGAAGCATGTCGATGTTCTTCATCGCCTGTTCGGTCTGACCGGCCGCGTCTCCGATGCAGACGCTCTCGGACGTATCCAGGTTCTGGCCAATCTGTCCGCGAAGAAACACCATCTGACCGCGGGCGACGACAGCTTGACAGAGGTCGTTGCTGATGTCTTGCTCAGGGTAAGTCTCTTTGGTATTGAAGGGGCGGATGCGGGTGTGGATCATGTTGGATGAATGACTCGAAAAAGGAGAAGTCGAAACTCGGCGGCAGCGACAGATTCACTTGTCGAAATAGCCCGCCTTGATCGTGCTGCCGATCAAATTGACAATCAGCCGGCCCGCTGTGACGCAGGTCAGCTTGGTTGCGGTGTCCTTGGCGGGCTGAATTTCCACGATGTCCATGCCAACGACGCGGCCCTTCTTCACCAGGCCGTGTATGAGTTGGCGCGCCTGGATGAAATTGACGCCGCCGGGAGCCGGCCCGTCTACGGCCGGCATGATCGTCGGGTCAAGGCCGTCAGCATCGATGCTGAGGTAGTAATTGCCGCCATCCGGGATGCGGTCGAGGATGGCTTGCATGCCGACTTCATGCAATTCGTAGGCGGTCACCAGCATGGCGCCGTAGTCACGCGCCGCCTGGTAATCCTCTGGTCGGCCACTACCCTGCGCGCGCAAGCCGATTTGCACAATACCCGTCACATACGAATGCTCTGACGCGCGGCGAATCGGGCTTGACAGGCCATCACGTACGCCATTGACTTCATCTCGCCAATCGAGATGGGCGTCGATGTGTATCAGCGTGATCGGACCCGCTTCGTCGTAGGCGCGCAGGACGGGGTTGGTGATCGCGTGGTCGCCGCCCAGAATGATGGGCAGTGCACCACCTTTGAGGATTTTTCGAACCGCTTCTTCGCAACGACGGAAGTGATCTCCGGGGATCGTCAGATCGGGCAAGACATCGCCACAGTCCACGAAGCGAATATCTTTTCGACCTTGCAGCATCGGACCGTCAATGTCGAAGTCGTAGTGATCCGGAGCCCGCACGATGCGGTCCGTCACGTCACGTATGGCTTGTGGCGCGTTGGTCTGATCGTTGGTGAACGATCGTGGTGAATAGGGCGAACCGAAGGGCATCCCGAGGATTGCCAGGTCGGCCTGGAAATTCTCAAGATCACTCACCGCTTCAGAGTAAAGCAGGGTGCGATGCCCCACTCGCGAAGGTACTGTCAGTTGTTTCATGCGGGTCCGGTTTCAGTGACCAGACCAAATGTATCCACGGCACAATGATCCGAAAAACGATATTTTTGTCGGGGTGGTATTGAAACTTGAAACCTTTTCAGATTGACGCAGCATGATCAAGATCGACTTTGACGAACGGGATCTGCGTGCCTTGCGCGTTTTTTGCAGCGTTGCGCAGGCGGGGGGATTCGCCTCCGCGGAGAAGACCTTGTTGATGTCGAAGGCGTCGATCAGTCGGCATATTCGTGAAGTCGAAGGCCGATTGGGGGTGCGCTTGTGCGAGCGCGGACCCGCCGGCTTCAAGCTGACCCCAGAGGGCGAGGTCGCGCTCAAGCTGGCTTCTGACGCGCTGCGCTCCCTGGCCGGAATTCGCGCCGAGATTGACGCGGTCCATGGTGTGTTGTCAGGAATCCTTGCGATTGGCATCGGCGAGCACACGATCTCGCACGAAGCCTGCAAATTTCCCGAAGCCCTCAGGCGGCTTCGGGATCTCGCTCCCGCGGTCACGCCGCAGCTCACCGTGATGCCGTTTCCAGAACTGAACGATGCGCTGCGGGAGAACCGCGTCGAGATCGGCATCCGAGGCAAGTACCTCGAGGATCCTGACTTTCGATATCTCGAGTTGTTCTCCGAAACTCATCGTGTCTATGTGGCCAGACATGCGAAGAGGCCCGCGAGCGCTTCGTTGCCGCTGCTCTACCGACCTCACCCCTATGTGCAAAAGGCGATGGCCAGCGGCCGATACCGTCGTGGTCCGGATGCCAGTGGAATCGAAGCCATTGGCGTAATGGTCGCGACCGGCTACTACCAAGGCTTGCTGCCGTCCCACTACGCAGACACACTGACGGAACGGTATGAATTGCGGGTTCAGCCGCAAAGCCCGTCATTCAGTCATCCGATTTGCGCGGTAACGAACTTGAAGCGTCCCCTGACAAGTCGCGTTGAACTTTTTCTTCGAATCCTGCGTGAACTTCATCCTTGATCGGGAAATTGGATCGTTGTCGTTGGCCGAGGTTTAGGCCACCGTGCCAGGAATCGACTGAGCCAGGCATCAGAGTGAAATTCACGACCTGCGCGAACTTGCGACCACTGCAGTTGACTGACGTCTAGATCAACTTGGCATTCATCGACCATGACATGGCTGCGGAGTCGCGTTGCTTTCTCGGAAAGCGACCGGTTTTCTCAGGAAGCGACTTTATTCTTCTGTAAATGACAATGTTTTCAGCGCACATGAAAATGATCCGTGGGAATAGAGGTTGTCGGACTCTTACCTATGAGAGCCATGTCGCCGTAAACACTCCAAACCCCTGTCGGGACAAGCAAAATTTACCTTCCCTCGATGCACCGTCGGAATAAGAACTGTCGGGATTTGTAACTGAAGCAAACCTCAGCGATCTTCGGGGACTCGCAGCGACCCTGGGGACCAAAATCTCTGAGATCCATCAGGTCGAAAGCCGACGTTGGGGACCATTCCCTTCCGACCCGAAGCACGCGCTCGATGTCGACGGACGAGCGTTCACTTTGCAGCGGCTGCTGTCGGTCGTCGGCCGCCATCGAACTCACGGTCACCGCCGCATTGCGGCCGATTGACCGCGAGTGGGGCAGCTCCACAACCAGCAGGTACCAAGGTACAACGGTACAACTGACAGACTGATGCCATATAGTTGGCGCATGGTCAGGGCGTGGGTTGCCCTTCCGGGTCCTGCAAAGCACCACTACAAGGTACGCGCAACTTCGGTAGCGGCGCGCACCAGAGTGTCACGCATCCAGCGCTGTGCCGTGTCCTCTTCGTGCCGCCGATGCCACAGCAGGCCGACATCGATAGCAGGCAGATCGAACGGCAGACGGCAGACCGCGAGGTGCGAAGCGAAGCTCGACGCTGGCACGAAGCTTTGCAGCAAAACAGTCAGCAGATCCGACTGATGGACCACGGCACCGGCTGTGGAAAAGTGGTCGACCGTGATCGTCACTCGCCGCTGCCGACCGAGTCGCGCCAGGGCCTCGTCGACGCCAACCGATGCCCGCGGCGCATGACGCACATGTAGTTGCACCCGAACAACGCTTCCAGCCGCGTCATGCCAGTATCGCCTTCCGACGACAGGGCGGCGCCGACCTCGGGGAAGAATCCAACGGCGACGTCGGCATCGCCCCGCTCGAGCATGGGACGCGGATCGCGCGTGCCGAGCCCGACGACTTGCAGGTCGACTTGCGCGCGTTCGCGTTGCAATGCGGCCGAGAGCACGGGGACGAACAGTGCAGCCGTGGAGTCGGTCATGACAAGCGTGAAGTGACGCTCTTCAGTGCCGGCGTCGAAGCCCTGCGGCACCAAGGCATCCTGCAAGTCGCGCAACGATCTCGAACGATCGGCCAAAGCGCTTGTGCGTGTGCGGTGGGTATGACGCCGGTGCTCGTGGGGACGAACAACTCCTCGTGCGTCGACTCGCGCAGGCGCCGCAGGGCATTGCTGACCGCCGGCTGGGTCATCGCCATCTGTTCGCCGGCCCGGGTGACATTGCGCTCGACCATGACGGCATCGAAGACCTTCAGGAGGTCAAGTCCAGGGTGCGAAAGTTGATGCGTTGCGTTACATCCTCGGCTAGGGGAGCGGGCATTCGCAGGCGTGATGCCGCGATTCGCCAGGGTGATTGGTCAAGACTAAGGGAAAACCCTAGAGTAAGCCGATTCGGGGTCGTTTGCCCTGGAAGAGGTACGCACCATGAACCTGATCTCGACCCTGGACTCTCGCCATGCAGAGGCGATGACTACACACCTGCTCTCACTGGGTCCCGAAGACCGGCTTGACCGTTACATGGCGATGGTCAATGACGACTACGTGAGTCGTTACGTGGACGGAATCGGGTACGCAAGAGACATCCTGATCGGCGCCGTGCATGACCGCAGACTGCTCGGTCTGGCGCATGCAGCCGTCTATATCGATCGCGGAGAACTGGTCACGGAGGTGGGCATCTCGGTCCACGAGAGC
>JBBRBU010000142.1:0-5926 GCA_038205505.1 Lysobacterales bacterium | reverse complement strand
CATGTTCGAGCGTCAGCGACCGTTCGGTAATGAAGCGCGTGTAACCACTGATGTCGATGATAACCAGACAGGCATGACAAATTCGCACGCCATTCGCTCCCGATCAGTTGGGCCGGCCAGCCCACCAAGAAAAAGACCATGCTGGATTGATATTTCTTTCACCCCGAACTGACCTGCAGGATTGACTATCGCCGAGCCGGGCTTGCTAGGGCATCATGCAGCGGACTTCCTGACCGACGAACCCGATGTTTTCGCGACTGCAATGGTTTTTGCTGCAACTCTCGCGCCGCCTGTGGGTGCGCGCCACGGCGTTTTCGCTTCTGGGCATCATCACCCCGTTGATTGCGCTGCTGGTCAAGCGATACATCCCTGACGAAATCCCGGCCAAGATCGGAGCCGATGCGGTCGACAGTCTGCTGCAAATCATCGCCACCAGCATGCTGTCGGTCATGATTTTTTCGCTGAGTACCCTGGTATCGGCGTATGCGTCGGCAACCGGCAATACCACGCCACGTGCGACCCAGTTACTGATTTCAGACAGTACCGCGCAGAACTCGCTGGCGACGTTTCTCGGCGCCTTTCTTTTCAGCCTCGTCGGCATCATCGTCCTGCAGATCGGCCTGTACGGCGACAACGGTCGTGTGGTTTTGTATGCGGTCACCCTCGGCGTGATTGTCATTATCGTGCTGACCCTGGTGCGCTGGACCGACTACGTATTGCGCCTCGGGCGGGTCGCGCCAACCTGTGAACGCGTCGAAAAGGTCGCCACGATCGCATTGCGCCGCCGCCGCGAGTCACCGTATCTGGCAGGGCAACCCAGAGAAGCCGGTGACAACGGGATTCCGGAGGGCGCCGTGCCGATCCACACGGACAGCTTTGGCTATGTCGAACACATCGACATGAAGTCGTTGCAGGATGCTGCGCAAGAGGGCGGTGTCGAGATCTATCTGGTCGCGTTGCCCGGAAACTTCGCCGGCGCCGCTCAACCGCTGGTATGCGTCATACCGCTGCCTGCGGAAAGATGCGTCGAAGCAATTCGCAACGCATTCAGCATCTCGGACTCGCGCAGCTTTGATCAGGACCCCCGATTCGGCGCCTGTGTGCTTTCCGAGATTGCTTCGCGGGCGCTTTCTCCGGCCGTCAACGATCCCGGCACCGCGATCGACATCCTCAGTCGCGGGGCGCGCTTGCTCTCATTGTGGTCTTCGAATCACCCGGATGCCGTGACGATCAAAGTCGAGAGTGTCCGCTTCCCAAACGTGCATGTGCCTCCTGTCGAACTGGACGACTTGTTCGATGATTTCTTCATTCCGATCGCGCGCGACGGCGCGTCGCTGGTCGAGGTCGGTATTCATCTGCAGAAAATGTTGCAGACCCTGGCATGCCTGGGGGATAAACGCTACCGGAAGGCCGCCGCGCGACACTCCGCACAGGCACTGGCACGCGCCGAGGCCGTGCTCACGCTCACCGACGATATCGTCCGCATCCAGAATTCGGCTGCACGCGTCACCAAGGCAGCCGAAGCCGCCGACGCAGCCGACGCCTGATGTCGCGGATCAATCTGGAAGCATGGCGGGATGGTGGGCAGTTTTTCAGGTACGCCGATCGACAGATTTTCTGGATTGAAGGCGGCAAACAAGGCGGACCGGTTCTAATTCTGATTCACGGATTTCCAACCGCATCCTGGGATTGGAAAGCAGTCTGGCCAGAACTGGGCAAGCACAACCGGTTGATCGCGCTCGACATGCTCGGTTTTGGTTTTTCCGACAAACCTCGAGGACACCGGTACACGATTTCGGAACAGGCCGATATCCATGAGGCCTTGCTTCAATCTCTGGGCATCACCGAGTATCACGTGCTCGCCCACGACTACGGTGACACCGTGGCCCAGGAGCTGATTGCGCGTGATCTTGAATCGACCCGAAAATCGAAGTTGCTCAGCGTATGCCTGCTCAATGGCGGCCTGTTTCCGGAAACCCATCGGCTGCTGCTCATGCAGAAGCTGCTGCTGTCGCCGCTCGGTCCGATGGTTGCCCGATTGACCCGTCGAAAACGACTTGATCGAAACATGCAGCGAATTTTCGGCCCGCATACCCAGCCAGACGATGAACTTCTCGAAGGCTTCTGGGAGTTGATCAGCCGCGATGCCGGCGCAAGTGCGCTGGTCGGCTTGATTGCCTACATACCGGAACGCATTCGTCACCGTGAACGCTGGGTCGGAGCCTTGCAGAACACGCCGCTGCCACTTGCACTGATCGACGGCATGTTTGATCCGATCTCGGGTGCGCACATGGTTCGTCGATTTCGCGAGCTGGTTCCTGACCCGCGAGTCATCGAACTCGATGGCATCGGTCACTATCCCCAGATCGAAGCACCCGAGCGTGTCGTTGACGCCTGGCTGGCGTTCGCGGCCGCGGCTTTCGGTTGAGTCCATCAGGAAGGTCTGTTGAAAGAATGGCTGCAAACATGCCAACGAACGGACTCTCGCGATTTCTGAGCGCCCTTCCCGATACGCTGTCTGCGAGTTTTTTTCTGACCGTGTGGATCGCACCGCAGTATTTCGGTGACAGCAGTGTGCGCAGTGGCATGCTGATCATGCTGGTCGAATTCATTCTCGTGCATGCGTCCGGGTTCGTTGGCGCACAGACCCTGCGGCCAGATAGCACGCGCAAGAACAAACTCAGGTTCGTCGCTGGCTTCGGAGCGTTCTACCTGCTCTTCATTTCGGCTTGGGCTTTAGCTTTTGGTGAGTGGTGGCCGTTCCTGGCTTTCGGGTGGTTGCTGGTCGGCAAATTCAAGACAGCTTTTGATACCCGCCTGCCATCGGACACGCGCAAGGTTCACATGCAGTCGGACTGGGCGATCGGTGCCATGGCTTATCTGGGTGGCGTCTTTGCCACGATCCTGCTGCCGGTGCCGCGACTGGGAATCACGTCCGACATCATTGATCAGCTGCAACTTCCCGGAAGCGGGCTGTGGATTGACGAGCCGCATCGGGTCATCGCATTTGGCCTGATCTATTTCACCGTGCTGGCCTGGGTCAAATTCAAGGGCTACACCCTGCCCGTCAGAACCCTGCCGAATTCGTCAAACAAGAACCCCTTGGGCGGGGACGTTGACTGAAGGAAAGTCCTTCAATTATATCAATACATTCCGATACTTAGCGGCTATTCTTCGAGCGTTTTAGAGCATTGCCGCATGCCGTTGCAGGCAGCGCCAGCGATTGCAGTGTCTGGCCCTGGCGATCCTGAACGAACGCAACCAGACCCCACGCACCACTCGGGATAGTCAGCGGCTGCATGCGGGTTTGGGGATCCTTGCCCAAGTGCCATGGCCCCACAATTGGTGCACGATACGGTCGTGATGCAGGATCGAGCCGCGATTCTCCCCCGCCCTGACCTCACTGGTCTGGCCGTCAACGTATTGCGCGAGCCAAATCTGCGCGAAACGGTCAGTGGATTGTTCGGATGCCGTGAAAAGCTTCGCCTGGATACCGGATTTTCCGTTCTCAACCTCCAGTCCGAGCGAGGGTCGAATCGTGCCTGGATACGCTGCCAGCGCTGCTTTGAAACTGTCGCGAGCGCGCCAGGATGCGGTGACGTTTCCGCCCACCATCACTTGTGGCGTATAGACCGAATTGGCGCCGGCAACGAGAACTCGCTCGCGCTGGCGCTGCGAATACGCAGGCGAAGCAAAACGATCCGGCCAGCCGATGTCGTCCCAGTAATCGACGTGGAAAGCCAGCAAGTTGATGTCGGTCCTGCCCGTCTGGGTTGAAAACCAGCGATCTGCGGGCGGACAGCTGCTGCAACCTTCCGACGTGTACAACTCGACCAATGGCTTGAATTCGGCACCACTGCTGGCAGTGCACGAATCAAGTGCATGCGCCGATGGAGACAATGCACCGAGGGCAATCAAGATCAACGGTTTGCCGGTCATCGTGATGTGTTCGCTCGGCTCATGGTCAATGCAAGACGAGACCGTGCCACGATCGAATTGCTTGCAGGATCGCGCAAGTTTGCTGCGCGCCTGCGGCTATTGCTCGGTGCCTTGGCCGGCCGAGCCACTCGACATGCTGTTCTTCTGCGAAGCGCGCGTTGATGGCGATTCGCTGATACTCACGCTGACTTCGAGCGACTCGGTCTGGCCACCCTGATGGACTCCGCGCACCGGAGCCGCATCGTGGTAGTCGCGACCGCAGGCAATGCGAACGTAGAACTCGTTCGGACAGATCCGGTTGGCTGCGTCAAAGCCGATCCAGCCGACATCGGCAACGAAGATCTCGGCCCAGGCATGACTGGCCGCTTCGCCACTGTCGGCACCCGCGCATAGATAGCCGCTGACATAGCGTGCAGGAAAGCCAAGCACGCGCGCGGCCGTCGTGAGCAGATGCGCGTGATCCTGACAGACTCCCGCTCCATGGGCCAGCGCTTCGCTGGCCGTGGTTTCGGCATCGGTTTGCCCGGGGATGTAGTCAACTCGATCACGCACGTGATTGCACAAGGCATGCAGTCTGGCGATGTCGTTTTCTGCTGTCGGAACTTCCGCCGCAAGGGAACGAATCGATTCGTCCACTCGCGTCAACGGCGTCTCGATCAGGAAAAAACGTGTTGGTAGTCGTTCGACGGTGCCACCGACGATGCCTTGTCGATCACTGGTATCGACTAGACCGACAACTTCGATGCGTACCTCGGACACAGCGCCATCAGCCGTATGCGTCGCCACCGGATTGGCGAAGCCGTCAGTGGTGATCGACTTCAAGCGTCGATCATCAACCTCGACGCGCCAGTCAATGATGCGCTGGCCATCGACCACAGCCGGCCACAGGCGCAACGCCTGGGTCACGCGCAACGCCGGCTCGGCATAGCGATAGAGAGTTCGATGGCGAATTGCGAGTTGCATCAGAACAAATGTCCTTTTGCGATCTCGTCGCCGAGGCGTTCGCAGCCCTCGATCAGTTCGCTCAGGTATTCGTGCAGGCCGTGCTCGATGATCTGATCGATCTGACCGAAGCGCAGTGCGGCAAACTGCGAATGGGCGATGCGCTTGCATTCCGAACTGAGCCTGGGATCATGCGCAACGATGGCATCGAGGTTGAGACTGATCTGCTCGAAACAGAACACCAGCGAACGCGGAAACTCGGGGCGCAGGATCAGCAACTCGGCGACTTGTGCCGGCTCGACCTGGCCCTTGAACAACACCCGATAGGCGCGTCGTGCGCCGACCACGCGCAGGATCGCGAGCCACTGGTAGTAGTCGATCACGCCGCCGACATCCTCTGCACTCGGCAGGCGCACGTGATATTTCACATCGAGCAGGCGCGCGGTGTTGTCGGCGCGTTCGAGGAACTGGCCAATGCGGGTGAAATGGAAACCATCACGGCGCAGCATCGTGTTGGCATACACGCCATGCACAAGACTCGTACGCGCCTTGACCCAATCGAGAAATTCGGTCAATCGATCTTCGGTCATCTCGGAGGTTTCGAACTCGCGCAATTCGAGCCAGCTCGAGTTGACCGCTTCCCACATGTCGCTGGTCAACGCCGTGCGCACCGCTCGCGCGTTGCGTCGCGATGTCTCGATGCAGTTGCAGATCGACGAGGGATTGTCGCGGTCAAGGGCCAGGTAGGAAATCACTGTCTCGGCGCTGGCGACCTCGTGCTTTTCATAGAACGCCTCGTGGCAGCCGGCGGCGACGATGGCCGACTCCCACTCGCTCTGGCCATCGTCATCGACGCGGACCGAACTCATGCGCCCGGCCACCTGCAACAGGCGCGCGAGATAGTCGGCGCGCTCCATGTAGCGCGCCAGCCAGAACAGATTGGAAGCGGTACGGGCGAGCATCAGCGTTCCAGCACCCAGGTATCCTTGGTGCCGCCTCCCTGTGATGAATTGACGACCAGCGAGCCGTCACGCAGGGCCACGCG
>JBBRBU010000141.1:0-6140 GCA_038205505.1 Lysobacterales bacterium | reverse complement strand
CAAGCTGATCGAACGCAACGTTATCGAGATCGCGCCACTCGCCTACATGCGTGGCCGCACCTTGAACGATTCGTTCGTCATCCTCGATGAAGCGCAAAACACCACGACCGAGCAGATGAAGATGTTCCTGACCCGGATCGGTTTCGGATCGATCGCCGTTGTCACTGGCGACATGACCCAGACCGACCTGCCGCGCCACGTTAAATCCGGTCTGCGGGATGGCGTCGAAGTGCTGCGCGAAGTCGCCGGTGTGAGTTTCACATTTTTCGAGGCGAAAGACGTCGTCCGCCATCCACTGGTGCAGCGCATCGTGCAGGCGTACGAGAGTCGCGACGAGCGCAACGCCAACGCCGCGCCGGATGGCAAGGCCTGACGTTGCAACGACCTCGCCGATGAATGCCGCCATCGTCATCGTGCACTTGTCGCTAGCCAGCGGCTTGTTGCGTCGAGGCATTCCACAGCGCGCGACGTTCGAGCGTTGGGTTGCGGCGACACTCGCCGCACTGCGTCGGCGAAAAGCGACCGAACTGTCGATCCGCCTCGTCGATACCGACGAAGGCCGCGCGATGAACATGCAATATCGCCAACGTGACTACGCCACCAACGTGTTGTCATTCCCGGCCGATCTGCCACCGGCACTGAAGCTGCCGCTGATCGGCGATCTCGTCATCTGCGCGCCGGTGATTGCCAACGAGGCGCAGATACAAGGCAAGCGTTTGCGCGACCACTACGCTCACATGACCGTGCACGGTGTGCTGCATTTGCTTGGGCACGACCACCAAACCGACGACGACGCTGAGCGAATGGAAGCGCTGGAAACGCGCGTTTTGGCGAAACTTGGGATCGCTGATCCGTACGCTTAAAACGATGTGGCGCACGATGGTGGAATCGCCTTCCGCGCTTGACCAGCTCAGCTGTTGCAAGCCTCCTCACCCCCCGCAAGCGCACGCTGTAATCGCCGAATACGCGACCACTCATGGAGTGTGGCAACGTGCGCGCAAAACAGCTCGTCCTGCTCGACTCGCTGCGACCCGCCTTGCTCAACGGACTTTGCATCGCGCCAACGACCGTGCCGCTAAGCCGACCACGAGTATCAACAGCGCAAGTAGCAATGCCAGCTCTCGATCAAGCGCGGGGACGGCGATCACCGGTTCGGGTCCTTGCGGCGGGATGCTGACGAACAGGGTGCCCATCCCATAGCGCAGGCCGTTGATGCGCGCGCCCGATGCGCCGAGTAGCAGCTCGTCGCGGCCATCGCCATTGAGGTCAGCCACGGCACCGATCGAATCAATGCGCTGCGGGAAAGCTCCAGTCCGGTCGATACTGGTCGCGAAGCCGTTTGCCAGGGCGCTGGCATCGAGCACGGTGCGCGCGGGGAATGTCTGGCCGGCAGCGGCGTTGCGCCCGAATACGACGTAGGCGCGTCCACGCACACCGCTCTCGTTAAACGACGCACCCGTGCCAATCAGTAGATCGTCGATACCATCGTCGTTGACGTCACCCGCCCGCGCAAGGTTGTAGCCCAGCTCTGCTCGCGGAATCGTCGGCGGCCCATCGAGCACGAAGCCATTGCTGCCGTCGCCGCCACGGGCCGGATCGAGGCTGGCGAGATCGAATTCGGCGAAGGCCGGACTGTGCCGTCCATACAGGACCGAGACGAGTCCGAAGTCGCCGTCTGGGCGCCCTTCCAATCGCGGCGATCCATAAACCAAGTCGGTAATGCCGTCGTGATTGAGATCGGTCTCGGCGAGAATCGAATCGTTGAATCCAATGGCATAGTTCTGGCCGCCATCGACCGCAAAGCCCAAGCTGCCGTCGCCACCTTGACTCGCGCGCAAGCGCCCCACATTGAACTCGCTGCCAAGCGCTGCAACGTTGCCGCCGAAAACCACGTAGCAGGAGAAACCTGAAGGCGCCAAGACAGACAAGCGGCTGCACACCTGCAAGTCAGGCACGCCGTCGCCGTTGTAGTCGCGCCCGCCGACGAGCCCGCTGAAACCGGCACCGTCCCCGGCGAGGGATGGTGGAAGCACAACAACGTCGGGCGCGCCGAAGCCACGCGTGCCACGCCCAAAATAGAGATTGATCGCGCCAGTGCTCCGCGAAGAAGTTCTTCCTTCGCCGATGGCGACGTCGTCAAATCCATCCGCATTGAAATCGCCAAGGCGCGTAATCGCGCCACCGTATCCCCGCACCCCGCCACCCGGGTGTAGCCGGACAACACGGTTGCCATAAGCGCCACTGGGCACTTCAAGGAGGTCCACTTCAGCTGGAAAAGGCACGCTCGCCGCCGTGCGTGGACCGCCGTAGAAAACGTAGAGCGCTCCCGTATCCGTCAGTGCAGCCGGGCTCGACGGTGGTGGCGGTGGCGGCGGGTCCTGAATCTGGCCCTGAAACGGATCGCTCAAGCCAAAATCGTCATAGCCGTCGCCGTTAATGTCGCCCAATGGCGCAATCCAGCTCAAAGACGAACCCGCGTTAGGGTAAGGGCTAGGGTATGGATTCGGAATCGGGTTACCAATCATGAAACCGCGCGTGCCTTCGCCACCTTGTTCGGGTTCCAGTGAAAGCAGTGGAAATCCAACTGGCTCCAGAGACCCAAAAATCACGTAGGTCTTACCGATGAAGAGGCGGCCCTTGTACTTCGCCTGCGGTGCCCCAATCGCGAGATCGGTATAACCATCGCCATCGAGATCGCCCAACTCGCGAACGATCGAACCCGTCTCAGCCGGATTTTCGCCACCGGGGTACTCGACCATCCTGTAACCCGGGAGGGGCCCAAACGGCTGCGCGAACGCAGCCGTTGACAGGCACATCGCGAACATCAGCCACAGCACACGCGGCGACCGCTGCAAAATCGATCGTCGCGCTGCTGAAGTGGCGCTGCCGACAATTATCAAAATGTTGTGCCGCCGCAGGACATCGGCCCTGACTGGGACGCCGCATTGTTGGCCGAGACTGGGTCCGTATGAGATCCACTCACAACACTTGCAGTCAACGTAAGGTTGGGCGTGCCGTAAGAGCCACTGCAAGCCCAGGTCAATGGACCGGGGCCGGCCATGAGTGCCGGATAGGTACAACGAATGTAACTGCACTGCCCCGCGCATACCGCACCCGGCGGTGGCGGTCGCCCGACGCAGACGGCCTGCGTGTTGTCTACCCGCGTCAGGCCCACCACGCTCGGGGAGACAATGTCTATGTCGACCAACAAATCTCTGGCACGGCTGGGACCATTGTTGGTGACCGACGCGGTCGCCAACGAGCCGCTGACTTGCGCTGTGATACCGACGTCCGCCTCATTGATGCGCGTAATGGCAGCGAACATATCGGGCAATGGTCCAATGTTGCGCGGGTCTGGCGCTTGCGGGGTGCCGGTTGCCGCCAAGTAACTGCGCATTTCGCGCGGCTGCATCACCCCACCCAGCGCGACCTTTGCGCGTTGCTGTACGAGAAGGGCGGCGGCGGTGACCAGTGGTGTTGCCGAGCTGGTGCCACCGAAGCCTGCCCAATACGTCTGATTTTCGTCGGTGGGCGCACCTGGCACCGGGAATTCATAGCCAAAGGACGCCACGTTTTCGCCCCAACCCTGGAGATTGACGCGGCTGCCGTAGGTCGAAAAATACAGCGGTACGCGAGCGGCACTGCTGCCCGCACCCACAATGATGGCGCCGCTGTCGCCGCGCTGGCGGTATTCGGCAAAAACCGGACCGTCCATGTTCCGGGCACCATTGCCGGCTGCGGCGACCACGACGCGCTGCGCATCGGTCGCGATTTTTGTGGCCACCCATACGGAATTTTCGAACTCCGCAGGGCCGCAATTGCTGCAAAATTCGTCGGGTTTACCCGTGAATTGCTGCATCTCCAGCATCAGGGCATCGCCAATCGTTGTGGTGTTAATGCCACTAATGATGGCTTCAGCGCGTCGAACCACATCAGGGTCACCAGGTTGTTGGCCGAGGACTCTCTCAGGATGTACGTAGACGGTGGCGTCAGGGGCGGCGCCCTTCAGGCCGTACGCGTTGGGCACGGCGCTGATTACACTGGTGGCGGCCGCGCCGTGACTACAGGTATAAAAAAAGGCGGTTGCTGCGGGGATTTGATTCAGCTCAGCATTCAGGCGGTTATCGATGTCCTCGTGCAGAGGGAACCAGCAGTACTCGATATCGACGTACTTCATGGATGCACCGGTCAAGCCGACGCTGGCCGCGTAGTTGAAGTTGAGGCCGGGTGTCGGCCCAAGGTAGGTCTGCCACGATTCGTACAAGGGCGTGGTCGGGAAGATATCCACCGGCGGCGGTGGCTGCGAAGCTGCAGCATCGACGTATTCAACAATTGCAAGATTTTGCAGTGCGTTGGCGATGCTTTGCTGCTCGCTGGCGACCTTGGTCGCGAAACGAACGCGAAACATGCCCGCCAGATCGGGTTGCATGACGTTGGAACGGCTTAGTGCTTCGGCTTCTACACGCGCGATCACTGCCGCGTCGAGATTGATCTCCGGTGTCAGCGTCAACCGGTTCGCATTGATAAAGCCTTGTAACTCGCTGACGCTGTACCCGGACAATGAAGAGATGCGACTGCCATCAGACCCGCTCACGCGGACTTTGGCGGCATCGATAAACTTTACGGAAACGTGATACGGCTGTTCAGCCCTGTCGACGATGTCGACTGAGTACTTCGGCAGCGCTGCACGCGGCAATGGAGCGGCTGCGGCACTAGGAGGCAGGCCGAGGCCCAGTATCAGAGAGAGAGAGAGAGAGAGAGAGAGAGAGAGAGAGAAGCGATTTAGCGTTGACATACAACCTCCATGAGTGGTTAGTGCTTCAGGTGCATCCCTAGCAGTTGGCCAACTGTCCCCTCTACCAGCTCGCGAACGACGACGTCCCGTGCATTGCACGTATGGGACGCCGACCCAGTCTAGGCGCAGCTTGTCAAGCGCGCAATCAGAGGCGGATGTCGGGGAAGAACGAAGTGTCCACCGGGGTAGAACCCTTACGCGTGGTCTGCGACTCGAACGCCAGAAAATGCAATCAGTCGCGTTTCGGATTCGATCAGCGCCAGAAGCGCCAGCGATGTGATGGCTTATTGCGATGTCGCTCGCCGCTGGCGAAAGCCAGGTTGATCGCTGCGTTTGCGCTGGCTAATCCATTCGATGACATCCCATCAAGAGCCACGGCCAATGCGGCATCGCGTAAGCAGCGCAGGTCGACAACTGCGTTTTGCGCATTCACGCCGTTGTCGAAGGCATCTAATGTGAATGTTGGAACCTTTGTCGCGTTGGCAAGTGCGGTCGCTAGTGGGTCATCACCAAAGTACGCATTCGCATTGCTGGTGACGGCTGCGGGGAAACGTCCTCCGCCCCATAGCCACAGTCCGTTGACTGGAGCTGCGCCTCGTGCGACGCGAGCCTGGTTGACCGGGTGATTGTGCAGCAGCACCTGGATGTCGTTGCCCAGCACTCGCCAGAATTTGCCTTCGATGCCGGGCAGCGCGTGAAGGCGCAGATCATCACCCAATGCATCGTCAGGGTCGACGAAATCCGGGGTCGATATCGAAGCGGGACAGGCCAGATACCAGCGCGTTGGCGTTGGCGCATCGAAAGCCAAGCCGTGCCCTGCGAACAACTCGGCAAGATCGGGCCTGAGGGCGGCGATTTCCGATGTAGACATCCCAAGTTCGCCATGCGCGAACATGCGGGCCGTGCTCATGTCGGCACGCATCCACGCTGGATCGGCGCGCAACCAAATCTTGTCTCCCGCGTCACCGACATCGACCTGGCGGGTCAGCGCGGCGGCGGCGAGTGGGCCGTCGAAGGTGAAGACTTCACGCAACAACGCTTCGTTGCCGGGCGCCGCGTTGGGTAGTCGGTCACCACGCGCCAGCCAATGCTCAACCAACTCAGATTGAGCATGACGACGTCCCGGCAGCAGCAGCGTGGTCATCGTAGTTTCAACGCTGTACGCACAAATCGTCGAGGCTGCGCGACGACTCAGTCTTCGTAACTGACACCCACGATCTCGTAGTTGCGGGTGCCATTCGGCGCGACGAACTCAAAACTGTCGCCCTCGCTCTTGCCGATCAGGTTGCGCGCGAACGGTGAACTCACCGCAAGCAGGCGCTGCTTGATGTCGGCTTCCAGGTCG
>JBBRBU010000140.1:0-6298 GCA_038205505.1 Lysobacterales bacterium | reverse complement strand
CCGATGACGCAGCAGGCAATGAGATCCGGATTGTCGAAGACCGCGCCGAACGCATGAGCCAGTGAGTAGCCCAGTTCGCCGCCTTCGTTGATCGAGCCCGGCGTATCCGGTGATGTATGACTCGGTATTCCGCCAGGAAACGAGAACTGCCGGAACAACTTGCGCATGCCATCCGCGTCTTCGGTGATATCAGGAAAACATTCCGTATAGCTGCCCTCAAGGTAGGTATTGGCCACGATGCCCGGACCACCGTGCCCAGGTCCCGTAACATAAAGCACGTTGAGGTCAAGGTCGCAGATCAATCGATTCAGGTGCGCGTAGATGAAATTGAGTCCCGGCGTTGTTCCCCAGTGGCCCAACAAGCGGGGCTTGATGTGACCCAGCGTCAGCGGCTCTCGAAGGAGAGGGTTGTCGAGCAAGTAGATTTGACCTACCGAAAGATAGTTCGCCGCTCGCCAATAGGCATCGAGTGCGACCAATGTTTGCGTTGGCAAGTCTGCAACTACAGAAGTTGATCGATGTGTCATGTCAGGTATTTCAGGAGTTTGCATGAATGAATCCTCTTGTCGGATTTGCGGCAGCCATCACCCAAGGTTTGGCCGCTCAGGCTCGCGCTCACGCGCGGGCTGATGCCGTGGGAAGAGAAACGCCAATGGGTAATCGGGCGTCCGGTCGGTTTCACGCCCATATTTCCTGCGCACCATCGGCAACTAGGGCGGCGACCGATATAGTGTTTGAAACGTGATTGATCGTGTCGGTGCTGATGACACGTTGCGCACCTGCAGCCAATAGTTGCTCGTAGGCATCACCGGCAAATACCGCATGAATGGCAATGCAGATTGCGGGAGGCAGTCCCAACGTCTTCAGATGGCCCAGCGTCTCGATTACCGTTCGTCCTGAAGAAACGATGTCATCGACGATGACCGGTGTCTTGCCGCGAGCCGCGCTGAGGTCGGGCAGGCTGACTTCGACATCGCGGTCGCCATGCCGGATCTTTCTCAAGACTTGGTGCGGCAGTTGAGCTCGGCGAGCAATGTCGGAGACCCACTGCTCACTTTCGCTATCTGGGCCAATGAGAAGTGCGTTGGGCACGTTGTCACGAATCCAGTCCGCGAGAACCGGCGCGGTCACGACGTGCTTGGCCGGGATGCGATAGAGAACCGAAAGGTCCGGATTTCGGTGAAGATGTGGATCAGCCGTCACCAACCAGTCGAAACACTCTTCAATGAAGCGCGCAAACAAGGGCGCACTGACAGCCTCGCCGTCATGAAAACGCTTGTCCTGGCGCATGTAGGCCAGGTAGGGCGCAATGAGTCCGACGGAGCGCGCGCCAAATTCCCGAGCCGTTGCGGCCGCAAAACGGAGCGCCAGGGCCATCTCGTCCGGTTGGTTGAGACTGGCAACAATCGCCACGTTGGCACCGTCCAATTCTTCGTCGATGGCGACCAGCGACTCTCCGTCGGGAAAGCGGCGCCAGTCCAGTCGACCAAGGCGCGCACGAAGCGAGGGGAGCATGCGCTCAGCCAGTTGTCGTTGCGACGGAAAGGCGAGCAGCACGCGGTTCATTTTCCGCCCTCACGGTCAAACAGCCGCCGCGTCATGTTGGAGACCAGGGAAAATCCGCCACCGAGGTAGGCGCCCCACAGCGCACTCTCAATGAATCCGAGCAGGAAGGACTTGACGCTGATCCACTGAAAGGCAGGCAATAGAAGCTCCAACAGTTGGTGCATGTGGACGCTTTGCGGCGTCAGCAGTCCGAAGGCAACGCAAAGCAAATAGCTCACGGTTGCAAATAGGGATGTAGCCAGGGTGGCAAGTCGAGTGTTGAGCATGATTTTCTCCGTGCAGGCGCGTCGGTCGGGACACGCTAATCCGTTGATGGCGGCGTTTCCTTGATGTCGAGGATGTTCCGCTGCGAGTTTGCGTACGCGATCGCATATTCCAGCTCGCCGGGAGTCTCCGCATGAATGCGGAACAAGGGTTCGCCGATTTGTATTGCATCGCCAATGCGCAATCGAAAATCGATTCCGGCACCCGCACTGGCTGGAGCACCGGCCAGCTTGGCGATCTTTGCGAGGCGACGATTGTCGACTGCCCTGAGGAATCCGTTGGACGTAGCCAGGACGGCGCGGTTGTTTGGCGCGAAAACCGGCTCGCTGAAGCCCCCTTGGGCTTCGCAGATAGCAAGAAATTTGGCCCATGCCGCACCGCTGTCCAGCAGGCGCCTTGCTTCTGGGCGGCCGGACGATGCCTTGTTGCCCGTAGCGATATCGAGCATTGCGCCAGCCAGATCCAGCGCTCGCTCGCGAAGGTCGACGGGCGCGGCCTTGTCATTGCGGAGGACACCCAGCACGTCGCGCGCTTCCAACGCCGGGCCCATTCCATATCCCACGGGCTGGCGTCCATCGGTACGACGAATCGACAACACGAGCCCCGTTTCACCTGCCGTGTTCATGAGTCGTGCTTCAAGTGCATCGGCCGCGACTTCGGAGCGAACTTTTGCAGTCGGGCCTAACGGCATATCGATAAGGACGTGGGTCGATCCGGCGGCGATTTTCTTTGACAGCACACTGGCGACGAGTTGACCGTCGCTGTCGAAGTCGAGTGGGCGTTCAACACGAATGAGCACGTCATCGGCCGGGCTGAGTCGAACATTGCCGCCCCAGACAATGCAGCCATTTTCACGTTCGACGACTCGCCGCATGGCGTTGAGATCCAATGCCACCGGCGTCATGACTTCCATCGTGTCAGCCGTTCCAGCAGGCGAGGTGATCGCGCGCGACGAGGTCTTGGGTATTCGATAGCCGGCTGCGGCCACGATGGCAACCACGATGGGTGTGGTGCGATTGCCAGGCAGGCCGCCAACACAGTGCTTGTCGAGGACGAGACCATTGCCCCACTCGATACGTTGACCGACGGCGACCATCGCCCGCGTCAGATAAGTGGTTTCCTTCTGACTCAGGCGTTCACCCGCACAAGCGGTTACGAAGGCCGCCAACTCGATATCCGAGAGGCGATTGTCGATCGTATCCTGCATCAGATCCCGAAAATCCGCTTCACTCAGTTCCTCGCCAAAAACCTTGGCACGCAGGGCCTGCGCGGACACCGCAGGCTCGGGATGGCTAAACAAGGCCCACTCATCGGCACCTGGTTTCAGTGCAGCCCATGCGGCCTCGGAGAGCGAAGCAACATCCAAGGCAAGTCGATTGTCGACGACCACATTGAGAATGGCGACCAACTCGCGGTCTGCGGTCTGGATGCGGATTCGCGTCAGCGCGCTGAATCCTTCGGCACGGCATACCGAACAATCACGGTGCATGTACACAACGGCTTGCTGGTAGGTATCAATTCCAGCCCGAACCAGTCGCATTCGGTTGTGCGAGTCGATCATGGCCGAGCATCCAGACTGACTTGCTCAAGATGCTCCGGCACCCGAACATTCCAACCAAGTTGGTCCTCAATGCGCAGACGCAGCGCATCGGCCGCATCTGGCTCACCATGCGTTATGTAGGTGACGCGAGGTGGCTTGGTCGCTCCGCCCATCCATGTCAGCAATTCCTCCGCATCGGCGTGACCGGAAAAGCTTCCGAGTGTGACTACTTCGGCACGAATTGGGACTTCCCGGCCAAACATCCTCAGCGAATCCGCACCCGCGACCAGCGCGGCACCACGCGTGCCGCCCGCCTGGTATCCGGACAGCACAATTGCGTTTCGATGATCCGGCGCGAAGGCTTCCAGATGATGCAGAATCCGCCCCCCGCTCAGCATGCCGCTGGCGGAAAGAATGATCATCGGCCCATGTTGCTGATTGAGTGCCTTTGATTCCTCCACGGTGCGAACCATCGTGGCAAGTTCGTACATGGATTCGCATTCTGCTTCAGAGACATGATGTTCCGCGTGGTAGCGGTGATAGAGATCCGTAGCTTTGATCGCCATCGGACTGTTGAGGAAGACGGGGACGGCGGGGATTTCGCCGCGTTGGCGCAGGCGCGCAATGTGAAGCATGACGCCTTGAGATCGGCCGACCGCAAAGGCGGGAATCAGAATGACTCCGCCGCGCGCCGCGACGCGTCGAATGACCGGGGCGAGCTCAGCCTCTGCGTCGACCCGCGCATGAATGCGATTACCGTAGGTGGACTCACATACCAGGACGTCGGTGTTCTGCAGTACCTGGGGTGGATTCATCAACGGGTCGTGGGTTCGACCCAGGTCGCCGCTGAAATGAATGGTCGTCCCTGAGATATTGAGGCTGATCTGCGCCGCTCCCAGCAAGTGACCCGCCGGAATGAAGCGGCAACTATTCCCATGACCCAGATCGACGGTCTCGCCAAACTCGTGAACCACGAATCGCTTCAATGCCGCTTCGGCGTCTTCTACCGTATAGAGCGGGGCAGGGTCGGCATGCTTGGAATAGCCCTTCTTTTTTGCGTACTTGGCCGCCTCTTCCTGCAGGTGTCCGCTGTCGGGGAGCAACAGGCCGCATAAATCACGAGTCGCTGATGTGCAATGGACCTTTCCGCGGAATCCGTTGCGCACCAGCGCCGGGATATAGCCCGAATGGTCCAGATGGGCATGGGTCAGCAACAAAGTATCGATGCTGTCGGGTGGAACGGGAAACTCCGCGCGATTGCGCTCGCGCAGTTGCTTGTACCCCTGAAATAGTCCGCAGTCGACCATGATTCGTTGGCCGCCTGTGTCAATCAGGTAGCGCGATCCGGTCACCGTACCTGCGGCACCAAGGAATCTCAGCGTTGATTTGGATTCAGTGCTCATGCGTATCTCCAGCTGGCAATTTGTGTGCACTCCGGGTGCGAGCCCGGAATGCCCAATGGACGGACAGAATCAAGCCGCGGCTGGTGGCGTAGCCGACGATTCGATCGCATCCGTTGGGGGTTTTTCATGCAGCTTCAGGCGGCGAAGCAGCAACGCATTGACTGCAACAATCACCGAGCTGCCGGACATCGACAAGGCAGCAATCTCGGGTGAAAGAACGAACGGGAACAGAACTCCGGCAGCCAGAGGGAACGCAATCACGTTGTACCCAACGGCCCACGCAAGGTTCTGATGCATCTTGCGCAGGGTCCCTCGCGCGATGGCAATCGCACGGACCACGTCATAAGGGTCGCTGCGCATCAGCACGACATCGGCACTGTCGATGGCGACATCGGTACCCGCGCCAATCGCAAAACCCACATCGGCCTGGGTCAGCGCCGGCGCGTCATTGATGCCATCGCCGACCATGGCCACACGCTTGCCCTGGGATTGCAGCTTCTTGACCTCATCGGCCTTGCCTCCTGGGAGGACGTCGGCAAGAACAATATCGATGCCCAACTCTGCCGCGACGCGCGTTGCCGTCGAGTGATTGTCACCGGTGATCATGGCGACTTTGACGCCGCGGTCGTGCAGAGCACGTATCGCCGAACGCGAGGTCGGTCGAATTGCGTCGGCGATAGCGATCAATCCGATCACCTGGCTGTCAAGGCCGACGTGAATAACCGTGCGACCTCCGCTTTGCAGTCGTTCGGCCTCCTGCACGAGGTCGCCCATGGCAACGCCGGTATCGTCCATCAAAAGGCGATTCCCCAGCAGTACGCGTCGCCCGTCGACTTCACCGCGTGCGCCCCGGCCGTCGATGTTGGTGAAAGCGACGGCGCGTTTCGAGATCAATCCGGCGCGCTCGACAATGGCGCGTGCCAGCGGGTGCTCGGAATGCACATCCACGGCCGCCGCGAGTTCGAGTACTTCCTCGTCGCTGTGACCCTGCGCTGCGACGACTTCGAGGACTTCGGGATTACCGACGGTCAGCGTGCCGGTCTTGTCAAAGATCACGACATCGATCCGCGCACTCAGTTCGATGGCCTCGGCGTGTTTGAAGAGAATGCCATGACGCGCTCCCATGCCCGTGCCGATCATGATGGCCATTGGTGTGGCAAGTCCCAGCGCATCGGGACATGCGATCACGAACACGGTAATCGTCAGGGTGATGGCGAACAGCAAGGGCTGACCTACCCACCAGAACCAGACGGCGAATGTGATGAGGCCTATGATGATTGCGGCGAGAACAAGCCATTGCGAGGCACGATCGGCCAACAACTGGGCAGGAGCTTTGGAATTTTGGGCTTCCTGCACAAGCTTGATGATCTGGTTGAGGGCGGTTTCCGCGCCTACCTTGGTCGCACGATAGACAAACGCCCCACTCTTGTTGATGGCACCACCGACGACCTGACTACCCGGATCCTTTCGAACCGGCATTGATTCGCCGGTCAGCATGGATTCGTCGACTTGTGAGCTGCCTTCG
>JBBRBU010000139.1:0-6347 GCA_038205505.1 Lysobacterales bacterium | reverse complement strand
GTGATGATCATGGTTTCGATCGGCACCTTCAGCTGGAGTTCGATCGTCAATCTGCGCACTTATCCGAAATCTTCGAGTCTGGTCATGATCTCGACCGTCTTGGTTGTTGTCGTCACGCATGATCTGGCCAAGGGCGTGCTTGTCGGCGTGTTGCTGTCGGCCCTGTTCTTTGCACGCAAGGTCGGTCAGGTTCTGCATGTCGGATCAATCTCGTCTGACGAAGGACGCACACGCCGCTACACGGTCACCGGCCAGGTGTTCTTTGCCTCGGCCGATGCATTCGTGCAGCGCTTCGATTTCCGCGAAGTTCTCGAGCGCGTCATCATCGATGTCTCGCATGCGCACTTCTGGGATCTCTCCGCGGTCGGTGCGCTGGACAAGGTCGTGATCAAGTTTCGCCGCGAGGGCACGGTCGTCGAAATGATCGGTCTCAACGAGGCGAGCAGCACCCTGGTGGACCGGCTTGGTGTGCATGACAAGCCCGATGCCGAAAACCTGATGGGCCACTGAGGACACGCTGATGACATCACCGACCCTGATTCATGCCGACGGCCGCGTGCTCGCGGCAATCGATGTTTCGAGCTACGCGACCAGCGTCGCCGGACTCGCAACCTGGGCCGCCGCACGCCTCGATTCGCCACTCGAATTCGTGCATGCGATCGATCGCCCGAGCGCGGTTCCGGACAAGCAGGATCTCAGCGGCAATCTGATCCTCGGCGACCGCGAGGACTTGCTCGTCGAACTCAGCGCGCTCGATGAGAGCCGCTCGCGGATTGCCCAGGAGAGCGGTCGCCGATTGCTTGAGCAGGCCCGCGTGCTCGCCCGCGAAAGCGCCGGCATCGAAGCCGAAACGCGGATGCGCCACGGTGGCCTGCTCGATACTCTGCTCGAACTCGAAGTCGACGCACGCCTGTTCGTGATCGGCAAGCGCGGCGAGCATGCGGATTTCTCGAAAGGTCACCTCGGCAGCAACCTTGAGCGCGTCGTACGCGCCGTGCATCGGCCGGTGCTGGTCGCCTCGCGTACGTTCACGCCACCACAGAAATTCCTCATTGCCTTCGATGGCAGCGCGACCACGCGACGCTGCATCGAGATGGTCTGTGCGAGCCCATTGCTGAAAGACATCGCCTGCGATCTGCTGATGGTCGGCGAATCGAGCAGTGAAACCGATGGCCTCGAATGGGCGCGCGAGAAACTCAGCGACGCCGGCTTCGCGGTCAATGTTCATGTCGTCGCCGGTGCTGCTGACGCGGTCATCGCGCGGCATGTGCAGGATCATGCGATCGACCTGATCGTCATGGGCGCCTACGGCCACTCGCGCATCCGCAGCCTGATCCTCGGCAGCACGACAACGCAGATTCTGCGTACCTGCCTCGTTCCGGTCCTGCTCCTGCGCTGAACCCGCATTCAGTTCGCAGCGAATGTCCATGCGAGTCGGGCGAACGGTTTCCTGCCTGCTATCCTTGCGCCGCGCGTCAATCACGCGATCCGCGTAACCAGCAGGGGAGGCCATCAAGCGCATGTCGACCGAAAACTGGATGGAGCCCCGCTTTCGGCCCGCCACGACCAAGGGCTGGCGCGGTTACTGGTTCCGGGTCATCTTTCGTCATCACGAGCCGGATGAGCGTCGATTTGACCTGATCCTGCTGGGCGTGATCGTGGTCAGCGTGGTTGTTGCGCTGCTCGACAGCGTCGGCCTGCTGCATGCACGCCACGGCAAGATCTTCTACGCCATCGAATGGGTGTTCACGATCGCGTTCTCGCTTGAATACCTGCTGCGATTGAGTCTCGTGCGCCGGCCGATGCGCTACGCGCTGAGTTTCTACGGCCTGATCGACCTGCTTGCCGCCCTGCCTACCTACATCAGCCTTTTCGTGGTCGGCGCCGATCATCTGCTCGTGATCCGCGCACTGCGCATCCTGCGCGTGTTCCGCATCCTCGAGATGGTTGAATACTCGAACGAGGGTTCCGAACTGATGCGCGCGCTCTACGCGAGTCGGCGCAAGATCGGTTTGTTCGTGCTGTTCGTGCTTTTGATCACCGTCGTATTCGGTGCGGTCATGTACCTCGTCGAAGGGCCCGAACACGGCTTCACAAGCATCCCGCATGCGATGTACTGGGCCATCGTGACAATGGCCACCGTCGGTTTTGGTGATATCACCCCGCAGACTCCTCTCGGCCAGGCCATCACCTCGATCATGATCCTGATCGGTTACGGCATCATCGCCGTCCCGACCGGCATCTTCGGCGCCCACCTGATCCAGGCGAACATGCAGAAAATTGCGGCAGTACCCGTCAGCAATGGCGAACCCTGCGCTCGCTGCGGCGAACCCGAGCACCCCCTCGAGGCGCGATTCTGTCATCGCTGTGGTGAGCGGCTGCGAGTTTCTGATGGCGGGGCCGAGCGGGAAAAATAGAGGTCTCCAGCTTGCAAAGGGTTCTTGTGCGAACGGTTTCGGAATTCATTGAGCAAAGAAAAACAGGAGATTGGAGCATGAATCCGGACCCGCTTCGGGAATTCTGGAGCGCGACTCCAGCTTGTCAGTTGGTTGTGGC
The DNA here is from genome assembly GCA_038205505.1 of Lysobacterales bacterium. Classification (GTDB taxonomy): domain Bacteria; phylum Pseudomonadota; class Gammaproteobacteria; order Xanthomonadales; family Rhodanobacteraceae; genus Dokdonella. Next base: position 3,791 of record JBBRBU010000139.1, on the reverse strand, counting down.
GAAAACACTCGGGGCTTCCTGCGACTAGCTCAGGACGGGCTTCGCGCACCCGAAGCGAATCTGGACCAGGTCATCCGAGGTACCTCATGAAAGAAGTGCGCAAGGCACGCACAAAGATCCCAACCAGCGTCTGGGCGCTCGGCTTCGTCAGCCTGTTCACCGACATGGGTTCGGAGATGGTGCACAGCCTGTTGCCGGTGCTGCTGGCCGGGACGCTCGGTGCGAGCGCGCTGACGATTGGATTGATCGAAGGCGCGGCGGAATCGTTGGTCCTGATTACCAAGGTGTTCTCGGGGTATCTCAGCGATGCCTTTGGCAAGCGCAAGCCGCTGGTCTTGCTTGGATACGGGCTCGCAGCGCTGGTCAAGCCGATGTTTCCGCTGGCTGGATCGGTCGAGACCGTGGTCACGGCGCGCTTGATCGATCGCTTCGGCAAGGGCGTTCGCGGCGCGCCGCGTGATGCGTTGATTGCCGATATCACGCCGCAGGAAGTGCGCGGGGCGGCGTTCGGCTTGCGTCAGTCGATGGATTCTATTGGAGCTGTGATCGGGCCTCTGCTGGCGGTTGGCCTGATGGCGGTGTTCCTTGGCAATATTGATACGGTGCTCTGGTTTGCCGTGGTGCCGGGCATCGTTGCGGTGGGCTTGATCGTGTTTGTCGTGCGTGAGCCCGAGCATGTCGAGCGCCGCGCTCGCTTGCCGATCTCGCGCGCCGGACTTGCCAGTCTGGGCAAGCCGTTCTGGATGGTCGTCGTGGTCGGCGGCCTGCTTTCGCTGGCGCGATTCAGTGAAGCATTCCTGATCCTGCGCGGTGCACAACTGGGTTTGTCGAACACCTACGTACCGCTGGTGTTGGTGATCATGAGCGTGGTCTATACCGCCTCGGCCTGGCCGGTCGGTGCATTGTCCGATCGCTGGTCGCGGGGCAGTCTGTTCGCGGCAGGCATGGTCGTGTTGATCCTTGCCGATGGCGTGCTCGCTTTTGCCTCGGGTCCGACCGGCGTTTTCATCGGCGCAGGCTTGTGGGGCCTGCACATGGGCATGACCCAGGGGCTGCTCTCGGCGATGATCGCCGACACCACGCCGGTCGCATGGCGCGGCACCGGCTTCGGGGTTTTCAGTCTGATTTCCGGAGTCGCCCTGCTGATTGCCAGTGTCGCCGCTGGTGCATTGTGGGATCTGCATGGCTCGCAGACGACGTTCCTGGTTGGCGGCGGGTTTGCCTTGCTGTCGGTTTGTGCGTTGCCACTTTTGAAGCGGGGAATAGGGAATAGGGAATAGGGAAGCTGCCCGCTTCCTACAAGATCGATCTGGCGGCGTGGTGCTGTATTGTTAAGTCGCGCTGGATGCGGACGTGAGAATGCCTGCCAACAAGAAAATCCCGAAGCCGCCACCCTCCGCCCCGCTGGCAGGCTGCGTGCAACGCCGCGTGGCGCGCTTCAACAATGGATCGGTCGAGCAGACCGATGACTGGATAGCCAGCGAGGTCCCAATTGCCTTGAGCTACAACGGCGCGGCGCATGTGGTCATGCTCGCGACGCCGATGGATCTTGACGAGTTCGCGCTCGGTTTCAGTCTCAGCGAGGCGATCATCACTTCGCCGGACGAACTCGAATCGATCGAAATCGAGGAACGCATTGAAGGCATCGAGATCGGCATGCGCATTCCGGAATTGCGCGCCGAGGCGATTGCTGCGCGTCAGCGAAACCTCAGTGGGCGCAGCAGTTGCGGGCTATGTGGTACGCAACAACTCGAGGACGTCGTGCGTCATCCGCCCGTCGTCGCCTCGGCATTGCGTACTTCGCCCGCCATCCTGCACCGCGCCCTGCGTTTGCTCGACGCCGCGCAACCACTCAATCAACGCACCGGCTCCACGCACGCGGCCGCATGGGTCGATGCGCAAGGGTCACTGCAGTGTGTGCGCGAGGATGTCGGCAGGCACAACGCGCTCGACAAGCTGATCGGTGCCATCGCGCGCGAAAACCTCGATATTCCACAGGGTTTCCTGATCCTCACAAGTCGCGCGAGCTACGAGATGGTGCAGAAGGCCGCCACCGTCGGTATCGGACTGGTCGCGGCGATTTCTGCGCCGACAGCCCTGGCGATCCATCTCGCCGAATCCTGTGGTGTCACCCTGATCGGCTTCGCCCGCGAAGCCAGCCATGTCGTCTACACTCATGCGCAACGAATCAGCGAACAGGATGCCTGATTGATGGACGTGCAACGCCTGGTTGCAATGGCAAACGACATCGCTCGCTATTTTGCTTCGGAGCCCGATCGAGAGGCTGCTGTGGAAGCGGTTGCCGATCATCTGCGCAAATTCTGGACGCCGCGCATGCGCGAACAACTGGTCAAATACGTCAAGGAGGACGGCGTCGGACTCGATGAGTTGTCCTCCAGGGCGGTCGCTCGCCTGGGCCGCAGCACGGACGATCCTGCTTGATCCACGGCAGATTCCTTGCTTCCTGCAAGGTTTCTCCATCATCTTCTGCGAAACTTTGCCGGCTCCGAGGACTCCGAGCAGGCAGGGTCACGCTTCGGCAACTGGACGATCATGGCCTGAAGTTGTGTTCACAAGCGAAGTGTCAGCCTCCATCATGCAGTTATGCTGTTGAATCCCCGGGGTCCGCGCGGGCCCATGAATAGAAGGAAGTGCGCATGTCGCGCGGAAAAGTGATAGCGGGAATTGTCGTCGTCGTCGTGCTCGGGTTGCTCGGCTGGCGCATGCTCAGCGGTGGCGGTGAGACCGAATCGCGGCGGGGACAGCGCGGCGGTGGCGGCGGTGACTCACCGGTGCCGGTTACCGTGGTCGCCGCAACTGCTCAGGATGTGCCGGTCTTCCTGACTGCACTGGGTACGGTGCAGGCACTCAATACGGTAACGGTCAGTGCTCAGGTCAGTGGTCAGTTGCAGGCCGTGCATTTCGCTGAAGGCCAGGAAGTGAAGAAGGGCGACCTGATCGCTGAAATCGACCCGCGCACGTATCAGGCGGCGCTCGATCAGGCACTCGCGAAAAAGAAGCAGGACGAAGCGCAGTTGGCTGCTTCGCGCAGCACGCTCAAGCGCTACGAAGATCTGATCGAGAAGAACTTCGTCTCGGCTCAGGATCTCGAGAACCAGCGCCAGATCGTGCGCCAGCAGGAAGCAGTGATAGCCGGCGATGCGGCAGCGGTCACCAATGCGCGAACCCAGTTGAGCTTCTCCAGGGTGATCGCACCGATTGACGGTCTCGCCGGTATCCGCCTCGTCGATGCAGGCAATCTGGTCCAGGCCAACGGCAGTGCGATCGTCGTGTTGACCCAGACCCAGCCGCTCAATGTCATTTTCAATCTGCCGCAACAGGACATGGCCAAGGTTCGCGAGGCCGATGCGACGCCGCTCAAGGTGACAGCGATGTCGCGCGTCGATTCGTCGCCGATTGCCGAAGGTGAGCTCAAGGTCATCGACAACTCGATTGACACGACCACGGCCACGTTCAAGCTCAAGTCCGAGTTCCCGAACGCCGACCGCAAACTCTGGCCCGGTGAGTTCGTCAACGTCCGCCTCGGCGTACGCACGGTCAAGGACGGCGTTGTCGTGCCTGCAACCGGCATCCAGCAGGGACCCGATGGCGAGTACGCCTGGGTCGTGCAGCCCGACTCGACAGTCAGAATGCAAAAGGTCGTGACGGCCACTACGCTCGATGGCGGCGGCGTGCTGATCACTCAGGGTCTCGATGTTGGCGACAAAGTCGTCACCGAGGGCCAATTCCGCCTCAAGTCCGGCATCAAGGTCACAGCGATGGCGCCGGGC
>JBBRBU010000138.1:0-6469 GCA_038205505.1 Lysobacterales bacterium | reverse complement strand
CGGCTTCGAGGCGCTGGGCGAGGCGCACCAACGATTCGACTGAATCACACATGCTGCGTGCGATTTCGCTTTCACCCATGATCGTCGCATCGGCGCCGGCCTTGTGCAGATAGGCGACCTCATCATCAGATCGCGCGCGAGCGAGAATGGCGAGGCCCGGATTGGCCTCGCGCGCGTTACGGATGATCACGCCGGCTTCGAGCGATTGTGAAATCGTCAGCAATAGCGCGCGCGCGCTGCCGAGGTTGGCGTCTGCAAGCACATCGGTGGAAACGGCATTGCCGAAAATGCACGGTATGCCGACCTTGCGCGCATTGCGGCATTGGTCGCGGTTGGATTCGATCAACACCAGTGGCATGCCGTGATCCTGCAAGGCACGTCCGACGCGTGAGCCGACCCGGCCGTAACCGACCAGAATGATGTGGTTGGACGCGGGAATCGCGGCGCGATCGGGCAGGATGTCATCCTCATCGGCATCCAGATTGCCTTCCGCTTCGTCACGGATTTCGGCCTCGTGTTTGGCATTCCAGCGATCGAGCAGCACAAAGAACATCGGATTGACGATGATCGACAGCAGGGCGGCGGCGAGGATCAGGTTGCGCGCATCTTCGCTGAGGACGCCGAGGCTGACGCCAAGCGCGGCGAGGATGAACGAGAACTCGCCGATCTGGGCGAGACCGGTAGCCAGCGTCAGCTGCGTCTGCAGCGGCTCGCGGAACACACGCGAGACAATGAATCCGCAAAACGAGTTGCCGAGTACGATGATCAGAAAGGTCGCGAGGATCGCCAGCGGTTGCTCGATCAGGATGTGCGGATCGAACAACATGCCAACCGAGACGAAGAACAGCACCGCGAACGCATCGCGCATCGGCAGTGAATCACTCGCGGCCTGGTGGCTGAGTTTCGACTCGTTGAGCATGACTCCAGCGAGGAACGCACCGAGGGCAAACGAAACCGCGAAGATCGCGGTTGCGACATAGGCCACGCCGAGCGCGATCGCAAGCACGGCGAGGGTGAACAATTCACGCGAGCCGACGCTGGCCGTGCGTTCGAGAACCCACGGAATCACGCGTCGACCAATCGCCAGCATCAGCACGATGAACACGGTGACCTTGCCCAGCGTCCAGCCAAGTGCGCGCAGGATGTCAGCGCCGCTTGCGGATTGACCTTCAGCCGCATCGCCACCTAGCAGTCCAGCCAATGGCGGCAGCATGACCAGCACCAGCACCATCAACAGATCCTCGACGATCAGCCAGCCGATCGCGATGCGTCCGCGGCGAGTTTCGAGCAGGCGGCGTTCTTCGAGTGCGCGCAGCAGGACGACCGTACTAGCGACCGACAGACAAACCCCGAAAATCATCGAGGATCCCCAGTTCCAGCCCATCAGCCAGCCGAGCAGCAGGCCGAGGCTGGTGGCCACGATGACCTGGAACAACGCACCTGGCAGGACGATCTTGCGCACCGACCACAGATCGCCAATCGAAAAATGCAGGCCAACGCCGAACATGATCAGGATCACGCCGATTTCGGAAAGCTGCTGGGCAATGGCCGCATCGGCGACGAAGCCCGGCGTGAACGGACCGGCGACGATGCCGGCGACCAGGTAGCCGAACAGCGGCGACAGGCGCAGCTTCTGCGCGATCATTCCGAAAACGAAGGCGAGGCAGATGCCGCCGACGAGCATCGCTATCAGGGGCGTGTGGTGCAAGTTCGATCCCGGGGTGCTTGCGCGTGAGTTCCACTATAGCAAGTGCGCCGCTACGGCCTGTGGGTCAGCACGAACGAAGGTTGTTCGGATCTCATCATTGATTGGACGCGGAACCGGCCTCGATCGCGCTTTTCCCAGGGCGCTGGAGAGAGGAGAAAAGTTTCAAAAGCTTCCGTTCGTGCTGGCTGGAGCCTGACCATGATCAGTCGAATGGATCGACGACCGGAAGTTGCCGGTGCGGTTGGGGAATCTGGCTCTTTCAGGTTGCAGCGGCGTGCCATTCTCGGGTCCGATCAATCGAACAGCTCACCCTGAGGATCAGGCTTGCGCGGAGCGGTGAAGCGGGTCACATCCAGGCTCAGTTCGCGTGATCGCCCAAGCCCGAACCTGCGGCAGGCGAGGCGGAAGCGCTGGCCGATCAAGTCGGCATAAGCACCCTCGCCGCGCATGCGCGAACCGAAACGCGCATCGTTGTCGCGGCCGCCACGCATTTGCCGGATCAGGCTCATGACGTGTTCGGCGCGATCCGGCACATGCAGATCAAGCCATTCGCGGAACAAATCCTTCACCTCATGCGGCAGGCGCAGCATCGTGTAGCCGGCGATGCGCGCGCCGAGCGCTGCTGATTTCTCCAGTACCCGTTCGAGATGCATGTCGGTGACCGCCGGGATGATCGGCGCGACCAGCACGCCGCACGGAACGCCGGCCGCGTGCAGGTTGCCGATCACCTGCAGACGACGATGCGGCGCGGTCGCTCGCGGCTCGAGCGTGCTCGCGAGGCGGTTGTCAAGCGCATTGATCGAGACGAACACCTGCACGAGGTTCTTCGCCGCCATCGGTGCGAGCAGATCAATGTCGCGCTCGACCAGGGAATTCTTGGTGATGATCGTCAGCGGATGGTTGCAGGCATGCAGCACCTCGAGGATTTCACGGGTGATGCGGTACTCGCGTTCGATCGGCTGGTAGCAATCGGTGTTTGCGCCGAGTGTGATCGGCTCGCAGGCATAGCCCGGCTTTGCCAGTTCCGCACGCAGGCGTTCGGCGGCATTGGTCTTGGCGAACAGGCGCGTCTCGAAATCAATCCCCGGCGACAGGTTCAAATACGAATGCGACGGTCGTGCATAGCAATAGTTGCATCCATGTTCGCAACCGCGATACGGATTGATCGACTGCGTGAACGGAATATCGGGGGATTCGTTGCGGCTGATGATCGAGCGCGCTGTCTCGATTGAAACCCGGGTTGGCGGTCGCGGTGATTGTTCTTCTTCGCGATACCAGCCATCGTCCTCGAGCGTCTTCGCCAGCGCTTCGAATCGTCCTTCGCGATTGCTCGCCGCACCGCGACCCTTGATCCGGGTCGGGCGCGTCAGGTCATGTGAAATATCGTTGATCATGCCCGGATTATGGACCGATCTTTCCGTTTTCCGAAAATCAGGGGATTCCGCAAACTCCGCTGCATCAGGATGCCGAGAAGGGCCAACTTCGCACGAAATCCAATCGCCACTTTGAACCAAAAAAATGCTCCTGCGCCGGATTGCCTGCGTTCACGCCAGCGCCGCTAGGATTTTGCGGGCCGAATATTTCACGTCCGCCATTGAACGATCGTCAATCCGAAACCAGGAGAACCATCATGAAGAGCCTCATCAGTGCTGGCCTGCTCATCGCGCTCGCGGGAGCGTCAATTTCAGGCAACGACGCACTCGCAGCACCAGCGGCAAGTGTCCAGGCGACCCTCAAGCCGACTGCCGGCAACGATGCAAGCGGCTATCTGGAGTTCTTCGAAACAGCTGAAGGAGTTCATATCAGCGGGTCGATCCGTGGCCTTTCGCCGAACTCGCAGCATGGATTCCATGTGCATGAGAATGGTGACTGCAGCGCACCCGATGCGACAAGTGCAGGTGGACATTTCGCGCCCGAACAGCATCAACATGGAAACCCTGCGAGTCCCCCGCACCATGCCGGCGACATGCCCAATATTGACGCCGACGCGAAAGGCGTGGCGACTGTGGATGTCACCGTGACCGGCGTTACGCTCGGAGGCGCATCCGCGAGCGTGCTCAACCGCGCCGTCGTTGTTCACGAAAAAGCAGACGACTATAAATCGCAACCTTCTGGCGACTCGGGCTCCCGAATCGCATGTGGGATCATCTCCGCGCACAAGTAGGTTCAAAGCGATCTGGCCGCCATGCGCTTGCTCTCGTAGCGACAAGAGTCAGCCTCCACTCAGGGCCGAGACCTGATGGGTGGCATTCAACCTGGATCACCCGCTGAATTGATGCTCGATCCATACTCTTCCAACCGGCATTCCCGGCCGGACATTCACTGCGTTAAGCTTCCGTGCCCTGTTACCGGTAGATGTGACATGTCGATTTTCAGCACGGCACAATTGAATCTAAACATTCGCCTTTTCGCGATTTGCCTCGTTCTGAGTCACATTGCAGCTGCTTTCGCTGTCGAAACATCTGCCGGGATCGGCGTCGTCCGCGAAGAGATCGGCAATCGCATCAGCGAAAACATCCCGGCAATTCCGGAAGCGCTGTCCGAGCAACTCAATCGCTACCAGAACACGCGCGGTGCCTCGGTTGCTGGATGGACGCGGGAGGGGTGTCTGCTGATCAGCACACGCTTCGCCGAGACCAGTCAAGCGCATCGGGTCTGCAAGCCGATGGCGGTACGCGAGCAGTTGACGTTTTTCAATGAACCCGTGGGCAATCTGAGTCCGGCACCGTCGACCTCCGCGCGCAACGGCTTCGTATTTTCGCGGGATGTTGGCGGCAACGAGTTCTCGCAATTGTTCTGGTTTGACCTCGACAGCCGCGAGACGACTCTGCTGACCGACGGCAGGCGTTCGCAGAATCGGGGCCCGTTGTTCTCGGCCGACGGAAACCTGCTGGCCTACTCAAGCACGTCGCGAAACGGCAAGGACACCGACATCTGGGTACGCGACATGCAGACCGGCAAGTCCTCGGCGGTCCTGACCGAGGGTGGTTTCTGGGGCGCGCTGGATTTCTCCGCCGACGGCAAGCGCCTGCTCGTGATCCGTTATGTATCGATCAATGAATCCTATCCGGGTGAAGTCGATCTCGTGACTGGCAAGCTCAAGATGTTTCCGATCGACGGTGGCAAGGCCGCGTTCGGCGAATTCCGTTTTTCCGGACCCAGCAGTGCGGTCTACTTCGTCTCCGATGAGCCGTTCAAGGGCAAGCCCAGCGAATTCAGGACGCTGCGTTTCCATGATCCCGAAAGCGGCGCGTTTGAGCAGATCAGCGGCGACATCCACTGGGATGTCGATGCGCTCGAGATCGCCGCCGATGGTCGACACCTTGCCTTCGTCAGCAACGAGGATGGCATCGACACCTTGCATGTCCTGTCCATGCCTGAGCGCAAATCCGTGACGGTGCCCAAACTTCCACTTGGATTGATCGGCGGTCTCGCGTTCTCGGCAGATGGCAAGCGTCTTGCGATGACATTGAACACGGCGACTTCGCCGAGCGATGCCTACGTGATTGATCTGGCTGATGCGTCGCTGACGCGCTGGACGCAAAGTGAAGTCGGCGGTCTCGACACGACGGCATTTGTTTCGCCGACCCTGATCCGCTATGCAACGTTCGACAAGGACAAAGGCAAGCCGCGCACGATTCCTGCGTTCTATTACCGGCCCGCGAACGTGCCAGGCGATCGCAAACTGCCGGTTGTCATCAATATCCACGGTGGCCCGGAGGGCCAGTCAACACCGTATTTCAGTGCGACCACGCAATACATGGTCAACGAGCTTGGCATCGCCGTGATCTATCCGAATGTGCGCGGCTCATCGGGCTACGGAAAAACCTGGCTGCGCCTCGACAACGCGGAAAAACGTGAGGATTCGGTCAAGGATATCGGTGCGCTGCTCGACTGGATCGCCGACCAGCCCGGCCTCGATCCCGATCGCGTGGCCGTATCCGGTGGCAGCTACGGTGGTTACATGGTGCTGGCGACGATGACGAACTATCCCGAACGCATTCGCGCCGGCATCGATGTGGTCGGCATCTCGCATTTCGGTACGTTTCTGAAAAACACCGAGGACTATCGCCGCGACCTGCGCCGGGCCGAATACGGTGATGAGCGAGATCCGAAAATGCAGGCCGTGTTCGAGCGCATCTCGCCACTCAACAATGCCGGCAAGATCCGTGCGCCGCTGTTCGTCGCGCAAGGCAAGAACGATCCGCGTGTGCCCTACACCGAGGCCGAACAGATCGTCAAAGCCGCCCGTGGCAACGGCCAGCCGGTCTGGAGCCTGCTTTTCAATGATGAAGGCCACGGCTTCAGGAAGAAGTCCAACAGCGACTATTTCAGCGCAGCATCCATGCTGTTTCTCAAGGAGTTCCTGCTGGACACCCAGAAGCCGGATCAGAAGCCTGAATAGCCGTGATGCTTCGCCACGCCTCTCGATCGATCCTCATTCTGTTGTCGGTATTGCCTGCCGTGAGCTCGGCCTGCCCGATTCCAGGTGACACGATTCTCGAGGCCGGCTTCGAAATCCGCTCCGGCACGATCCGCTACGTTTCGACCGGCGGCAACGACAGCCATGCGGGAACCGCCTCATCACCGTGGCGTCATCTGCAATACGCGGCCGATCATGTCGGCGCGGGCGATACCGTCTGCGCGCGCGCCGGCACGTACAACGAAGTGCTGTCGATCACGGTCGGCGGATCGGATGCAGGCGGCGAAATCGTTTTCGAGGCGTTTCCGGGCGAGCAACCCATTCTAGATGGCACAGGT
>JBBRBU010000137.1:0-6525 GCA_038205505.1 Lysobacterales bacterium | reverse complement strand
AGCGCCCGTAGCTCAGCTGGATAGAGTACCAGGCTACGAACTTGGTGGTCGGGAGTTCGAATCTCTCCGGGCGCGCCATAAAAAAAGACGAAGGGTCAATGAGTTACAGCTCATTGGCCCTTTTTCTTTGGCGCTGTTTTGGGCGCCGTGCCCAGCTTGTGCCCAAATCGCGCCCAAGCTGTGCCCACGAGCTTCGGGAAAAATCATCGATTCTGACTACAAGGCACCGTGCCCAAAGTGCGACCACTTAGTCGACGACCTTGTTGTCACCCTGCGCGGAACCGCACATCGTTCACCAACTGAATGGTGAGCCGAGTTTAATACTGCGAAACGCCGGCCACTTGCCTACCTTCGTCACACAAACGGATCAGGGGCGAGAGCGAAGCGGGCCACGGGCTGCGACCACGCCGCCCATCACCGTCAGCGAGTTGCTCAATCCCGGCATCGCTCTCGACCATCTTTGCATCAGCGGAGCTGTCCGCGCACACCAGAATCGATTGCTAGCGGGTTAGATGGTCGATTTCGGCAATTTCCAGGTGCCCATCGACCACTTTGGGCAGAAAAGAAGGTTGCCGACCTCAGGAGGCGTGCAAGGGAGCTTGGCCGGTATCCGCCAAGCGGGGTGATGTTGGCTTCACGCGACGTCTCTCTCTTGAGGCGTGAAAAAGACTGCTCGTAGAGGCGATTGGACGCTTACGTCCCATGGACCTCAATCCTGGCGAATTTTGTTACCGCCGTATTGGACGTGAATATCTATTCTGGTATTTGGCTTGCGGGCGAATCCCGAGTCAGGGTTAGCTTTCGAAATCCGCAGCGTGCACTTCCGATCGTCCGCTATTAGTCGCCTTCTGACGGCGAGTAGTGATCCATCGGTCTGAAGTGGTCACCCACGTTGTGTTTCCAGCGTATGGATCAGTCAAAGATTCCAATCGCACCAAATATCTCCATTCTGAAATAGACTTTACGTCTGGAGTCCGCGTACGCGTATGTATCATTCAATCTGTGCAATTTCTTTTGCCCTCCAGCCTAAGCGCGATGTTGGGATATATTGTTTGAATACTCATGGGGGCCCGGGATGGCGCGACGGCGGAAGTCAGGTGGTGGTGTTGAGATTGTTCTAATTCTGGGACTGATCGTGCTCTTGGCTGCGATACCGAGGCAACTCTGGTTTGCGTTGGCAGTGGCCGGCGGCATCTGGCTCGCCTACCGACTCTACAAGTTCGTTTTCGTGAGTTCCGCCCCGCAAAAACACGAGCCGACGCTGGCCGAGCTGACGCGCCAAACGATCCCTGAACCCACTGCAGAGCAGAGGCGACGGGCCCGGGAGGCGGTCAAGCGTTCCCAAGAAGCGCGGTCGAACGTGAGTTTGCTTCCACCTGTTCCTCAAGTGCCGGTTGCGCAATCGATCGTGGCCCCGTCAACGCACCCGCACCCGGACACCAGTCCTGGCCAAGCGGAGCTCCGCAGGTCTTCTCCATTGCCAGAGCTTCATGAAAGCACGCTGCAGGCCAGGAACCCTGCGCCTCCGGCCGCGCAATCGCGATCGATCCCCGCCCCGCCAACTGCCGACGCGATCAAGGTTCGTTGGATAGGGGCGAAACAAGCAGTGAAGCTTGGCGGGCTTACGCTTCCCGGAGGATTGTTCTACGTCGGTCACATCCTTGAATCGCCCAGTGGCGGCATTGATCCATGCTTGATCAATCTTCATCGAAACGTTGCGCGTGAGGGCGACTTCAGAATCCGCCAGATGGACTACTGGCCCAGCTACTCAGACATCACACCATCGGCCCGGCGTGCGTATCTGAATTGGCTGGCCGACGGTCGCAAGGCATCAGATTGCGATATCGGGTTCGTATTCCTGTTCTTCTACGGTCTCGAACGCCGCGTGCTTTTTGACGGTCAGCGTGGAATCGATGCCACGCCGGATCTGCCGGCGATTGCGAGCGAGCTTCGGCGGCTGATCGCGATATACGGTGAGACCTCCGGCTCCTTCCGGCGCTATGCCACAGGACTGCTGGACTGGATCGAGCTGACCTCGCTGCCTAATCGCTTGTATGAGCGTCCAATGCCGAGTTTCGAGCCTTCATATGAGCTGCCGTTCTATCTGCGCTTGGCGCTGGGGCAGGCATCGCGAGATCGTGTCCCGGTACCGTCACCGCTGGCGTTGCAATGGACCCGGGCGAATTCCGCTGTGAGGTTGAGAACGGCTGCAAGACGCTGCGCTGAGGTTTTTGATCGGTTGTTCCTTGAGACTTACAGCAGTGTTCATGGGGCGGGAATCATCCTGCCAAAGAATCGAACCAAGCTGAAGTTCGTCTACCAGCCGGCTTCCTCGGGGCTCCGAAATTTCGGCCCGTTCACGAAGGATTTCGTTGAGATCCCGGACGTCTCGGTGCTCAAGGCGCCGCTGCGGGCGCTGCAGGAAATTGCAGATGGGTGCGCGGACGAACTTGGTTCGTACAGTCGCATGGTCGGCCGCGATCCCGCAGCCGGGGAGGCGATCGAGGGATTGCTGTGCCTGCCGCCCTCTCTGTGGCCCGCGCATACGCGGCGACGGGTGGAAGTTCTTGCAGACGGGCTCGATGCCGGTCCTACGACCTTGAGCATTGATGAGGTGCTTTGCGAGATCGAACCGAGCGCCAACGACAAGGTAAGTAGGGAGACGGCCAAGGGAGCGGCAACGGCCTTATATGCGCTGGGTGTCGGGATGGAGCCGAACCTCCTTGAAGGCGCGAAAGCGCCCAAGTCGGGTGATCACGTCGTTCTTTTCAGGCTCTCCGGCAGCGAGAGCGCGACCGGTTCCCATGATGCCTACCAATTGGCCGTCCTGACTCTGCAACTCGCCTCAGCGGTAGCGCGGGCGGACGGCAACTTCGATGCCGGCGAGGTGGCGCATCTGGAACAGGAGATAGAGCGATGGGCACATCTGACTCCGGCACATCGCTCCCGGCTACGCGCGCACCTGCAGTGGCTCGGCGTATCGACAGTCACGCTGGCCAGTCTCAAGAAAAAGCTGGAGCCGCTAGATGTAGCAGCACGAGAAACGATCGCCATATTCATGGTTACGCTGGCGCACGCGGACGGCGCGATTGCGCCGAAGGAAATCGCGTTTCTAGAGAAGGTCTACAAGGCGCTCGGAGTCGACCCGGGACGCTTGTTCTCGGATATTCATTCGGTTGGTACCGGTGTTCCCTCCACGGAGTCGTCGGTGCCCGAAACCGGATTCCGACTGGATTCCGCGCGGATCGCCGCGCTGCAGCGGGACACCGAAAAGGTCTCGGCCCTGCTGGCGGACATTTTCGTCGACGAAGAAATCACGGCGACGCCTGAGGACGAACCGGAAGAAGCTGATCTGGTCGGTCCCGCCGGCGAGCAGCTGCTTGGCCTGGACGATGAGCACACCGAGTTCGTCCGTCTGCTGCTGTCTCGGCCACAATGGAGCCGAAGCGAGCTCGAGGACGCAGCGGCCGACATGGACCTGATGCTCGATGGCGCGCTGGAGGTGGTCAACGAGGCGGCGTTTGACGCACACGATGAGGCGCTGACCGAGGGCGAAGACCCCATGGACGTTAACCAGGACATCAAGGAGGCATTGGAGGCATGAGCAAGATTCGTTCAAAGGACCGGGATGCGGTCATTCAGTCGCTTCGCGCCGGCGTAGTTCCTCGCGCGGGACAGCACCTGATCCAAGTCGGCCGTATCCGTGAAGTTGAGACGTTGGTCGATGATATAGACAGAGTTGCTGATGGCGGATCCGGATTCCGATTGGTCATCGGCGAATACGGTGCGGGAAAAACTTTCTTCCTGAACTTGATTCGCAGTATTGCCATGGAACGCAAGCTCGTTGTGGTTAGCGCCGATCTCAATCCGGATCGGCGTCTGCATGCTAGCGGTGGGCAGGCGCGATCACTCTATGCCGAACTCATGCGCAACATGGCCACCCGCACACGTCCCGATGGCGGCGCGCTGCCAGGTGTCGTCGAGAAATTCATCGTCTCCGCAAAATCAGAATCTCAGAAAACGGGCCAATCCACCGAACAGATCATCCGTGGACGGCTTGAACAGCTCACCGAGTTGGTGAACGGCTATACCTTCGCAGATGTGATCTCTGCGTATTGCAAAGGGGTTGAAGAAAGTAACGAACAGCTGAAGTCCGATGCCGTTCGCTGGCTGCGCGGTGAGTTCGCGACAAAGACCGATGCACGGGCAGCACTCGGCGTGAGGGATATCGTGGATGACTCAGCTGTTTACGACCAACTCAAGCTACTGGCACGCTTCGTTCGCCTGGCAGGCTACAGCGGATTGCTGGTCTGCCTGGATGAGATGGTTAACCTGTTCAAGCTCTCAAACACCCAGGCCCGCAATGCCAACTACGAGCAGTTGTTACGCATGCTCAATGATTCCCTTCAGGGCATGGCTGTCGGGCTGGGCTTTGTCTTCGGCGGCACGCCCGATTTCCTGTTCAACACCAAGCGCGGCGTGTACAGCTACGAGGCGCTGCAGGGTCGACTGAGCCAGAACACGTTCGCCAAAGATGGTCTAGTCGATTTCAGCGGGCCGGTTGTGCAATTGTCGAGTCTGACCGCCGAAGATTTCTATGTGCTTCTCGGCAAGATCAGGCATGTCTACGCCAGCGGAAACCCCGATGCCTTCCTGATCCCAGATGCAGGCATCGTGCGTTTCATGGAGCACTGCTCAAACCGTCTGGGCAACGACTTTTTCCGGACGCCTCGCACGACGATCACATCCTTTATCAACCTCCTCGCTGTACTCGAGCAGAACCCAGGGACGGTTTGGCAGCAGCAGCTTGGGCACGTCGAAGTGGCCAAGGACACCGGTGGGAATGCAGATCTTTCGGATGACCCGGATGACGAGCTCACATCCTTCACTCTCTAACACCTGATGAGCGCGACCGACGCCTTCAATCAGCTCGATCCACGGATCCAGCGCTATCTGTGGTCGGAGCAGTGGGAGTCATTGCGGGACGTTCAGATCCAGTCGATACCGCTGGTTCTCGATGGTAATTGCGACGTCGTCATCGCGGCGGCGACAGCATCGGGGAAGACCGAGGCCGCCTTTCTGCCTGCGCTCACACGACTGCTTGCTCACGAATCACCCGGTCTGATCGTCTACATCAGCCCGCTCAAGGCGCTCATCAACGATCAGTTCGGCCGTCTGGATCGATTGTGCGTGGATCTCGAAATCCCGGTGTGTCCCTGGCACGGAGATATTGGTGCGACCGCGAAGCGGCGATTCCTGAAGTCGCCTGCCGGCGTGCTCTTGATCACACCCGAGTCACTCGAAGCCATGCTTTGCAATCGGGGAACATCGATTGCGCATGTATTTGAGTACGCGAACTACTTCATCATCGACGAGCTGCATGCCTTCATCGGCAGCGAGCGGGGCAAGCAGCTTCAATCTTTGATGCATCGCATTGATGTGGTTCTCGACCGAACGGTACCTCGCATTGGACTCTCGGCGACGCTGGGTGACATGCAACTTGCCGCTGAATTCCTTCGCCCGGGTGGCGATGTGGCGATCGTGGACGCCGATTCCGGTGAATCCCGTCTCTTGGTCAAGGTGAAAGGGTACGAAGAGGCCATGCCAGCGCCAGGCATCAGCACGTCGACCACGGGCGAATCCGATCGGGCGCCAATTGTCATCGCGCAGCATCTCTTTCGCGCACTGCGCGGCAGCAACAACCTGGTCTTTCCGAACAGTCGTCGGGAAGTTGAGCGTTACACCCACCTTCTGAACCAGCTGTGCGATGAGGGTCGCGTGCCCAACGAGTTCTGGCCCCATCACGGCAATCTTTCAACCGAGATCCGAATCGACACCGAGGCGGCGCTCAAGCAGAAGGGGCGCGCAGCGACGGCGGTTTGCACCAACACCCTCGAACTGGGCATCGACATTGGCGCGGTGAAGAGCGTGGTGCAGATCGGGCCTCCACCATCGGTGGCCAGCCTGCGGCAGCGGCTCGGTCGATCGGGTCGTCGCGCAGGCGAGGCGGCCATCCTCCGCGGCTACGTTATCGAGGACGCACTCAACAAGACCGCGTCGCTCGCCACGCGACTGCGCCTGAATGCCGTGCGCACGGCCGCAACGATTTCCCTACTCCTTGAAGGATGGTTTGAGCCACCTGTCGCTCACGGCGCGCATCTGTCGACGTTGGTTCAGCAGCTGCTCTCGGCGATCGCCCAATACGGCGGAATGTCGGCGCCGAGTGCCCACGGGCTGCTGTGTGGGAAAGAAGGGCCTTTCGCCGGCATGACGCCGACTGAGTTCATGGAGCTGCTGCGTCACCTGGGTGCCGAGGAACTGGTGATGATGGATTCCTCACGACTCCTGCTGCACGGAGCGAAGGGTGAGCAATTCGTCAATCACTACACCTTCTATGCGGCATTCGCGTCCGACGATGAGTTCCGCGTCGTCGCCAGCGGCAAGCTGCTGGGTACGCTGCCAATCAGCCAAATGTTGAGAGCGGGTCAGCGCATCGTCTTTGCCGGGCGCACTTGGTTGGTCGAT
>JBBRBU010000136.1:0-6579 GCA_038205505.1 Lysobacterales bacterium | reverse complement strand
GGGCAAATTGGGGTCTAGGCGAGGCGGAATGATAGGCACCGGGCGCTTGCCTGTCCACCTCGGAATTCAAACCTGAGATGCAAAGACGGATAGAATCCGCGGCAGAATTCTTCAAAACAAGGGTTCACCCTTGCACCTGCTGGATCCGCAAACCCTGGATTACCCCGGTCCTCTGGTGCACAAGGAACCCTTTCCGTTTCTGATCGCGAGCGACATGCTCAGCGCAGCTGCACGAAATCGCCTAGACGAGGATTTTCCACGCTATCCGAGTGCAGGGTTCTTTCCCCATGAACCCGACGATTGCGGGGCCTCGATCAATGCCCTGATCGAGGCCTTGACCGCACCCGCATTCGCGCACGCAATTGGAACCAGACCCGGCCAGGAGCCACTTGCATCATTTCCAACCCTTGTCGCGATCTGCCGTTCACTGAACAAGCGGCATGGCACGATCCATACCGACAGTCGCTTGCAGTTTAACGAAGGACGTCGAGTAGTTCAGGTCGCCTGGTTGATCAGTGAACACGAAAAACTACGCAAGACCCAACGCGGTAGACTTTCACGCTTGTTCAAGAAACTGTTCGGTGCCATCGATCGCAGGATCGGCGCGGGACGCAAAAACGATGCAGCGCATCTCGACTGATCCGGATTCAATCATGAAGAAACAGATTCTGACCCTCGTCACCTTGTTTGCGCTGTCACCGTGTGCGTCTGTACTTGCCCGGCAAGGTGATGCACCCTGGAGCCTCGGCACGTTGGCCAAATCAGCGATGCCGGCACCTGTCGCGACATTGCCTGCGATCGATGCGGCCTACTTGCGCGCGCTCGATGACGCGAAGTTGCAACGTGTCGATGTCATGCACGAAAAGCGTCTGGCCATCTCGGTCGGCAACGCGGTCTCATTCACTCCGCTCAACAGTGGTCAATGGCGGGTTCTCGCCGACGGCAGTTCTCTCTGGCGCATGCGCGTGGAGGTGCCGGGCGCAACCGACCTGCATCTCGGCTTCGAGAGCGGCAGTCTGCCGGTTGATGCCTCGCTATGGGTGATCGGTGCCGATGACTACTACGAAGGGCCCTACGTTGCCGGCGACGCCATGCCGTTGTGGATTCCGATGGTCCCCGGTAACAGCGCCATGATCGAGATTCGACTGCCAGCGAATGCCTTGATCGTGGCGCCACTACCGATTCTTACTCACGTCGGTGCGGGTTTCCGCGACCTTTTCAAGCCGGAAGAGAAAATTGGACGCCCAAACGCGTCTGGCGCGTGCAACGTC
This sequence comes from Lysobacterales bacterium, assembly GCA_038205505.1. GTDB lineage: Bacteria > Pseudomonadota > Gammaproteobacteria > Xanthomonadales > Rhodanobacteraceae > Dokdonella. Next base: position 5,308 of record JBBRBU010000136.1, on the reverse strand, counting down.
AATGTTGTTTGTCCATTGGGCCAACCCTACACGAATGAGCAGCGCGCACTTGCCTACTATGAATTCCGCGCAGCCGATGATGGCAATGACTATATCTGCACAGCCACCCTGCTCAATGATGTCCCGGGCGATCGAAAGAACTTCGTGTTGACCGCAGCCCATTGCTTGTCGTTGCAATCCGAAGCGGCAAGCATGCGCCTGTACTGGAACTACAACTCGACCGATTGCGCGACCACGACCGGCTGGTCGTTTGCGCAGAATCAGACCGGCGCCTCCCTGCTTGCCACCCGCGCCGATGCGGATTTCACGCTGGTTGAATTGAACCAGGCTCCGAATCCTGACTGGAACCTGTTTCACGCCGGCTGGGATGCCGAGGACATCGCGCCTTCGGCCAGCATCGGCTTGCATCATCCCAGGGGCGATGTCGCCAAGGTGGACAATAGCCCTGTCGCGCCGCGTTCGTTCTACAACTGCATCGGAACCGGCAATACCAATGTCGACACGCACTGGTTAACCGGCCCATATAACCAAGGCACAACCGAAGGCGGCTCGTCTGGCTCCGGATTGTTCATTCCATCAAGCGATGCCAGCGGTCATGGTCGACGTCTGATCGGCGTCCTTTCGGGAGGAAACGCCGCCTGCGCCGGCACGCAGCCCGACAATGGCACCGATTGCTACGGCAAATTCTCGGCCGCCTGGAATGGCCCTTCGGCCACGAGTCGCTTGCGCGACTGGCTCGATCCGGGCGCGACCGGAACCACAAGCATCGCCGGCATCGACCACAATGCGCCGATCACGCCACCCCTCATTTCGCCTCTCGCAACTCGCATCGCGGCCGATCGCCAGGCCGCGCCCTTGCGTCAGGTTGGCCGCGGGCCGGTCCGTCATCCCACGCCCTACAATCCGTTGCAACGCACGAACTGATCAGATCTGATTCAAGCCCAGCATGTTGGCCATGGTATAGCGACCCGGCGCCTTGCCAGCCAGCCAGCAAGCAGCGCGCAAGGCACCATGGGCGAAGATGTCGCGATTGTTGGCGCGATGGACGAGCTCGACGCGTTCGCCGATTCCAGCCAGACGCACCTCATGTTCGCCAACAATATCGCCGCCACGACTGACCGAGTATCCGATTGATCCAGCTTCGCGCGGTCCATTGCGCTCCAGGACAGGCGTGGAATCCTCGATGCCGCGCGCTTCGTCAGCACGCCGGCCGAGCATGAGGGCGGTGCCGGAAGGCGCATCGACCTTGTGTCGATGATGCGATTCAATGATTTCGCAATCCCAGTCCGGCAACAATCGTGCCGCTTCACCGACCAGATGTTCGAGGACGGTGACGCCGACACTGAAATTGGCTGCCCACAGCAGCGGAATCCGCTTGGCGGCTTGGTCCAGCGCCTGAATCTGCGAGGGATCGAGGCCGGTTGAGCCACTGACGAAAGCGATGCCGCGCGACAACGCGAGTTTCAGCGCGGCATCAAAACCCGATTGGCCGGAAAAATCGACGAGCACGTCGGCGTTGATCGAATCCGCCAGCTTCGACACATAGGCTGGATCGCCCGTGTTGGGCGTCGGCCTGGCTTCGAGCGCGCCGCCTGGGCGAACCAGGGAGGCAACGATCAAGGCATCGCCATGCTCGGAAACCACGCTGGCCAAGGCCTTGCCCATGCGCCCGGCGGCACCGTTGACAATTATCCGGGTCGATCCAGTCATTGCCGCGTTCCGTGATGCCGTTGAAGGTCGCCAGAGTAAACCGAACTCTCCTGCAACACCCAGAGATCAGGAGGTGACGCGATCCCAGAATTGCTTGACGCCGTCAAGAAAACTGCGATTTCGCGGTGAATGGGTTTGCGCATTCTCGCCGACAAACGTGGTTTCAAGCTCCTCGATCAGTTCGCGCTGGCGAGCGGTCAGCTTCACCGGCGTTTCCAGCACAACGCGACACAGGAGATCGCCCGCGCGCCCGCTGCGAACCGATTTGACGCCCTTGCCGCGCAAGCGGAACAGCTTGCCGGTCTGGGTTTCGGCTGGAATCGCTATTTTCGCCTCGCCGCCAAGGGTCGGCACAGCGAGGTCGGCGCCGAGTGCAGCCTGAGCGAACCGGATAGGAATCTCGCAATAGAGATCATCGCCTTCGCGAGTGAAAATGGCATGTTCACGCACGCGGACTTCGACATAGAGATCGCCGGGCACGGTACCGGCCGGGCCAGCTTCTCCCTGTCCGGTCAGGCGGATGCGATCGCCATTGTCGACGCCGGCAGGAATCTTGACTTCAAGACTGCGCTCGTCGTTGACCCGTCCTTCGCCCTGACAGCTGCGACACGGATTGGCCACGGCCTTGCCGCTGCCCGCGCAATGCGGACATGTCTGCTGCACTGAAAAAATGCCGTTCTGCATGCGCACGCGACCGTGTCCGCGGCAGGTGTCGCAAGTGGTTGTCTTGCCGTCCTCGGATCCGCTGCCCTCGCAATCCTCGCAGGCAATCAGGGTCGGCACATCGATCTTTCGCTCGATGCCGAATACGGCTTCTTCGAGATCGAGTTCCATCAGGTAGCGCAGATCCGATCCGCGACGCGGACGGCCACGCCCTGCTCCGCCCATGCCGAAAATGTCGCTGAAGATATCGCCAAAGATGTCGCCGACATCCCCGTTGAAGCCACCACGCCCGCCCGTGCCGTTCGCGAACGCGGCGTGGCCATGTTGATCGTAGGCCGCGCGCTTCTGTGTGTCGGCGAGGATCTCGTAGGCCTCCTTGGCCTCCTTGAAACGCTCCAGCGCTTTCGGATCATCAGGACAGCGATCCGGGTGGCACTTCATGGCAATGCGGCGAAATGATTTCTTGATCTCGCCGTCGGTCGAGGTGCGCTCAACCGAGAGGATTTCGTAGTAGCAGCGTTTCGTAGTCATGGCAAAAGCAGAAACCGGAATCGATGTGGCGGAAAACGTGAAGGGCGGAACAGAAAATCGGCAAACATGCGCCGCTCACCGTTCCGCCCTGCCACACGGAGTTACTTGTCGCCGTCTTTCACTTCGGTGAATTCAGCGTCGACGACATCCTCGGGCTGACCCGGACCGGCCTGCGCGCCTTCCTCGGCACTCGCCTGCGCACCGGCCGAAGCCGCCGCGGCCTGGAGGGTCTGCGCCACTTCCTCGACGCGAACAATTTTCGCTTCGATTTGCGCCTTGTCGTCGCCCTTCATCGCCTTGTCGAGATCCGCCAGCGCCTCTTCGATGCCGCCCATCTGCTCGGGCGGCACCTTGGCACCGTGTTCCTTGAGCGCGGCACGCGTCGAGTGGACAAGCTGATCGGCCTTGTTGCGCGTCGTGACCAGTTCCTGGAAGCGCTTGTCTTCCTCGCGGTTGGTCTCGGCGTCGCTGACCATGCGCTGGATCTCGTCATCGGTCAGGCCCGAACCGGCCTTGATCTCGATGCGCTGTTCCTTGCCGGTTTTCTTGTCCTTGGCCGAGACGTGCAGGATGCCGTTGGCGTCGATGTCGAAGTTCACCTCGACCTGCGGCATGCCACGCGGAGCGGCGTCGATTCCAGCCAGATCGAACTTGGCCAGTGATTTATTGAACTTGGCTTGCTCGCGCTCACCCTGGAGTACGTGCACGGTCACCGCATTCTGGTTGTCTTCGGCAGTCGAGAAAACCTGGCCTGCCTTGGTCGGGATCGTGGTGTTCTTCTCGATCAACTTGGTGAAGACGCCGCCAAGAGTCTCGATACCGAGCGACAACGGGGTCACGTCGAGCAGCAGCACGTCCTTGACCGAACCCGAAAGCACGCCGCCCTGGACTGCTGCGCCAATGGCGACTGCTTCATCCGGATTGACATCCTTGCGCGGCTCCTGACCGAAGAAGTCCTTGACCGCTTCCTGGACCTTGGGCATGCGTGTCTGACCGCCGACGAGGATCACCTCGTTGACGTCGCTCACCTTGAGTCCGGCATCGGACAGCGCGGTGCGGCATGGTTCGATCGTGCGCTTGATCAAATCCTCGACCAGCGATTCGAGCTTGGAGCGGGTCAGGCGCATCTCGAGATGCACGCCTTCGTTGTTGACCTGGGTGATGAAAGGCTCGTTGATATCGGTCTGCTGACGCGAGCTGAGTTCGATCTTGGCGCGCTCGGCGGCCGAACGGACGCGTTGCAGCTGGATCGGATTCTTGCGCAGATCGACGCCATGCTGCTTTTCGAACTCATCGATGATGTAGTCGATGATGCGCATGTCGAAATCCTCGCCACCTAGGAAGGTGTCACCGTTTGTCGCGAGCACTTCGAACTGCTTCTCGCCATCGACTTCGGCGATTTCGATGATCGAGACGTCGAACGTACCGCCGCCCAGATCATAGACCGCGATCTTGCGATCGCCGCCCTTCTTGTCGAGGCCATAGGCCAGCGCAGCCGCGGTCGGCTCGTTGATGATTCGCTTGACCTCGAGACCGGCAATGCGGCCGGCATCCTTGGTCGCCTGGCGCTGGCTGTCGTTGAAGTAGGCCGGAACCGTGATCACCGCTTCAGTCACCGGCTCGCCAAGATAATCCTCGGCGGTCTTCTTCATCTTCATCAATACGTGCGCGGAGACTTCCGGCGGCGCCATCTTCTTGCCGTCAGCCGTCTCGACCCAGGCATCGCCATTCTCGTGGCCGATGATCTTGTACGAAACGAGGTCGATATCCTTCTTTACCTCGGCATCCGTGAACTTGCGTCCGATCAGGCGCTTGACCGCCGAGAACGTGTTCTGCGGATTGGTCACCGCGCCGCGACGTGCGCTTGCACCGACCAGGACTTCACCGTCCTTGAACGCGACCACCGATGGCGTGGTGCGATCGCCTTCGGAGTTTTCGATAACACGGACCGTGCCGCCTTCCATGACCGCGACGCACGAGTTGGTCGTGCCGAGGTCGATACCGATAATCTTGCTCATTGTGTCTCTCCCGAAATATCTGATCGGCCGCTTCGGCCACTGGCGCAAAAACTGGGGGTGTTGTGTCGGCTTTCAAGCGCAGAGAACAAGTAAATGTCTGCTCTATGCCAATTCAGGACCCCTACTGGGCCACATTGACCATCGCAGGACGCAATAGCCGCTCATTGAGCATGTAGCCTTTCTGGAAAACCGCGACGACGTGGTTGGATTTGTATTCAGCGGATTCCACCATGCTCAAGGCTTGGTGATGATCCGCGTTGAACGGTTTGCCAAGCGGATCGATGACGACCAGGCCATTCGCCTCAACCACGCGAAGTAGCTCCTTCAGGGTCAATTCGACACCGGCATGAAGGCCCGTGGCTGCCCCCTTGTCCGCAGCCAGTCCG
>JBBRBU010000135.1:0-6655 GCA_038205505.1 Lysobacterales bacterium | reverse complement strand
CGCCCCGGCATCGGAGTACCTACGACAATCTCATCCTGACCCGAGTAGCGATGAAGAAATATCTGATATGCGGCGACGAGGACAATAAAGAGGGTTCCGGACCGCCTCCTCGCCAGCTCATTGAGCTGATTTGTGAGGGTCGCCGAGAGGTTGAGCGTTACGAAGCGCTGAACGCCACTCGGCAATGTGGGTCGTTGCCGATCGGTCGTTAGTTCAAGAATTGGCACGTTGGATCCGAAGATGCTCTGCCAGTAGGAAAATTGCCTTCCAGCTTCAGCACTTTCGTTGAGCCACCGGCGTTGCCAAGCAACGAAACTTTCAAAGCTCGGCGCGCGATCCGATTTACGGAACTCGCTGTCGTCGCTGTCGTCGCTGTCGTCGCTGTCGTCGCTGTCGTCGCTGCCTAGGCTAGACAGGATCCGCCCGAGTTCCTCCACAAGGAGCCAATATGACCACCCATCGCAGACGATATGGTCGAAAACGATGAGCAGAACCGAATTGCGATCTCCCCGAGCATATAGGTTGACTCTAAACAACGGAGCACGATTCAGCTCTATCGGGTGCGTCGCGTCGGCAGAAACGCGCACCTTCAGCGCATGCTCTTCGAATTCCTCCGCCGGAATTACCGTCAGCGGTACTTCGACGCTCTCTGCAACGCACTGTTCCGGCTCTTCCCCCGCGAGTTGGCGAAACTTCACTCTCAGCATCGGATGCCGATTCGCAAGCCGATTGATAGCTAGCTCAATATCTTCAGGGTCGATCGCGTCCAGCAGGGACACAGCGAAAACATTGTTGTGATTTCCCCTGCATTCCGGATCAAGCTGATACAGAAACCATCGACTGACCTGAGCAGCAGATAAGGAGAACCAGTTTTCCGCATTGGCTTTGGCGCGTATCGTCATGTTCTCTACGTCGTCGTGTAGTGCCGCCAAAGATTGTTCTGCAGAAGGCTGGGGGGGACTGCTTCGACCAATCGCGCGAGGAATTCCCAACCAATGGAAATCCAGCAAACAGGCCCACTCCAGACGGTCTCAGCGCGGGTGGCAACTTGCTAGATGCGGTCTTCCTGCCTTGATATCGCTCGTCACACGCCGCCTTCATAGTGTAGCTATCCAGCGGCACAGAACTCCTTATCGGCGTGACGCCGTCCATCGCGGCGCTCCGTCCGTCGTGGACACAAGTTAGCCGATAGCGTCTCTCGGTTATCGGTGCGAAGTTGTCGGCTAGGTCTGGCGCGCCCGACCCGGTGCGCCAAAGCATCGGGTGGTGATCGGAAGCCGGGTCCTGTGAAAAACGGCAAAACCACTTCGATGAGTATTCCCGATCGATTGACGTCATCGAGCATGTCGCAGAGCCGAAAAACTCAGCCGCTCATTACCCGGACGCGGTCCAGCCAGGGTGGAACTGGCGCTCAAGTAATCGCAAATGGGCGCGCTTGTTCGAAGAACCAAGTTCCTCATCTACGCAAACTCCGCCGACCTGGACCACTGACTTGCCGCCGCAATCACATCGCTGAGCACACCGGCGGCGGTAATCTCTACCCCCGCTCCAGGTCCGCAAACGCAAAGCGGCATGGCGTTCTGCAGTTCAGTAGAAATCGAGACAAGGTTCTCTCCGGGTCTTAGCTGCGCAAATTGGGAATTGGCTGGAACGGAATTCAGGCCGATCTGACCGCCTTGGTCTGTCGCTTGGACCATCATTACCCAGCGCTCATTGAGGCTTTCGGCCCAAGACACTTTGTTCCTCCAAGCGGCGTCGTGTGCCTGCAAAGCCCGCATGAGATCGTCGTCAGCGCCAACGTTGAGTTCGACAAGCGGCTCGATGTGAATACCTTCCAGCTCGCTAGCAAAGCCAGCCTCGCGCCCTAACACCAGCAGCTTGCGACTCAGATCGATGGCGCGTAGATCCTCGAGAGGATTGGGCTCGGTGTATCCAAGTGTTTTGGCCTCGACGACCGCCGCCGAGAAAGCGCATCCTTCATGCACTCTGTGCAGGATGTAGCTCAGCGAGCCAGAAAGAACTCCCCGAATCGATATCACCCTCTCCCCACGCAAGCGCAGATCGCGCAACGGCCCCAGAACCGGAATGGCAGCGCCGACAGTAGTTTCGTAGCGGTAGGGAACTCCGAAATCCTGCGCCATGCGCTGCAGGCTTTTGTACGAACACAGGCTGCGTGAATTAGCGCGCTTGTTGGCCGCCACGATCCCTACCCCTCCAGTCATCAGGCGCGGATAGAGGTCTGCAATCTCGTCGCTCGCGGTGCAGTCGATCACCAGCGTTCGTGAGGATCCAAACCGGCTGATATACGTGAACAGCTTCTCCACATCATTGCCGCCGCGCGATGCAATCAGCGCGTCGACAGAGTCGGGGACCATACCTGCCGGGTCGAACACGAAGCCGCGACGGTCAAACGTGGCAATCAGTCTCAAATCCACGCGTGCTTCCGCACGCAGCAGCGACTGCTGACGCCCCAGCTGGCGCCGGAAGGCGCTACCAACCTTGCCTCGCGCGCCTATGAGGACCAGATCGATCTGCCGAACACGACCAGGGATCCCGTAAGACGCGACCGAGATCGCTGCGAGGTCAAGAGTCAAGGGTTTCGGCTCCGGAGGTGTTCGTCAGTCTGGTGCGACTCGCGACCATGTTGGCCGATCTGAACCGCGCCACTTTCCGTCCCAAACGGGCGGCATCGATCAAGAACCCGTCGTGTCCGTGGCCGGAGACAATCTTTACGAATTGCGCGTTCGGCAAGTATTGGAAAAGTGACCTCTGCTCTACTGGCGGGTACAGACCATCGCTGGAAATGGCGACGACCAGCACCGGCTGCTCAATCCGCGCAAGCGCTTTCGCGACACCGCCACGCCCCCTGCCCACGTCATGACGATCCATCGCGTCAATTAGGGTCAAATAACAATTGGCATCAAAGCGCTGAACAAAGTTCTCGGCGTGGTGTCGGATCCAGTCACGAACCGCGAAATCGTCCACAGAATTCTCTTCGCTTCCGCCATGTGCGACGCCAATTTCACGCCCATAGCGACCTTCCAGCGACACGGCGCTGCGGTAGCTGGCGACAGCAATTGCTCGCGCTGCACCAAGACCCGCCGAAGGTGGATCAGCGGGGGAATAGTTGCCGCCGCAGAATTTCGGGTCGGCATGCAATGACATGCGCTGGGCCTCGCTCCAGGCGATGCACCAGGCAGAATGCTGCGCACTGGCAGCCACCACAGCTATCGACTGCACGCGATTCGCATCCAGCAAGGCCCACTCTAACGTCTGCAGCCCACCCATAGACCCGCCGATTACAAGGGAGATGCGGCGAATTCCTAAGGCATCGGCGAGCGCCATCTGCGCGCGCACTTGATCCCGAATAGTCAATTTGGGAAACCGTGCACCCCAATACTCATTCTGATCGTCGACTGAAGTGGGACCAGTGCTGCCGTAACATCCGCCCAGAACATTGCTACAAACGATGAAATCTCGATTCACGTCGAGCGCCTTTCCTGGCCCGAACAGCGGTGCCCACCACGCGTCAAAATCAGCCGACCCTGTCAGTGCGTGGCAAACAATCACCGCGTTGTCGCGCTCCGAGGAAAGCTGCCCCCACGTCCGGTAGGCCAAGGTGTAGGAAAGCGTGCCGCCAAGCTCAAGGGCCAATGCTCCCCCCCGCCAGTATCGCGTGTCCGCCGAAGGAGCAAAATTTATCATGTCGCCGATCTCATCGATTTCATAAACGCGGGCATCAAAGGGGGAGCCTCATCGGTCTCGCCCGGCTCAACCCTTCTCATTCGAGAGTTTAAGTCTCAGTGAGGCTCAAAGGACTTGGCACACCATGCGCCGAAGCGCTCGTCCAAGAACTTCGATAGGTCACGAATGTTCGGATTGTCGAACAACCACTCCAGCTCGACCTCTACGTCGAGTTCTTCTTGCAGTTTTCGGGTCAGGCGTAGGCCGACAAGAGAATCGACGCCTTGTTCGGCGAAGGATTCGGTAAGAGAGACCTCCGACGCATCAATCCCCATTAGCTCCGCCATCGTGTTCCTCAGCCAACTCTCTCTTTTGCTCATCAACCACTCCTTGGAACTTCTCGATCTCGCCCGAACTTCTAAGCCTGCCGTCTCCCATTTTGACGCTCGCTCACCTAAGGCGCTGTCGCGCGCTGCAGCACTCCGGCGATATAGTCGCTCCGGCACTGCATGCGCTTGACTTTACCGCTAGACGTCCTCGGCAGTGTGCCAGGCTTGATGAACACCACTTCTGCAACCAGCAACCCAAAACCGGCGTAGACGGACTCGCGAATCCCCCGAATCAAGTCGGCCCACTCCGCCTGGCGTCGCAACCAGTCCCGCTGTAGCTCAAACACAACTATCAATCGGCTGGCCTCTCCTTCTCGCAATTCGAAGGACGCCCCTCCGGACTGCCGCAGCGCCACGTGGTTGCGCTCGCACTCACTTTCGATGTCCTGCGGCGCGTACTTCTTGCCATTGATTATAATCAAGTCCTTGAGCCGACCGGTTACGTACAGCTGGCCATCCTCAATGAATCCCCGGTCACCTGTGCGCAGATAGTCATCATCGTCGGCAGTCAGACGAGCTTGGAAGGTCTGCCTAGTCAGCTCCGGCCTCCGCCAGTAGCCCTGCGCAACCCCCCCCCCCTTTACCCAGATCTCTCCCGCGATCCCGTCTGTTAGGCGAGCACTATTTTCTGGATCAACGATCACGATGTGGGTGCCTCTTCGCGGCGCGCCGCAGGCCACAACATCCGCACCTTCGTGTCGCCGGACTTCCGGGCGCTCGCCTACTTGCGCCCCGGTGATCATCAGGGTCGCCTCCGCCATTCCGTAGCACGGGTAAAACGCCGTGGCGCGAAAGCCTTCAGCAGAAAATTTCCGGGAGAATCGATCAATTGTTGAAGCGCGGATTGGCTCCGCCCCGCAGAAGGCGACGCACCACGAGGACAAATCCAATCCTTCGATTTGCTCCGCCTTCACCATGCGCGCAGCGAAGTCATACATGAAGTCCGGGCCGCCGCTCACGGAGACGCGGAATTCCGAAATAATTCGCAGCCAGCGCTCCGGGTACTGAACGAATTCCGCCGGGGACAGGAATGCGGCAGAGCACCCTGAGTACGTCAATTGCAACACGCCGCCCACCAGGCCCATGTCATGGAACAAGGGTAGCGCTGTGAAAAGCACTGAATCCGGCGTAATCGCCATCGCCTCTTCAATCACCTCGCAGTTGCGCACCAGATTGCCGTGACTGATGACCACGCCCTTGGGGTCACCAGTCGAGCCGGACGTATACTGAAGGAACGCCGGCATCGACTCTTCGACATAAGGCGGCGTCCACTGCGCAGCAAGCGCGGCGAGCGTCTCGGGGGAACCGCAGACGCGCAAATCAATTTTGACCAGGCTTTTGCTGTCCGAGCCGAGCTCGGCGAACAGCAGATCATCGCAATCGGAGATGATCGCGCGTGCGATCGAATCGTCCGCGATTAGCCGCAAACGGCTTTGCAGTACCTGTCGCTTTGGCGGGGCCGCTGGCACAGCAACGGTACCAGCAAGCAGGCACGCGTAAAACGCAATTACGAAATTCTTCTGCGAATTGCAAATGAGCAATGCGCGCTCATGCGATAGCCCACTTACTTGAAGGTGACGCGCCAGACCCGCCGCCTGTTCCCACAACGCGTGGAAGGTAAGAACTTCTGGAACTAATGTTGGCCCCTTGAAGAAGCGATATGCGACGCAGTCCTGTTTCAGCTTTGCATTTCGAACGACCAACTCCGGAAAATAATACACGTCCGCCTCTTTAGATCCACTATTCGCATATCGTCGCTCGTCAATTCGCTCTCGCCATCAACAAGAACTATCTCATCGCCACCATAGCAGTCGATCATTGGCTCGGCCAACTATGCGGCTTCTTTCGACTTCGACGATACTTCAGAAATGGGGCACAACACCCGACACATCCCCAAGACGACAGCCAAGCATTTGAAAACCCATAGCTTCAAGGGAGCGCCGCATGCGACCTCGCCACTCCAGAGACTCGGGCTTGCAAAAGGCGTTTGTGGGAAGTATGCAGGCCCGCCATTTGCAATTCCCCCGCTGTTTCTTGATTGGTCTTGGGCACCTAACGAGATGCTGCGATCAGGGCAACCGTCTGTTCAAGACATTGCCGCGGGACGAACCGGTCGAGTGTGTGAGGGGACCGCGCAGCCTCCCAAGATCCCGTTACCTAGACGCAACCCCGAGAAATGGAAGCCGATGCGAAATCACTTGGCGCACTGCTGAGATCGGTGGATGTTTTGCGCACGCGCCGTCTCGCTGCGTTTCTGATCTCGGAACCGGACAGTCTTGAGGTGGGTGCCAACGATCGGGCGATCTGGCTGTCTGTGGAATTTCTCCAACGTCGGGGCTTGCTTAATGTGCTTGGGTTTGCGATTTCGCTGCTCTCGTCGAAGTCATTGCAGGTGAGCGATGCACGGCGCTGATGTCACACAGGCATCCTTAATCACAGTTTCCAGCGTTTGTGGGATTCGTTTCGGAGGATGACCCGTCGCGCGCGATTCGTGAGTGGTGGATGCGACATTGCCTCGGTTGATCGGAGATCTCTCGACCCGCCACGCGGACTCAGGTCGTTGCTCGATCCCACCCGAAGAG
>JBBRBU010000134.1:0-6664 GCA_038205505.1 Lysobacterales bacterium | reverse complement strand
ATCGCGCTTCTCACGTTGCAGCCACTGGCTCGCATTGGCGGCTGCCATGTGCTTGGCAGCCGCCTGCCAATCCTTCTGGCTATCGTGATACTGGGCCAGTCCCGCGTGCAGACTCGCGCTGGCACCATCGCGCAGACGTGGCTTGGCGAGCAGGCCCTGCATGGTTCGGACATGCGCCACATCCAGCGATCCGCGCTGACTGCCAGCCAGGCCACAGAGTGCCGGAATGCACCGTGGGTTCAAGGACAATGCATGCAGATTCTCATTGTCGGCTTGATTCACGTCACCGGCCGAGGCCAGGATCTGCCCGCTCAGGGCATGCAAGGCAGCGTCTTGTGGTTGTGCCTGCTGCGCTTTTCGCAGCTGCGTGATGGCTGCAACGGCATCCCCTTCCTGCCACAGGCACTGGGCGTGGATCCGCAGAACCTCGACCTCTTCGTTGCCGGCATCGACAATCTCTTCGAGTACGGCGAGCGCGCGTGCCGACTGACCTTGATCGAGCAGCACCGAAGCCAGCCCTGAGCGCGCTGCGCCATCTTCGGGTTGCAAAGACAGCGCACGTCGATACCAGCTCGCAGCTTCTCCAAGATCGCCGTTCTCCTGCCAGATGTTGCCGATATCGACGCACAATTCGATCGCTTCCGGCATCAGTTCGAAGGCGTCGGCATAGGCATGCATGGCTTCGTCGAAATCCTCGGCCTGCACGAGGCAGCGCCCCAGCAGTCGATGGGCCTGCCAGGATTGCGGCGACCTCCCGACCGCTCGGCGGCAATGCTCCAGCGCCTTCTCGGTATCGCCGAATGCCGCCAGCAAGGCACCGAGATTGCTCTCTCCACGCACATGATCGGGATCCCTTTCAAGCGCTTTGCGGTAATTGCCGATCGCTGCTCGCCAGTGACCACCGAGTCGCTGAGTATCAGCAAGGGCGCACTGGTAATCCGCATTTTCGGGATACCGCTCACACAGGGACTGGAATTCGCGTTCCGCTTCATCCAGCGAGTTTTCCTCGAGCAATGAGCAGGCGAGATTGAATCGGGCCTGGCTATAGTCGGGATTCAGTTCAAGGGCACGGCGCGAGGCTTCGATTGAGCCGGCAAAACCATCCTTGTTGCGTTTTGCTTGTTGCAGGCGTGCATGACCGAGATTGCACCAGAACCAGGCGGTTTTCGGAGCGATCTCGCAAGCCGATTCGAGATGGGCGCAAGCCTCGTCGACCGCACCTGTAGTGAGCGCATGAACGCCGAGGGCATGCAAGGCATTGGCATTGACTGGATCGTCGGCGAGCACGTTCACGGCGAGCGCCGCCGCCGCCGCAAGATCGCCGGCGCGCAACAGGTCACCGGGTTTCATTTCAGACATTCAAGACCCGCGCAACAAGAAGGGCGCGAAACAGCAGCTAGCCGATCCGCGCCCATTGAATCCCGGAATCGACTAGCCGAAAGGCTTAGGCGACCGAAATCTTCTTGCGTCGACGCATCTCGAAAAAGCCGAGTCCGCCAATGGCGCCCAACAGGGTCAGCAATCCACCGGGCGAAAGCACCGGCAGTTCGACGGTGGTGGCGACGGGTGGCGGTCCGCCCGGTTGCGCATAGTTGACGAGCTGGCTGGTTTCAGTCGGCGTCAATCCGTCAAGCAATCCGGCATTCTGCAGCGCTGCAACTGACTCGAAATCCGCCGCCCTTGCGATAGCTCCAGCCGGCGCGATGGTCGGATCGGATAGCTCTGCGAACACGAGGATGCGCGCGGTTGCACCGGCAGCAATGGTTACTGGATAACGCAGTCCAAAGGTCGCGGTCTGCGAGTCACCGTTGCCGGGAGTGAGCGCGTTGAACGGAACCACAGCAGCCCCGGTGCCATAACGACTGAGGGTGATTCGCGGGTCGCCAAATCCATCTGGGGCTTCGCTCTTGGTTTGCTTGCCGGCAGACCGTTTGCCGCCGCCGCCGCCCTGATCATCGGTGATGTACCAGAGATCGCTACCCTCGATAATCGTGTTGCCATTGCTGGTAGCGACGACTTCGGTAGCGCTATCCGAGCCGTAGTCGCCGAGTACAGCGGCGTCGACGGTAATCGGGGCGCCGGTGGTATTGGTCAGGCTGAACAGGGCGCGCGCAACCGGGCGATTCGGGATGAAAGTGTAGCGAACCTGGGCATTGATGCCGGGCACGATCGTGACCGTGTCGCTGGTTACCGTGTCTCCGGTCAGGTCGACGGTCGTATCCGGATTGAGGAACAGATTGCCGTTGACGGAAAGAATCAGGGCATTGTCAAAAGCGTCGCCGAACACGCTGGATTTGCTGCCATCAAGCGTCGCGCCAGCAATCGCCAGAGCGGCATCTCTGATGCCGTACGCGGTCGTGGATTGATCATACGCTGCGCCATTCGTGGTGCTCACGCTGGAGCTGGAAGGAAAGCTGTTGTTGTTGTCGATGTTTGCCCATTGCACAGCACTGCGCGTGACATTCAGGGGAATATTGGTGCTTGCTGCGCGTGCTGCACCGCCACCAACCAACCCTGCGACCGTAATCGCGCTGGCTGCCGCCAGGCCTTTCAAACGACTGAATCCACTGATCTTGTTCATGTTTTCGCCCGCCCCATGGTATTTTTTGTCGATCAATTATGCGCTGTCGCAACAGCGATTGATTCTGCAGAGGATCCGCTTTTGCCGTGTTTCTGGCAAGAATTGATTTCAAATCAGAAAAATACATTGCTCATGGAAATGCTTCTGAATTCCGCTTGGACGCTTCGTGTGCTGCGTCCGCGATCAATGCCGCGCCCCGAGTCGCAGGCCTTTTGGTGTCAGCAAGCGCTCAACAATCTCGAACAGGCCCTGCACGATCAGGGCCAGCAGCGCCGCCGGGATCGCACCTTCAAGAATCAATCCGACATCATCGAGACGGATCCCGGCGAGGATCGGTTGGCCGTAACCGCCGGCGCCAATCAGCGCACCGAGCGTGGCCGTGCCGACATTGATCACGGCAGCAGTCTTGATGCCGGCGAGAATCATGCGCAGGGCCAGCGGCAATTCGATGCGCCAAAGGCGTGTCGCGGCTGGCAGGCCGATTGCCGCCGCGGTTTCGCGCAGCTCACGCGAAATGCCGGTCAAACCAGCATGCGTGTTGCGCACGATCGGCAAGAGGCTATACAGAAACAACGCCGCAATCGCCGGTTTCGCGCCGATGCCGAGCAAGGGAATCATGAACACGAACACGGCCAGCGAAGGAAGCGTCTGCAGCAATCCCGTCGTGGTCAGAATCACTTGCCCGAGCCGAGGGCGTCGCGCGGCAAAAACGCCGAGTGGCAGCGCGACGATCAATGCAAGGCCAAGCGAAATCCCGACCAACGCCAGATGCTCGCGGGTTCGAGTCCAGATGCGCGCCGCACGCCCACTCGATATCGGCGCATCGATACCGAGCCAGTCGGCGGCGACTGTGGATTCCGGTTCATGCTCAAGCTTCACGCGCGCATTGAGACTCTGCATCGTTGCTGCGTCGATCGTTCCCGCCATGCTTTCGAGCGCCGCAACCCAGGCCGGTGCGCGATCGCGCAGATCCAGTCGATAGAGATAGACGGCCTGATAGCTCGGAAAGTAGTCGAGATCATCATCGAGCACGACGAGTTTGTAGTAAGGAATTTCCGCATCGGTTCGATAAAGGTCCGTGACATCGAGCGCGCCGTCGGCGAGGCCGCGATAGGCCAGGTCGTGATCGAGGCCGTTGGCTGTCTGCGCAAGCGCGTAGGCCTTGCGCAGACCGGGCCAGCCATCGGCGCGCTGCATGAACTCGTTGCTCAGGCCGAAGCGCAGTCCCGGGTGTGCGCGCAGATCGCTGATCGAATCGATGCCGAGTTGAGCGGCGAGTTGCCTGCGCAGGCCAAGCGCGTAGGTATTGTTGAAGCCGAGTGGCCCGGTCATCGCCAAGCCGCGTTCGCCCAGTGCCTTGCGCAGCTCGTCCTCATCGGCGCCCGGCATCTGCAGCAACTCCTGAGCCAGGGTGCCGGTGTATTCGGCATAGACATCAATCTGTCCAATCTCCAGCGCACGCCAGAGAATGCGCGTTCCGCCCAGCTGGCGTCGATGACTGACCGTAGTGTCAATATTTCGCGCGAGCCCCGCGGCAATCTCGCCGAGGATCACCGACTCGGTGAAGTTTTTCGAACCGACGCTGGGCGAAACCACGTCGGCCGTTTGCGCCAGGCACGCACCCGCAAGGACAAGGCCGAGCAGAACCCATGCGCCCCTCATGGCAGATCCGCGATGCTGCGTTGCGCTGTCATGAATTCGCGCACGAAAGACTCAACCGGCGAATCAATCAGTTCGCGAGCAGTACCTTGCTGGATCAATCTGCCATCGCGCATCAGCACCAGAGTCCCGGCAAGATAGGCCGCCTCGGCGACATCATGGGTTACCAGCACAACCGTCTTGCCGAGGTTGGAAAAAAGCTCGCGCATCTGCGCTTGCAGCTCGAAGCGCACGATCGGATCGAGAGCACCCAATGGCTCGTCTAGCAACAGCACCGGCGGATCGAGCATCAAGGCGCGGATCAGGCCGACACGTTGACGCTGGCCACCGGAAAGTTCGGATGGATAGCTCGCCAATGCACCATCCGGCAGCTGGCAGAGACGGGTGAGTGCTTCGGCACGCTCGTTGATCGCCTGCCGCGTCCAGCCCACGGCACGCGCAAGGAGTCCGATGTTCTCCGCAGCAGTCAGATGCGGAAACAGCCCGCCTTCCTGGATCACGTAGCCGATGCGTCGACGCTGTTCCAACAAACGGTCTCGACGCAATGGCTGGCCATCGAAGCGGACTTGACCGGCATCCGGCCACTCCAATCCGATCAACATGCGCAGCACGCTCGACTTGCCTGCGCCGCTCGGCCCGATCAACGCGGTCGTGCGGCCGGACTCGATTTCAAGATCGAGGCGATCCAGCGCAATTGTCGTCGCGTAGTGCTTGCTGACCGAGGAAAGAGTGAACATCGAACAACGATAGCGGATCAGGATCGCAACGAATACGTTTCACAGCACCGAAACACAAAGGCCGCCCCGACTCGATCCGGGGCGGCCGATTCATCCGTGAAAGTAAACTCCAGATCCACCAGGGCGTTGGCGACTCTTCGATGGCCGCCTGTTGGTCGGGCGTTGCAGGAGGTTGGATCAGGCGCGCAGGCGCTTGGCGCGCCAGCCGAACAGGCCGAGCAGACCAGCGAGCAGGACGAGCATGAATGGCTGATCGACTGGAACCTCGATGGCAACCGCCGCACCAGCCGGCGGCGGCACATTGCTGGATCCGAATCCATCCACGTAGACGTAACCACCATGCCCACCAAGCGAGCAATCCGCGGCGACGATGGTCAGCTCCACCTGTTGTCCAACCGCGCTGAGCGGAAGAACGATATCGACATTCTGGAATTCAAGATATTTCCAGCTGCCCGCACCGTTGAGAAAATTGATCCCGGCCTGACCGGAGTAGGCGAACTGTTCGAACAGAATGCCGTTGTCGGCAAGGTTTTTCACCGAGACGTAAAAATACGGTTGCTGGTTCGGCGAGTGGTTGGGGTCATCCATGACCGGGGCAAAGGCAAAGCGGATATGCGGCATGCCGTCAGCCGGATCGATATCGGCGCTGGTGACCGTATCGGTTTGCACAAGGGTGGTGACCAACGCGCCGCCGCTCTGATCGTTGAGCTGAGCGGTCAGCTGACCGACGCGCGGTAGCACGATGGTCGGTGCCAGCGGATCGATGATCTGGCCGACGATGGAGTGGGGTCCTGGCGCACCCGGATTGATCTGGATGCTCGCACTGGTGAAGGGCTCGGCACCGAGCAAACCCGGATTGGTGCCACCAGCGACGGTCCATCCGGAGAAGTCGTTCTGCTCAAACCCGCCGTTGATGAAGATCGCGAATGCCGGCGTTGCTACCAGGGTTAGCGCCGCGCTGAGCGCGATGGTGGCGAAGCGTCGATGCGGATGTGTCGAAGGCGCGCGCACCGGCGCACGTCGAATTGCAGACATGGGATTCCCCTGTTGGATTGACTGCCGGCGTATGGGTGCCGATGGGGATGCATCCTATGCAGTTGCGTCTTGCGCATGAACCCCGCGAATGAGGGGGTGCGCGATCGAAAGGAAGGTTCTCCTCAGGTCCGGCTCGCGGGATCCGGAAGTTCGGCCTTGACCGCAGCCACGGCACGAATGCGCGCCTTGCGCATCGCCTCGGCGATCGCCGGGCCCTGCAATCCGTCGGCGACAAACCCTGCGGACTTGACCTCAATGGCGGCTTGATACACGGCACGCAGCAGGCCGCCTTGCGCATAGTCGTTCTCGGCCATGCCGAGTCGACCCCGCGAATCGGCTTCGCAGACCGTGATGAATTGTTCGAGTCGCGCAGGTTTGCGAAAGGCGTCGAGCTTTTCGATCAGGCCAAGCAGGGTTTCCGGGCGCAGTTCGAACGCGCGATGCGACAACAGGTGAAGTCGACAGCACAACACGGCCAGTTCGGCATGCTCGCTCGGTACACGAAGCCGCTCGGCCAGGGCTCGCAACGGAGCGACGCCGCGCTCCTCGTGCATGATGTGTCTCGGCAATTCGTGCACAGGCGTCAACGCCTTGCCGAGGTCATGGGTCATCGCACAGAAACCGATCAGGTCGTCACCGGGCGCAAGCTTCG
>JBBRBU010000133.1:0-6695 GCA_038205505.1 Lysobacterales bacterium | reverse complement strand
TGCGCACTTCGTACTTGCCCGCGCACAATCCGCGCTCGATCAGAAGCTTGTCGTCGAGCGCAGCAGCGGCACTCTGTCGGGCCCGCTCGTGCTTGATGGCGTGCGCTACTTCGATCCGGCTGCCGGCATCGACGCCCGCATAAAGCACGTCAGCGTCGATCTCGGCGTGCTGGCGCTCCTCGGCGGCCGCGTCGAACTGAGCGACGTCACCGCCGAAGACATCGATGTCGCACTGACCACGGTTGCGCCGAAGCCAGAGGATCGCAGTGAATTTTCACTGGCTCCGCCGATCGACATCCTGGTCAACAACCTCGCCCTGCAACGCGCCTCTATCAGCCAGGACGGCAAACCGATCCTTGTCGTCGACCGCGTCGACCTGGTTGGCGGATGGACGCGCGATGGTGTGCTGGTCAAGCAACTGGCGCTGCGTTCACCCGATGGGCAAATCGATCTGAACGGAACTCTCGGAACTGTAGGCGGCTATTCGGGCAGCGGCGAAACGACCTTCGCTTGGCGAGTCGGCGAGACCGATTGGGCCGGCGTGCTCAAGAGTCGCAGTGACGGCAAGCAGGCCCGACTCGAACTGAGTCTGACCCAGCCGACGCCGGCAACGGCCGTGATAAGCATCGTCCAAAACACCAGCGCGGCGTGGAATCTTGCCCTTGATGTCCCGGCCTTCGCGGCGAAAAAGATCCTGCCGGACAGCACCCTGGGCCAGTTGGCTTTGCATCTGCAGGGCAGCGGTGATCGGGCCAAGGGAGAGCTCACCGGCTCGGCCGAAATCGAGCAGCACAACGTCGTCGTCAATCCCCTGCGCTTTGCGCTCGACGAAGGCATCATCACCCTCGATGCATTGCATCTGACGTCACCCGAATCCTCCGGTTCTCTCGATCTGCGTGGCACCGTGGATGCTTCCGTATCGCCTCCACGCGCGAATCTCAAGGCCACCTGGCAGGGCGTGTTATTGCCGGCAGATCTGGTCGGCCAGCCGCTCGCAACACATGGTGAAATGGCGATTGACGGCAGCGCCGCACAGTTCGCAGCGAAAGGCTCGCTGGCACTTGGTCCACCCGGCGCGCTCGCGGACATCGACGTCGACATCAACGGCACTGCCGAGGTGGTCACGCTGAATACCGTTCGCCTGAAGCAGGCCAACGGCGGTCTCGATGCGAGCGGCACGATCTCACTGCAACCGGCGCTCGGCTGGAAAATAAAGGCGAGCGCAAACCGATTCGATCCCGGCGCATTCCTTGCCGACTGGCCGGGCGCGATAGATTTCGTCGTCGAGACGGCGGGAACACAGACCGACAACGGCCCCGATGCCACCCTCGTGCTTGACCAGATCGGTGGCAGCCTGCGCAAGAAGCCGCTCGGCGGCTCAGCCGATCTGCGCATGAAGCCCGGCTACATCGTCGACGGAAATCTCGAGTTGAGATCCGGTGACAGTCGCATCACCGTCGAGGGTAGCGGGGGCAACCAGACCGACGCGCGAATCCGGTTCGAAGTCGCATCGCTTGGCGATTGGTTGCCGAATGCGGGCGGCAAGGCGAATGGCAATGTGCATTTGACCGGTGCGTGGCCGCATCTTGACGTCGATGGCGATATCGTCGGCAACCAGATTGCCTGGTCCGGCATTCGTGTCGACTCGATGGAACTGGTCGCCAAGATCACCGATCTCGAAAAACCTGCCGGTGCGCTTACGCTCACGGCTGAAAATCTGAGCCGCGGTGATGCGTTGTTCGATACCGTCGTCGTCAATGCAGACGGCAATGCGGCTTCGCATCAACTGAGCCTGGTGGCCAAGGGCACGCCGGCGAGTCTCGACCTTTCGCTGAGCGGCACGAGCAAGGGTGGTAACTGGGACGGACAGTTGAATTCCCTGCGCCTCGATCCCGCCGGGCGCAACCTTCCCGATCTTGAACTCGACAAGGCCGCGCGCATGCGCTGGGACGGAAACCGGTTCGAGGTCGCCGAGAGCTGCCTTGTCGGCAAGCCGCCGACAACCGAACGACTGGCAGACGGCGAGGCGAAGCCACCGCTGAAAGCCGAGGAAGTCGCCGCTGAAGCAGTAGAGCCGAATCGAGCGGAGGTTCCTGCGCGCCTGTGCATTGGCGGCAGCAGCCAGACGGACGGATCGCTCGTCGGCAAATATCAGATCGAACATCTGCCGTTGCGCTTGCTGGTTCGCCTTGGCGCGCCCGATTCCCCGGTGCGCCTGCGCGGCGAGATCCATGGGTCGGGAGAAATCAGTCGCGAGGGCAACGGACCGATCAGCGGCTCTGCGCGCCTTGTTTCCGACAAGGGCGAAGTGTTCTATCTCGATGGCGGCAACACGCCGCTGCTGACCTACACCGATTTTTCGGTTGATGCCGTGCTGAAGGATGCATCGACCAGCGCACAGATCCGCGCCGCGCTCGACCACGATGGCCGTCTTCAAGGCAGACTCACGTTGACGCCAGCACCCGGCGATACCCAGACCATCGACGGCGATATCAAGCTCGATCTCAACAGCCTCGCGTTTCTCGAGCTGTTGAGCACCGAACTCAGCAACACCGAGGGCAAGCTCTCAGCCAACTATGCGATTGCCGGCACCCTGTCCGAACCCCGACTCAACGGTGTCTTGAACCTCGACGGATTCGCCACAGAAATTCCGGGCGCCGGGCTCAAGTTGAAGGGCGGAAAACTCAGCCTGCGCGCCGCCGACGCGCAACGCTATGTGCTGGAGGGAACCATCCAGTCCGGCGAGGGTAGCCTGGCCATCTCTGGTGAAGGCGGCTTCGGCCAGGGCGATTCGATGACCCTCGAGATCAAGGGCGAAGAGTTCCTCGCGGCGAATATTCCTGCTGCACATGTGATCATCAGTCCTGATCTGAACGTCAAGCGCAACCCTGACGGCATCATGGTTAGCGGCAAGCTGGTCATCCCATCGGCGAATGTCGATCTGGCCAAGCTGCCCGGTGGTGGCGCGAACTCAAAGTCTCCCGATGTCGTCATTGTCGATGCCGATCAACCCGAGCCCGGCAAGCGGTTGCCGCTGACGGCGAACGTGACTGTTTCGCTCGGCGACAAGGTCAAGCTTGCCGGTTTCGGATTCGACGGCTCCCTGAGTGGCGATCTGGTCGTCAATGAACGACCCGGGCGCGCAACCACGGGCAATGGCACCCTCAATGCAGGGGGCACCTACAAAGCGTACGGACAGAATCTAAAGATCGAGACCGGTCGCATTATTTTCGCCAGCAGTCCAATTGATAATCCCGGCATCGACATTCGTGCCACGCGCACGATCCAGTCGAACAATGTGACCGCCGGTCTGCTCGTACGCGGCACCGCCCAATTTCCGGTGCTGACTGTGTTCTCTGATCCCTCAATGGAACAATCCGAATCGCTTTCCTATCTGGTCACCGGCAAGCCTCTGTCGTCGTTGAAGAGTGGTGAAGGTGACATGCTCGGCACGGCGGCGCGAGCTCTCGGCACGGCCGGCGGTGACCTGCTGGCCAAGAGTATCGGCACCAAGATGGGCGTCGATGAAATCGGCGTGGCCGACAGCGACACGCTTGGCGGCGCGGCATTCACGGTCGGCAAATACCTGTCGCCCAAGCTCTATCTGAGCTACGGCGTCGGCGTGTTCGATCCGGGTCAGGTAGTCACGTTGCGTTATCTGTTCAGCCCACGCTGGAATTTCGAGGCGCAAAACGCGAGCACCGGAAGTCGGGCCGGCTTCAACTACCGTTTCGAGAAATAGTCGCAACCCGATTATCATGTCGGGATGATTGAACGCGCCCAACATCTCAAGCGCCTGCTTGCCCTCGATGCACATGTCGAAGGCGGCCATTATCGGCGCATCTACGAATCGAGCAACCGCATCGCGTTCGGTGACGAGCAACGCGAGCGGGCGATGGCGACATCGATCTACTACATGCTGTGCGCTGGCGAAATCAGTCGCTGGCACCGGGTCGATGCCGACGAAATCTGGCACTGGTATGAAGGCGAAGCCCTCGAAATGCTTCGCTTCGATCCGCGCGATCGTCAACTATCCAGGCATGTGCTTGGCCCGGTCGGCCATGAATCGGCGCCGGTCTTTGTCGTACCTGCAGGTTGCTGGCAGGCGGCCCGCCCGCTGGGCAACTATGCCCTGGTCGGCTGCACGGTCGCACCGGGCTACGAGTGGCGAGGTTTCAGCACCCTGGGCGACGAGGCGGAGGTGATCGAGATGCTTCGCGAAATCGATCCACTGTTGCTTGCCCTGATTTGAACCACGCGCAGGCCGGCAGCACCAAGGTGTATTGCGCCGGCAATCCGGTAGATTTGTGCACCGAGGATCGCGACTTGATCAAGCTGCGGACGGCTTGGCTTGATCCTCCTCTTTCCTGATAGCACAATCAGATCAATTTCCAGGTCACGTATTCAGCCCAAGTCAAGTCGCTCAATGGCAACACTGACAGCCGCGCATATCAGTGCAAGGTTCGGCTGCCGTGCGTATGACCAGGCCATCCACGATGGAGCGCCTGCGTTTCCTTTTCGAGGAGAGATCATGGCAACGACGAAGACCAGCAAGAAAGCCAGGACAACGGGTAGCAAGACCGCGGCCAAAAAGGCACCAGCAAAAAAGAAGTCGGCTGCTGCGAAAACCGCAAGCGCAAAGCCAGCGAAAAAAGTCGCCACGAAAAAGGCTGCGATCAGCAAGAAAGCAACGCCAGGCAAGACGGCCGTAGGCAAGTCGTCAGCGACGAAAAAAGCGACTGCGAAGAAGATCGACAAGGCACCGGCTGCACGCAAGTCTGCAGTCGCGAAATCCGCTGCGTCACCAGCAAAGACCACGAAATCGTCGACGACTGGCAAGACGGCAAACCGGACAGCGGCAGGCAAGACGTCCGCAGCAAACAAGTCGGCCACGAAAACTTCAGCGAAGCCAAAGGCGGCGAGCGCAAAGGCTGGCAAGGCTCCGGTGCCCGTCAGCACGACCGCTAAATCGCCAGCCACGAAAGGATCCGCAAACAGGAACGTTGCGACCAAATCTGGGCCGAGCGCAAAAGCGAACAAATCATCGATGAAGACGTCGAGCGGCAATCGAACCCAGTCTCCCGGGAAAACCATCACTCCCGAGAAATCCGGTGAGCAGATCCGGAAATTGCTTGCGGCCAAGAAGGAGCGCGTGCGCAAGGGACCCAGCTGGCCCGCAGCGAATGCGCATACCGGCCATGTCGATCATCTCGCCGACACAACCCACGATGTTCATGATGTCGGCGCCGCCCACACGGATCCGCACTCCAACCTCGGGGTCGCCGGCATGCACGGTCGAGGCAATCAGGGCAAGCGCGGACAGAGCTGAGCCACCCTAGATCCGGGAGCCGAACAAGCTCACTACAGACGACCAGCCGCCGCATCACCAAGCAATCGCTTGAGCGGGGTGATGCGGTTGGCCACGCCGAGGGCGAGACCGCGCAGACCGGCAACGGCGGCCGATTCGGAATTGAAGCTGGTTTCGATCAGGCTGAAGCTGTTCGCCGCGACGGTATTTTCACTGCGCCGTTCACGCTCGTAGCGACGCAGCACATGGGCCGCACCGAGGTCGCTTTTGCGTGATCGCGCACGCTGCAGTTGTTCGCGCAAATTGCCCACGTCACGCAAACCGAGATTGAGGCCCTGCCCGGCCAGCGGGTGCACCGCGTGGGCCGCGTCCCCGATCAATACACAACGACCAGCCACATAGCGTTCGGCCAGGCGCATGCGCAATGGAAAGGCCAGGCGTTGCGTGGTCGATGTGATCGCGCCGAGACGAAAATCGAGCGCGCAACC
This sequence comes from Lysobacterales bacterium, assembly GCA_038205505.1. Taxonomy (GTDB): domain Bacteria; phylum Pseudomonadota; class Gammaproteobacteria; order Xanthomonadales; family Rhodanobacteraceae; genus Dokdonella. The sequence continues at coordinate 899 of JBBRBU010000133.1, read as the reverse complement.
GAGTTCTGCGCAGAATGACGCCTCGTCGAGTGCAAGCAGACGCGTCGCTTCTTCGTCCTGCAGCGACCAGACGATCGAGCTGCGCCCATCGGCCAGCGGCAGGAAGGCCAGCGGACCGCCAGGCTGGAAGCGTTGCCAGGCTGTGGATTCGTGCGATCGTTCGGTGCCGACATGGGCGACGATGGCGCGCTGTCCGTAGTCGCGTTCCCGGGTGCCGATGCCGAGTTGCTGACGGACCGGTGAATTCGCGCCATCCGCCGCGATCAACAGCCGCGAACGCAAGCGCGAGCCATCGGCCAGATTCACCACCACGCCACCAGTCTCGTTCTCGACCGTGGTGACTTCGGCGGGACAGAGCAGACGCAACGGATTGCCGCCATCGACAGCCTTGCCCAGGGCAGCCCAGAGCACATGCTGGAGCAATCGATTTTCGACAATCCAGCCGAGCGCAGCCTCGCCACGATCCGCCGAATCGAAATCGAGCGCGCCGGGCGCTAGCGCATCCCAGACGTGCATGCGTCGATAGGCACTCGCTCGTGCAGCGAGCACATCAGGCCAGACGCCGAGATCATCGAACAAGGTCACCGCATCGGCGGCCAACGCGACGACGCGCGCGTCGACTTCATCGTCGGCGATCCAGGCTGGCGGTGGCCGAGCCTCGATCAGGGCCACCTCGAAGCCATCGCGCACCAGGCCCAGGGCCATGGCCGATCCGGCGATACCGGCACCGACGACGATCACGTCGAGTTCAGCGCGTCGAATCATTGGCTCAATCCCAGCTGCAAAACGTCGCCTCGGAATCCCATGCCACGCAAGGCGACGCGGCGCTTGAGCGGCGTCAACCGATCGAGTGCAGCAAAACCGAGCGATCGCAGCGCGCGCAACGGTGGAGAATCATT
>JBBRBU010000132.1:0-6715 GCA_038205505.1 Lysobacterales bacterium | reverse complement strand
CCCGCGATCGCATATCGTGACTGGAGTTCAGACGTGTTCACTTCCGATCTGGCTCGGACTTCGGCTCCGGCTCAGACTTCGGCTCCGGTCCAGACTTCGGCTCCGGCCCAGACTTCTGCTCCGGCCCAGACCTCGGCTCCGGCTCAGACTTCGGCTCCGGCTCAGACCTCGGCTCCGGCTCCGGTCCAGACTTCGGCTCCGGCTCAGACCTCGGCTCCGGCTCAGACCTCGGCTCCGGCTCCGGTCCAGACTTCGGCTCCCGCTCCGGCTCCGGCTCAATCGCCGAAACCTGCTCCGTCCGCCGCACCTGCGACGAGCAGCGAAACGACGCTCGAGGGCTCGAAGCCGAGGCCACCTGTGCAGGATCTGTTTTCGGTGCCAGCCAGTCCGACTGCAAAAAAGTCGGAGCTACCGGTCACCAAACCTTCGCCGATCCTGGCCATGCATCCTCAAGTGGCCGCCGAGGTTGCGAAGTCACTTGCACGTGATGCCGGAGGCAAGTTGGAAGATTCCGGGAATCCGGCGAAAACGTCTCATTCATCAGACGATTCCTGATCGTCAATGGGCGAAACCCCAGCGCGCGGCATCACCGCCGCTGGGGTTGGCCCGCAGCTTCCGGATCGGAGCCAAGGATCCGTACGTGGATCGGCGGCTAGCCGGGACTAATCCGGGACGCCAGCCCAGCCCGGAGATGGCTCACCTTTCGGAACGCCGTCGCCCCTGCGCAGGCAGGGGCCCAGTGCCTCTGCTCTGATCTTCACCGCTTGCTCGGGACCTGCGTGGGGCGAGAACGGCGGAATACGCGAATTCGCAAGCGGGAGTCGCTGGGTCCCTGCCTACGCAGGAACGACGAGCGAATTTTCTGCCGTCAGTGACATTGCGATGGTCTGCGAATCAATCAATGACAAAAAGCCGAGATCAGCAGACGGTGCCTGAGCGCGCGCGACGGACTTCGGATGGCGAGGTTTTCATTGCTGATTCGAGCTCGGCGATTGGCACAAATTCTCCTGCCGCTTCAGCCGCCAACCCACCTCCCGTCGCCCCTGCCCTTCGGCAGGCTCAACTTTACTGAGGCAGGAAACCAGCGGCTTTGCTTGTCTATCAATCCTGACCAGCGCAAACGCCAGGAAGACCAAGCCGATTGCCATGCGAGCAAAAATCGAGTTGGCCCGAACGAACTCGCAAAGGGCAATCCGCGCTACCATTGCGGCTTTGTCTGTTCGCAAACGTCATGAGCTGCAAAACCCTCAAAGTCGCCCTGCTTCAGGAAACCGATCGCGGCAGCACGCAAGCCAACCTCGATGCCATCGAATCCGGTCTGCGTGAAGCAGCGTCGGCCGGTGTCGAACTGGTCCTGTTGCAGGAGCTGCACAACGGTCCGTATTTCTGCCAGCACGAAAGTGTCGACGAATTTGATCGAGCCGAATCGATCCCGGGGCCTTCGAGCGAGCGGCTCGGCGCATTGGCCGAGGAACTCAAATTGGTCCTAGTCTGCTCGTTGTTCGAGCGACGCGCGGCCGGGCTCTATCACAACACGGCGGTGGTCTTCGATCGCTCGCGCAACATCGCGGGCATCTATCGCAAGATGCACATCCCTGATGATCCAGCCTTTTACGAAAAGTTCTATTTCACGCCAGGCGATATCGGCTTCGAGCCGATCCAGACCTCGGTGGGAAAACTTGGCGTGCTCGTGTGCTGGGACCAGTGGTATCCGGAAGGTGCGCGTTTGATGGCGCTGGCTGGCGCCGACCTGCTGCTGTATCCGACCGCGATCGGTTGGGATCCCGACGATACTCCGGATGAGAAAGATCGCCAGCGCGATGCCTGGATCACGATCCAGCGCGCGCATGCCGTTGCCAATGGCATTCCGCTGCTATCGGTGAATCGTACGGGTTTCGAAGCCGCACCCGATGGTGGTCGCGGCATCCAGTTCTGGGGATCGAGCTTCGTCGCTGGCCCGCAGGGCGAATATCTGGCACAAGGCTCAATTGATAAACGTGAACTCCTGATCGTCGATATCGATCTCGCGCGCAGCGAATCGGTTCGCCGAATCTGGCCGTTCCTGCGCGACCGTCGGATCGATGCCTACGCCGACCTGCTCAAGCGCTACCGCGACTAAAACCGGAATCCATGCAAGCAATCAACGAAACCCCCGACTCGCCAACCGAGCAGAGCGAGTCGCTCGCCGCGCAACCTATCGCCCGTGTGACCCGTGATGGCGTCGAATACGTATTGCTCGGGACCGCCCACGTCTCGCGTGCAAGCGTCGAGGCCGTGCGCGAAATTCTCGAGCGCGAATCCTTCGATGCGGTCGCCGTCGAGTTGTGCGAGCCACGCTACAAATCGATGCGTGACCCGGAATCGTTTCGCAATCTCGACTTGTTCCAGATCATCCGGCAGGGCAAGGCCGGCCTGGTCGCCGCGAATCTGGCGTTGTCCGCGTTCCAGCGTCGCATTGCTGAACAATTCGGCATTGAGCCTGGTGCTGAAATGAAAGCCGCAATAGATGGTGCCGAAGCCAGAAACGTTCCGATCTGGCTGATCGACCGTGAAGTCGGCATCACCCTCAAGCGCGCAATCCGCAGCGTCGGATTCCTCGATCGCATCGGCATCATGGGTGGCCTTGCCGGCAGCCTGATCAGTCGCGAGGAGGTCGAGGAAAGCGAAATCGAGAAACTCAAGGAAGGCGACATGCTTGGCAGCATGTTCAGCGAATTCGCGAAGGAATCGCCGCCCTTGTTCGAGGCTTTGATCGCAGAGCGCGACCGCTTCATGACCGCGCGCCTGCGCGAGGAAACAGCCGATGCGGCCGGTGCCGACAAGCCGGTGAAGCGCGTGCTCGCGGTTATTGGTGCCGGCCATCTCGCAGGCATCGAACAGGCGATCGAGTCACAGACAGAAGCACCGGCACCGATGCAGGAAGCGCTATCGGCCCTGCCGCCCGGTTCGCCGTGGCCAAAACGAATCGGCTTCGCGATTTTCGCCGCCATTGCGATTGCCATCGCTGTCCTGTTTTATCGTGGCGCCGACACCGGCACTGATGCGCTCTGGACCTGGGTGCTGTGCACGGGCATCGGCGCGGCAATCGGTGCATTCGCCGCAGGTGGCCATCCACTCAGCGCGCTGGCCGCCTTTATCGTTGCGCCGCTGAAACCGTTCCGACCCGGCATCCCGGTCGGTGCGGCCAGCGCCGGTGTCGAGGTCTGGATCCACCGCCCGCGCGTCGCCGATTTCGACAGTTTGCGCGACGATGTCATCCATTGGACCGGATGGTGGAAGAATCGAATCTCGCGCACACTGCTGGTCTTCGTCTTTACCAATCTCGGCATGATGTTCGGCACCTGGGTGGCCGGTTTCCGGATCATCAAGTCACTGCTCTGAGCGGCACCCACTTTTACCTGCGAGTTCCCGATGAGTCTTGCCCGTTTTTTTTCCAAACCGCGCTGGCTGTCCAAGGATGCGGCGGTCCGGCGTGATGCCGTGGCCACTGACAAAACCCCGGAGCTGGTCTCACAACTTGCCCAGTTTGCCCGTGAAGACGCCGATGCAGGCGTGCGCATCGCCGCACTCAAGCGCCTCGCCGAGCCGGGCCTTGCGCAGGCGATGGCCCAGGATGATCGTGACGAAGGTGTGCGCAATGCCGCACGCGCGCTGTTCACCGACTTGCTGTCAGGTGTCCATGCCAGCGCGCCTCCATTGGCCGACCGCTTGCGCTTGTTGCGTGCCCAGGACGAGCCTCGCCTGATTGAGCAGATTGCGGTCACCGCGCCCGAAGCGGAATTGCGCCTGGCCGCCTTGCTCAGGGTCGAGCGCCCTGCCCTGATCCTCGAACGCGTCACTGCCGACAAGGACGCCGCGGTGCGACTCGCGGCTCTGGAGCGCATCAACGACGAATCCCAGCTCACCCGCATCAGCGAACGAGCGCGCAAATCCGACAAGATGATCAGCCGGCTCGCCGCCGAGCGTGCGCATGCGCTACGCATCGGGCGTGGCGATCCCGATGCTGTTTCCGCGCAGGCAACCCGACTCTGCGAACAACTTGAACGGGTGCTGCGTGAAGGCGACAGCGCCGCGCTGGCCGACGGCATCGCAAGCCGTTGGCAGACGATCGCCGACAAGGTTTCCGCTCAACTGGCCGAACGCTATCGCAACGCCCGCGAATTGTTCGACTTGAGCCGTGATCCGGACAGGATCGGTCGCATGCGCCAACGCGCTATAGATCGCACCCGGCTCGAATCGGAACTGCAGGCGATCGACCAGGCCATGCGCGATCCCGCGCAGCACACGCCGGTCGAATTGCAGGATCGCTTCAATGCACTGGCCGAACTGCATGCCGGGTTTGCCGACAGCGACGATGAGCATTCCGCCACGCTTTCGGTTCGATTCACCCGCGTTGGTGCCCAGCTAGCGGCGATGAAGTCCGAACCGGCAATCGACATCGACGCCGAGGCAAACAAGGCCCGCGAAGAACAACAGGACGCCGCTCAGGCCGAACGCAAGGCGCGAACAGAAGCCAAGCGCGCGGAACGCGAGAGCAAGCAGAAAGCGCTGATTGGCAAGCTCGATGAATCCATTCGTGAAACCGCCAAGGCGCTTGCCGCAGGAAAGAGCGCCGACGCGCATGTGGCACGCGCACGCATCCAGTCATTGCGTCGTGAACTTGAGGTCGTTCCACCCGCCCTGCGCGATGCGCTTGCCGATGTCGAAAGTGACTACGCGAAAATCGAGCAATGGCAGCGCTGGAGTGACGGCAATCGCCGCCAGCAGTTGTGTGAAGAACTCGAAGTATTGCCCGCGACTGGCCTGCATCCCGACGCGATCGCGACGCGCGTGCGCGAGATCCAGACCGAATGGACGAGTCTCGATCGCCTCGAAGCGCGCCCGCCACAATCCAGTGACGGAATCACCCGACGCTTCCGTGCGCTTTGCCACAAGGCCATCGAACCGACCAAACCGTATTTCGAAAAACGCGATGAGTTGCGCAAGCAGGGCTCGGAAGAAGCCAGTCAACTGATCGCCGAAGCCAAAACAGCTGTGGCCGGTGAAGATCCGGATTGGCGTCAGCTCGCGGCGATGCGCAAGCGCAGTGTCGAGAGTCTGCGCGCACTTGATCGGGTCGATCCGCGCGAGCGCAAGAATCTGGCTGCGGAACTCAAGCAAGTCCTCGGCATTATCGACGAGCGCATTCGAGCACAGCACAGCGAAATCGAAGCGGCAAAGAAGGCACTCGTTTTGCGAGCGGAGGGATTGCTCGAACAGACCGATTCACGTACCGCGATCAATCAGGCGCGTGACTTGCAGAAGCTCTGGCAAGCCAGCGGCAATGGCAAGCGTTCGCGGGATCAGGCGCAATGGAAGCTGTTCCGCGCGGCCATCGATGCCGTGTTCGGTCGCGCCGACAACGAGCGCGCGGAACGCACTGCTCAGGATCGGCAGGCGCATGAAGCGGCGGAAGCACTTTGCGCAGAACTCGAAGCCATTGCCAGCAGCAAGGTCGAACCGGATCGCGCTGAAGTCCAGCGCATCGAGTCGGCCTGGCTTGCCAACGGAAGCCGCGATGCGGGATTGCGTCAGCGATTCCAGAGTGCCCGTGATGCACTCGACAAACTCAAGACAGCGCGGGAGAAAAACCGGCGTCGGGCACAGTTCGATATCTGGCTTTCGCACTACGAACTTCTGCGCAATCTCGAAACCGGCGCGATCGATGCAGCAGCCATCGTCACTGCGCAGGAAGGCCTGCCTGTCCTCGCCATTGCGCCAGACCAGTACCAGTCGCGGCTCGATTCAGTGGGCGATGGTCAAGCTGATTCATTCGCGGACCCCGATGAGCTGCGCGATCTGGTACTCGGTGCTGAGCAACTGACCGGAATCGACTCACCAGAAGAAGATCGTCAGCGACGCATGGACCTGCAGGTTGAAAAACTTTCGGCGCGCATGCGCGGCGTGCATGCACCAGCACCTGCTGCAGCGCTGGAAGAACTGCTCACAACATGGATCGAATTGGGTCCAATTGATCACGCGGATGCCGAACTTGAAGCGCGTTTCAAACGCGCTGTCGTGGCGACGCTGGAAACGCTTGGCTAGTTGATTGGCCGCTTGCTCGATCGAACGAGCAGGTTTTCTGCCGTGGTTGCGCGCGCAGAGTTGTTGTCTCTACGCTGGCTGGTGCCCCGCGCCCTGGAATGACCACTCGTTCCGGCCAAGCCTCACCGCGAAACAACCGTCACCCCTGCGCAGGCAGGGGTCCAGCGCCCTGGAATGACCACTCGTTCCGGCCAAGCCTCACCTCCAAACAACCGTCACCCCTGCGCAGGCACGGGTCCAGTGTCCTGGAATGACCACTCGTTCCGGCCAAGCATCACCCCCAAACCAACCGTCACCCCTGCGCAGGCAGGGGTCCAGCGTCCTGGAATGACTACTCGTTCCGGCCAAGCCACACCTCCAAACATCCGTCACCCCTGCGCAGGCAGGGGTCCAGTGCCTTGTGTCGGAGAATCCAAAATCACTGGATGACATCCCGCCCCTGCGGCGCAGTGGCCACCCAAAGAAAAGTGATTCGCACGCCGGGAGGCGAGTGACACATCGACATGGAAGCAGCGCTCCGTACGAGCGCAACAAACAGCAGCAAAGTCACTGGGCCCCTGCCTACGCAGGGGCGCCGAGAGGTGGGAGGCGAGCGACACATCGACAGGGAAGCAGCGCTCCGTACGAGCGC
>JBBRBU010000131.1:0-6795 GCA_038205505.1 Lysobacterales bacterium | reverse complement strand
GCGCTCGACCATCGGCCCGCGCGTTCCATCGCCCATGACGCGACCATCGATCTCGCGCACCGGCACGACCCCGGCGAAGGTGCCGGTGACGAAAGCCTCGTCGGCGCCGTAGACATCGGTCAGGCTGAAGGATTTCTCGATTGCCGCAATGCCCGCTTCGCGACACACCGTCAACACGTTCGCGCGCGTAATGCCGCCGAGGCAGTACTGTCCGGTCGAGGTCCAGACTTCGCCCTTGCGCGCGATGAAGAAGTGCGTGGAATTGCAGGTGGCGACGAACCCATGCGGATCGAGCATGAGCCCTTCATCGGCACCGGCCGTGTAGGCCTGGATACAGGCGGTCACGCAATTGAGTTTGCTGTGGCTGTTGAGTTTCTGATCCTGCACGTCGGGATAGCCTCGGCGCACATGCACGGTAAACAATTTGAGTCCGCGCGACGCTGTCTCGGGCAGGGGATTCTTGTATTCGGGAATGATCACGATCGTCGCCGGGCCGATGACGACGCGCGGATCCTGGTACGGCGTGCGCTTGAGCCCGCGCGTGACCATCAGGCGCACGTGCACCCCATCGCGCATGTTGTTGGCGTGCAAAGTCGCCTGGATCGCGGCAGTCAGCGCCTCGCGATCGAGGCCGATGTCCATCGCGATCGCCTTGGCACCCTCGTAGAGCCGATCGAGATGTGCATCGAGGAAAGCCGGCTCACCGTCGACGATGCGCAAACCTTCCCAGACGCCATCGCCGAGAATGAAGCCTGAGTCGAATACCGACACGGTCGCTTCCTCGCGACGTTTCAATTCACCGTTGACGTAGATGAGGATGTCGCGATTGCGCGGATCATCAATGGTCTCGTGGCTGCCGTGGGCCATACCCGATTTCCTCTGCAATGCCGGATCAAGAGCATACGCAAGAATCGACAAGCGAGCGTGATCCCTGCAGTCGTCGTGTTACTTGAGCAATTCCGGGCGTGCGGGCAGGATGGCATCCCGTTCCGGAGTCGTCTTCATGCCACATGTCGCCCTTGTCACCGTCGAGGCCGCGCGCGCCAGCGATGAGGATCTCGCTCCGCTCGAATCCGCCTTGCAGGATGCCGGCGCGCAGGTATCGATCGTCGACTGGGATGATGCGGCGATCGACTGGTCTCAATTCGATCTGGTCGTGCTGCGCTCGTGCTGGGACTATACCGAGCGTCATGCCGAGTTTCTGAGCTGGGCCGAACGCGTCAGCCGACTTTCCCGACTGCTCAACCCGTTCGAGGTAGTGCGCTGGAACACGGACAAGCACTATCTGGCCGAACTGGAACACGCCGGTATCGCCATCGTGCCGAGTCGATTCATCGAACCGGGATCGAATGTCACGGCCGGATTGAAGTCGTTTCTCGCCGACCATGCCGATTGCGCCGAACTGGTCGTCAAGCCGGCCATTGGCGCAGGCTCGCGGGATACGCAGCGCCACCAGCGTGATGCCCGTGAAGCAATAACCGCGCACATCGAACGCCTTCTTGAAAACGGTCGCAGTGTGCTGCTGCAACCGTATCTTGATCGCGTCGACGAAGTGGGCGAAACCGCGTTGGTTCATTTCGATGGCGAGTACAGCCATTCGATCCGCAAGGGACCGCTGCTGCGGTCCGGCGAAGGCCCGACCGACGAGCTCTACGCTGCCGAGCAAATCGATCCGCGCGAGCCGGACAAGGAGGAGCGTACGCTGGCCTCGAAGGTGCTCGCTGCCCTGCCCTTTGATGCGCCCCCCGCATATGCGCGCATCGATCTGATCCGTGCTGCCGATGGCAAGCCGGTCCTGCTCGAACTCGAACTCGCCGAACCCTCGCTTTTCTTCCTGCATGCGCCAGCATCGGCGCAGCGCTTTGCTGAGGTCCTGCTGGCAAGGTTGGCGGACAATCCATTGCCGTGATTCCTGCGTCCCGCTTCGAGCTGGGCAGGAACTGACCAATCCGAAGCGCGCGCGAGCAACCACGCGGGCCAGCGAGTCTCCATACATATCTTGTCCACAGGCCTGTCCACGCCTCCTGTGGATAAGCCGACGCAATCTCGCGTGATTCTTCGATATTGCAATCGCGCGCCACCCCTGGCAGGGACGGAATGCCGCATCAATTCATTGAGAATCGACGCCCTGAGCTACAATGTCGAAGTTCTGTTTCCCAGTCTAGGAATTCCGCAACGATGAAAATCCTCGTCGGTTACAAGCGTGTCGTCGACTACAACGTGCGCATCCAGGTCAAACCGGATGGCTCCGGTGTGGTCACCGATGGCGTCAAGCTGTCGGCCAATCCGTTTGATGACATCGCGCTCGAAGAGGCATTGCGCCTGCGCGAGAAAGGTATCGCCAGCGAAGTCGTGGTTGTCACGATCGGCCCGGCCAATGCGCAACCGCATATTCGCAACGGTCTCGCCATGGGCGCGAATCGCGCCATCCATGTCGTCACCGAAGAGGCGATCCAGCCGCTGACCGCTGCGCGCGCGATGCTCAAGCTGATCGAGAAGGAAGATCCCGGCATCGTCCTCCTCGGCAAGCAGGCCATCGATGATGACTGCAACCAGACCGGGCAGATGCTCGCGGCGTTGTGGGATCGTCCGCAGGCGACGTTTGCCTCGAAGATCGAGATCAACGACAAGGTCGCGAGGGTCACCCGCGAAGTCGATGCCGGTCTCGAGACGATTGAAGTCGATCTGCCTGCCGTGCTCACCACCGATCTGCGCCTCAACGAGCCGCGCTTCATCAAGCTGCCCGACATCATGAAGGCCAAGTCGAAGCCGCTAGAGACGATCCAGTTCGCCGATCTTGGCGTCGATTCGGGTGATCACCTGAAGACGACGAAGTTCGCGCCACCGGCCAAGCGCAGCAAAGGCGTGATGGTCAAGGATGTGGCTGAACTGGTCGAGGCGCTCAGGGCCAAGGGCCTGGTTTGATCCGGCGCTTCAGCGCCCCCACAGAATTCAGCAAGGAACAACGATGTCCAAGATTCTCATCATCGCCGAACACCTCGGCGGCAAGCTCAACTCCAGCACGGCACGCTGCGTCAGCGCCGCGAATGCGGTCAAGCCGGAATCGATCGACATACTCGTGCTCGCCGCCGATGCCACTGCCGTCGCGGGCGAAGCCGCAATGATCGATGGCGTCGCCAAGGTGCTGACACTCGACCGCGCCGAGAACGCACACGCACTCGCCGCAATCCTCGCGCCGCAGATCGCGGCTGTCGCAGGCAACGGCTACAGCCACGTTTTTGCACCCTCGACCACATTCGGCAAGGACGTGATGCCACGCGTTGCCGCCTTGCTTGGCGTCGCCCAGATTTCCGACATCATGAGCGTCGAGTCGTCGCACACATTCCAGCGACCGATTTATGCCGGCAACGCGATCATCACCGTCCAAGCACCTGCGTCGAGCACGGTTGTTGCGACGATTCGTACGGCCTCGTGGCCGGCTGCCGCAAACGGTTCGGCGACGGCGCCGATCGAAGCGGCGAATGCCGAGGTCAGTCTGCCCTCGCACACGCGCTTCATCGACCTCGCCCAGGGCAAGAGTGATCGTCCCGATCTGCAAGGTGCGAGCAAGGTCATCTCGGGTGGCCGCGCGCTGGGCTCGTCGGAGAACTTCGACATCATCTACAAGCTCGCCGACAAGATCGGCGCGGCCGTCGGCGCCTCACGCGCCGCAGTCGACGCGGGCTACGTGCCGAGCGACCTGCAAGTCGGACAGACCGGCAAGATCATCGCGCCCGAACTGTATGTCGCGATCGGCATTTCCGGCGCCATCCAGCACCTGACCGGAATCAAGGACGCCGGCACCATCGTCGCCATCAACAAGGATGCCGAAGCGCCGATCTTCGAAGTCGCGGATTTCGGCCTCGTCGGCGACCTGTTCAAGATCGTGCCGGAGCTCGAAGCAGCGCTCTAACCCGCTAGCTCATTTCTCTCGCCGCCAGCAAACGACCCGCAAACTCTGCAAAGAGATTGCGGATGCTGGTAGCGGGTGAAAGCGCCCGATGGTTGTCGGAATTGGCGGGGGAAAGTTCAAGCGCAGCCGCCGCATAGAGCTGCCTTTCGACCAGGCGCTCGCAGAGCAGCTGATAGCGTTTTGCGTATGAGGCGTCCTTGAACTCTTCAAACACTGGGTAGTTCGGCTCGTCACAACGAATTGACCGCAACGATCCTGAGCTCTCTTCCAGCAGCATCAGCCATGCAAGAAAAGGTGGGCGTGGATCCGATTGCAAACTCGGATTGAGTAATGCAGGCGAGCTCTCAGACACACGATTGCGATCAACTCGCTGACCGTCTCCATATGCACCGTGATGGTGGGCAATCCATAGATCGGCTGCGGATCCCACCACTTCTTCGGCTCGATTGTTGAAGTTGTTTCCGAATGAACCGACCTGCGACTTGAACTCGAAAACGCCAACCAAGCGACGCTCGTGAATGACAAGCACGTCCCAATTCTTGGTTGCCCGAAAGTATCCCGGCAGCACAACCTTCGACTTTCTAGTATAGACATCGTTGGCGTCGAACCCGCAGTGAACGACGACACGCTGCACAATCTCCACGAATCCATCCATGTTCTTGCCGCCGACAACCGCGTCCCGCGTTCCTCCCTGCGTGGAATTCTTCGTTGCGCCACCCCGCGAACTCCAGAATGCCAAAACCGCTTGCGCTACCATCTCGTCGAAGCTGTCCGGAAGTAGTCGAGCTTTCATTTCTCGGATCTCCGACTCTTCAGCGACACTTGCGCATACGTCGCGACCTGACCCGCGATTCCGCTTTCCTGCACTGATAGGCCATACAAGCGAAATACCGGGCGATCCACGCTCTCCTGGTCGGACATGGTCGCCACACTGATCAACTCTCGGCGCAACTCGGCATCGACATCTTGCCAACGAGGCAACCGAATCCGACGTAGATACTGTGCTTGAAAACGTAGGAATCCCCCAGCCATTCGCGTGCAGTAGCTCGCGACCATCATCAAAGTTACGGAAGAACGCATCACCGTTTGCAGTGCGCGAATATCCCACGATCCAGGAAGAATGAAATAGAGGTTGTGGTGCGGATAATAGTGTCCTTCGTCTACTACAAAAGTGGATTTCCCTTTGATGTCTGGAACCAGCAGTTTAGGCTGGGAAACCAGATCTGGATGGATCTTGTCGATCGTCCTGTACCAACCAACAGCGTTGCGCTTTGCAACATTGCGGCCAGAAATCGCGTCTCGATGCGACTCCAGGTATGCCGCAAATCTAGGGTACATTCCAAGATCTGCCAACGATCCGTCAGGCTCAAAAGGATTCAGCACGCCTTTCCCGTGCCAGTGAATTTCACCATCAATCAGGTCGCGGCCCATGACAAGCGGAAGTTTCCGCGCTGGTTCGACGGGGAGTGAGTCGAAATCCCTAATATAGACGCGGTCGCAACCCGTAGCGACGCCAATGCCGACCTTGCAACCCGCCTCCTCCAGCGTCGGCCACTCTCGCTCCAATTTCCTCAGCAACGCGAGATCAGACGTGCCGTTGAACAACCACGGTGCACCACCGTCCGTCAGATCCATCTCGCTCACCGAGTCACCTTTAATGTCGACGCGCCTCAAATCAGAAACAATCGAAGTGAGATCCCCATCAGCGAGAGCGGACGAGACGGCAACCCTGGTACGTGCGCCATGGCGTGCTATTCCGGAATTGCGTTGGATAACCGTAATCGCCGGATAGGCGATTACCTCGGAATGAAAAGCATCGACGCCCTCCATATCGAGAAAATAGGTCAGCCGAAATGATCGCGCGATTTTCTCTCGTAAGGGCTTTCCGTATCGATTTTTCAGCCATCGATTCGCACATATGAACCCCAAGACCCCACCTTCCGCCAGCAGATCCAAAGCACGTTCGAAAAAAGGGACGTAAAGATCTGCCCGATCGTAAAGCGTTGAGAATCGAGCACGATATTCCGTCAACAATGCGGCCGGGATTCGCTCTTGCCTGACATAGGGCGGATTGCCAATGACGAAATCGAATTCGCCACTCAGATTCGTGAGCAGGAAGTCGTCACAAATCAACCAGCGAGAACAAATTTTCCTAGCGTCGCCTTCTGAGATACCGGCACCGATCAAACGGCTCACTAGCTTGTCTTGTGTGCACGCAAAGCTGCCGTGATGCAACTCGACGGCACGAATAGAGTTACTTAGTCCCGACAATGCATCGACCGGCTTGTGCCCGCCACCCTTCCATGAGCACAACAGTCGCTCGACCATTGCCAACAGAAAATCGCCGCCGCCGAACGAAGGCTCCAATGCTCTCGATTCATGCAACGGCTTGTCTTCCGTGTATCCAGACAAGTCGAGAATTGCGGCTACAACGCCAGGTTTCGTGAATACGGCACCGCGGCCACTCTCACTTTCAAGTGCAAGATGTTGGACCGCCGCAATGACTGCCGGCGAACGTTCGCGTGGGCCGAACAGGTCGAAAAGAGAATTCATCATGACGATGGTGAGGGAACCACGGACTCACGTCCAGCGATTGAAAGGCGCGCAATTTTTCCGCCCCGCGAAAAGCCTTGACTGTATCTCTTCAATGAGAAAAGTAACCTACGTAAAGTCTCATCTGAACGGTTCGATCTGGATTGACCTAAGAATTCAAACAATCATCGACAAGAATTAGGGTCTAACAGGCTGTTGAAATTCGCTCAGGCGAGTGCGAGACAAGGCGAAATGGGCCGAAAAAGCGCAGTTTACATGCGGTAAATGAGCATTTTGAGGCACGTTTCGCTGCCGGATCGCGCCGACTGAGTAGAATTTCAACAGCCTGC
>JBBRBU010000130.1:0-6821 GCA_038205505.1 Lysobacterales bacterium | reverse complement strand
GCCGCAATGCGCCAGGCGCGATTGCCCGCAAATCGCCACAACTGATCGTGACCGCGACATCAAGGCGACCCGAGCCGGCCCGCGGCGCCCGCTTGAATGGCATCGACCCCAATCGGAGCGTGCGATGAAAGCGAACAGCAGCGAATCCAACACGGATCTCCAGCGTGGCATCGAGCCGCTGCGCACGATCTTCGCGGTCCTCGTCCTGCTCCTCGGTTTCGCCGCCGGAGCGCGCGCGGAGACCGGTTTCGGCACGATCAAGGCTTCGGCCAGGGGCGGCGACCCCTTCGAACTCGTTGCGCAGGCCAGCGACGTCCACTACCAGATCGGCGGCCTCATCGCCGAAGCCAGCATCCAGCAACGCTTCACCAATACCAGCAGTGACTGGGTTGAGGCGCAGTACCTGCTGCCAATGCCGGAAGGTGCCGCTGTGCACGACATGACCCTGCGTGTCGGCGAGCGCGTGATCGTCGGCGAGATCCGCGAAAAGGAACAGGCGCGCCGCGAATATGTCGAGGCCGCCGCCAGTGGCAAGCGCGTGGCTCTGGTCGAGGCTGATCGGGCCAACCTCTTTCGCACCGCGGTAGCCAATGTCGGCCCCGGCGAGACGATCGAAGTCGAGGTGCGCTGGTGGCAGCAAGTCAGCTATCACGATGACCGCTTTTCTCTGACCTTGCCGCTGACTTACACGCCGCGCTATACGTCGCCAACGCGCAATCAGAATGTCGGCGGCGATGGCACAAGCCAATCGCGGCCTTCGACCACCCACAACGATGTGCACAGTGCCGACACCCCGCGGGTTTCGGTCACGGTCGATCTTGAGCCCGGGCTCGCCTTGGGCAAGGTCGAAAGCAACACCCATGCATTGAAGATCAAGCGCCAGGGCATGCGTTATTCGATCACGCTCGCCAATGATCGCGTTGCGGCCGACCGTGATTTCGTCCTCGAATGGTCGCCGCTACTGGGTGATGCGCCAGCCTCGGCAGTGCTGACCGAAACCGTCGATGGCGAAACTTATGCGATGGTCATGATGTTGCCGAACAGCAAGATCGCCAATCCGCTGCCGCGCGAACTGATCCTGGTCATCGACACCTCGGGCTCGATGGAAGGCGAGTCAATTGTGCAGGCCCGCGTCGCACTCGATCTGGCTTTGTCCTCGTTGCGTCCGAGTGATCGTTTCAACGTCATCCAGTTCAATTCAGAGACCGAAAGCCTGTTCGATCAGGCCGTCCCGGCGACGCTCGCGGACATCGCTGTGGCGCGGCGATGGATAGGCCAGCTGAATGCAAACGGCGGCACGGAAATGGTCACGGCGCTACGCACGGCGCTGCAAGGATCACCCACGCCCGGCTATGTACGCCAGGTCGTGTTCGCCACCGATGGTGCGGTCAACGATGCCGCCGGCCTGTATCGATTGATCGATCATGATCTCGGCCAGTCACGCTTGTTTCCGATCGGTATCGGCAGTGCGCCGAACGCGCAGTTCATCGCGCGAGCGGCGACGTCGGGACGCGGTTCGTCAATCGTAATCCGCAATTCTGCCGAGCTTGGCCAGCGCATGCGCGAATTGTTCGGCAAGCTCGATCGCCCGGCCCTTCGTGACCTCGCGCTGAGCTGGCCCGGTATTGCCGACAGTTATCCGCAACGGCTGCCCGATCTCTACGCCGGCGAACCGCTGGTCGTGGTTGCAAAGCTGTCGACCCTTCGCGGCACGCTCGAAGCACGTGCTGCCAACGATGCAACGACCTGGGCGAAATCGTTGCCGCTCGAACGTGCGGCGAGTGTCCCCGGCATCGCGCGCCTGTGGGCGCAACGCAAGATCGAAAGCCTTGAGCAATCGATCGACCAGGGCGCGATTGCCGATGATGTCCGCAATCAAGTACTGCAACTGGCCATCGATCATCACCTCGTCAGTCCCTACACGAGCCTGATCGCGATCGAGCAGAACGCCGCGCGCGATCCCGAGCAGGATCTGGTCTCGAAACGAATCGCCAATGGCCATCCGGCCGGCAGTCTGGCCTATGCCGCTACGGCGACGTCGGCACCCCTGCAGATGTTGATCGGCCTGATCCTGCTGCTGATAGCCGGCCTGTTCGCTTGCTGCGGGCGCATTCGCGATAGCCGCTCCCTACCCGCCTGACCTTGGAGAATCACAATGAACTTTTTGATTTCGAACTGGCAACCCTGCGCATCACATCACCTCGCGAGGGGTGACGATGCTACGAGTGACTGGCTTGGAGGCGAGGCCTGGGTGACGCCTCAGCCGTTCGGCATCGAAGGTATCGACTCGATCGACGGCGGATGCGATGAGGATCCTGCTGCTGACTGGACTCCGCTCTAGGAGAACACCATGCACAGGCTGACGCCGAAGCTTCAACGTCGCATCACCTTGCTGATCGCCCTTTGCGCCTGCCTGCCACTTGGCCATGCGGCCTACATGAACGCCAAGGCCGAGCTGGCTCAGGTGTTGCTTCAGCGAGCCTGGCATCAGCGCATTGAAAGCGGAGTGGCAGCGAAACCTTGGCCGTGGGCCGACACCACGCCAGTGGCTCGACTCAAGGTCGCCAGACTCGGTGTCGACGAAATTGTCCTGAGCGGAGATTCCGGCCGAACACTTGCCTTCGGTCCGGGTTGGGCGGAATCCACGTCCCGGCCCGGAATGCCGGGACTCAGCGTGGTCAGTGCGCATCGGGATACACACTTCGCGTTCCTGCGGAAAATCGAGATCGGCGACCACGTTGAAATCGATACTGCGCGTGGTGTGCAGCATTTGCGCATTGCCTCGATGCGCGTTGTCGATTCACGCCGGGAACAGATCGGCCTGGCGAACGATACCGAGGCGCTGTTGCTGGTCACCTGCTATCCGTTCGATGTCCTCGATGCAGGAGGACCGCTGCGGCTGGTGGTCGCAGCGGTCCCCGAATTCGCGTCCTGAAATCAATATCAGCGTTTACTCACCATTGTCGGATCCGACTTCCTCGACTTTCTGCTTGTTCCCGCGCGTCTGCGCGCCGTGTCCATTGCGGTGGCCACCGCTGCGATGGCTACCGCGATCACCGTGACGCTCGCGACGCTGCTCCATCTTCCAGGTCAGGTAGTCTGCGTAGGCCTTGTCACCGAGCGCAGCACGCAGCTTGCGCGTTGACTCATCACGCAGCTTCTGGCGCTCGTCGTGCATCTTCTTCATCAGCGCATGCCGAGCGTCGCGGTTTTCCTTTTCGATGCGCGTGATGTTATTGCGCTGGGCGTCGGTCAAGCCGGGAACCGTGGCAAGTTTCGCCTCGGGGCTTTTTTGCTCATGGCCCGAACGTGGCGCCGCATAGGCGGCGCTCGCGATCAAGGTAGCCAACAGAGCGGCAGCAATCGCCTTGGTGTTGAATGTATTCATGGAAGTTTCCCGATTTTGGAGGGGGTGGTACGAGACGATCCTGGCAAGCTGGGGATCTTGGGGGAGTTTCGACGTGCTTGGCCCGGGGAGTGCCAGACAGCGGGGGCGTTGCTGCCGACGGGTTGCGCATCGCCGCTTGCCGGATCGTCTCGTGATTCCAGCGTGACCCAGGAATGCGCAGCAACCGCAGAGGAATCATGGAAATTCTGCGCAGATTGAGTCAGCGCACCATTGGCGCGCTATCGTTGGCGGCGTTCCAACTGATGGTTGACTGCAATCGTGAATCTCCGACTCTGGCAACGCCTGTTCCTGACCTTCGCCGCGCTGGCCAGCATTGCCCTGGCCGGTTTCGTGGTCTGGCAGCAGCAGGCCTTTCGGCGCGGATTCCTGGCTTATCTCGACGAGGCCGCGCTGGAGCGCTTGCAACCGGTCAGCGAGCGTCTCGCTGAAGCGTACGCCGAGCAGGGAGACTGGGCGTTTCTGCGCACTGACAGCCAGCAGTTCGAGGAACTGATCGCGCCGGACCTGCGGCGTGCCCTGCGCCGACCGCTTCGTCCTCGCCGCGAGTCGTCACGAAACGACACCGCGGATCGAGATTCCGAGTCACACGGTCAGCGTCCGCCGCGCACGGAGTGGCGAGATCATGAGCATTCGCGTCGCCACCGCGCAGCGGCAAGCAATTTGCTCTCGCGACTGCTCCTCGTCGATGCGAACGGCAAGCCGGTCGTTGGCGACCCGGCGATTGCACGCAATTCGGGCAGCGTACCGATCGAGCTCGAGGACGAGCGCATTGGCAGCCTGCTGCTGGCGGCGCTGCCAAACCTTCGCGGCGATGCGGATCTTGCCTTCGCGCACGAGCAACTGCGCAATGCGCTGGTGGCAGGGGTTGCCATCCTTGCGCTCGCCTTGCTGCTCGCATTCGCCCTGGCGCGTTGGCTATTGAACCCGGTGCGTGAACTGGCCGCGGGTACGCGCGCGTTGGCCGAGGGCGACTACGCCCGGCGCATCAGCGACCGGCGCCGCGATGAGCTTGGCGCCCTGGCCAGCGATTTCAATCATCTCGCCAGCACGCTTGAACAGCATCGCGAAGCACGTCGGCGCTGGGCTGCCGATATCGCCCACGAGTTGCGCACGCCACTGAGCATCCTGCGCGGAGAAATCCAGGCGTTGCAGGATGGCGTACGCAGTGCGACACCAGCGGCACTGGATTCCTTGCATGCCGAATGCGAGCGCATGGGTGGGTTGATCGAAGATCTGTATCTGCTCTCGCTGGCCGATGCCGGTGCTCTCGAATACCGCTTCGAGGCACTCGACCTTGGCGACCTGCTCAGCGAGTCACTGGAGGCTCAGGGGCCGTTGTTTTCCGAAGCGGGCTTGAGCATCGAGACTGATTTCGAACGCGCGCCCGCGATTCGCGCGGATCCACGCCGGATCGGACAACTCATCGACAATCTGCTTGCCAACACGCGTCGTTACACGGATTCGCCAGGACACGTTCGCGTGAGCCTTCGCAGCAACGCCGGCGAGGTCGTGCTGGCCATTGAAGACAGCGCGCCCGGCGTACCGCTGGAGTCACTGGGACTGCTGTTCGAGAGATTGTATCGAGTCGATGCTTCACGCAATCGCGTCGTCGGCGGAGCCGGCCTCGGTCTCGCCATTTGCCGTGCGATCGTAACCGCGCATGATGGAACAATCGAAGCGCATCCGTCCGATCTTGGCGGCTTGCGTATTGAAATCCACTTTTCCGCAGGATCGACAATTCCATGAGCGATTCTGCGCACATCCTGATCATCGAGGACGAACCGAAGCTGTCGGCGCTGATGAGCGATTACCTGATTGCCGGCGGATTCAGCGCGAGCATCCTCGAAAGTGGCGATACGGCAACAGAATGGATTCGCGAACATACGCCCGCCGCAATCCTGCTTGATATCAATCTACCGGGTGTCGACGGCCTGACCCTGTGTCGGCAAATCCGCGCGTTTTCGCAGGTGCCAATCTTGATGTTGACCGCGCGTGTCGAGGAGATCGACCGATTGCTCGGTCTCGAGCTTGGCGCCGATGACTACATTTGCAAGCCATTCAGTCCACGCGAAGTCGTCGCCCGCGTGCGAGCCGTGCTGCGCAGGGCGCACCCGCAAGGAAATCCCGCAGCAGATGCCGTCGTTCTCGACGAAGAGCGCTTCGAGGCGCGCGTGCACGGCGAACCGCTCGCCCTGACCCCGGTCGAGTTCCGCCTGCTTGGAAAATTGTCTAGCCAGCCAGGCCGGGTTTTCTCGCGCGGGCAGTTGATTGGCGCGCTTTATGCAGACCATCGCGTCGTCAGCGATCGAACTGTCGACAGCCACGTCAAGAATCTCAGGCGAAAGCTGCTCGACGCCGGAGTTGATCCGATCACCGCTGTATATGGTGTTGGTTACCGATTCGAGCTAAGCGAAGAGGACAACCGACTCGGCGCCTGAAACGGTCCGGAGATGTCCGAATCTGGCATTGATTGTCACAAGGCTTTCCATTGGTCGTCCCATTGCCTAGCATGCGGATCGGGGAAACGAGGGAAAATACATGCTCGAGAGTTCCATTCCGGCCAAGACTGAAGCCGGCCGCCTCGAAATCGACGAGCGCAAGCTGAAAATCGGTGCGCGCCAGCGCATGGTGCTGATTTCGATCAATGGTGAACGCACGGTCGCGAATATCCGCAAACAGTTTGCCGCGATCCCGGAGATCGACCGCGTGATCGAGGAATTGCTCGGCAAGGGCCTGATCGAGTACGCCGCCTCTGCCACCGCGCAGGAAACTTTCGAGTCCTCTGAACCGGTTTCCGCCGCCACTCGCGAACAAATCGATGCGCCGGAGGCCGTCAGCGCCGAACCCTGGCAGCCCTCGAAGCCGAAGCCAGTGGCCCATGCGATCTCAAGCGAGGCCGTGCTGCATGCGCGTGAATACATGAGTCGCTTGCTTAGCGCCAAGGTCGGCCTGCGTGCGTTCCTGATCAACCAGAAGATCGACAAGTGCGATTCGCGCGAAGGCCTGCTCGAATTGTTACCCGAATTTCGTCGCCTGCTGCGCAAGAATCTCGATGCCGGCAAAGTCGCCGAGTTCAACGCTCACGCCGAAGAGCTGATCGGCGCAGACTGAACGCAGCCGGATGCGCGCTCCCTTCAGGCGACCTTCCGGCCTGCGTGAGCTGCCTGACGTCCTTGCCTCGCAGCGCGACCACGCTGACCTTGCTGGGCGCCATTGGCACGTTGCAGACACTCTAATCGAATCGGGCATCGACAAGCGCTGCACGGATCCTGTTTCGTTGTGCTTCAAACTTCTTCGAACCCGCTGCTGAATACGCCTGCGTTGTCAATGTCCCGAGGCGATGTGAAACACACGCCACCGACTTTGGCGCCAGCCGCTGGAATGCCGGGCTACTCAAAGCCATCGGCGAAGA
>JBBRBU010000129.1:0-6908 GCA_038205505.1 Lysobacterales bacterium | reverse complement strand
TCGACGACGTAGTTCGATTTGTCGAAGCCACCGAGCACGGGCTCTTCTTTCAGCAACTTGCGTTCGCCGGTCTTCACGTTCATCTCGAACGTTGACGGTGGGGTGGCCAGCGAACTGTAGGTGTAGCGCAGCCAGTCGGTGTTCGCTTGCGCATTCGTCGACAAGCCCATCGCGTACGCCGGCTCATCCGCCTGGACATAGCTGGGATCGCCCGTGGCGGGCATCACGCGGATGCGTGAAAGGCCGTCGGAACGCTCGCCGATGGCAAGGAAATCCTTGAACAGTTCGACGCTGCTGATGAACACCTTCTCGTCATGGGGCACCAGATCGGTCCACTTGCTGCGATCAAAAACATCGTCGCCCCTGGCCTGCATCAGCTTGAAGTTGGGCGCGTTCCAGTCGGTACGGATCACCCAGCGGCCATCCAGATGATCGGCGAAATACTCGAAATCGCGTTCGCGCTTGGCCAGCACGCGGAATTCGCCGGGCTTTTCTGCCGAGGTGCAGCGCAATTCACTGGACACCGTGCTGCCGACGCCGATGCATATGTATTTGTCTGAGCGCGAGCGCGCCACGCCCATGTAGTAGCTGGGGTCGGTTTCCTCGTAGACCACCGGATCGCTGGCCGCGTCGGTGCCCAACACATGCCGTTTGACGCGCTTGGTGAGCAAGGTCACCGGGTCGTTTTCGACATAGAAGAAGCTGGCGCTGTCGTTGGTCCAGACGACGTTGGCCGACGCGCCGGTCACTTCATCCATCATCACTTCGCCGCTGGTCAGGTCTTTCACCTTCAGCACGAATTGACGGCGACCGACGGCGTCTTCGGCATAGGCCAGCAGGTTTTGATTCGGGCTCACCTCGCGATCACCCACCTGATAGAAATTTTTGCCAGCGGCAAGCACGTTGAGATCCAGCATCACCTGTTCCGACGCATCCATCGTGCCCCTGCGACGGGCGTGGATCGGGTAGTCCTTACCTTCCTCGTACCGCGTGTAGTACCAGTAGCCCTTGTCCTGATAGGGCACCGTGGAATCGTCCTGCTTGATGCGGCCAACGATGTCGGCGTAGAGCGTGTCTTCCAGTGCCGCCTGCGGCTTCATCACCGCGTCGGTGTACTGATTCTCGGCCGCAAGGTAGGCCAGCATCTCCGTATTCTTGCGCGTGTCGTCGCGAAGCCAGTAGTACTCGTCTTCGCGCGCAGCGCCGTGTGGCGCAGTGACGGTGTAAGGCCTGGTCGCAGCGACAGGAGGCGATGGAAAAGCGGCCTCGCTCGTGCGTGTTGCACCATCGGCATCGGTCATTTCTTGAGGTTCCGTAACGTCAGCGCGCTGCATCGCGCAGGCAGCGAGCATAGTGGTGATGGCGAAAGCAAACAGCAGGCGATGGGAAGCCATGGTGGTGTCCGAGTTAAGGAAGGCATGCGAGGGAGTTTGGCACGCAGCCGCGGCGCGTACGTGGACAGATAGTAATGCCACCAATTTTTGAGGGGCTGGATGGCCATATCAGCGCGGCAAACATGAGGTAGCACAAAGTCGACTCTGACCCCAACATCTCCTGATTTTGGCAAAACCTCAGCGGGCCAGTTCCGTCAGGGCACTGACGGCCTTTGGCATGCTACGCGGCCGGTTCACGGTCGTTTTGCCGGCCTGTCGCACCCCGGATCTTGCGGAGCGAAGCGGCTAGGGTTGGTGCCCTGAACGTGGCGGATCGATTCCGATTCGTTCGCGCGACCTTGCAAGCAGTAGAAGGCTCAGGCTAACCACGGTCAGCAGGGCAAGCGTAAACACACTCCCTTCCGGTCCCTCCCCGCCACCATTGAGATAGGCCGGCCCGACAGGCACCAATTTCACTACCAGTGCGGGTAGATCGCTCTCCAAACCCGTAATCGGCACATCAAAGCCGGTGCCCCCAAACCAGTTCCAGCCGGTGTGCCAGCCCATCACGCCCCAGATCGAATTTGAACGGCGCACCCAAAGGCAGGCGAAAATCGAGTAGACGAAGGTCATGGCCAACATCAACAGCGATGTTCTGGGTGAAAAGTGCAGAAAGGTGAACGCGGCGGACGTCAATATGAAGGCGGCACTCGTGTTCCAGCGCCGCATGATTGTTGAGAACAACCAGCCGCGAAAAACGAACTCCTCGACGCTCGCTTGCACGGCAAAGCAGGCGAGCAACAGGGCGATCCAGCCGAGCGCAGCAGGGCTGGCAAAGGCTGGTGCCAGATCAGCGACACGGTATCCGCCAGAAAGTGCAATCGCAGTTACGATCCCGCCCATCATGGCAATGCCAACGGCCAGTCCGGTCAGGAACTTTCTGAGCCGTTGTTCTCCGCGAAGTCCAACGCTTGCGAGGCTTCGCTTTTCGACCCAGCGCACCCAGCCAAGTACCGCAAGCCCCATGGCGATGAACGACGCCAGCATCAGGCAAAAGCCCAAAGGCCCCCGCGGCGAACCCATCGCGTCAGTCAAGCCGAGATATTCCAGCCCCAAATCGAACGGCGTCATGCTGATGGCAACAAGGAAAATGCAGATAAAGGGGGCGGCGATACTCGGCGGTATCCAGCCCTTTGGTGTCTCGTCGGAAAAGATGATCTGTGTCATGCCGCGCAGGCTAACCGCCCGCCGAAGACGGCTATAGAATGATTGTGCGGAACATGTCCGAACGAAGCCACTCTTTTGGCGTGAGCCCCACGGCCTTGCGGAATGTGCGCCCAAAATGGCTCTGATCCGCAAAGCCAGCGCCGTGGGCTGCCTCAGCCAGCTTCGCGCCTTCACGCAACAGCCGCTTGGCAAGATCGACCCGTCGGTGCTGCAGATAGCGATAAGGGCTGGTGCCAAGCAATGCCCGGAAGTCACGCGAAAGCTGCCAACGGTCACAGCCAGTCACTTGCTCAAGTTGATCCAGTCGCGCACCGAAAACGACGGCGGTTTCGAGAAATTCGCGCGCCCTCATCACGGCTGTTCGGTTGGCGATCCTCACCGTTGCAGCCCTGCCAGCCGCATTGTTCATGGCATGGGCAAGATCGTAAAGCGCGTCTTCATAAGCGCCGGGATCCTCGACGCCCGCGCAGTCGATAACCATGTTGAAGGCTGCCGCGATCAAGGCGGGATTCGTTGAGACGCCATTAACGACAAACGGCAGGTCCGCGCCTCCAAGCACTGCCTGGACATGAGCTGGCGGAACATAGGCCGCCCGATAGCTGAATCCAGCCTCATCGTAGCAGTGGCCATCGTGTACTTCTTCGGGATGGAGAATAAGCACCTGCCCTGGCAGTGAATGTCGCATCGCGCCGCGATAGTTGAACGCTTGCACCCCAGCCATAGTCAAGGCGACAGTGTAAGTATCGTGCCGATGCGGCGAAAACGCTGCCCCGACCAGCCGGTTTGCGACTCGCTCGATCAGATCGAACGAGCCGGCCGAATGCGATGGGTTCGAGGAATGCGCTGCAAAATTCATCGGTAATATATTGGACGTAAGGAGCAAGTAAAACCGGGGTCAGAGTAGCCGTTTCCTATAGCTGAAGTCCGCAATCATGGACTGTTAGCGGGCGCGTACTTTGCGAGGATGCGACGACCAATCGCAAGCAAGGACGCACCCATGCCCCGCAGACCCCGGATCGACCTTCCCGACATGCCGCAGCACGTCGTGCAGCGTGGCAGCGACCGACAGCCCTGCTTTTTTCCAGGGCATCGACTGCATCCGCTACTTGCAAAACCTGCGCGAAATCGGGACGGCCGAACACTGTGCCATTCACGCCTAAGTGCTGATGACCAATCACATCCATCTGCTGGTGACGCCAATCGCGCCGGGACAGGTTGGTCGGTTGATGCAGTCGCTCGGCCGGCGGTATGTTCGCTACATCAATGCGCGTTACCACTGTACCGGCACGCTATGGGAAGGCAGATACAAGGCCTCTGCACCTAACCGAAGTAATGGTTTTCCGGATAGGCTGGTAAGCGTGCGCTGGGCTGGCTTGACTCGGGAAGGAGTGCCGACATGAGAATTGGTTTTCCGGCTTTACTTACGGCTCTTGCCTTGCAGGCCGGGTGCAGCAGCCTTCCCGAGCTTCAAAGGCGAAGCGTCACTTGGATAGAGGGAACTTGGGAGGTGGCTGGAGTCGAGACCTGCTCCGCACTACCCGTCAACATTCATTTCGCACCGGCCAGCTCCAAGCTCTTTATGACCTATCCGGGCAACCGCACCAATGCTGACGGGGAGAGCTTCAAGAAAAATTGGGTCTATCGCGTTCTGTCGGCCACGGATGATCGCATCAGGGTATGGCTGGCGGGAGAAGACCGCGTTGATGCGAGCGGGCTCCCTGTCACGTGGGACATTCGTAAGATCACAAATGATGAGTTTTGCTGGCGTCGCAGCGATTGGATTCAGGCATGCACGGTTTCAAGGACTCGCTGTGCGCCCTGACAAGCACGTCATTTCGAATCTCAAGCCTTGTGTCGCACTGATATCGGTTCGAGGCGCACTGCGGATCATCCTGACATTTGCCGTCACCGTGGTCGTGGCGGCTTGCGCGACCTCGCCGCAAAAGATTCCGGCCGACCAGGACACGTTTTCCAAGCAAACGCTCTATCTTCCGACGGAGGTATCGGCCATCCGCGCGGAGTCAACTCGGATCAAGGGCTCGAATGTCAAACCGGTTGGAGCCCACCAGATTATTCTGGTTCCTCCTGAGCGCTACCGACTGCAGGTTCGTTTCGAGGGCAAGTCGAAGGTCCTCAGTGAAGAAACTCGGGATTTCGTTGGATATGCCGCCAGAAGTTTTCCGGATGTTCCTCAGCAACAGTGGAACGCGTACACGGAAGAGATTCTTGTCAGTGCCGAAGGTGAGCCTGCCTTCTGGATGCCCGTGCAGGGCGCAGTCACCACGACGTTGATCCCCGAGCTGACGATCGGGGAAAATTTCGAAGTTTTTGTGTTCTGGTTCGGCGAGTACGACTCACGGCTAATGTTGTTTGCCAACGCCGCCAACTCGTTCGACTAACGCACGATAACGGGGTCCGATGTCGCGGTCAGGTTAACTTTGCGGGCTACCGACCCACCGCTTCTGCGGCTGGATTGCCTTGTCAAAACCCGGTCAGTGTGGCGTTGTCATCTTTTCCAGCCGACTGATACGTTCGACGGCGGCGCTGGCGTCGAGGATCGGAATGCCATGTGCGTGGTCGAGGTCGAGCAAATCGCGGTCGCCAGAGACGATGAGTTCGGCGCGTGCGGCGATGGCGCAGGCGATGACTTGGTCGTCGTCGGGGTCGCGCGACACAGGCTCGGAGAGCGGCGTTGCCGTGACGTAACGAACCAGCGAGAGGTAGCGATCAAGTAGGTCGGCGGGTGTGTGCCCGATACTTGCGAGTCGTCGCGCAAGCTTGGCGCGGCCAAGCACGTCCTCCAGTTCGGTGATCAACGCGGCGCTGGTGAATAGCGCGATGCGGTACTCGCGCGCGGCTGTAAGAATGGCTCTGGGCGGCCCACCCCACAGCAGTGCCGACACCACGACGTTCGTGTCAGCGACGATCTTCATTAAGATCAGCGCGGCGTTCCGCGCGCGCGGCAGCAATCTCGGCTTGAATGTCTTCGGGTGTCAGCGGCGGCTCGACGATGGCGAGCTGATCCATCATTACGAAAAGCTCATCCACGTTTTGCTTGCGAGCTTTTTCCTCACGCAAGCGCAGGAAGTCCACGAAGTCGGCTACCTCGGCCAAGCGTTGCGGCGGCAGCGTTTTCAGTTTCTGAAAGACGATTTCGGCAGTATCACTCATGGCGCTCTCTCTCAACTCAACCAATTCTGGCCCGCACTCGCGCCAGCGCTTCATTGCCTGGGACCATCCCCGACTTGCCAGCTTTCACGTCCGCTTGTCTGCGAAAGGCTTCTGCAATCCACGCCTTTTCTAAGGCCCCAAGGTTGCGGATTTGTGCTTCGAGTTCGTGAAGTGGGGCGGCCATGGTGCGTCGTGGACGGAATTTGGGTCCAAGCATGCCACAGGCTTCGCCTCCAGATATCGGGGTCAGATATCGGGGTCAGGTTCACTTCCGAAACCGCGGGTTTGAGTGAACGGCATCTACCCCGTTAACGCGGACACTTTGAAAACAGCCACGTGAGGCATCCACGGTAGGTCAAGACAAGTTGGTGTTTGTCGTCGAGCGAACCACAAAACAAGATCCACTCTGGGCGCGCGCGTTCACCGATCCGCTTGACCCCCGCTGAGCCAACCATTGTGGCAACCGCGCCGAACCTATCGATCCGCTGATCACGCAGCACCGCGCATCGCGTGCTCCCGGCGCAAGAGACTACGAACCGCGAGTTGCCTAGCGAGCTTTCGTCATCGAAACCGTGGATTCGGCGATAAAAACGCGCTACGCGCGCCGTCCGGATAGGTATAGTTCGTCGCCTGCGCTGGGCACGTCGCCCAGCCACGACTAGCGGAGAGATGTCATGGGTCTGATTCAAGCGGTGGTGGGTTCGGTGGGTGGCGTGCTTGCCGACCAGTGGAAGGACTTCTACACGGTGCCGGCTGGCCTGCCGGCGACGGCGGCGCTGTTCGCGGCAGTGCCGCAAGGCACCAATGCCGGACGCGGGTCGAACACGAGGGGTTCGTCCAACATCATCACCAATGGCAGCAAGATCATCGTGCCGGAAGGCTATGCACTGCTGCTGTTTCAGGACGGCGCCATCACCGGCCTTGCTGCCGAGGCCGGCGGTTACGAATGGCGATCGGATGATCTGAACTCGAAGTCGATTTTCGCTGGCGACGGCTTGATGGAATCGCTGGTCACGCAGAGCTGGGAGCGCTTCAAGTTTGGCGGCCAGCCGGGTTCGCAGCAGGCTGCGTTCTTCGTCTCGATGAAGGAGCTGCCGGACAACCGCTTCGGCACCCAATCGGAAATCTATTGGGACG
>JBBRBU010000128.1:0-6987 GCA_038205505.1 Lysobacterales bacterium | reverse complement strand
CGGGCATCACGCGGATGCGCGAAAGTCCGTCGGAACGCTCGCCGATGGCAAGGAAATCCTTGAACAGCTCGACACTGCTGATAAACACCTTCTCGTCATGGGGCACCAGATCGGTCCACTGGCTGCGATCAAAAACATCGTCGCCCCTGGCCTGCATCAGCTTGAAGTTGGGCGCGTTCCAGTCGGTACGGATCACCCAGCGGCCATCCAGATGATCGGCTAAATACTCGAAATCGCGTTGGCGCTTGGCCAGCACGCGGAATTCACCTGGCTTGTCGGCCGAGGTGCAGCGCAATTCACTGGACACCGTGCTGCCGACGCCGATGCAGATGTATTTGTCAGAGCGCGAGCGCGCCACGCCCATGTAGTAGCTGGGGTCTGACTCCTCATAGACCACGGGATCGCTGGCCACGTCGGTGCCCAGCACATGCCGCTTGACGCGCTTGGTCAACAGAGTGACCGGATCGTTCTCGACATAGAAGAAGCTGGCGCTGTCGTTGGTCCAGACCACGTTGGCAGACGCGCCGGTCACTTCATCCTTCATCACTTCGCCGGTGGTCAGGTCTTTCACCTTCAGCACGAATTGACGGCGACCGACGGCGTCTTCGGCATAGGCCAGCAGGTTTTGATTCGGGCTCACCTCGCGATCACCGACCTGATAGAAGTTCTTGCCGGCGGCCAGCCCGTTGAGATCCAGCATCACCTGTTCCGGCGCATCCATCGTGCCCTTGCGGCGGGCGTGGATAGGGTAGTCCTTACCTTCCTCGTAGCGCGTGTAGTACCAGTAGCCCTTGTCTTGATAGGGCACCGTGGAATCGTCCTGCTTGATGCGGCCAACGATGTCGGCGTAGAGCGTGTTCTCCAGCGCAGCCTGCGGCTTCATCACCGCATCGGCGTACCGATTCTCGGCCGCAAGGTAGGCCAGCATTTCCGGATTCTTGCGTGTGTCGTCGCGAAGCCAGTAGTACTCGTCTTGGCGAGCCGCGCCGTGTGGGGCCGTGACGGTGTAACGCTTGGTCGCGGCGACAGGCGGCGCGGGCAATGCGGTCTCACTCGTGCGCGTCGCAGCTTCGGCATTGGTCATTTCTGGAGGTCCCGTAACGTCGGCGCGCTGCATGCCGCAAGCGGCGAGCGTGGTGGTAATGGTGAAAGCGAACAAAAGGCGATTGAAAGCCATGGGAGTGTCCGAGTCAGGAAGGGCATTTGAGTGAGTTTGACAGGCGGAAGCGGAGGAAACATGGATCAGCGGGACCGCATCATGTGCGCAAAGTCTCTTCAGTCATGGCGCAACGTGTTGGCCCAACGATGAAATTCACGGGAAAAACTGCGGAACCCTAGGCTATTGGCGAGTCAGCCACGGAGCTTCAACTGGAGCGCGAAAAGTTGATCCAGCTGGCGTTCGTCTACCAGACGCCATGGGTATCCGTGGTTGCGCACCCGGCCGGGTGGGCGCTCGATCATGATGAACTCGAATACGATGCGCCGCGCATCTACCATGTCGATGAAGCGCTGAATATCGGGCCTTTCGCAATAGACCAGTTGGCTGTATTTATACTGCAAACCACAAGGTCCACCTTCGCGCGATTCGGCTTTCACGAACACGGCCCGTGAATGTTTTTCGGTCAATCTTTCTGCCAACCGAGCGCGCGCCCAAGCGCCGAGCGTGTGCGAGTGGTGGTACAGATTGATTCCCTCGGGGGATGGCTGCACACCCAGACTCAAGCCCAGATTATTGACGGTGGTCGTGACTTGCGAGTGGCAGGAGTAGTTACCGCCAGCATTCTTCTGCCCGATCGCCCGCAGTCGATCAATGCCTGGCTGCGGCGTCGACCAGACTGGCCCGAGTTGAAACAAATTGATCTTGCCGGAGGACAACTGCTTGTCGCGTGCGAGCTTGCATTTCAGTTCAATGCCTCGGAAGTCAGCACCTTGATCATTGTTTTCCTTGACGCCAACAAGAGTTTCAAAGGTGTATCCAATTCCTGTCGAACCACCGCGCAGACTATCGATCCATCGATCTTTCACACCATCAAATCGCTCCAAAAGATCGCAGAGCGGCTCATCTGGCTGAAACGGCGGAGCATCTATCGGCAAACGAACAAATGCGCCCAGACCACTCGGTACGGCGGCGCCAAACAGCATGCCCAAAAGCTCGTCGAACCTAGCGTCGCAGTCTTCCCGGCTCACGTCAACGTAGTAGCGATCAAGCTTTTCGCCAGTCCTGCAACGAAGGAATATCACGAGCCTGCGACCCTGGGATTCGTCATTCAGAGCCGCGTTCAGACGAGTTACGCGACGCTCTGGATAGCGTTCGTAGTATTTCCAGGCGAGTGCTTTTTCCTCACTGGTGATCACATCGACCCCGGAAAATAGGGCGGTCGCGTTGACCGTCGGATCAGGTATCGGCAGTTCGGGAAAGAAGGAGTATGACTCCGTCGGAATCAGTACCCCGTGCCTACCAGCATCGTCATTCGTGGTAAGAATCTTGGCGAAGATCTCTGTTGGAACTAACGATTCCGACGTCCCGACAATCCGCCTCGTATACGCCTCAATCGCCTCGTTCAAAAAAGATCCCCTTTCCTAACCAATGATCCTGCTATGCAACGAGTTTAGTCGGCGTGGGTCAAGCTCGCATTCCCAAACAACCAAGTGGCGCCAGTTGAGTTGGCGCAGAAGAATTTTAACTTGGTCATCACGCTTGACGTTCGCTTCAAATTTGTCGAGCCAGAATTGAGGGTTGGATGCAGGAGTGGTCGCGAACCTGCAACCAACATGTCGATGCCAGAAGCATCCGTGAACGAACACAACGGCCCGATATTTTGGAAAAACGAGGTCGGGCTTTCCTGGCAGCAATGATTCGAGGCGAAACCGGAGCCCAAGGCGATGAAGGTGGCTTCTGACAATCTTCTCCGGCTTTGTATCCCGACCTCGAATGCCAGACATCATTCGACTTCGCGTCGCCTTGTCGACCACATCGACCATCAGCAATCGAGATGACCCACGGAAACTCGCCGCATGAAGGTACGGCGAGTTGCTTCATAAGCGCGGTTTCCAAACCTAACAAACATGTCCGAAAAATTGAACTCGGTTTTGCCGTATTCCTGAGACGAGAATGTCGGTTCGCAAGGATGGAAGACGACGATTTGCTCACTTAAGTCATAGGGGTGAATGAGCGGATCGCCATAGGCCATCTTGGCGTCATCCCCCAGCATTCCGTGATGGGTGTGCTCGTTCAGAATTTGTACCCGGCTAGATTTCAGGACTGTCTTCCTTGCATTCAACAAAGTGACAACGAGGCTTGGTCCTGATTCCGCGCAATCAGTTCAATAACGCGAGGCTTAATGATCTTTGCGACAGCGTCAATTGCCGGAACAACGACACTATTCCCGAACTGTTTGTACGCCTGTGTATCACTGACGGGAATCTTGAAATCTGCCGGAAAGCCCATGAGCCGTGCGCACTCGCGTGGAGTCAGTCGGCGCGGGCGCCGGCGTGGACCCTGAGACACCAGAATCTCCGACCCATCCTTGTAGTAGCGCGCCGACAGCGTGCGCGCAACCTTGTCACCATCGACCAACCCGAAGCCGAAGCCGTTACCCGCAGCGCGGTGCTTCGCGGCATAAGCCTGTAGATACGTCCACATGTTCGGGGTCAATGTGTACTTAGCATCCACCACGGCCTTCGTACCCCCGGTATATGGCGGTTCCGCCGTCTGCGAGCCGTCTTGCGGATGCAAAATGCTCGACAACGTCGGCGCTGCCTCCGGTAGTCGCAAGTCATTCCAGTCGAACCCGCAAGGTTCACGGAAACCGACGATCAGTATTCGTTCGCGATGCTGCGGCACGAAGCGGCGACCATCGACAACTTTGTAGTGCACGTCATAACCAAGCTCGTCGCGCAACACAGCAATGATGGTCTCGAAGGTCTTCCCCTTGTCGTGCGAAAGGAGATTTTTGACGTTCTCAAGCAAGAATGCTTTCGGCTGTTTGGCCGCGATGATTCTTGCGACGTCGTAAAACAAGGTGCCTTGCGTGGTGCACTCAAAACCATGGGGCCGACCCAGCGCATTTTTCTTCGATACGCCGGCGATACTGAAAGGCTGGCATGGAAAGCCTGCAAGCAACACGTCGTGATCGGGTACATCTTGGGCGTCTACCAAGGTGATATCTCCTACAAATTGATGTCCTTCTTCGTGGGGATAGTTGGCAAGATAGGTCTTCCGTGCGTACGGGTTCCATTCGCTGGTGAGTACGCACCGACCACCTTGCTGCTCAAAGCCATGACGAATGCCGCCAATGCCGGCGAACAAATCTATAAAGGTGAAGGAATGGTTGTCATTCGCCGGCGCAACCAGCAACGGAAGAAGCCGCTGGCGAACCGAGTCAACGCGGTAAGCTGGAACTTCTTCCCTCACTTCCCAGCGACGCAGCGTGCTTTCGTCGATTTCAAGGAAAGCTGCAACTTCGCGCTGGCTGTACTGCGTCTTCGCCTGCCGCAGTGTCTGGAGAGGGCAAAATGTGGAGTTCATGACAGTCTATCCGCTGGGACAATCAGCGCGCATGATGCGCGCTATACGACCCAGTGTGCAACTGCCAAAAGGGTGTGAAAGTGGACTTTTCCTACATCTGAAGTCCGCAATTGCCGAAAGGCACGAGGCGAGTGTCGTGCGAGCCTGCGGTGACATACTGCAAGCAAGGACGCAACCATGCCCCGCCGGCCCCGCATCGACCTTCCCGGCATTCCGCGGCACATTGTCCAGCGTGAAAACGACCTACAGCCCTGCTTCTTCCAAGACGTGAGAAACCGGGGTCCTAGTGGAACTGCCCTCCCGCCGACCTAGAGAAGAACGGGGTCAGGTTCACTTCCAAAACCCAGGTCAGAGTGCACTTTCCCTCGGATCGGGGCAGTCAGCCTTCCTTGGCCGACCGATCTTCGCGGGACCTGCACGGCGGCCGAGTTGGGCTTCGATCATGCGGCGGAAGCGGTCGCTGCCGTACGCGTGCTGACGCTGCAAGTGCTGCCGGATGGCGTCGATTTCAAACGGGTCAATGTGCTCCATCACCAGGTTCCGATAGGCTGCCAGCCGCTGCTCCGGTTCGGGGGACAGGCCGAGGTATTCGGCATGCGGATGGACGAGCGGGTCATGCTGTCCGGGCGCGTTCGCTCGGTAACTGGACCATCTGTAGTCACGCGACTCGGCGACCATCGCCGCCCGGACAGGATTCAGTTCGATGTAGCGATAACAACGCAGCAGGCACCAACAACCGGGACGCCCACAATCATGCTTTTGACACCAGGCCATCGCGCGGTTTCCAAACCGCTGCTCCTACCGCATTCTTCGACCGGCACCAATCACACAACGTCCAGCGCTACGCTGGTCGCTGCTTTTCCAGCCGACCGATGCGTTCGACTACGGTGCTGGCGTCGAGGATTGGAATGCCATGTGCGTGGCCGAGGTCGAGCAAATCGCGGTCGCCAGAGACGATGAGATCGGCGTGTGCGGCGATGGCGCAGGCGATGACCTGGTCGTCGTCGGGATCGCGCGACATGGGTTCGGTAAGCGGCGTTGCCGTCACGTAGCGAACCAACGAGAGGTAACGATCGAGTAGGTCGGCGGGTGTGTGCCCGATGGATGCGAGGCGACGCGCGAGCTTGGGCCGTGCGAGCACATCTTCGAGTTCGGCAATCAATGCTGCGCTGGCGAATAGCGAGATGCGCTGCTCGCGTGCGGCGCCGAGAATGGCCCTCGGCGGCCCACCCCACATCAGCCCGGACACGACGACGTTGGTGTCAGCGACCAGCCGCATTCAGACCAGCGCGGCGTTCTTCGCGTGCGGCCGCGATCTCGGCCTGAATGTCCTCGGGCGTTAGCGGCGGCTCGACCGTGGCGAGCTGATCCATCATTCCGAACAGCTCATCAACCTTTTCGCTGCGTGCTTTTTCTTCACGCACACGCAGGAAGTCCACGAAGTCGGCAACCTCGGCCAAGCGTTGAGGCGGCAGCGTTTTCAGTTTCTGGAAGACGATTTCGGCGGTATCGCTCATGGCGCTCTCTCTCTAAGGCTCTGGCTTGGGTTTTGTCAGGGGCGGAAAAGGTATGGGTGCCAACTGGCGGCACGGCTGACGCGCGGATTATGTGACCAAGCCGGTTCTCCAGCGATTGTAGACGCGTTACGGTTTGACGAGCCAGCCATTGCGAAAGCAAGGATGCAACGATGCCCCGCCAGCCCCGGATCGATCTTCCCGGCATGTCGCAGCACGTCGTCCAGCGGGGCAACGATCGACAAGCCTTGCTTCTTCCAGGACATTGACCGCATTCGCGCCCTGCAAGACCTGCGCGTGGTCGCCATTGCCGAACGCCGCGGCATTCACGCCTATGTGCTGATGACCAACCACGTCGATCTGCTGGTCACGCCAACATTGCGGGGCCAAGTGGCGCGCCTGATGCAATCGCTAGGCCGCCGTTACGTTCGCTACATCAATGCGCGCTACCACCGCGCTGGCACCTTGTGGCAAGGCCGCGTGAGACGTCCGCAGTAATGCACGACGACGTCGTGCTTCGCTGCCAGCGAACCATTGAACGCAATCCGCTGCGAGCCCGCATGGTGGCTGACCCGCTCGACCACCGCTGGTCCAGCCATCGCGGCAACAGCGCTGAACCTGCCGACCCGCTGATCACTCCGTATCGCGCATGGCGTGCGCCAGGTTCAAGCTATTACGAACCGCGAGTTGCTTGGCGAGCGTTCGTCATGGAAACCGTGGATCTGGCGATCGAAACGCGCTACCCGCGCCGTCCGGATAGGTATAGTTCGCCTGGTATGGTGGGCACGACGCCCAGCCACGACTAGCGGAGAGATGTCATGGGTCTGATTCAAGCAGTGGTGGGTTCGGTCGGTGGCGTGCTTGCCGACCAGTGGAAGGATTTCTACACGGTGCCGGCTGGCCTGCCGTCGACGGCGGCGCTGTTCGCGGCAGTCCCGCAAGGCA
>JBBRBU010000127.1:0-7088 GCA_038205505.1 Lysobacterales bacterium | reverse complement strand
GCTGGGCGTGGTGCAGTCGGCGGAGGGGTTGCCACTCATGCACACGGTGCATCCAGGCAATGTGTCCGAGACGAAAACGCTCAAATCGATGTTGTCCGCCGTGCTCAAGCGCTTCGCGGTGGAGCGTGTGATCGTGGTCGCGGATCGCGGCCTGCTGAGCCTCGACAACATCGCCGAACTCGGCGCGTTGGCGACCGATTCCAAGCGCCAGTTGCAGTTCATCCTGGCGGTGCCGGCGCGGCGTTATCGCGAACTCGGCGGCACGTTGGATGCACTGACGTTTGACCGTGACCACGCCAGTCTGGCGGAAGGTGAGTTCGCCGGACATCGGCTGGTGATCGCGCACGATCCGGTGCGTGCAGCCGAGCAATCGGCCAAGCGGCGCAAGCGCATTGCCGAGATCGAGGCCTGTGCCGAGAAACTCGTGACCAAGCTCGACGCGCAAGACGCCGGCAAGACCGAGCGTGGTCGCAAGGCCAGTGATCGCGGTGCTTACAGTCGCTTCCAGAACGCCGTCGCCGATGCCAGGTTGACGCGCTACATCCGCGCCGACTATCAAGCCGAGCGCTTCACCTACGACCTCGACGAAACCGCCATCGAAGCGGCCGAGCGTTTTGACGGCAAGCTCGTGTTGCTGACCAACGTCGCCGACTTCAGCGCCGAACAAATCGTGAGCCGCTACAAGAGCCTCGCCGACATCGAGCGCGGCTTCCGGGTACTCAAGAGCGATATCGAAATCGCGCCCGTGTTCCATCGTTTGCCCGATCGCATCCGCGCCCACGCGCTGATCTGCTTCCTCGCGCTGGTGCTCCATCGCGTCATGCGCATGCGGCTCAAAGCCCACGGCAACACGCACAGCCCGAAGGCCACTCTCGAACTATTGCGCCGACTCCAGAAGCACCGCGTCCAACTCGGCAATCAACAGCTCACTGGCATCGGCAGGACCTCTGCCCAGCAACTCGAACTGTTCGCAGCACTCGACATCAAAAACCCCGCCTGACCGCCGCTGTTGTGTCATTTTTGCCTATCGCGACATAGGCAAATCAATGACTTACGCGATTAGCTGCGGAACTTGGGAGCATGCACCGGACGTTCTCGATGGAACGGCCTGCGCCGTTGAAAACCTCCACGTCGTACCCTTGGGTATCCATTTTCAGCAGGTACCGCCTTTTGGCTGGGAGCATCCCTTCATCGAAGCATTGCATCAGCGTCTTGACCTCAACTCGTTGATGCTGCTCGACCTTCATGTTTTCCATGGTTCCTAGCCCGAATTCATTGACATCCAGCAGGGACGAGAACTGAGAGAACCTCGACACGTGGATCGTGGCTTCGCCGGGACTAGCGCCCAACGCAAAGTTGAAGGCACGCCATTTGGCATCCTTGCTGGCGAGCGATTCCAGTACTCCGAATGCCCCTGACACCGGCTCGAACGAATAGATTTCACCTCGAAACCCCCAGTCACGCAGGCTGGTCCCGAAATGTCCCTCGTTGGCTCCGACGTCTATGATCGCGTCGATGCTGTATTTCGCAAGGATCATGGCAATGTGCGACCGAAGCGTGTGCTGGCCTGACACGCGAACCACGTCCAGGTTCAACCACCTGTTGGTCTTCGAACGTATGGTATCGATCAGTGTTTCGAGATGGGACACGCACTTTCTCCGGTGCAGGAAACGTCACTTCGCATCAGTCAAATCATGGTTACACGGTGCCGGAGATCATGTCGCGCTCGCCCGCAACGAGTGACCGGTATAAAGCTTCAACCTGTCCCGCCAAGGGCTGGAAGTCGAAATCCTTGACGCGCCATCGCCCGTATTCGACCAAGCCTGCGCGCGGGCCCCCGGCTGCCATGACTGCCTCGATTGCATTTGCTATTGACTCTGCGTCGTGAGGCGAGAAATAGAGTCCTTGGTCCTGGGTGATCTCGCGAAATACAGGGATATCGCTGAGGGCCATAGGGCAGCCCGCTGCCATTGCCTCGAGTATCGGGATGCCGAATCCTTCGTAGGTCGATGGGAAGACAAGGGCATCGCTGAGCTGATAAGCACAGCGAACTTCTTCGTCACTAAGGCCACTGAGCACTTTCACTGAATCTGCGAGGCCATGGTCCTGGATCCTGTGGTCGACCAGGCGCCCCTCACCGCTGTCGTTTCCGATGATCACCAGTGACCGTTCGCGGCCGCGGTCGCGTAGCCTTGCCATGGCGTCGATGAGGCAGGGATAGTTTTTCCGGGCCTCGAAATGCCCCACCGCTAATATGAAGCCATGTGGCAACGCCAATCTCTCACGCGCATCCTCCACTATTGATCGAGGCAATGGCGCGAGCTTCGAGGTATCCAAGCCGTTGTACACCACCGCCACCTTCGCGTCGAAGCGTACTTTCAGGATCTCCTGCTTGACTGTCTCGGAAACCGCGATCACCTGATCGGCCGCGGCGAGGGAAGCTTGGAGGACACCCCGGAACACGGCGCGATCCAGGGCGCCGGCACCCGACTGAAGGGTGCGGACGTCATGGATCGTCAGCACGTTGCGGCCGGTAGGGGCCTTGATAAACGGAAGGTTGAAGCCTTCGAAAACATCAAATCCCTCCTGCGTCAGGGCGGATCGCCAATAGCGCAATCCGGCAATGAATCGTTTCGTGCGGCCTTCGCTCGGTAGCGGTGTTCGTCTCGCCGATACGTTCGGGGCACCTCCGAACCAGTCGGCGACGCGGCAATCCGACGGTTCATACACGACGAACTGCGCATCGGGCATGCGCTTGACCAATTCCCCGTAAATCCCGATGAACCGCTGTCGCGCGCCCGAGGGGCGATCATTGAGGCACGTGGCATTGAGCCCGATCTTCACGAAGCCGCCGTCGTCAGCTCTTCGTGGGACTGAAGCCCCAGCAAATGGAAATGCCTGTCGATTACTGCATTTTCCTCGAACGGCAGGATGGCTTCACGCAGGAGTTCAGCGGGAATCGGCTCGGCGAGCGCCCGGCGGATCCCAGCTGCCAGTGCCACAGGATCCCGAACCGGCACGAGATAGCCGAATCTCCCCTCATCCAGGACCTCTCGCGGTCCGGTGGGACAGTCGGTCGATACCGGCGTGCATCCGCACATCATGGCTTCGACCAGCACGTTCGGCAGCCCCTCGACGAGCGAAGAAAGGACGAACACGTCTGCCTTCTTGAAGTACTTCAACGGGTTCTCGACATACCCTTCAAGACGCACCGCCTGCTGCAGGCCCAACTGCTCGACCAGAGATTGCAATTCACGCCTTAAGGGGCCGTCGCCGAGGATGAGCAGCCTGGCGCCTGTTACAGGGGAGACCAACGCCATCGCACGAATCAGGTCGGAAAACCCCTTCCAGGGTGCAAGACGCCCTGCGGCAACCAGCAGCGGTGTGTCGCGCTCCACGAACCATTCATGGTCTACAGGTTCTTGCATCCGGCGTCGCGACTGCTGGTCATCGACAATGTTGTACACCCACACATGCCTGGGCTTGCTGAAGATTGAGCGGTATTGCTCCACCATGTCCCGCGAAACGCAGGTAAGCGCGTTTGCGCGCCACATCACCGCTCGCATCAACTGCTTCAGGATCCATCGCTTGGACAAGAACGTGTTGGAGTACGTGTCGAAGGGCGTCACGCGTGAGGAGCAGCTCACCCGGGCCCTGGAAGCGGTCACGATCATGGCCAGCAGCACGGTGCAATTAAGGTGGTCTTCTGCCGAGAACACCACTTCGGGCCGGGACGCAAGCAAATACCGGCATAGCGGGACGAACATGCCCCGCACCTGACGCTGCTTGAGGTCGATGACGGTGATCTCCGGCAACTCGGGCAACACGTAACCGCGATCGATGTGACCGATCATGAACGTGACACGGTGACCCCTCGCGGCCAGCGCCCGCGCAAAGCGCACCTGCGCCAACGGAACGCCCGCAATGGAAAATACGGGGGTGACGACTAGGACGTTCATCTGGTGCCGAACGTCTCAAGAAGCGACCGATAGTCTCCGGCCAGCAATCTTGCTTCGTGAAGGAACAGAAAATTGTTGATGTAGCGCCCGCCAAGGTTGGTAAAGCGCGCAGGACTTTGATCACGTGCCAAGTCGAATTCATCGATAGGCCTGAGGCGACCATCACCAAGGAAGAATCCGCGATATCCATGATCTGCCACTTGTCGGAAAACATCGCCGATTGGCCTCGCAATATGCCGCTGCTCGATCTCGATCAGAAGCCCGGGTTGCGACCTCGCCAAGGTGGCGGCCGCACCACTGATCACATTGGCCTCGTGTCCTTCAACATCGATCTTGATGAGGCGCGCATCGTCGAAGTCATAACTGTCGAGGGTGCGGAGCGGAATGGCCTCATCACGGGAGTTCGGAAACGCATGCTGCTCTATTGATGCAGAGGCGTCGTGCTCCACCCCTGCGGCGTCCACCGGGATGTGCAACTGGGCAGTGCCGGGCATGTTGGACAACGCCACGGCATGGAGCCGGACGCCCGCCCGGCCCTCGGCCCATGCTTCAAGAACGCGCACGCAAACCGGATTTGGCTCGAAGACCTCAACGATCCCGCCGAGCTTCCAACAATGGTAAGCATAGACACCGCGGTTTCCTCCGACATCAAGGACACGATCTCCTTTCGAGATCAGATGCCGAAACAAGCGCATCTCGGGTTCGACGAAACCCCGCGTCTGGTCCAGCCAGTATTTCACCGGCACCTGTAGTGCTGGGGGAATCCGGTCTCTGAGGCGGGACTTGAATGAGGCTGGCATGGATCTGGTTTACCTATCTGCGCCTGGTACAGCCAGAGGACCAAGGATATTGCGCAGCCGGGCGCAAGCCGCAGGGAATGAATATCGTTCGTCGTAAATGGCGCGCAATTCTGGATCAAGCGCAACGAACCCGCGCCCGGCCTCGCGCTCCATCGCAGCGATGAACTCTTCGGCATCCTTGCAGACCTGCCCGACACTCTGGGCGATTTCCTCGTAGCCGGAAAACGCCTCGGCTGTACCCACCACCCGTTTGCCGAACATGAGCGCTTCGGCCACCTTGGTCTTCATGCCGGAACCATCGAAGATCGGGGCGACGACCACATGCGCATTCACGTACCAGGGGGCCAGGCTGTCAACCTCGCCGATCACCTCCACGTTCCCATGCCGCTCAAGCTCATCCTTGAATGCATGAAACCCTTTCCCAACCACGCAGGTCTTCATCGAAATGCGCGGGGCCACGTTCTGGCAGAACCAGGCGATGCCAGCCCGATTCGCATAGAAAATCCCACCAACGAACAACGCATATTTCGAGTGCATCGACCCCGCATCGCCAGTAGCCGCAGTCGGGAGGCTGTCCTGCATGGCCATGGCCGAGATATGTGTCGCGCCACGACCGTAAACCTTGCGAAGCAGCGCGCTGTCGCGCTCACTCAGGCAAATGCGCTTGTCGCTGAAGCCCACAGCCCGGCGCTCAGCTAGATAGTTCGCGGCCAAGATCCCAAGTGATCGCAAGCTTCTGGTTTGCCGGAACGCACCGAGAAAGAACCGCGCCTCGCAGTTATGAAAGAAAGTACTCACCTCTACTCCGGGGCAAGCGTTCTTGATTGCTTTTGCCAAGGTGCCAAGATTTGATCCATCAATCACCACCTTGCCCACTCGCTTTTCGACAATCAGACGCAATATCCGACGGATTGCTGTCTTATCCAGCCCATCGATATTTCCTGCAAAGCCGCCGAACGCATCCTTAATTCCCTTGGGGGACGATCGGCGCAGGACTTCTATTGCGAGGCCACTTTCGAATTCGCTTGCCAAGGCGTCCTTAATCAATCGGGACAGAAGCGCGCGCCCACCAACGGCATCACCGGTTTCAAGACAAGCGACAAGCAAGACATGGCCTGAGGAATCGGAGCCAGGCGTCATGGGCATAAGGTTGCAAGCGAGCGACACGTCATCGCACCAGATCCCGAAGGAAACTCTTGTAACCATTGAAGTGTCTGTAGCACCCGCCGATAAGCAGTCGCGTCGCCGAAACCTTGCGTCGCATCGCAGCCATGCCGGCCAAAGTGCTCCGAGCGATCAACGCTTTCCGCTCGTCCGCCACGTCGTCAATGCTCCTCAGAATCGATGCGCGATCAAAACCCGGACACTCAGACTCCAAGAGCTTGGCAAATGCACGCTGTGCGGCCGAGTTGATCGCAATTCGATCCTCATATCCTTCCGCGACCGCGGCCCGCCACTGGCTGACGAAAACATCCCAGCGGTTAATCGGCTGGGTAGAACTGGCAACCCAAGCGGATGTGTTGCGCCCATGCCTGCGAACGAGCTGGAGGCTCGCTTCAAGTACCAATCTCGTA
Source organism: Lysobacterales bacterium (assembly GCA_038205505.1). GTDB lineage: Bacteria > Pseudomonadota > Gammaproteobacteria > Xanthomonadales > Rhodanobacteraceae > Dokdonella. Next base: position 755 of record JBBRBU010000127.1, on the reverse strand, counting down.
CGAAGACGTCTCGCCAGGTAATGAATCCACAGATCATGGCCGACAATTCCATCGGGTACCGGCAACGCAATTGCAGCCAACGACCGACGAATTGCAGTGAGACCACCGGTGGCGAGCACGTCACTATCTCCGAAGCCGGAAAGCACTTGGCCGAGGTTGGTGGTGCCGTGCCATTGGAGGTTCTCGTCGACGAGCCTTCCGTCGTGCACCACAAGCTCGATATCGGGGTGTTCGACAAATGCAGCTAAAACCACTTCGATCTTTGAGTCAAACCACACATCATCCTGATCGGACAGGAATATGACATCGCCGGTGCAATGAAACATGGCGTCGCTGAAGTTCTGGGTAAAGCCCACATTGGACTCGTTTAGGAAGATCCGCACCTCGAACGGTGCATCCTGACCAAAGCGCTCAATAACCTCGACTGTGGAATCCGACGACCCGTCATCACAAATGACCACCTCGTCCGGCTGCCGCGTCTGGGTGCGGAAGCTATCGAGCTGTTCCTGCAGATGCACGGCGCCATTGAAGGTAGCCATTGCGACGGAAACGCGCACCTGGCCGCGCCCTGCAGTCCTCAATAGAGACACTTCGGTCAAGATGACAAATCCGTGGGTGGAGTTTTTCTGGCCCAAACGGTCATTCGCCCGGTCTGTCCGAAAAGGCTCAGTGCCCACGCGAAGGGAAACAGCGCGTAGTACGAGATGCCACCTCGCATGGAGAAATCCAGCAACAGGCGCGCCGATTTCAACCAA
>JBBRBU010000126.1:0-7099 GCA_038205505.1 Lysobacterales bacterium | reverse complement strand
TTCTGGTCCGCGCCGCGGGCTGCGAAGTGCTCGCCGAGTTGTTCCGGCAGGGGGGCGCCGCGTTCGCTCCCGCGAAGGGAGGCCTTTCCGCCGGCGCTCAGCGGCGCTGCATCGAGTTGATGCACGCGCGGCTGGGCGATGACATCAGCCTTGATGAGCTGGCTGCCGAGGCGCGTCTGTCGGCGTTTCATTTCGCGCGGATGTTCAAGCAGACCCTTGGTGTGCCGCCTCGCGTCTACTTCACTCGACTGAGGATTGATAAGGCCTGCGAACTACTCGAGCATTCCCATCTCTCGATCACCGAGATCGCCCTTGAGGTTGGCTACACTTCGAGCCAGGTGCTCTCGCGCGTATTCCTGCAGCATCAGCGCAGGAGCCCGACCGATTACCGTCGGGCGGTGCGCGAGCTTGCGTCAAAGAAGTAAGAAGCGATTCCGAATCGCAGCTCCGGCAACTGAATTCAATAGCGATACTGCAGTGTCAGGCTTATGTGGCTCAAAGGGTCGCCGGCGCCCGTATCGCGCAGGAATGCGCCGGGGGCGGAGTAGGCAACGATCAGGCTGGTCGACCAGCCAGGCGTCAGTTTCCAGTTCGCGCCGACCGACGCAATGGTTGCGACATAACGGGACTGGCTGTCGCCGGCGGGGCGGATCAGCATTCCGCTCGGCGCGTAGACTCCATCGCGGGTGCTGTGGCGCCAGAAGAAATCCAGGCTGGCGTTCACCTGAAGCCGAGGCGACAGCTGAAAGGTAACCGCCGGATGGACATTGAAGAAGTTCCGGGGGCCGAGGGATCCTTCGCTTCCGAAGTAGTTTCCGCGCGGGTAAAGCGGGTTGAGTGTGCCGAGCTGATCGTCCTCCGGGTCCCTGTCGCCGCTGGCAATGGCCACAAGCAGCGCGATCCTGGGCTGGCCGCTTGAATCAGCAAAGGTGTAGCCGGTATCTGTAGCGAGCGACCAGGCCTGAATGGCGGAGGCTCCGAACTGGCCACCCTGCACCAAGGCCTCCCAGTTCCAATCCCATGAATTGCGGGTCCCGAACACGCGGGCACCAAGCGACCAGCGGCGCTCGTGCGCGATGCCTTGATTGTAGCGGGCGTGGGTGTCTTCAAAGTGCAACAAGCGTGCCGCACGCAGGGAGAGGCGTCTGTAGGAAATCGCCGCGTCACGGCGTAGGATTTGGTGGGGATTGTGGGTGTCCCGGTAGCGCATGCCGTGACTCCACGTTTGGCCGTAAAGGTGGCCAATTGTAGATCAGATGGGGTTTTTCAGCACCCTGTTAGGAGATGCGACCGAAAGGGAACACTCCGCTACATCTTTCGTACTTTTAGTATCCGCCTGCGCAATGCACAGCAAAACACTACGGCCTATGAGCGAATCTACAAACGTGCCTTCTCCTGCAAAGGCCTGGTCATCGGCAAGTAACGCCTTTGCGAGCACAGGCAATTCACTTTTAATAGTCCCATTAGAAATATGCGTGTAACCCACCCCCAATTCCGGAGTCATAGCAAGAAGCGCCGCAAAAGCCGAAGACTGCACTTCCTCTGGAGTTTTGCTCTTATTTTCCCTAGACGTCAGCGTAACCGCGAGCGTCGCCCAATTTGCAGCGATACTGTCCTGTATCGTAGGACGCGTCTCGTGGGTAATCTCGTGTGTGAGCCAGCCAAGCAAAGACCCTGCCAAAAATGATGTGACTATGACATAGCCTTTCATAACGTATCGCCCCGACTTATATGATTACAGTATAACAAAGCTCGATTACGCCAGATCTAATGACGCAGAAGAGCCAAAGTTCGCCGGTTGCGCCAGAGTACCCCAGCGGCGCGTAGCCGACCGTGCCGTTGTTAAAGTTCACCTCCATTCCACCGCCTGACCCATATCCACCATCAAGCCATTCCCCGCTAATTCCTCTCGCGGTACCCGAAATGTAGTTGTCCACTGATGGCGCATATGTCTGCGGGGCGAAGCACGCGGAGTCTCCATTGTTGAACACTCCGCAAACGCGGAAGTCTCTTCCAAAGTAAGAGCCAATTTTATTGAAAATCAGTTGACGAACATTACCCAAGAAGTTTCTTCCTGCCCATCCAGGATTTCTATCGGTCAAAGCGCCATAAATATGCAATGAAGTTTGCTCTGCGTTTCGCCCATTGAAACTCCCAAAATACTCTTCATTGTTTGGGAAAACGATAAATTGCTCGTTTCTGGTAAAATCGATAATTGCTCCAATTTCAGCTATTTCACCTTCGGTTGCAGGATTAGAAGAGGTGCTTGATGAGGAAACCGAGTGCTCGGATCTATTCCCACTCAAGTTAAGGGCAGCGCCTCGTTCTACCAGCTCCGGACTACCTTCGTCTAGCACGGGCGCAACACCGGTCGGAACGTCTCCATCTCTAGCGTACGACACCAAAACGTTGTGAGCATCGCCAGTTTCCGGATTGATCGTTAGGATCAGATAGTCGCCGGGAATGCCGTTCCCAATAACTTGTGCGAGTGCGGCTTGTTCAAAGTGAATGCTACTAGTGCAGGTGTTGCAAATACTTACATCCTGCGATCGGGCATTGGTTGACGCCACACAGAGTATAAAGAATATCGTGAGAAAACTCCATAACTTCATTTATCGCTCTCCCTTTAAGTGGGCTAGACAGCTAGATTGAAACTTCAGGCGAGGGGGGACTAAAGATTGGATAACGTGATCATCGTGATCGGGACCATGTGCATCGCATTATGCCAGAGACTCCAATCCTACGGCAACAATTGTTCCATTTACGGGAACTCGCGCCGTGTAGGCATAGTGCGAGTGCGGGGCAAAGTTCAATGGATCACAGGGCAACGTTCATCAGCCTTATAGCCTCGAAGACCCTCGGGAGGATACAGGCGTGACGTCGCAATAGTCAACTGTCACTTCTGACAGCTTGACTGAACATACTGTGTGCGCAAAGAGGTCTGAATAAGTCGCCTGTATCATAGTACAAGTATGCGCATCAAATCGCGGAGCGATGCGATATCCCAGATGAGTTTCTCGGATGCGGAGTATGTCGGCAAGCGCAATCGCACTCGCCGCAAGCTCTCTCTTGCCGAGATGGACCATGTCGTACCTTGGCATGCCTTGCTGGCGCTGATCGAACCGGGGTATCCGAAGGCGGGCAAGAACAACAACTGGGACACCCACGAACAACAACTGGGACACCCACGATCTTCCGGAGGTGGAAACAACAACTGGGACACCCACGATCGTCCGGAGGTAACTTCGAAGCGGATTCGTCACGGGAAAAGGATTCAGGCAGGCGTAACGCTGTACCGACGTACGCCATCACGCGGCAATCGGGCGCCGAATCGCTTGGGTGGAGTTGATGCAAGCGGAAAAGTGAGCGGGAAGCAGCACTGCCCGCGATGCAACCGCCGAAAATCCCCGCGGATCGGGCCAGAATCAGCTGGTTTGTTGCCGCAGCCATTGCGTGGCTCCGAGCCCTTTCAACCAACACTGACCCATCGCCTTTGCCTTCTCGATCAGCACATCCGCGCAGCCGATGGCGCGGAAGTATCGGCTTTCGATGCCGAGCACTTGGTAGTGCCACTGGCGCTCGGCCAGACCGAGTGTGGCGAGGATAGGCGGTGTAAGAACGGTGTAAGAACGGGGTCAGGTTCACTTACGGGTTCACTTACGCGTGCATGTGGCAGCTAAGAACGGGGTCAGGTTCACTTACGCGTGCATGTGGCAGCCAGCGCGCAGTGGAATTTCGTTCAACTCCGTTAGGTATCGCGACCAATCAGCGTCCTCGAAGAAGTTCGGCTGTCTGTCGTTGCCGCGCTGCACGATCTGTTGCGGAATACCGGGAAGCGCGATACGAGGCTGGCGGGGCATGGTCTCGTTCAGGTGGAGTAGACCAGCAGCATCACGCGACCTTCGATCCCCACCCGCAGAATGGTTAATCGGTAGACTCCGTTGGTAGCAATTCTCATGGCGCGAAACACGTCATATCACTCACAACCACCATGGAGCGCTTCGTCATGTGCTACTCCGCCCTCGTCTGGCAACACTACGGCGACTACGTGCGCGCCTTCGGTGCCGACATCAACATCACCGAGTTTTTCCGGCTGTATGTCGACCGGAAAGACAACTCGAAGACCAAGATTCCGAAAGCGATGGATGAAGCCTTTCAGACGCCCCGCAACGGTGAGGAAAGGGAGATCGCCACGCTCATCAAGCAGTACAACGCCGAGCAGGCGTCTGAGTTTGAGCAGGAGCTTTTCAAGCAGCGCAAACGATTGGCTGACGCTGAGCGTTCGCTCAAAACAGAAACCACAAAAAAAGCGGAGAACGATCAGCGGATAGCGACCGACAAGGTCGGCAAACTCTTGCGAAAACTCGAAGACCTGCGGCGAACGGCGCACAAGGATCGTGACGCTCGCATCTTCCCCGGCATGTACGCGCCGGTGATGATCTGGGAGAACGGGCGCAGGGTGGTGAAGCCGATGCGCTACCAGTGTCGACCAGCGGGAAAGCCAGCGTTCTACGACCGAAAGTATCCTGGCACCTACAACGCTCGCCGCGACAATCTCGAAGGGTTCTGGAAGGGCCAGTTTGGACACACGCATGGCGTGATGGTGGTCGAAACTTTTTTTGAAAACGTCGCGCGTCACGATCTGGAGCATCGCGAACTTGGGCCTGACGAGAAGGCGGAAAACGTGGTGCTTCAGTTCACGCCTAACCCACCGCAGGAAATGCTGGTTGCTTGCCTGTGGTCGCATTGGAGCGGAGAAGGCGAGCCGGATTTACTGAGTTTCGCGGCGATCACCGATGAGCCGCCGCCCGAGATTGCAGCGGCCGGACATGACCGGGTCATCATTCAGATCAAGCCCGAGAACCTGGACGCGTGGCTCAACCCGGATGCCTCAGACCTCGCTGCACTCCACGCAATTCTGGAAGATCGGCAGAGACCGTTCTACGAGCATCGAATGGCTGCTTAGGTTCGTCGGCGTCGTAGCCGGCGCGTGCTTTGCAGGAAAAAGTCCACTCTGACCCCGGTTTTGGGCCCCGGTTTTGGCGCCGGTTTTTCCCAAAACCAGAACGTATGACCTATTCGATCGGCTTGCGCGAATCGAGCAAATCCTTGCTGCTTTCGGGGTCCGTGGCGCGTTCCGCGTCGACCATGCGTTTGACTTCGTTTTCCGGCGCAATATCGCTGGCGACGTGCTCCGGCACCTGCATGGTCGCGGGTGCGCGTTCCTTCGCAGGGGCTACGGCAGTTCGCTCGGCCTGTGGCAATTGCGTGCCGGGGTCGAAACGCAGCCGGTAAATCGGCTCGGGCAGCAGGAAGCCAGCCCCCTCCAGCGCATCTTTCACTGCCGGGATCGCACGGCTCTTGGCCTTGTACCAGTCAGTTTCGTTCTGATCGATCCAGCCGAGAAACTGCAGGTTGATGCTGGAATCTCCCACTTCGAGCACCCGGCCCTGCGGTTCGGGTTCATCAAGAATGAAGGGCAATGCGCGCATCGCCTTCACGCCCAGATGACGGGCGGCCGTCGGATCGTCCTCGGCATCGATGCCCAGAACGAAGTGGAAGCGGCGCTGCGGATTGCGGGTGTAATTGAGGATCACCGCCTTGAACACGGTGGAATTGGGGATTCGCAGATGATTGCCGTCAAGGGTCATCAGGATGGTCGCGCGGCTGGTCAGGCGGATTACCCGGCCTTCGAACTCGTTGATCATCACCCATTCTGTGGCGCGAAATGGCTGGCGCAGTGACAGCATCAGCGACGCAACGTAATTTTCGATGGTATCGCGCATGGCAAAGCCCAACGCAATGCCAATCACGCCCGCCCCGCCCAAAACCGCGCCGAGCAACGTGCCCGCACCAATCATCTGCAGCGCGACCACCAGACCGCCGATCACGAAAACGAACCGGATGGTACTTGCGATCAATTCGGCCAGAAAACTGTTGCTGGCGATCCGCTGCCAAAGCGCATGGAAACCGGCGATGAGATAGCCCATCAAGCCGATGAGGAACGCCGTCGTCAGCGCCACTCCAATCAGCGGCAACATCTTGACGATCCCGGTCATGCGGTCGGACAAGGCGCCAAGTGCGCCCAGGCTGCCATCCACCGAAGTATCGCGCTCGAGCGAATTTTCGACGGTAACCACGCCATCAACCCGCGTGGCGATGGCCTGTGCCCGGTCTTTCGCCGCAGCATTGGGCACTTGCCCGCTCAGGCTCACAACACCTTCGTTGACCGAAACGCTTACTCCTGCGAGTGACGGCAACTGGCTGAAAATGTCGCGGATGCGCGCGTTGATTCGTTCGTCCGAACCTGCTGCGGCGGTGTTGGCAATCTGCGGCTGGGGCGGGGTCGTTGTCGCCGCGTTTTCATTTACGGCAGGGACCAAGGCAGGCGCAAATACACCCATGGCCGTGGCGAGCAGGAGCGATATCAGCAGAAGTTTTCGCCAGATACCCGCCATTTTCATTTCTCCGCCACCACCATCCCGTCGATCCGCAAAGTCGGCACCTTTGATTGCGCGATGCATTTCCCAATCATCTGCTGCTGACAAAGCGGCCGTCATGGGCGTGCAGGAAACACTGGTGCCCTTTGGGCCAGTCTGCCGCGTAGCTGGCGGTCGCACAAGCAAGAACGGGGTCAGCAAGAACGAGGTCAAGAACGGCGTCAGGTTCACTTCCCGTCGTTGCCGCGATGCACGATGTGTTGCGCGATACCCGGAAGGTCGATGCGAGGCTGGCCGGGCATGGTCACGTCCATGTGGCGTAGGCCGACAGCATCACGCGACCTGAGATTGCTTGAACCGCGAAACTGACCGAATAGAGTGCGGGAAGAAGCCCACGCGGACCGTTGTTGGCTTATGTCACGCCGACCGGGCGACGGCAAAGGCCCACCAGCGATGCCAGACCCCACACGCCTTCCAGAATCACGAAGCCCCACTGCGCGCCAGTCCAAGCCGACCAGCCCAGAATGATCGCGCCGATCAGGTTGAGCGACAAATAAAGTAACGACTGGGTGGTGGTACGCCGCAATTGCAGCAGAGCGAACGGCACCAGGATGGCCAGCGCTCCGACAAACTGGATCACGAGATCCATCAGTGGGCCA
>JBBRBU010000125.1:0-7118 GCA_038205505.1 Lysobacterales bacterium | reverse complement strand
CACTTCGCTTCTGAGCTGAGTACACGAGCTGAGGATTTGACGGGTCTAGCGAATGCGCTGCCGGCGCGGTTTCCCTCCGTCGCCGATGTGCCGACGCCGGTGCCGCGACGTTCGTTGCCGATCACATCCACGACGCGAAGGCCTGCGTCGAGAACATTCTTTGGGGCAGGTCAGATCTTGACTCAAATCAATGGGACTGAGATCCGACAGGAGTATCGTCCGACCGCATGCCCCCTCGATCACGCCATCTACGTTTCCAAAGCGGATTATGGTCGCTGACGATCATCGCGCTGCTTTGGTCGCAGTGGGTTCTGGCTAGCCACGGTGGGTGTCTGCCGAGTTACCCGGATGGGCAGACGGCTCCCACAGCAACGCAGGGCACGCATTGCGATGAAGCTGCGCCGGACACCGACAAATCCTTGTGCAAACTCCACTGCGGTCGAGCGGATCTGCAGAGCGACACGGTGCCGACGCTTTCGGTGCCGCCGCTCGCAGTGGACTGGCGGATCGAGTGGAGTGTGCCCGCGCTCACGCGCTCGTACGCCATCTGCGCCTTTGATAGAGGCCCTTTGCCCTCCTTGCACGGGCCCACGGCGCATCCCGCCAGCGTGCTGCTGATCTGATTGCTACCCGTGCCTTGGCCTCGCGCCGACGCATGGTTGATCACCGGCTGGCCGCCAACACGGTTCACCATCTCTGAGCCCGTCCGGCGGCGCAATTCTGGACTAGGCGTAGCTCGCCAACCAGCGTCTCTTTTTCCGTTCGCGACGAGCTGAGCACGTGCTCTTCCGTGTAGGCCTGCCAAGGGTCAAGCATGTGAGTGCGGGTTGTGTGCATCAGCCCTTCGTCGGGGCTAGCGTCCATGCGTTGCGTACGGCCGTCGCTGGCGACACGCGGTGCGGAGACCCAATCACTTCCCCAGGAATGCCCAGCCCTTGTGCCATGGCAAATATATCGATCAGACGCCGGAGGCAATCTCGCTGTCCGCGTTCTCCCTCAACTCAAACCGCGGAGCACACCATGTTCTCATTTCTACTTCGAGCGACGGTTCTGACCAGTGCGCTGATGCTGTCGCTTTCAGCGTGTGGCGAAAGCCCGCACTCTGATCCTCACTCCGGCTTGAAGGCCGTTGGTTCTCGATTGGATTCGGCTGAACCTTCGATCTCGGACGTGTTGACGGTCTACAAGAGCCCGACCTGCGGCTGCTGCCAACGGTGGGTGGAACATTTGCAGGGTGGCGGCTTTCAAGTAAACGTACGAAACACCGAAGAAATGCAGCGCATCAAACTCGAACACGGGGTTCCTACGGGCCTGGCGTCCTGTCACACCGCGGTGTCTACCCAGGGCTACGTTTTCGAAGGGCATATCCCGCTTCGCTATGTCGAGCAATTCCTCGTGAATCCACCTGAAGGGGCGATCGGCTTGGCCGTGCCGGGCATGCCGGCAGGTAGCCCGGGCATGGAAATGGGTGGTCGCACGACTTCTTACCAAGTTCTATTGATCATGCTCGATGGCAGCACGGAAGTGTTCGCGACGGTGGATGCCGCGCAACCGCAGGAAGAACTGGGGGATGCGATGTGAAAAGACTTGCACTCATTCTCTGCGTGGCGCTCGGACCCGCAACGGCCCTTTCGCAGGAGCGAAATGAAGCGCTGGGTTTGCAAGAGGCTATTGATTTGGCCGTGCGCAACGATCCGTGGTTGAGCGGCAGTCAGTATCGCGAGAGCGCCTTGTCCGACCAGGCTATATCCGCCGGCACTTTGCCCGACCCGCGCGTCAGTCTGATGGCTGCAAACTTTCCGACCGACACGTTCTCGATCGGTCAGGAGCCGATGACCCAGGTTGCAGTCGGCATCAGCCAGATGTTCCCGCGTGGTGACACGCTCAACCTGTCGCGCCAAGAAAAGCAGCAACTATCTGCGCAGGAGCCGCTGCTGCGCGCTGATCGGCAGGCCAAGGTGACCAGCATGGCGGCCCAGCTGTGGCTTGAAGTGCACAAGGCACAGGAGAGCATCGCTCTGATCCACGCGGATCGCGACTTGTTCGACCAGTTGGTTGACGTGGCTCGAGCCGGCTACACAAGTGCGGCAGGGCGCTCACGACAACAGGATCTGATTCGTGCCCAGTTGGAGCTGACCCGCCTGGAGGATCGGCTCACCGTGCTTCTGCAACACCTGCAGTCGTCGCAACAACGGCTGTCGGAGTGGATTGGATCAAGTGCCAGCCGCCCGGTAACTCACGCTCTGCCCAGTACGCAGCCGGTCGCCCATCTTGATGCCCTCGCCAAGACCGCGCTGACCAACGCCGTTTTGTACGAGCGGATTCGTCGGCACCCCGCCCTGCTTGCCTTTGATCGACGCATTGACGCCATGGCCACCGGCGTCGATTTAGCGCGGCAAAAGTTCAAGCCCGAGTGGGGCGTGACGGCGCAGTACGGCTACCGAGCTGATGATCGACTCGGCCGTGATCGAGCGGATCTGTTCTCGGTCGGCGTGAGTTTCGATTTACCGTTCTTCACCCGAAACCGGCAGGACAAAGACCTCAGTGCGGCGCTAGCTCTGACCGACGCGATCAAGACAGACAAGGACCTGCTGGCACGGCAACTGATTGCCGAGTTGCGAACTTTGCTGGTACAGATCGAACGCGTTGATGAGCGCGGGGCGCTGTATTCGGGCCGTTTGCTTCCGCAGATGGCGGAGCTGTCCGAGGCATCGCTGATGGCCTACACCAACGACGACGGTGAATTTGCCGAAGCCGTGCGCGCTCGCATCGCCGAATTGAACGCCAAGATTGATGCGCTGGCCATTGCTGTCGAGCGTCGTCAGTTGATCTTCCGTCTTAACTATCTACTCAACCGGGCGTCCAGTGAGTCCGCAACGGTGAGTGAATGAACGCTCAGGAGAGACGTATGAAATTTTCCGCTCAATGGTTGGTCGGAGCAGCATTGGGCGCCCTTGTTGGCGCCTCAGTGGTTTGGGTGAGCGGCGGTGGCGAAGGCGCGGAGTCGATGCCCACGGCTGAGAAGACTCCCTTGTATTGGGTGGCGCCGATGGATCCCAACTACAGGCGGGACAAACCGGGCAAGTCGCCGATGGGCATGGATCTGATTCCCGTGTATGCCGACGAGGCGAGCGCCGATTCGCCGGGCACCGTGAAGATCTCGCCTGAGGTGATCAACAACCTGGGCGTACGAACGGCGCTGGTGGAGCGCGGGCGACTCGGGAGCTCGATCGAAACGGTGGGTTATGTGCAATACGACGAGGATAGGCGGATTGAAATCAGTCCGCGAGTGGAAGGCTGGGTAGAAAAGCTGGGAGTAAAGGCGGTTGGCGATCCTGTGCAGCGCGGACAAGCACTGTACGAGATCTATTCGCCCCTGTTGGTCAACGCCCAGAATGAATATTTGCTGGCCAAGAAGCGCAACAATCAGCTGCTGATGGATGCGTCCATTGAACGCTTGCGCGCCTTGCAACTTCCCGAAGCCGAGATTCAACGCTTGGCGAAGCGCGGCCAATCCGTTCGAAGAATTGCGATCCCTGCACCGCAGTCAGGTGTGATTGAAGAGCTGGCAGTGCGCGAAGGCATGTTCGTCAAACCGGGAATGAGCTTGATGACGATCAGCATGCTGGAGCACATCTGGGTAATCGGCGAAGTGTTTGAGCGACATGTGGCCCAGGTCGAGATTGGTGATCCGGTGAGCATGCAGTTCGACTACCTGCCTGGTCGGCAATGGGTCGGGCGCGTCGATTACGTGTATCCATCACTTAACGCAATGACCCGCACGGCCAAAGTTCGCGTGCACTTCGACAATCCCGACGGCTTTCTCAAGCCGGGCATGTTGGCGGCCATGAGCATCGATACCGGTGTCAGCGACGAAGCGCTGTTGCTGCCACAGGAGGCGTTGATACGGACCGGCAAGCAGAATCGGGTGGTTCTGGCACTCGGCGATGGCAAGTTCAAGTCGGTCGCCATCGAGATCGGTCGCATTGACGAAAAGCGGGTTGAGGTGCTTGCAGGGCTGAGCCTCGGAGAGCGCGTGGTGATTTCGGCGCAGTTCCTGATCGATTCCGAGTCGAGTAAGACCTCAGACTTCAAACGCATGTCCAGCGCTGACGACAAGGCGACCAGCCCGTCGTCTGTGTGGCTGGAAGCGCGGGTTGAGAACGTGATGCCAGAACATCGGATGGTTACCCTCGCCCACCCTGCGATTCCCGAGTGGCAGTGGCCGGCGATGACGATGGATTTTACCGTGACCGAGGCCGTCAGCCTGGACCAGTTCGTCGCTGAAGGGTCGGTACAGGTGCAGCTGAGCAAGAGCGCGGATGGAAAGGTTGCATTGACCAACGTCCGTGTTCCGGATGATCTGACCGCGCCCGACGCTGCATCGGACGCGCCCGCGGAAACTCACGGTTCCCAGTTGGACGTCGACCACTCCGACATGGATCACTCAGGCATGGATCATTCCGAGTCGAGTTCCGAGGAAGCCGACGCCAGCGGCAAGCAATCGACGCCTAAACATGCGGCGGGAGAACGCGAATGATCGAGTCGCTAATTCGATGGTCAATCGGCAACCGCTTCTTTGTGCTGTTGGCCACCGCTATTCTGATCGGGGTCGGCTTGTACTCGCTGAAGAACACGCCGGTTGACGCCATTCCCGATCTGTCAGATGTACAGGTCATCATCAAGACCAACTTCCCCGGCCAGGCGCCGCAGGTGGTGCAGGATCAGGTGACCTACCCGCTGACCACGGCCATGCTGTCGGTGCCGGGTGCAGTGACCGTGCGCGGCTATTCGTTCTTCGGCGATTCCTATGTCTATGTGATTTTCGACGAAGATACCGATGCTTACTGGGCGCGCTCGCGTGTGCTGGAGTATCTGTCCCAGGTCGCCCCTACCCTGCCTCCGAGCGCACGCCCGCAGCTGGGGCCCGATGCCACCGGCGTCGGCTGGGTGTATCTGTACGCCCTGATCGATCGCAGCGGTCAACACGACCTCTCGCAATTGCGCAGCCTGCAGGACTGGTTCCTGAAATACGAGTTGCAGACCGTACCCGGCGTGTCCGAAGTGTCGGCGCTGGGAGGCATGGTCAAGCAATACCAGGTGGTGGTCAGTCCGGAAAAGCTGCGCGCCTTCGGTATACCTCTGGCCCACATCCAGACTGCGATTCAACGCGGCAATCAGGAAGTGGGGGCCTCGGTGGTAGAGATGGCAGAGGCCGAGTACATGGTGCGTGCCAGCGGCTACATCCAGAGCACGCAGGACCTCGCCAACATTCCGCTCGGCGTCGATGACAACGGTACGCCCTTGCTACTCAAAGACGTAGCCGAAATAGAGATCGGTCCGCAGATGCGCCGCGGCATCGCCGAGTTGAACGGCGAAGGTGAGACCGTCGGCGGCATCGTAGTGATGCGCTTTGGGGAGAACGCGCAGAAGACTATCGACGGAGTGAAGGCAAAGCTTGAAAAGCTAAAGGCTGGGCTGCCTGAGGGCGTGGAAGTCGTCACTGTGTACGACCGCTCCGGACTCATCGGTCGAGCGGTCGACAACCTGTGGCAGAAGCTGCTGGAAGAGTTTCTGGTAGTGGCGCTGGTCTGCATGATCTTCCTGTTTCATGTGCGTTCTTCGCTGGTCGCCATTATCAGTCTGCCGGTGGGCATTCTCACCGCTTTCATAGTGATGCACGCGCAGGGACTCAACGCCAACATCATGTCGCTGGGCGGCATCGCGATAGCCATAGGCGCGATGATCGATGGCGCGATCGTGATGATCGAGAACATGCACAAGCATATGGAGCGAACACCGATCACGCCCGAAAACCGCTGGCAGGTGGTGACCGAGTCCGCGGTCGAGGTCGGCCCTGCCCTGTTCTTCAGCATGCTGATTATTACCGTCAGCTTTCTACCGGTGTTCACGCTGGAAGCCCAGGAAGGCAGGATGTTTTCGCCGCTGGCTTTCACCAAAACCTACGCCATGGCCGCCAGCGCCGCCCTGGCCGTGACCCTGGTGCCGGTGCTGATGGGCTATTTCATCCGAGGCAAGGTAAGGCCCGAGCACAGCAACCCGATCAATCGGCTGCTGATCGCGATGTATATGCCGGTGCTAAAGCGCGTATTGCGTTTCCCAAAGACGACGCTCGCCTTCGCTGCGCTGATCACGCTGGTAGGCTTTTGGCCCCTCAATAGAATCGGCAGCGAGTTCATCCCACCGCTGGATGAAGGCGATCTCATGTATATGCCGACCACCTACCCGGGTTTGTCCATCGGCAAGGCACGCGAGATTCTCCAGCAGACCGACAAACTGATCGCGACCGTGCCCGAAGTAAAGACGGTGTTCGGCAAGATCGGGCGGGCCGAAACGGCAACAGATCCGGCGCCGCTTACCATGCTCGAGACCTTCATTCAGCTCAAGCCACACGAAGAGTGGCGCGAGGGAATGACCACGCAAGGGCTCATCAAAGAGCTGGATGCTTTGGTAAAGCTTCCCGGCCTGACCAATGCCTGGGTGATGCCAATCAAAACACGCATCGACATGCTGGCGACCGGCATCAAGACGCCGGTCGGCATCAAGGTTTCCGGCCCGGACCTGCGACAGATTCAAACAATCGGCCAGCAACTTGAGCAAATCCTCAAGGACGTGCCGGGCACGGCATCGGTGTATTCGGAGCGGGTTGCCGGCGGTCGCTACATCAAGGTAGACATTCAACGCGAGCAAGCGGCGCGTTTTGGTCTGAATATCGCGGACATTCAACAGGTGGTTTCGACCGCCATTGGCGGCATCAACGTTGCCCAGACCACCGAAGGTCTGGAGCGCTATCCAATCAACTTGCGCTACCCACAGAACTACCGAGACTCACCCGAACAGCTCGCGAAGTTGCCGATTGTGGCCCCCGGCGGTCAGCGAATAGCCCTGCAGGATGTGGCCCGCGTGTATGTCGAGGACGGCCCGCCGGCGATCAAGAGTGAGAATGGGCGCTTGAACGGCTGGACGTTCGTCGACATCGACGGGGTAGATATTGGGAGCTACGTAGATGACGCCATGGGTACCGTGGCGGAACGCCTTGAGCTGCCGGCGGGATACTCGATCGTCTGGTCCGGGCAAATACGAGTACATGCTTCGAG
>JBBRBU010000124.1:0-7133 GCA_038205505.1 Lysobacterales bacterium | reverse complement strand
TCACGCTTGAGCCTCCCGAAAGTTCGCGCTTTTGGGTATCGGTAGAAACGTAGATGAGCGGCGGCGCTGAAAAGTGGACTGCCGCTATTACGCACGGCTTTTCGGGGAAAATTTCTCGCGACAGTTCGGGCTGGCGAGGCTCTCGGCCAGCAATGGGTTGCGAGTCGAGTAGCGAATCGAAATCGTCAACGTTTCCGTCATCCCGGCGAAAGCCGGGATCCATTTTCGGGAACAGCAAAGTCAAGTTAGATCCCGGCTTTCGCCGGGATGACGAAAATATGGAATTCACGACGTGACTGAATCGCTCGCCGTCCGAGGCAGTTGTCAACCAGGAGTTGACGACTGAATCCGAATCCCGCTCGCTCTCAGGTGATGGCTGCGATTGTTCAGCCATCGGCGTTCTCTGGCTGATAGTCGCGGAAGCTCGTCAGTAGCGCTGCAAACGTATCCGGTTGATGGCGCTCGAAGCCTTCCTGGTCGACGTAGAGGAAGCGATAAGTCGGTCCGCCCTCAGCCACACTCGCTGCGCTAGCTTCTTCGCACCACTGCGCCAGCCGCTTCATCTTCTGCGGCAAATCGAGTTCGGCGCGGCCTTTGGTTTCGATGATCCACACGCTGCCATCGGCAGTCTTGACGAAGAAATCGGGGATGTAATTGGACAGATCGCCATCGGCGCGCACGTAGTCGATCTTGAAGCCAACGGCGAGATAGTTCTTGGCGAAACTGATCACGTCAGGTGCCACTTCAAGGAAGGCTGCGAACTTGAGTTCGAGGCCACCGGCTGAGGCTTCCGGCACGGTCTTGTTGAAGATCGACTTTTTCGCCGGCAGGTATTCGCGGTTCTGCATGCGGAATGGGCGCGTATTGCGCAGGCGGATGTGATCCTCGATGCGTGAGCTGCCGGAATCCTTGATCGTCAGCGCATTGATTGCGCTTTTGAAGCGGTCGAAGATGATTTTGCCAGCGTCAGGTTCGGCGAGATTGCGCAGAACGACAGGATCGTCGAGATCGACCGGCGCGTTCTCGAACAGGTAGTCGCGCAGAAAGTCACGTACGCGCGGGTAGAGCAGGTCATAGCCACCGACCAGGCGCAGCTCCTTCAACAGCATGCGCGCAAAGAAACCGACCACGGAACGGTGATCGACCGGCGCCAGGCCATCGAGTTGGATCGTATGGTGGACATCGCCTTCGAGCAGGGTCTTGAACACGATCTCGCGCGTTTCTGCCGGCGTAAATGGCTTGAGCGGGATGGCTTTGTGCGTAAACGCCGAAGGATCGATGTCAGCCAGATCCTTGTATTCGCGGTTGAAGCGTCGGCTCAGTCGCGGGATGGCGATATCGAGGACGTCGAGATCCTTGTCAGCGTTTTCAGTATCGACCTCGACGATCAGCGATTGCTCGCGCTGGCTGCCTTCACCCATCGGCTTGCGTTCGAACTCGACGCCTTCGGTCTGGATCGATTCGACGAACTCCATAAAGGCCGGCGTACCCATCACCGACACGTACTCGGGCTGGTCGCTGCCGAAATACATGCGGCGCAAACCGCGGCCGAGGGTTTGCTCGGGAAGGATGTTGGATTTTGCGGTGTAAGCGCGCAGGCCGACGATGGTGGTGACGTTGCGCACATCCCAGCCTTCCTTGAGCATCAGCACCGAGACGATCGCCTTGTACGGGCTATTCCAACTGTCGATGCCGTTGGATTGCTTGCGCAGGATTTCCAGCTCTTCCTTCTTCTTGCCGGATTGCGCTTCGGAAATCTCGCCATTGGTCTTGGTGTGGATGACCAGCACCCTGCCTTCCAGTTCGGGGGCGCTCTTCTCAAGCCAGGTGCCGACCTGGTCGCAGTTCTTGGTGTCATCAACCATGACGAACAGAACGGCCTTCTTGCCGAGAACCTCGTGCTCGGCGTAACTCTTGCGCCAGTCCTCGACACCGAGTTGCAAATAGTCAGCGAAGCGCTCCTCGAATATCGCGCTGGGCTTTTCTTCAAGCCGCGCGATGCTCGCTGCATCCGGCAGAGTTGGATGCTTGACCACGTTCTGATGAATCGCCTCGACCAGCGGATAGTCGGATACGGTCTGCACGAAGATAGCGCCATTGTTGTGCTTGGGCGTAGCGGTGACATCGATCTGCAGGGACAGACGACCATCCTTCTGCAGCATGCGGTGGTGGATATCCTGGATCGACTTGAACCAGGCCATGCGCTCGTCATGGACGTGGTGTGCCTCGTCATTGAACACCGCGAGCTCGTCGATCTCGCGCACGATCTCACCGAGATCGACCTGGCTGTCGGTGGTCTTGCCGACCGGCTTCGGCCCGAACGGACTGAGGAAGTAGTCGCGCAGATCGTCATCATCGAGCGAGGGTTCCTGCACATCGCCGAGATAGACGCGATGGATATTGGTGAGGAACAGGTTGCCGATCGGTCGGACGATGCGCACGTTATCCTGGATATGCAGGGTGAGCTGGAAATCATCGCGCCAGTTGTGTCCGCCGATACCGTTGTCAGGCAACACCGGATCGTTGAAGAAGATCTTCAATCCATCAAAATCCGTACGCAGACGATCGAGCACGATGATGTTCGGCGCGATCAGCAACATGTTGCGCGCCAGCGTCGATTCGGGTTCGTAGAGTTTGTGGAACCAGCACCAGGCGACCAGCAACGAGAGCACTTTCGTCTTGCCCGCGCCGGTGGCCATCTTCAGCACATAGCGCGGCCAGTCCTCCACAAACATTCCGCCGGAAACAGCGCCCGAAGCGTCGTAACGCATGAGATCGTGCTTGTCGCGCGCCTTGCGCACATCGTGCAGCCAGATAACGGTCTCGACCGCTTCGCGCTGGGCGAAGTAGTACTCGAAACGCTGCAGGCTGCCATCGCCTTGCTCGATCATGTGATCGGTCTTGAACCACCACTCAAGCAAGGTCTTTGAGGTCGAGGATGCACCCTCGTAGTCGCTGGCTCGCCACTCGGCAATTTCGTCGCGGATTTTTGCGACCAGCGGCGGCAGCAATTTCTCGTAGGCCGATTCGCGCAGGGCCTCGTCAGCCGGAAACCAGCGCAGGTCTGGCGCGAGGATGGCATAGGGCGAACGTGGAAAATTGGGATGAAGGGCCACTTGTGTCTGATTTGGCTAAAGTTGTTCACGATTGTAGTTCACTTCGGCGAACATCAAAGGCTGATGCCTCCCGGTGCAGTTTCCATTTGTGAGGGGCAACTCATCCTCCATATTCAATGCAGCCTTCAATATGGGTGTGAGATGGGGCTGTATGCAACGCAGCCTGTGACATGCCGCAATAATCAATCAGCGCGAACAGTTGATGACTGGTAGTCAATGCCGATCATTGGAAACGGCATGGATTTGCGTGTTTGGCAAACGAAAAAGCCCCGCATCGCTGCGGGGCTTTTCTGCTTCGGTACAGCTGAGCGGGGCGCTTCTGCGAGAAGTGCGGCCACGGATGGCCGCACTTGCTCCGCGTTTGCGATCAGGACGATCGCACAGGCAATTAGAAATCCATACCGCCCATGCCACCCATGCCGCCCATGCCACCACCGCCACCACCGTGGCCGTGGCCTTCGTCCTTCTTCGGCGCTTCGGCGACCATCGCTTCGGTCGTGATCATCAGACCAGCGATCGAGGCGGCGTTCTGCAGCGCGGTGCGGGTGACCTTGGTCGGATCGAGGATACCCATCTCGACCATGTCGCCGTATTCACCGGTTGCCGCGTTGTAGCCGTAGTTGCCCTTGCCGTCGGCGACCTTGTTCAAGATCACGCTCGGCTCTTCACCGGCATTGGTGACGATTTCGCGCAGCGGCGCTTCCATCGCGCGACGCAGGATCTGGATGCCGTGGTTCTGCTCTTCGTTGTCACCCTTGAGCTTGGTCAGGCCAGCGAGTGAACGGATCAGGGCAACACCACCGCCCGGGACCACGCCTTCTTCAACGGCTGCGCGCGTGGCGTGCAGGGCGTCTTCAACGCGGGCCTTCTTTTCCTTCATTTCCACTTCGGTCGCGGCGCCGACCTTGATGACGGCAACGCCGCCAGCGAGCTTGGCAACACGCTCCTGCAGCTTCTCGCGATCGTAGTCCGAAGAGGTCTCTTCGATCTGCGCCTTGATCTGCTTGATGCGCGACTGGATCGTGGCGGCTTCACCGGCGCCGTCGATCAGGGTCGTGTTTTCCTTGGTGATGACGATCTTCTTGGCGCGACCGAGATCCTTCAGGGTTGCCTTCTCAAGCTGCAGGCCGACTTCCTCGGAAATCACCTGGCCGCCGGTCAGGATGGCCATGTCTTCGAGCATCGCCTTGCGACGATCGCCGAAGCCCGGTGCCTTGACCGCTGCAACCTTGACGATGCCGCGGATGGTGTTGACGACCAAGGTCGCCAGTGCTTCGCCTTCGACTTCCTCGGCGACGATCAAGAGCGGCTTGCCGGCCTTGGCCACGCCTTCGAGGATCGGCAGCAATTCGCGGACGTTGGAAATCTTCTTGTCATAAAGAAGGATGTACGGGTCTTCGAGTTCAACCTGCTGTGAAGCCTGGTTGTTGATGAAGTACGGGCTCAGGTAGCCGCGGTCGAACTGCATGCCCTCGACGATGTCGAGTTCATTGTCGAGTCCGGAACCTTCTTCAACCGTGATGACGCCTTCCTTGCCGACCTTGTCCATTGCTTCCGCAATGAGCTTGCCGATCGGCTCGTCGCCGTTGGCCGAGATCGTGCCGACCTGGGCGATCGACTTGGAATCAGCCGACGGCTTCGAGAGCTTCTTGAGCTCTTCGACGGCGGCGATGACGCCCTTGTCGATGCCGCGCTTGAGGTCCATCGGGTTCATGCCGGCAGCGACTGCCTTCATGCCGTCACGGATCAGCGCCTGGGCGAGAACGGTCGCGGTGGTGGTGCCGTCGCCGGCGACGTCGGAAGTCTTCGAAGCGACTTCCTTGAGCATCTGCGCGCCCATGTTCTCGAACTTGTCAGCCAGTTCGATTTCCTTGGCGACGGAAACGCCGTCCTTGGTGATGGTCGGTGCGCCGAAACTCTTTTCGAGCACGACATTGCGGCCCTTCGGACCGAGCGTGGCCTTGACCGCATTGGCCAAGGTGTTGACGCCGCGCAACATGCGGGCGCGAGCGTCTTCAGAGAAGCGGATTTCTTTGGCAGCCATTTGAAACTCCGGAAATAGGGAATGGGGAATGGGGAATGGTCAAAGCAGAAGCAAGGGGATTCGGGTGCTGAGGAGGGAGACGGTGCGTCAATGCGCTTTCACGATTCCCGTTTCCCCATTCCCGTTTCCCGGCTTCACTCAATGACAGCAATGATGTCTTCTTCGCGCATGACCAGCAGTTCTTCGCCGTCGACCTTGACCTCGGTGCCCGAGTACTTGCCGAACAGGACCTTGTCGCCGACCTTGACCGCGATCGGACGGACCTTGCCGTCGTCGAGGATCTTGCCGGTGCCGGCCGCGACGACTTCACCGCGAATCGGCTTCTCGGCGGCGGAATCAGGGATCACGATGCCGCCGGCGGAAATCTTCTCTTCTTCCAGACGCTTGAGGATGACGCGATCATGTAGCGGACGAAGTGCCATGGTGGTATTCCTTAACTGGTTGATTGGATTGAATTTGTCTCGGGCTGTTAGCACTCTGCCCGAACGAGTGCCAATTCTACTCGCGTAAAAACGCCTGTGGAAGTCCTCAGGCGTCGGCGTGTCCGGAACATGGGGTTGCGGTTCGGCCTTTCAATGGCGCTTCGGCCAATGTGCAGCGCAATACGCCATTGCAACACGGGTTACCTATAATCGACGACCAATGCCGCCCGGCCCCAGGGCGCACTTATCGCGGGAATCCATCATGAGCCAGCACTTCGGCGCGCGTTGCGCCACCGTCTTTCTTTTAGCCGTGTTTTCTTGCGCCTCTGTGGCTCAGGTGGTTCCGCTGGTTGGCGGCACGCCATCCGTCCAGAGCTTTGATTCGCTGGCCAGCAGCGGCACGAGTTCGACATTGCCGGACGGCTGGTACCTGGCTGAAACCGGCACCAATACCGATACCAGTTATACGGCCGGAGACGGCTCGGCGAATTCCGGCGACACTTACAGCTTCGGTACGGGCACCAATACGGATCGCGCGTTCGGTACCTTGCTATCCGGGTCATTGACCTCGCGCATTGGTGCGCAGCTGCGCAATGACAGCGGCCAGGCCCTGAGCGAGATCGCGGTGGCCTACACCGGCGAGCAATGGCGACTCGGTGCGACCGGTCGCGCTGACAAGCTGCAGTTCGCGTACAGCCTCAATGCAACATCGCTCGCCGATGGCTCCGCTACCTGGGTTGCGCTGGCGGCCCTTGATTTCTCGTCACCGACTACAACCGGTTCCACAGGCGCGCTTGACGGCAACGCTGCAGCGAACAAGGTTGCCATCAGCGCTTCGATCACCGGCATCAATCTCGCCGCGAACACAACAATCTGGGTGCGCTGGATCGACGTCAACGTGTCCGGTTCCGATGATGGCCTCAGTCTCGACAACATCAGTTTCGCGGTTGCCGGCGATCCGCCGGTCGATGTGCCGCCGACCGTTGTCAGCACCAGCCCGGCCAACAATGCCGTCGATGTCGCTCTGGCGGCCAATCTTTCTGTCAGTTTCAGCGAAGCGGTGACCTTGACGGATCCCTGGACGACCATCAGTTGTGCGATCTCGGGTTCCCACAGCGTGGCTGTCAGTGGCGGCCCGATCAACCATACGTTGACCCCGTCGCCGGCATTCGCCGGCAACGAAACCTGCGTCTGGACGATCATCGCGAGCGGCGTGATCGATCAGGACGGCACGCCTGATGCGATGGCCAGCGATGTGACGGTCAATTTCACCACGTTCGATCCGACCAATGTTCCGCCGCCGACGGTGATCTCGACGCTGCCGGCCGACAACGCGACCAATGTGCCGCTGGCCAGCGATGTGCGGGTCAATTTCAGCGAAGCGGTGACCACGACGCCGGGCGCATTCGCCCTGGCCTGCAACAGCAATCCAATCGTGCTCAGCGAGACGGGCACGGGATCGACGCGCACGCTGACGCCAGCCACGTTGCTGCCAGCCGATGGTGTCTGCGAATTCACGATCAATGCCGCCAATGTGCGCAATGCCAATAA
>JBBRBU010000123.1:0-7141 GCA_038205505.1 Lysobacterales bacterium | reverse complement strand
GGAATGATTGAGCACGATGGCCTTGCGCCGCGCAGCTTCGACGTTGGCCTTGACCTCGCTTCCGACAACCAGCGGCGACGAACTCTGCCAGCGACCAATATGGCCATGGAATGCACCGCCAAGCTTGATCGTGTCGCTGACAATGAAACGCCCGCCCGATATTTCCAGCGTGCCGACGTCGCCCTGCTGCCCTCCGGACTCCGCATAGAACGGCGTGCGGTCGAGAACGACGATGCCCTCTTCGCCGTCGGCGATCGACTCAAGCTTGCGTCCCGCGCGCAGCAGCGCCAGGACGCGACCGCCACTTTCCTTGCAGGTGTCAAATCCCGAGAACACGGTTGCCGGCAACGAACTCGCCAATTCGGCGGGTAGCTGATCTTTCGATCCGAAGTTGCTGGCTGCGCGCGCGCGTACACGCTGTTCGTTCATGGCCGCATCGAAACCCGGCATGTCGATAGTCAAACCGCGTTCACGCGCAATGTCGGCAGTCAGGTCGACCGGAAAGCCGTAGGTATCGTAAAGACGGAAGACATCCACGCCCGGAATGACTGACTCCGATTTTCCGGCCACGTCCTCGAACACCTTCATGCCGTGCTCAAGGGTTTCGCCGAAACGATCTTCCTCGGCCTTGAGCGCGCGTTCGATGAACTCGCGCTTGGCCGCCAGCTCCGGATAGGCCAGGCCCATTTCCGCATCGAGCGGCGCGACCATCTTCCAGAAGAAATCGCCACGCACGCCGAGCATCCAGCCGTGACGCAGGGCGCGACGGATGATCCGGCGCAACACGTATCCCCTGCCCTCGTTGGACGGCAACACTCCGTCGACAATAAGGAATGAGCAAGCGCGAATGTGATCGGCAATCACGCGCAAGGATTTGTTCTCGAGGTCAGCCGTGGCCGTGAACTCGCCCGCAGCCTTGATCAGGCTCTGGAACAGATCGATCTCGTAGTTGCTGTGCGCGTTTTGAAGGATCGCGGCCAGGCGCTCAAGTCCCATGCCGGTGTCGACACAAGGCGCCGGCAGTGGCGACAAGGTGCCATCTTCGGCGCGGTCGAACTGCATGAAAACCAGATTCCAGATCTCGATGAATCGATCACCATCCTCATCGGGAGATCCGGGCGGGCCGCCGGGAATATGCGCGCCGTGGTCGTAGAAGATTTCGCTGCAGGGTCCGCACGGACCGGTATCGGCCATCTGCCAGAAATTGTCCGAGGCAAACGGCGCGCCCTTGTTGTCACCAATGCGCACGATGCGCTCGGGCGGGATGCCGACTTCATCATTCCAGATCGCATAGGCCTCATCGTCGGTCTGGTAGATCGTGACGAGCAGGCGATCCTTCGGCAGCTTCCAGACCTCGGTCAACAACTCCCAGGCCCAGAGAATCGCTTCGCGCTTGAAGTAGTCGCCGAACGACCAGTTTCCAAGCATCTCGAAGAACGTGTGATGGCGCGCGGTATAACCGACCTGATCGAGATCGTTGTGCTTGCCGCCGGCGCGCAGGCAGCGCTGCACATCGACAACCCGCGTGCTTGGCGGTTTCTCGCTGCCGAGGAAGGCATTCTTGAACGGCACCATGCCTGAGTTGGTAAACATCAGGGTCGGGTCGCTGGACGGAACCAGCGAGGCCGAAGGCACCACGGTGTGGCCCTTGGCGCGGAAGAATTCGAGGAAGTCGGAACGGATATCGGCGCTGGTTTTCATCGGGTCAGTTCAATTCGGAATGCGGACACGCCGATGAACGTCCTTGAACGAGCTCTCAATCGAACTCGTCACCGGGATCGCCGATGTCGGCGCGTGTGAGACCGCCTACTGTGGCGGCATCGAAGCCACGGCGCAAGAGATAGGCCGCTCTGCGGCCACGCTCCTTGATATCGGCAGCCGGCTTGCGCCCGTAGTGGCGCTGCAACTGGCGCAGGCCGAGATCGCGCCAGTCGCAATCCAGTTGGCCAATCGCGGCAGCGATTTCAGCATCAGTGACGCCATGGGATTTCAGCTCTGCCGAAATTCGTCGCGGCCCATAGCCGTTCGCCGCGCGCGAGCGCGCCAGCAGTTCGGCGAAACGCGCATTGCTCTGGTATTGCTGCGATTGCAACGCGCCAATCGCGGTTGCGGACTCGTCAGCGGAGTAACCGGCGCGATCGAGCCTGGTTTTCAGTTCGCGCTCGGATTGCTCGCGTCTTACAAGCAAACCCAGCGCCTTGTTGTAGGCGCTGGGTTTGTCGCGGGTTGATTCGCCTTCAGTTTTCTTGCGTGCCACGCCTTGCCACCGCGCTCAGTTCAGGGTTCATGGCGACCGGTTTGGCGACATCCCCGGAGATCAGGCTTCCTCAACCTCGACCGCAGGCAATGGCGAGGTGCCGGCCTTGACCAGCAGCTTCTCTCGAAGCGCCTTATCGATCTCGTCGGCCATTTCCTTGTGCTCCTTGAGGAACATGCGCACGTTGTCCTTGCCCTGGCCGATACGATCGCCGTTGTAGCTGTACCAGGCACCGGATTTCTCGACCAGGTTGTGCTGGACGCCTAGCTCGATCAGCTCGCCTTCGCGCGAGGTGCCCTCGCCGTAAAGAATCTCGAACTCGGCTTGACGGAATGGCGGTGCGACCTTGTTCTTGACCACCTTGACCCGGGTTTCAGAACCAATCACCTCGTCGCCACGCTTGACCGCGCCAATGCGGCGGATATCAAGGCGGACAGACGCATAGAACTTCAACGCGTTGCCGCCTGAAGTCGTCTCCGGGCTACCGAACATGACGCCGATCTTCATGCGAATCTGGTTGATGAATATGACCAAACATCCTGATTTCTTTATGTTTGCTGTCAGCTTGCGCAGGGCCTGACTCATCAGGCGCGCCTGCAGACCGACATGGGTGTCACCCATTTCGCCCTCGATCTCAGCCTTTGGCGTCAGCGCCGCAACCGAGTCGATAACGACCACATCGACGGCGTTCGAGCGCACCAGCATGTCCGCAATCTCAAGCGCCTGTTCGCCGGTATCGGGCTGGGAAACCAGCAGATTGTCGACATCGACGCCGAGCTTTTCCGCATAAGTCGGATCAAGTGCGTGCTCGGCGTCGACAAAGGCCGCCGTGCCGCCTGCCCGCTGGCATGCGGCTATGACCTGCAGGGTCAGCGTGGTCTTGCCGGAGGATTCCGGTCCGTAGATCTCGACCACACGGCCTTTCGGCAAGCCACCGATGCCGAGGGCGACATCGAGGCCGAGCGAGCCGGTTGAAATGATCGGGATCGCCTCGTTGACGCGATCACCCATGCGCATGACCGCGCCTTTGCCAAATTGCTTCTCGATCTGGCTCAGTGCGGAAGAGAGCGCCTTGCGCTTGTTGTCATCCATCGGGGTTTCCTTGGGCTAGCTAATGAGTGGAGAGTGCCGATTGCGCATCTCATGGATTGAGACATCGCTGATTCGGCCTTGATTATTTCACAGCAGGCTCATCGCGATAGCTCGAATCGCCGCGTCAGCTTGTAAGAATTCGCCGCACGCCTTCGAGCGCGGCGTGAACGGTCTGGCGGCGCACCGCTTCGCGATCGCCATCGAAGTGGAACAGCTCGGATCTGGCGTAGCCGCCGCGCCGCTTCCAGCCGATCCAGACCGTTCCCACGGGTTTGTCAGGTGTATCGCCACCCGGCCCGGCGATTCCGGTCACAGCAACTGCAACTCCAGCTCCATAACGCGCAAGGGCGCCGGAGACCATTTCAACCACGGCTTCTTGACTGACCGCACCACTGTTTTGCAACGTATGTGGCTGCACGCCTAGCAATGCCTCCTTGGCCTCGTAGCTGTAGGCAACGACTCCGCACTCGAACCAGGTTGAACTACCCGGGATGTCGGTCAGCACCTTGGCAATCCAGCCGCCGGTACAGGATTCGGCCGCAACGATGGTCTGGCCATAGGCGAGAAGCAACTCCGCGATTGTATTGGCCGACGCAAACAGATGCGCATCATCGATTGCTGGAAGGGAAGACACGGCACTTCTCCGTTGGTCACATCTGCGCGGGGACGGTATCCGATCTCGGTAGAGTCGTCGAGCACCCGCTAGCCATCATTCCTCGTGAAGGGCTCACGCCGTTGCTTGTCCCTTGAAACCACAGGGCTTTTCGCCGATTCGGCGATGGTGCCCCCGAATCACCTCATTCACGAAATGGTGCGGGACTCCTATTTGCTGCGCGAGGATCGCGAGTCGTCATGAATAAAACGGATTGGATGACCCGTGTCAGCCCAGCGATCGGTTTTGGCAGGTGCACGCCGATCGATTGCTTGCTCGGCGTCTCCTGATCGAACTGCGACGGACGCGAAGTATTTAGCATTGCCATTGCCCGACAAAGACTTCCGGAATTATGTGGCAAGTGCAATTTTCATGAACTAGACTCCATACAATGCTAGTCTGACCCGAGCGATATCCAGTCGATGGCGCAGCCGTCCCATTGGGCCGCCATGGACAACACTGTCGTTCGCATCCTGCTCGACAGCATCGCATTGAGCTACCCCGCTGCCAACATGAGCAGTGGGGAAGATCTCGGAGAATGATCGAGTTGAGAGACGGCAAACATCACGGTCAGCCGGCCGCGCTCAGGCGATTTTCTTCGGCGAGCGCCGTATTCATGATGAGCGTCGGCGTGCTCGTTCTGTTGCGCTGGTCGATCGGCTACGAATGGCTCAAGGATCTCAACTTCGGCCTCGTTGTGATGAATCCGATGACGGCGATCCTGTTCGTCCTGCTTGGCCTGGCCCTCTTCTGGAGCCTTCGCCCGACATCGCTTGAATCTCTGCGCAATGCGAGATTACTGGCCGGAATTGTCGTTATCGCCGCCGTCATGAAATTGGCGGGAACACTGCTGGGTTGGCACACGGGAGTCGATACCTGGTTGTTCTTCTCCCGACTGGCGGACACCTCGAGCGGCTATGCGAACCGCATGGCACCGAATACCGCGATCAACATGCTACTGCTCGGCCTCGGAATCTTCTTTCTCGATACGACGATCCTGCGTGGCCTTCGACCGAGCGAATACCTGGCTGCTACAGCCGGCTTCGTTGCGTTGCTTGCGTTGATCGGCTACGCCTATGGCGTCGGCCGCATGACGGGTTTCGACAACTACATTCCGATGGCCTTGAGTTCGGCGATTACATTTCTCGTCGCTGCGATTGGCATGTTGAGCGCACGCTCAGATACCGGCTGGATGGCGATCGTCACTGGAGCGGGGCCAGGTGGTGCGATGGCGCGCTTGATGCTCCCCGGCCTCATGCTGCTCGTCACGGTTTTGGGCTGGCTTCGTTACGTCGGTGAAAAGCTGACCCTGGTCGATACCGGTATCGGGATTACCTACTACACCCTGACGATTATCGTCCTTGGTACCCTATTGACTCTGCGCAGCGCGCGCTCACTCGACCATGCCGCCGCCAAGCGCGTGGAGGCAGAGAAGAGCATTCATGCGCTCCACGCCGAACTGGTTGCCAATGCGATGCAGCTCGAACACAGCAACCAGGAGCTCGAGGCCTTCAGTTACACGGTCTCGCATGATTTGCGCGCACCGCTGCGGCACATCGACGGCTATGCGCGCATGTTGCAAGAAGATGCAGCCGACAAGCTCGATGGCGAGACGCGCCGCTACCTTGATGAGATCAGTGAGGCCGCGCGCCGAATGGGAACCTTGATCGACGACCTTCTTGCATTTTCACGATTGGGTCGCAAACCGCTGCAAAGAATCCAGATCGACATGCGAGCGCTAGTCAAGGAAGCACTCGTGGGGAACGGGGAAGTGGCGGAAGGAACCGTTCACATCGGTGAGTTACCGATGGCTCAAGCTGACCCGACACTGCTCAGACAGGTCTGGACGAACCTGCTTTCAAATGCAATCAAGTATAGTTCTCCTCGAGGCACTGCAGCCCGAATCGACATCAGTGGCGAGCAGGAGGCCACCTTGGTCCGATACCGGATTCGCGACAATGGCGTCGGTTTCGACATGAACTATGCCGACAAGTTATTCGGAGTATTCCAACGCCTGCATGCGGAAGAGGAGTTCGAGGGCACGGGCGTTGGCCTCGCGATCGTGAAACGGATCATCGCGCGCCATGGTGGCACGATCATTGCTCAGGCTGAGCCGGGGACCGGTGCTACCTTCATCTTTACGTTGCCGGCTACGGGGCCGAAAGACCACGCGGCATCCAATCAGGTAAACAGCCAGTGAAGTACCAGCATGTCGAAATCCTGCTTGTCGAAGACTCGAAAGCCGATGCGGAAATGACCTTGCGAACACTCAAGCGACGCAGTATCGCGAACAATGTGGAATGGGTTCGGGATGGTGTCCAGGCCATTGAATACCTATTTTGCACTGGCGAGTTTGCGGACCGCAGAAACGGCCACCCGAAACTGGTATTGCTGGACATCAAGATGCCCCGTCTCGATGGACTTGATGTGCTCAGACAAATGAAAGCGAAGCCCGAGACGCGCAAGATCCCCGTCGTCATGATGACGTCCTCGAACGAAGAGAGTGATCTGGTGGCCAGCTACGAACTCGGGGTCAACAGCTTCATCGTCAAGCCAGTCGAATTCGACGCCTTCGCCGAAACCGTGGCGCAGGTCGGCAAGTACTGGATGATCGCCAACGAGGCGCCCTGTTGAGCTCGCCATGACCGACCCACTGATGTCCCTCAAGATCCTGCTGGTGGAAGATTCGCAAGCTGATGCGGATCTGATCCTGCGCCAGTTGCGAGAGTTGCCGTGCGACTTCCAGCACATCCGAGTGGCTAGCGAGTCGAGCCTGCGCGAGGCGCTGTCCGCATTTAGACCCGACATCATACTCAGTGACTTCCGCATGCCCGGATTCAGCGGCCAGCAAGCGCTGAAACTGGTCATGACACTGGCGCCGAACGTACCGTTCCTTTTTGTCTCCGGCACTATCGGTGAAGAATTGGCGATCGATACCTTGCAAAACGGCGCAATAGATTACGTACTCAAGGACAACCTCCGTCGATTGCCGAATGCGATTGTGAGAGCGCTGGACATTGCCCGGTCGCGGCGCGAGCGCGAGCACATCGAGCGCGCATTGCGAGAGAGCGAAGAGCGATTTCGCATGATTGTGGAAAGCAGCAATGACTGGATCTGGGAATGTGATCTCGATAGCCGCA
>JBBRBU010000122.1:0-7146 GCA_038205505.1 Lysobacterales bacterium | reverse complement strand
GAACTTTCCTTGGGCTCTCTGCGCTAGGCGTTAGATGCAGGAGTGGAAGCCAGGCGCTCCCGGTTCAACACGTGGGCTGCGAGCTGTCGTCATCTCGCCAGAGTAACGAAAACCATCGGCCGAATCTGCAGGAAATCACTGACAAGCCGAGCAGGTAAAGTGCGGATTTGTGGATGTCCTGATTTCGCTCCCTAGCCGGAGTTGTTCTCAACTCGCGAACTCATTTCCGCTTCCTTGTTCCAATCTTGTTGTTGACGTTTCGGGAGACGATTGTCCTGGCGCGCACCTGGCGTGGTGTCGTGCTTCCAGCCTTTCGCATCAGGCGTCGCAGCGCAGTCGCATCCTGATAGCCGACCGCTTCTGCAACTTGATCGATGTTCATTCGGCTGCCCTGAAGCAAGCTGTGGGCGCGATGCAGGCGAATGCTCCGGATCATTTCAAGTGTCCCCATACCGGTTGCCTGGCGAACGTGCCGGCCGAGTGTCCGCTCCGCAACGCAGAGTTCGGCTGCAAGGTGAGCAACCGAAGGAACGTCAGGCAACCTGGCTTCCACGCGCTGAGTCAAGCGCATCACCAGCGCATCTCCACTGGCCAATAGAGCTGGCATCACGAACTGGGATTGTTCGGTGCGTTCGTGCAAGAGCAAGACCCGTGATACCGCATCGGCAAGCTTCGCGCCGAAGTGTTGGCGCAGCAGATAGACCATCAGATCTGACTGGGCGAATGCGGCCCCAGCGGTGAGCACGGGGCCATCGATGCACAGGATTCGGTTCGCCTCGACATGGATGCTTGCATCGATGCGCGTCAATTCCGGAGCCAGCCACCAGGTCGTGGTGGCACGGCGGCCAGCCAGGACGCCAGCCGCCTGAAGAAGAAACACGGCGGAACAAGATGCTGCCACTTGCCCACCCGCTGCTACATGCGCTGCAATTTTGCGGATCGCGAGCTGACAATCATCCTTCGCGATGCGCACCTGCAACTCTTGCGCGCTTCCCACCCAGATTCCGGGTACAAGCAGGGTCGTGTCGATGCCTTTTTTTCTCGGCGGCAATTTCCTCGTGGCGGCGGAGATGCCACCCTGTAGCGACACCTGGCCGCCGGTGACCGAGTAGAACTCCCATGTGGGAGCGACCGCGCCGACGCGCGCAGCTGACATTGCGCCTGCCGCGAGGATGTCGCGCGTCATCGACACACCACTTGGGTTGGTCCCCTCAAGCACCAGGACCTCAAACTTCATCATGTCCGATTCCGCACGAAAGTTGTCATTTAAGACACTATCGCCGCAATCGTGAAGGGGTTGCAATAGGCCCATGCATTTCACCGAAGCCCGCCATGACTCCTGCCGACAACTGTGACGATTCACTTGGCGACTTCGAAGCCCGCTCGATCTCGCTGGACGGTTCGACCCGGCAGGTCCATGTGTCAGGGCAAGGGCCGGCCGTCATTGTCATGGCGGAAATGCCTGGGATCAGCCCGGATGTTGCCCGCTTTGCGCGTTGGGTTCGGCAGGCGGGTTTCACCGTGTGGATGCCATCGCTGTTCGGTCGCGATGGCGCCTACCCGCAGGCCGAGGATGGGCTTTCGATTCTCCGGCGTGCGTGCATCAGTGCCGAGTTCCATGCGCTTGCAGGACAGGGCGCGAGCCCGGTTACGCAATGGCTGCGCGGGCTTGCACGGATGGCCCATGCGCAGTGCGGTGGACGTGGTGTGGGTGCGGTGGGCATGTGCTTTACAGGCAACTTCGCGCTGTCGATGATGCTGGAACCGGTCATGTTGGCGCCTGTACTCGCACAGCCCTCGCTGCCGCTTGATGATCCTGCCGGGGTAGAAAGCGACACGGCGGAATTGGAGGCAGTGCGCGCTCGACTTGAGCGCGACGATCTCACTGTTCTTGCCTATCGATTCCAGGGTGACCAGCATTGCCGCGCCGCACGCTTCACCACGTACTCCACGGCCCTCGGTCCGCGCTTCGTTGGTCGGGTCTTGCCCGACAGCGCCGCCAATCCGCAGCCACCTCCATTCTTCAAGCACGTGATCAATTCCCCGCATAGCGTGTTCACCGCACATCTGGTCGATGCCGAGGGAGCACCGACATCGCAGGCGCGCGATGAAGTCATCGCTTTCCTGCGTGTCCGCCTGGGGTCGACGACGTTGTTTGAGGCGGATACGATCCCATGAAAGCAGGCGTGGTCGGCATCGGCACCATGGGCCTGCCGATTGCGCGAAATCTGTTGGCGGCGGGGCATTCATTGGCCGTCTGGAACCGTACCTCCGACAAATGTCAGTCATTGGTGAAAGCCGGCGCGGTGTTGGCGGCCACGATCGACGAGCTTTGCGTGTATGCCGATGTCGTCTTGCTTGTGTTGCTGGATGCGAGCGCAGTCGACGAAGTACTTGGGCGAGGCGCCCCAGCATTTCGCAGTCGTGTTGCGAATCGGACCTTTGTCCTGATCGGCACAACATCGCCGGAATACTCGCGCGGACTCGAGCTCGACATCCTTGCTTGCGGCGGCCACTACGTCGAAGCCCCGGTTTCCGGATCCCGGATTCCAGCCGAGCAGGGAACCTTGGTCGGCATGGTGGCCGGCCATGCAAGCTCCGTCGAGCGTGTCCTTGCACTCTTGCATTCCTCATGCAATCAGGTCTTTCGATGTGGTGCAACACCGAACGCGTTGCGGATCAAGCTGGCCATCAATCACTATTTGATCGGCATGGTGACCGTCCTGGCCGAGTCTGTAAAAGCGGCACGAGCCAATGGTCTGGATCTCCGATTGCTCCGGGACATCCTCAACAGCGGACCCATGGCCTGCGAAGTCTCCCGAATCAAACTGACGAAATTGGTTGATGGCGAATTTGCGCCGCAGGCTTCCATTCAGGATGTCGCTACGATCGCAAACCTTGTCGAACAAGAAGCCCTGCGCGGGCAAACGCAAAATCCAATCATTCAGTCGTGCGCGCTGGCCTTCAGAAAAGCCCGTGATGCGGGTCTTGGTGAACTGGATATGGTCGCCGTACTGAATGCGATGGAATCCGATGCCGCACAGGGTGCGAGTCGCACGCAATGAAGACTCAAGGACAGTTGGACGAGCCGCCCATCCTGGCGGCAGATGCCTCAGAAAGGTCGACCACTTCAAACTATCCGAGCGTCTTCGCATCGAGGATGGAAGGCAGGATCAGGATTCGACTCGGCAACCATTTCGGGCTGACCAATTTTGGCGTAAACATGACCCGATTGCAGCCTGGAAGCAGTTCGTCATTGCGGCACTCCCATTCCCGCCAGCAGGAATTCATATTTATTCTGGAGGGTAGTCCGACGCTGCATACGAACAATGGCTACGTGGAACTTGCCTCGGGCATGTGCGCGGGTTTCCGCGCGGGTACCGGCAATGGCCACAGGATTCTGAATCGCTCGGACCGGGATGTCCTGTATCTCGAAATTGGAGATCGAACCTCGGGCGACACCGTGATCTACCCCGACGACGACTTGATGGCCGTCGAAAACAACGGGCGATGGGATTTCTTCCATAAAGATACTCAGCCGTACTGACAGCATGACGGTATCAGCGACTCCTGATCCAACAGCTTCGCTGTGGCGTACTGTCATGCCAATGATCTCTGCACCCGGGGACACCCGGAATCGTGACATCGACCGAGGCCACTCTGGGTCGACAACGAGACTTCGAGCGGTCGTCATCCCGCAAGAACAGAGGAAGGCACTGGATGCGTCTGCAGGTGAGCGCTGACATGCCCAGCAGGTAAACTGCGGATGTGTGGATGTTCAGGCTTCGGGTGTGGACGTCCCGGTTTCGAATCGTTGTCGGGCAGGAGTGAACAGATGAGGCTAGCAGGATTCAGAACTGCATTGACGCTATCGACATCCATTTTTACCATCGGCCAGGCCTTTGCCGGCGGAGAGGAATATTTCAATTTATCCTCAGCCCGGAAGATGCAAGGCCACTGGGATTACTACACGCAAATCGAGCACAAGGGAGCTGTCGAGTACACAACCTCCAGCGTGTGTCTTGCAAAGCAGGATCTGCTTGATTCTTTTCCAAAGCGGGACGGGACAGGAATGTACTGGGACTACCTGAGCATGTTCCAGAAGGGTCGTTCAACCATGCAGTTTGATCTTGGATATATCGGCGCGACAAAAATCATCGAGATTGTCCACCATTTCAAGGAGCCCGTTGACTACGTCAAGATCCTCAGCTTTACCCCGCCGAAATCAGATCTGCTATGCCCATTCGCAATCATCGCTGACTGGAACGGTCAACTGCAATATTCGAAAAGCGAGGTTATTGAACAGGGAGGATTGAAGCTCATAAAAACAGCCATGACTGACAAAATAGCCTTTGGGTCAAAACCGGAACAGCCCATCCCTTTCTATTTCAAGTTGGAAGATGGATTTCCGAAGAAGCATGTTCCCGGCGTCAAGCCGGAGCTTTGATCCCCCGATCGGGTCCCAATCGATCGCTGGCGGGAACAAGGATATTCAGATCGTAGAGTAAACAACGCGATTCGTGTGGGTTTGTGCGATTCGGGACATCCATTTGCCGGAGAGGAGTCATGGGGCTCCCGATAATGGTCTCTCGCCAAGCCCATGGCTTCATTTACCCCGGAACAATCCGCGGGTTTCGTTCGGATTCGTGGCGCGGGGATTCTCAAAATGTATAGGCTCTGCAGCCAGGCCACACTCGAGGGAAGACGAAAGCCATGAATTCCGATCCAGCCTTCAGCCGCAGCGGGCTGGCGTTCTACCGAAAATGGATGGGCCTCTTCGACGAAACTCGCGAAAACCTCCTGCAGCGCTACCCCACCCACGACGCTGCGATCGAAGCAATGGAGTACGGCGACTTCTCCAAGCGAAGAGATGCGCTACGTGTCCTCGGTGCACTGGGTGATTTTGAAGCTGTGACGCACTACGCTCTGATGGAGCGCGAGTCAGGCTGGATACCGAAACTCGCAAGCCTGATCCTGGTGTCTCCCTCATTGGAGGTGCTGGTTTCCTGGACCAGCAAGCTCAAGCGCAGCGGCGATGGCGGTTATCTGGGAGGTTTCGTCGCCTTTGACCTGCCCTGGATCAATCATTCGCACATCGGCGACGAACTGGTCGCATATTTCGTCAAGGAGAAGCGCCGCCTTGCGAGGCTTCAGTCCCATCACTACGAAGCGCTTGGGCTGTCCGCCCTCAAGCCCGCTGCTCGATTGCTGTCACCGGAAATCGAAGTCGATTCGCTGCGTACTTTTCAGCAGGCACTCGATGCGGGTGAGCCACGCAAGAAATGCCGACCTTCAGATAGTGATTCGCTCGGGTGCGAGGACCGCGAGCTTGACCTGAAAAGCAGCAATGCCATTGCTGCGTTGTGTGCTCTGCGGCGCCTGGGTGAAGCGGTTGATCCGGCGCGCGTCGTTGCCTGGATCGAACAGCTCGAACATCTGCTTGCGAAGTACGAGTATAACTATGAATACTGGGATTTAACGGGCGCGTTGCGTTGGGTACTGTTCGATCTCGGTGACGAGAGCCAGCTCGAAAAATTCACCAATCCCTACCCGAAAACATGGGGGTGTGACGTCGCGATGACCATGATGCGCAGGGGAGATATCGCCCGCCTTGCGCCATGGCTGGACGCAATGACGGAGCGTGCCGCGCGAAGCAAACTGTCTGTGTTTCCGCTGGGGACCGTGCATTTCTGGCCGTTGATCGATTATTTGCAGTCGCGCGGCCACGTGCTTGGACCGATCGCGGACAGTGGCTATTTGATGGCACGTGCGACGGGCATCGCCGCACCCGACGACTGGACCTGGAAATGCACGCCTTCTGAAGATTAGCCTGGGTCGTTAGTTCCAGCGAAACCGGGGACAGGTTGCGCTTGTCGCTAGCGTCGACTTTCCGGACTCCCGATCATTGAAGGCGCACTCTGACCCGCGTTGCATTTTCGTTGAGAGAATGGCGTATGACAACGCTGCCAAATGAAATAGGCAAATCAAGGATGTGTGGATATCCCGCTTTCGCCACCCGCATTCACGCCGCGCGTTCGTCGCGACGGAAGCGTGCGCTTGAGCGGCAATCAGGAATGCAAGTGGCAAGACATCCCGGTTGCGCGATGACCGCGCCCGGGCGCTACGCCAAACGCTGCCAACAAATCGATTAGCCGGGTAATATCGGTTGTATTGTTGGCGAGGCCAACCGAGGCGCGGATCGCACCAGCCGCTCTTCCGGTGCACGCGGCTAGCCGAGGCGGCGAGAAATTGTCGCCAAGCATGTCCAGGCATCGCGCGAGTTGAGCAGGTTCCGTGGCAAACGCCGCTTCGGACGCGCCGGGATTGCAAAAGCAACCGCCGCGAACCGAGATGCGCGAGTCGCGCGCCGCCGATTCAATGTCGGCGTACGGCAACGGATCGCCTTGCGCGTCGAGAACGTTGAAGACCAGCGCACTGCCCCGAGCGGCTGATTCATCAGGGCCATAAATGCGGACCAGCGGCGCGCCATTCACATGCCGAAGCGTCCGCAGCTTCGCGAACAGCTGCGCGGACAACGCGGCGATGTGAACGCCGAGCCTCGGCATGCCGACTTCCGCCAAAAGAGCAAATCCCGCCGGCAGCGCGGCGATGCCGAGAAAGTCCGGTGTGCCGTCTTCGAATGCCTCGGCGCCATCATGCAACTGGTGCACATCGGCTTGCACAGATGCGTAGCGCACCGTGCCTCCGGCAAACCATGGGCGACGCAATTTGGCCATCGCATCGCGCCGCATCACCAATGCGCCGAGGCCAGTCGGATAGCCGAACAGCTTGTAGAACGAGAGCACGGCGAAATCCGCCGGGCATTCGCGCAAACTCAATCGATGGCTTGGCAAAAACGCCGCGGCGTCGAGGAGCACGTCAAAACCGAGTGCGCGAGCGCGCCGGACCAGCTCGAGAGGGTGCAGAACCCCGGAAAAATTCGACTGCGCTGGAAACGCCAGCAGTCCAGGACCATAGATTGCTGCCGCCTGCAAAGCCTGTTCCGGTGCGTCGAGTTCGAGGGCTTCGTTCAAGCGCAATGTGCGAACTCGCGCTCCAGCCCTGCGTGCGTACTGCCGAATACCATTGATTGAATTATGGTTGTCAGCAGAGAGCAGCAATTGGTGATGCGCGTCGAACGGATAG
>JBBRBU010000121.1:0-7157 GCA_038205505.1 Lysobacterales bacterium | reverse complement strand
GTGTGCAGGTGCACGGGGTCACGGAGCACGGAGCACCGGGGCAGGTCTAGCTTCGATGCATCATTGACTACGTGAATTGGCTCTCCCTCTCCTGACAATACGACCGACGGAAGTGAAGTGCATACCGAAATGCTCGGCAATCTGCTGATAGCTGTATCCGCCGGTAGCGTGGGCGGCGACGATCGCGGCATCGCGTGTTGGGTGCCGAGTTGCGATCGACTCAAGTGATGGTGGCGGTGGACGCCGCTGTGCCTTTGGCACACTCACGTCATCATTCACCAGCTTGCACCGAAGACTCTTTGCGACAAAAGCATCGTCGCCGAGAAACACCTGGTTGTTGAGGTGAATTCAGATCGAGTCGACACCCTTGTCTTCAGCGACAAAGCGGATGTAGCGCTTGCGCGCATCGGCGCGTCGCTTGGCGAATGCGGCGAGCAAACCATCGGTAGCCAGCCAGTCTGGCTGCGGCTCATCGCCAACCATCGCCCGGTAGCTGCTCCACGGCCACTTGCCCGGATCGCGAACCATACCGGCACGCACCGGGTTCAACACCACGTGGCGCGCCAACTCCAGAAGATAGCTGTCGGCGTCGACCAGGATCGCCTTGAAGCGCTCCTGGAAAAGATGTCCGCTGCGGCCATGCCGACGATTGCTGGTCTGGGTGAATACGCCGTTCAACTGGCGCATGCCTTTCGACAGGTTGCCGTCGGGCGTCTCGATCATCAGGTGATAGAAGAACAACCCAGGACACCCAAGATTCCTTGCCCTATCGCCCTTGCGGATTATGGGTGCCCCGATGGCTGGCCAAGCCCAGGCGCATGACAGCCGCCAACGACAATTATTCATACGAAGCTGATCACTTGTCATTTGTAGTACATATTACTTGCCACTATCACGCTTGCAACAATTCTACAAGCTGTAAGAAGTGACAGCTATCGCACCTCGGTGAATTCAACTAGCTTGCCCTGAGACATGTCGCGTCCCGGGTGTTGCGGTTTTCGCAATTGCTCGAACGCCGCCGGCAATCTCACCAAGGGCACACTCCATGACTGACAGCAACGGCAATCCCGTCTCGAGCCCGACCTGGTATGGAAATATCCGCCAGCTCTTCACTGCGACCGACATCGATCACATGAAGTCGCAGGGCCTGGATCTGACCAGCTACGAGGAAGTGAAGGCCAGCGCGGGTGGAATCTATGGTCAGGTGGCGGCTGGCAACATGCCTCCGGGTGCTCCGTGGTCCGCCGACACCGTGTCAACCTTCCTCAACTGGATGAGCGACGGATACCCGAAGGGCACCAATCCGCAGCCGATCCTCGACGGCATGCTCAAGTTGACAGCAGCACAAGCGAGCAGCGCGTCGCGGATACGCAAGGATGTGACTACTTTGACCGTTACGGAAATGGCCAACCTGAAGAAGGCCTTTTCCGCGATCATGGCCATGAAGCCGGATGACCCCAACAGCTACTTTGTCCAGGCCGGATATCACTGGCTGCCGTCCCCGCTCTATTGCCAGCATCATGTTCCGGCCTACAACCCTTGGCACCGCGCCTATCTGGTCGGCTTCGAGAATGCGCTTCGCTCGGTTCCGGGCTGCGATAACGTGACCCTGCCCTACTGGGATATTACGACGCCGTTTCCGGACGTTCTGAAGGCAGCCCCTTTCGACAGCTACACCCTTCCCGAGGATATCGGCGGAGGATTCAACAAGGGTTACGTGACGCAGCGATTTTCGTACCCTGATATTCAGAGCAATCTCGTCACCTATAGCGTGACCGAGGACCTCAATCGCGCACTGACCAAGACCGACTGGGAAGATTTCCACGGCTACTGGTCAGGGGCTCCCCACAATACAATCATCGCTGCACATGACGGGGGCCATGGAGCCATTGGACCCACGATGTCGGTCCAATCGGTCGCCGCATTCGATCCGGTCTTCTGGTTCTTCCACGCCAACTGGGATCGCCTGTTCTGGAAGTGGCAACGAGGAATGAATGCAACCGATCTGAACGGGCTGCTAAGCACCATCAACAAGCAGACCGATGCGCTGAGTTACCAGATTTTCACCGTACCCGCGCTGGCGACGCTGACACCCTTCACTGCCAACCCTCCGAAACTGGATACGCTAACGATCATCGACTCCGAGAATTCCCTCGACGTCGACTATGCGGAACCGCCCACGGCCGTCAAGATGAGCTTCCTCACCAAAACCCGGATGTCCGCTTCCGCCGCGGAAAAGTTTTCCGTGGACACCGCGCGCGCCAATGTCCGTGTGGATGGGCTCAACCGGCTCAAGATTCCAGGCAGCTTCAAGGTGCATTTGCTGAAGGACGGCCAGCGCATCGCCTCTCGATTCATGTTTCAACCCAACGAAGCGGACAAGTGTCCGAATTGCGTGAACAACGCGATCGTCCACTTCGATTTCGAGTTGCCGCTGAAAGAGGTTGCCGACGGAAAGCTCAGTGTTGTCGTCGAGCCTGTCGACACGAGTCTGGTCGGCGATCGATTCCCGCAGAAGATGATGGGAAATCCGACCGTCAGCGTCCAGCTGTTGATGAAGACCGAGTAGCACATCACCCCTTCGGCAGTGCGAAGTGAAGCTCGCCGCAGCTCTTTCGCGAACTTGAAGAATCGGGGGAGTACGGTGATGAGCAATGATCAGGCATCGACTATCGTTGCGGGTCGCTCGGCAACACGCCTGTCGAGGGCAGGTCGCGGAGCCGGCGGGTTCGTGCCGGCGATCATCTTGGTGCTGCTGCCAAAATGTCCTATGTGCCTGATGGCGTGGTTCGGCCTGATGGGTGCATTTGACCTGAGTCCCTGGGTCACCCGGCTCTGGGGAATGCCCCTATCTCTGACCCTTCTCGGCATCGCCATGGCGGTCCTGCTGGTACGGGCGCGACGCTGCCACGACTGGCGCGCCGCCGTCCTCGGGCTCGCTGGGTCACTCCTCATCTTCTCGGGGAAGTCTCTGCTTGAGACCCCGGTACTGCTCTACGGCGGACTGATCATCCTCGCCTTGGCCACGCTCTGGAGCGGTCGACTTCGACCGACTCGGGTCCGTGCTTCACAATCCGGTTTGCCGATGTCGCCAACGCCCGATTGCGCCTGCCACAGGCACGGCATCAACGACGCCAAGGTCTTTCCCAATCTGCAAGGCGGAACCACCAAAAGTTGATTCCGCCGAACCCGCATCACGCCGTGCAACCCGCCACACAACTTCGACCATCGACGAAGCCAAAACGCGCAACGTGCCGAAGGCGCCGAAACCTTGTCCCAAACGTAGGGCGGAATCACTAACGTGATTCCGCCGAATGCGAATCGGGCAGTGCAAGCTGCCTGACGACTTCCACCAGCGACGAAGCGGCAAAGCACATCACGTCGACAATCCCGATAGCCAGTCTCGCTCGTAGGGCGGAACCACCGAAGGTGATTCCGCCGTTTACGCATCACGACGTACGACCTGCCTTGAAACCTACGCCAAACAACCACGGAGGGGGTTGCCCGGACTCTGCCTAGTGATGATGCATCTGCGTAACACCGCCGGCACCATCGGGCAAGGCA
The DNA here is from genome assembly GCA_038205505.1 of Lysobacterales bacterium. Classification (GTDB taxonomy): domain Bacteria; phylum Pseudomonadota; class Gammaproteobacteria; order Xanthomonadales; family Rhodanobacteraceae; genus Dokdonella. Next base: position 3,593 of record JBBRBU010000121.1, on the reverse strand, counting down.
ACGCGGATGATCTGCATCATTCCCTGATCCTCGTGATCGAGGATGTGGCAGTGCAGAACATAATCACCGATATAGCGCTGATAGCGCGTACGCACGACCAGTGTGTATTTCCCCTCGGCCGCGCTGGGCTGCATGAGATTCTTCACCCACAGCGTGTCTTTCCATACACCCTTGAGTGCACGGTACTGGGGATCGACCGAACCACCGGCATTGTCGACCGCATCGGGTCCGCTCACGTCCTTGCCACTCGGATCCAGAATCTTGACGACCTGAAACGGATTGACATGAATGTGGAACGGATGGCTCACGAAATCGGATCGAAGCGTCCATTCATCGACGCCACCCAGCATCAAGGTTCGATTGATCACGCTCGGATCAAACGGTTTTCCGTTGACCTCGAATACGGGTGGCGTCTGTGACACATCAATATTGAAGACAAGCTCCTGAGTGCCGGTCACTTCGCCATCCTTGATATCCGGATGCGGAACGAAGCTCGAGAGAGTGAGGTCGCCCTTCAGATCGTCCGTGACCTTCTTGCGCACCGAGGCAGGCATATTCACATTCGCTGCGGCCACCAGTTCCGACTTCAGATAGGCGGTGATGTCTGCTGGCACCTTGGCCGCGGCGGTCACCATGACCAGACCCAGCAGCTGCCGCGATGGCGCCGTCTGATCGACACTCGCCGAGGCTGGCGCAGCAGCATCGACCACGCAGTAGACGCCGGGCTCTGGAAACACCATCAGTGCATCCCAGCGGTAGGCTGGCTGGAACACGGTTTGCGTCGTCGTGATGGCATTGCCCGTGGTCAGGCCATCTGCAGCAATCAGATGCTGTGGCAGCGGATCACCCGTGCAATTCTCACCGACGAACTTGTCCTGATCGACGGCACGCAAGCTCAGCGGGCTTGGGCTATTGACCTTCAGCTTGCGGAATTCCAGATTGATCGTGTCGCGCACGCCACCATGGATGACGCGCCAGCGTTCGATCTGCCCGGTACTGGCGTCGGCAAACGTGGGCAGCACTACACCATTGATACTGGTGTAGCGGCCCGAGGCCGGCCAGCTGCCAGGACCAAACTGATCGTAGCCCTCGATGCCGCCGACATCGCCCGGATCGCAACGATAGGTCTTGTCTGGATTGAGTTTGATGGCTCCCTGCGCATCACGACAGGCGTACTGGATCTGCTGCATCACCAGCACGCGCTCCTTGAAACGCTGCGTAGCGGTCGGCTTCAGCAAGGTATCGATATCGCCGTTGTCGGTTGGCGTCGGTAGACGATTGCCACGAATGATCAGGGCGCCAGCCATGCCGCTGGAAACCTGCAGCGCGGTCGAGCCGTGACGGTGGGTGTGATACCAGAACGTGCCAGAAGGATGATCGGACGGAATGTTGTATTCGTATTGGAAGCTCACGCCCGGGTTGATCGATATCAGGACGTTGTCACCATTGCCGGCGGGATTCACCCACAAGCCATGCGTGTGCAGGTTGGTGCCGTTGAAGCAATGCGGCGTGTTCATGCTGCCACCCGAACTCGTGCAACTCGGATCAGCCGGCAACTTGTTGTTGAGCGAAATCCGGATCGTGTCGCCCGGAACCACGTCCAGCATCGGCGAGACGAAGGGGACGTTCGGATTCACGTCGGTGCCCTGGTAGCTGCGCAACTTGACCTTGTCCACGCGCTGCGTTGCCGGATTCCAGATCGTGCCATCGGTATAGATGACGTTGAGGTCGTAGAGCGCTTCATGCGAGACAGCCGAGGCATCTTGCGGCATGGCAACCAGGGCGGTGGTGCGCGACCGCAGCTTTCTCGACTGCAGCAAGGGCGGATTCGAGACGACCCGCGCGTCCGTAATCTGTGGATTGACGACATCCTGTGCGTGAGCCGTGGACGCTGCTGGCAGCGCCATGGTCAGGCAGGCAAGTGCAGCAGGCAAAGTTGTCCGAATTAGCCTCAATAGCAGTTTCATGCGATATCCCCTGCAGGTTGAAATAGCGAACACGCTTGTCAAGACAAGCCGATGAGCTGAAGCGGCATCATGTGAACTTCAACGAGGCCCGTTCGGCTTCCCCCAAAAGGTCGCGCACTCCCCCAAGCGCAGCGTAGCGAGCGACCGGGTTCCCCGGATCGGACCGCAAGAACCATTCTAAGGGTAATGCAATAGGAAGAGAAGGGAATAACAACATAAAGAGAACAATGATTCTTGTCTTAAAGCGCGCATCAACTCAGGATTACAGTGTCAGTGGGTTCAACTCTGAAGCGCAACACGCTTTAGGCGAGCACAGGGTCAAGAACGAGCGAGGGGACAGGTCTAGCATCGATGCATTTATTGACTACGTGAACTGGCTCTCCCACTCCTGACAAGCCGACCGACAGAGGTGAAGTGCATACTGAAATGTTCGGCAATCTGCTGATAGCTGTACCCGCCAGTGGCGTGTGCGGCTCGCAACGACAAGCATTCTCGTCGACGTTGCGAACGGCGACTTTGACGCCGTGGTCTACGCCGGCGGTCATGGACCGCTATGGCACCTGGCCGACGACGAGGATTTCGATTGGCTTGATCGAATCGACGTTCGCCGCAGGCAAGCCGATAGCGCTGGTTTGCCATGCACCTGCCGCTTTGAGAAAGACGCGCAGCGCCGGTGGCGCACCGCTGGTAAAGGGCTCGATGAAGTCTTGCGCTTATGCCAGTCGCGCGAAAATCAACCAACGGTTGCGCTGGCCAGCAAGCTGGTTCGCATCGTCTGGAGCTTCCTTGCCGGGAGCAATCCCTTCGATCCACGCAAAGGACACTGTCCACAACCTGCGCGCTGAATTCCGCGCGCTTCCAGATTCACGCGATCAAGTTCAACCGAGTCCGGCCAACCTGATAAATGAAACGGTCATCGTTCCTGAGAAGAGCCCTGCTCGGACCCGTGCCACGAGCACGCATGGGTGTTTGGGGCCCTCAGAATCGAAGCTCATCACGGCGCGAGGCAACCTGCCTCACACGACGCCGAATAGTTGTCCGAGCACCGCTCCTCTCCATCGCAATGGCTTGATCTGGAGGAGGCGTCGATATATGTCCCCGTCGTTCTTGACGGTGCGGCACAGAGTGCGCCGCACCGCATGCCTTTCACTCAATTGTCTACAGGCGCTGCCAGTACCCCGCCAGGGATGGCTACGCCGGCTTCGCCCATTACCGTCACGTCGAACAGGCAATTGGCCAGCAGGGCCTTGTCCTTGATGCCGCGACAGAAACGCTTTGCCAATTCGGGGTTCTGCTTCTCGAGCGGCGCATTGCTTGGCAAGCTGGTCTTGCAGGGCTTGCCGCTTTCGGGTGGCCAATTCACGTCGGTGAAATCCGCGGTAGAACTTCCCGGCGCATAGTCGAACAGGCTGGTTGTCTTGCTGACGCGCCAGGCGTTGGCGAATTTCTGGTTCAGCACAAGATGTCGATCCGAAAGCGAAGCAGGTCGTGGCCCGAAGGCAGTGCCGGTTGGTCCGCGTGGTAACCAGTCGCCCTTGAGCACCGGTCCCATCGTGCCTTCGCGCGCCGGCGTTCGGTTCAAGTCGATGTCCAGATACCAATATCCTTGCGACGTCCAGAACAGCG
>JBBRBU010000120.1:0-7399 GCA_038205505.1 Lysobacterales bacterium | reverse complement strand
GTACGCGGGCCGATGATTCGCTGCTGCTAGATCTGGTGGGTGCCGACGGCAAAGCCTGGTTCTATGTCGATCGCCTCATGTACGAATTGATTGACGAAAACCGCACACTCGCGGTGCGGACCATGGACTTGCGCATCAGCCGGGCGTTGGCCGAGCGCCTCGGTCATGCCGATGTGGCGGACTGGGCCATCGCGGATCTGGAAATGACGACCGAGATTCAACGCCAGGGGAGCGGAAACGAGCCAAATGGCGGCGGCGTCTATGACTGGGCCGGCACTCCGGCACCGATGGGTGGTGTTTATGAGGCCGACCTGTTCATGCAGGCGTTCACGCCGCAATACAGCCGTTGCACGGGCTGTACCGGGGTAGCGGCGAGCAGCCAGGTGGTCTTCACGCCGAGCTCGACGCTGATCAACAACGTCAACGACGGCACTGCGGTGGCCACGATTCCGGGCGATCCACTCGGCACCAGCGAGGCGCTGTGGACGGCGGATATTCCGTGGTACCAGAAGTTCTCCGGCACCTTCGCGCCGTACAACAACGACCAGCATCCCTATCTGATCTGGAACATGTATCGGGTGAATCCTGATGGAAGCATCGATCAGATCGGACGCTCCGGGGTAAAGCATGCGTTCCTGACCACCAACGTGGCCTGTGCAGATGGGCACGGCACGAATTTTCATGTGCTCGGCCGTCGATGCATGGACACCTACGGCACCGGAAACAATGACAGCAGCAATGATCTCGGTCCGCGCTCGGAAATCATACCCGCGACGAACGAGTGGGGACGCTGCAAATCGATCTACGATATCAACTGCGACGGCGTGGCAAATGCGTCGGGCAACACGCAATATTCGCAGCGGCTCATCGTCGCCGAGTCGCAAATGGCGCCCGCCACGCAACCCGGTGCCAGCTATCTCTTTGAATCGTGGTACCTGGCTCGCGAAGACATCAACATCTATAACTCGATGGCGACCAAGACCGTGGTGCCGAGCTGGAGCGGATCGATCTGGAATCTAGGTTCAGGAACCAACTATCGCCTTGGCTCAGCGCTTGATCGCTGGGTGAATTTGCCCGCGCCAGCGGCGCAGGTAGCCGTGCAGGAGTTGGTCAGCAGTGAGGGCCATGTAAAGGTCGCGGTCAAGGTATTCGACCTCGGCGCAGGATCATGGCGCTACGACTATGTAGTCATGAACTATGATTTCGCACGAGCCGTCAGCGTTCCGGGCAACTTCGGATTGGAAGTAGTGCACAATTACGGATTTGATCGGTTCACGGTGCCAGTCGCTGCGGGTCTCAGTATCAGCGCCATCAATTTCAGCGACGGCGACATGAATGCGGGCAACAACTGGACTAGTATCAACAACGCCACAACCGTGAGCTGGACTGCGCCGGTCCTTCCTACTCCGCGTCCGAATGTTCCAGCGGTTCTCAATCCGCTGAACTGGGGCACGATGTATCGCTTTTCGTTTGTCGCAAACAGCGGCGCGATCGCAGGCGGTGTCAGCCTGCATATCGCACAAGGCGGAACGCCACAGAGTCTGGTTGCGAATGTGCTGGCGCCGATCAGCGATCTTGTCTTCGCCAACGGATTCGATGCACCCTGATTCGACGCTCTCTTCTTCGTAGGGCCCGGCCACAGGCGAGCTCCACGTCGATGCGCTGTGAAGTTCGCCCAAGCAGGGGCTCGTCCAACATATTCGTGGCTTCTTACCTGCCAGCTATGCGTCGCGGATCAATCCGCGGCGGGGTCAAACCGTAATCGATGGATCGTGGGACCCGGCAGGAACGGCGTCGGTTTGCCTTCAACCCAATCGCGGTGACCGGCTCCGTAGAACGGCGACAACGGGTGGCCGCTCTGGCCGCCCGGCAACTCGAAATAGCCATTTTCCTCATCGCCCGGTGCCACGGCGAAGCGCTCCGATGCTCCAAACTTGGGACCCTGCACGCGCGGCATGTTGCTGTCGCCAGGCAATTGATCCGCAGGCATGTCGAGCCATCGGGCAAGAAAGCCCGGCAGCGCGCGCGACAGGGGGTGCGCGATGCGCGCGGTATTGCGTTCGCCCCAGGTCCGCTCGGCGATTCCACCGGGCTGCTTGTCGAGGTTCGCGGCTACGCGATCGAGCGCATCGAGTTGCAGGGCGTCCCAGCCTTGATAGCCCGGTGGCAGCAAGTTCGGCGGTCTGCGTTGCAACAGCATCCACACGGCGTGTTCCGATTGCGGCAGTTTGGGCATTTCAAATTCGGCGAAGTGGACGCGAACCGCACCGGCAAACGCGTTGAGCGCCGTGTCTTTCACTTCGTTGCGCCAGGCGCGGACGATGCGGTAGCTGACCGAATTGATCGAGGCATGGCCATCCCAGTCATCGAGCGCCCTGCGCAGGTCATTGCGTTGCGGCGTTGTGGCGCTGTGTTCGAGCAGATTCACGAGTTGCTTGCGCCACGGATCAAGAAACAAGGCGCGAGCATCGAGCTGGATTTCGAGCATGTCGGCCGCGGTGAAATGCTCCTTCGCTCGCAGGCCGTCGCGGATCTGCTGCTGGCGTGCACCGAGATCGTAGCCGCCATCACCGAGCAGTTCGAGATGCTTGCCTTCGTCGGCAACGCGCGCGTTGGCGGTCCACAAACGCTGCCACGGTGGATTTGAAATCAAGGGATATTCGTCCGCCGCGACCCAGCCATTCCAGCCTGTGCCGGGTTGACTCCAGTCGGCTGGCAACTCGGGGTTGAATCCGCCGACGCGCTGCGGTATGCGTCCGGCAATGGTCCAGGCGATGCTGCCAAAGCGATCGGCAACGAGGAAATTCTGCGCAGGCATTCCGGCGCCCTGAACGATCGCAACCGCCTCGTCGGCCGTCTCCGCCGTCTCGAGTTTGAGCAGGTCAAGATTGACCGCGCCATCGCGTTCGGCGGTCCAGGCCAGAGCCAGCGGCGTGCCATCGGCATCTTCGGCCATGATCGGTCCCCAGCGCGTCTCGCGGACCTCGAAGGATTCCGCCCCTGCACCATGTACGGCGATCGATTCCACATGCGTGTCGATCGCGGCGCTGCCATCCGCGGTCAAATAATGATCCGCCGCGTCGGGGTCCGGAATCACGCGCACCCAGTCGGCAAAATCGCCATAGCTGTTGGTGAAGCCCCAGGCAATCGAACGATTGCTGCCTGCGACAATCGCAGGTGTGCCGGGCAGACTGGCGCCGGTGACATCGACAGTTTCGCCGGGGTGGCGCGAGCTCGGATAGATCAGGCGCGCACGAAACCAGATATCCGGAACGCGCAGATCAAGATGCATGTCATTGGCGATCAGGCCCGGGCCGCCGGTCAAGGCGCCGCTGACGGCGAAGCTGTTGCTGCCCGGAACGACATCGCTGGGCGACGAGCTGTGCTTCAGCAAGGATTGATCAAGCGCGCGCAGATCAATGTCCGCCGCGGGTGGTGGATCGGGCCAGCGCATTGCCGGCCCGCTCAACGGTGCATCCCACCAGCCGCCGGTCGCGGTCAGGAACTGGAACGCCGAGTCGGGCAGGGCGGCTTTCATGCGCGAGAACGCCAGCTCGCGCTTGTTCTCGGCATCGTTGAGTGAAAAATACATCGCATCGATGACGAGCAAGCAGTCCGCACTGGTCCAGGGCCGCGGCGTATTGCGCGTAAGGAAGTACGCGAAGGGTCGGGTACGAAGTGCCGCGAGTCCGGCATTGACGCCGTCGCGGTAGGTTTCGATGAGCTTGCGATCGGCCTCGGGTGCGAGCGCCAGGGTGGCTTCGGCGCGCGCGCGCATGCGGTGAACTCGAGCGCGCCGGTCGATCGGCACAGCTGCGGCGCCAAACAACTCGGCCAGTTCCCCGGCGGCGCTGCGGCGCATCAGGTCCATCTCGAAGAAGCGTTCCTGCGCATGCACATGGCCAAGCGCCCAGGTCGCGTCGGCACGGCTTTCCGCCTTGATCGTTACCGTGCCGAGTGCGTCGCGCTCGATGCTCGTGGCGGCGCTGATCGCTGACGCCTGAACGTTGCCATCGAGTTGCGGAAGGCTGCCGCGCAGTGCGAACCAGGCGGCGACGACGAGCACAATCGCGACGATCACGATCAGACCAAGGAAACGAAGCAGCCAGCGCGTCGGTTTGCTCATGATCAGCCCGTCGTCTCGATGCGATCAACGCGCTGGAAGCCGCGTGGCAACAGTGAGCCACGCATTGCACGATTGCCGCCGTATTCAACCAGATCGGCCCATTTCAGGATCAGTTTGCGCTGGCCGGCGAACAGGGTCGCTTCGCCCTTGCCTTCGGCGACTACGGCGACACCAACCACGCGCTCGCCCGAGCTGAGTTTCGGTTTCGGAATCTCGATCAGCTTGTTGCCCTTGCCGCCATTATCGAGCTCGGGCAATTCGGCGACCGAGAACATCAGCAAATGGCCGCTGCTGGTCGCTACGACAATGCGGTCGCGCGCGGAGTCCTCGACCAGGGCCGGATGCAGCACATGCGACTTGGCGTCGAGATTGATCAACTGCTTGCCGGCTTTCTTGTTGCCGAGCAGGGCTTCGAATCGGGTCACGAAGCCGTAGCCGAAATCCGAGGCGAGCACGAGGCGCGTAGCCGGATCGGCGATCACCAGGGTATCGATCTGTGCACCGGCAGGCAGACTGAAGCGACCGCTGACCGGCTCGCCGTTGCCGCGTGCCGACGGCAGCGAGTGGGCGGCAGTTGAATAGCTGCGTCCACTCGAATCAATAAAGGCGACCTGCTGCGTCGTGCGGCCCTTGCCCGCGGCCAGGAAGCCGTCGCCTTCGCGGTAGTTGAGGGTCGCTGCATCGATATCGTGGCCCTTGGCCGCGCGGATCCAGCCCTTGGTCGAGAGCACGATCGTGGTCGGTTCGCTGGTGACAAGAGCGGCTTCATCGAGCGCCTGCGCTGCTGCGCGAGCGACCAGTGGCGAGCGACGATCATCACCGAATTTCTTCGCGTCATCGCGCAGCTCGTCCTTGAGCAGAGTTTTCAGGCGCGCCTTCGAGTTGAGCAGGACATTGATCTTCGCGCGTTCCTGTTCGAGCTCGTCAGTCTCGGCATTGATCTTCATTTCCTCGATGCGGGCGAGCTGGCGCAGCTTCGTTTCGAGGATGTAGTCGGATTGTTCTTCGCTGAGTCCGAAACGCTTCATCAGCACCGGTTTCGGCTCATCCTCGCTGCGCACGATGCGAATCACTTCATCGAGGTTGAGGTAGGCGATGCGCAAGCCTTCGAGCAAGTGCAAGCGGCGCTCGACTTTTTCGAGACGGTGTTGCAGACGACGCGTCACCGTATCGGTGCGGAAGCGCAACCATTCGGCGAGAATCTGCCTGAGGTTCTTGACCTGCGGACGGCCATCAAGACCGATCATGTTGAGGTTGACGCGGTAGCTCTTCTCGAGATCGGTGGTCGCGAACAGATGCGGCATGAGCTCGTCGGCATCGATTCGGTTCGATCGCGGGAACAACACCAGGCGGATCGGATTCAGGTGATCTGACTCGTCGCGCACATCCTCGATCATCGGCAGTTTCTTCGCGCGCATCTGCGCGGCGAGCTGCTCGATGATCTTCGACGGCGAAACCTGGTGCGGCAGCGCGGTGATGACGATGTTGCCGTCCTCGCGCGTATAGATGGCACGCGCACGCAGGCTACCGTTGCCGGTGGTGTACATGTTGAGCAGGTCGCTCTTCGGCGTGATGATCTCGGCTTCGGTTGGATAGTCCGGACCAGGGACAAACTCGCAGAGCTCGGCAATGGTCGCATCCGGATTGTCGAGCAGATGGATGCAGGCACTGACGATTTCGCGCAGGTTGTGCGGTGGGATGTCTGTGGCCATGCCGACTGCGATGCCGGTGGTGCCATTGATCAGAACATGCGGAATGCGCGAAGGCATCCACGCCGGTTCCTTGAGCGTGCCATCGAAGTTCGGCACCCAGTCGACCGTGCCATGGCCAAGCTCTTCGAGCAGCGCTTCGGCGATCGGCGTCAGTTTCGATTCGGTGTAACGCATTGCCGCGAATGATTTCGGATCATCCTGCGAGCCGAAGTTGCCCTGGCCGCCAACCAGCGGATAGCGGTACGAGAACGGTTGCGCCATCAGCACCATCGCCTCGTAACACGCGCTGTCGCCGTGCGGATGGAACTTGCCGATCACGTCACCAATCGTGCGCGCGGATTTCTTTGGCTTGGCCGTGGCATGCAGGCCGAGCTCGCTCATCGAGTAAATGATGCGGCGCTGCACCGGTTTGAGGCCGTCACCGATAAACGGCAGCGCGCGATCAAGCACGACATACATGGAGTAATCGAGGTAGGCGCGCTCGGCATAATCCTTGAGCGCGATCTGTTCGTAATTGCCTTGCAGGGTCATCGTTTTCCGGAATCTTCAGGCGTCGACAGAAGGCCGACGCGAACCTTGAATTGTGCCGGATCGGGCGGGTTCACGCACTGCAGGTATGCTCGGGCGAGCGACTGGGCTAACGCAAACCTTCGGATGGTTGCGGATTCCTGCATGCCCCAAACCAAAAACCGATTCCGGTTGATGGAGGTAGCCCGTGGTGGCACGCGGTTGACGAAACCCAAACGGATCTTCGTGACGCGCTTCAAGCGCGATGCCGCGTTGCGCGTGCAACAGCCGCTGGATCGAGCAAACGTTTGCGAACGGAAACCTAGTTCGGTCGCGCCAGATCGTCCAGCATCACCTTGAGGAAGCGTGCCGCCTCGCCGCCGGTCGCGGCGCGATGGTCAAAGGTCAACGAAAGCGGAATCACCTTGTGTGATTCGAATCCGCCCATGACCGGCGTCATCTGGTGGCGGCCCTTGCCGGCAGCGATGATCGCAACCGTTGGTGGCACCACAATAGGGGTTGCATAGCGACCCGCGAAAACACCGAAATTCGACAGCGAGATCGTGTAGCCCTTGAGTTCCTCGGCCGGGATGCTGCGGTTGACGACCTGGTCACGCAGGCGCGTGATGGCCTGGCGCACGCCGTTGGCATCGAGTACGTCTGCATTGCGCAAGGCAGGCACGAACAGACCGTCATCGGTATCGACGGCGATGCCGATATCGACGTGGCGGTGCAGGGTGCGGCTAAGGTTCTCGCCATCGAACCAGGCATTCAATGCCGGCACGGCCTGGCACGCGCGCACGATTGACCGGATCAGACGCACGGTGATGTCATTGCCCGGCGTCCAGGTGTGGATGTCTGCATCGTCACACAAGGTCGTCGGGACAACCTGCGCGTGTGCGGCGGCCATGACTCGCGCCATGTTGCGGCGCACGCCCTTGAGTTGCTCGGGCTGGCCACTCGCCGTCTGTGTCGGCGGTGTCGTGCGCATCGGCTGGCCGGATGCCGACAAGGCCGTGCGTTCATTGGTTGAGCGTTGCGGTGGCGCTTCACG
>JBBRBU010000119.1:0-7521 GCA_038205505.1 Lysobacterales bacterium | reverse complement strand
CCGGCCATCTCGTAGTGACGACGACGGCGGATGCGATGCACGCGCTCGGCGACATTGACCGCACCGAAATAGGTCGAGAATGCGCGCACCAGCGATGTCGCGTGAGCCACATCGACACCGGACAATTCACCCTGCATGTCTTCGGTGCCTGCGTTCGATTCACGCCGCTGGATCGCTGCAACGCGAATCCGCTCGACTTCATCGAAGAATGCCTCGCCTTCCTGTTCGGCAAGAATTTCTCCAACCAGCGATCCGACGCGATTGACATCATCGCGCAGTGCCTTGTCAGTATCGGGAAGGTCGATCGAGCGCAGGCTGTCTGCGGCATTGCTTGGGGGATTGGTCATCCGTCAAGCGTACATTGTTGCAACGCGGCACGACAGTTCCGGCAAGTCCGCATCTTCTCGGCAATGGCGTAGGAGCCCGTTCACGGGCGAGCTCCTCGCTTCGTATTGCCGAAAAGCTCGCCCCTGAAGGGCGCCTACAACATTCGCGCACGATGGCGCGGGCTTCGATGGCTTTTTCCGCGTTACTGCTTCGGTGTTGGTTTGATGCTCACTGCCTTGAACAAGGCGTCGGCATCGTACAAACGGTCGCCGCGAATGGTTGTGCGAACGTTGCGGATGTCGGCCATGTTGATGGTCGGATCGCCGTCGACGAGGATCAAGTCGGAAACGTAGCCGGGGGCAATTCGCCCGTAATCATCCTCGCGTTTCATGACCTGGGCGCTGCCGCTGGTGGCAATGCGCAGCACGTCCATCGGCGGAATGCCGGCCTCGACGTAGAGCTCGAGTTCTCGCGGCAAAGTCATACCGGCCAGGTTGTCGGTGCCGGCGACGATGTGGATGCCACTGCGATACAGCACACCGACCATGTTGACCATGTTCTGGTACGCGTCGCGAAACAGCGCCTGCTGGCCGGGCTTCATTTCCAGACCACCGGATCCCGATTTCATCTGCCGTTGCCAATTGCTCGGGAAGCGCTCGACGATCGCCGAGAACCCCGGCGAAGGCACGCCCGGTCGGCTCAGGAACATGTCCTCGAAGGTGCCGACCGTTGGATCGATGACGATGTGTTTCTGTTTCAGCAACTGGATGAACTCACGCACCGGCGCCGAGCCGAGATCAAGCGCCGCGCCATGTTCGGCGACAGCCGTGAAGCGCGCAGGGGTACGAGTGTCCTGGACCTTGTCGAACATGAAATTGAGAAACAGCATGTTGATGTGCTGGATCTCGTCGGCACCGTTCTCGACGAACTGACGCGCGGTCATGAATGCCGGTACATGACCGCTGACGCGCATGCCCTGCTCGTGGGCGGCCTTGGCGATGATCGGCATCAGCTCGGGTTTGATCGAACTGTAGATCTTGATCTGCACGTGACCGCTTTGCTTGTACATCGAGACCGCGTCGAGCGCTTCCTGCTCGGTGTCTACGAGCACCTTGGTCGGACCGGCGAACGGCCCCTTTCCATCGATGATGCCGGCTCGGATGATGCGCGGACCGATGTCCTTGCCAGATTCGATGCCGTCGATCAGACCCTCCAGCGAATCGAGCTGGTTGGCCATGTCGCGCACCGTGGTCACGCCCGAAGCGAGTTCGAGCAGACCATCCGAGCCGCCTTGATAGTGGACATGCATGTCCCACAGGCCCGGCATCAGGAAGCGCCCGGCACCATCAAGTTCCTCGACGCCGTCCAGAGACGAAACATCGGCCGAACCGATCGAGACGATGCGGCCGTCATCGATCAGCACCGCGCGATCGTCAATGACCTCGCCACTCGGCGGATCGAAGACACGCACGTTGCGGATCAACAGCGGCGAGGTCAGCTTGCGCGTCAACTCGCCGGCGCGCACTTCGGCCAGACGCTTCTCCTCCTGTTGCTGGCGATCGCCGACGGCGGTAGCCGCGTCTTCATAGCCTTCGCGGATCAAGGTGCTCCAGGCTGACCACGAGGCGAAAAAGCGCTGCTCCTGATCGAGCCAGAGATAGGCCGGCAACAAATCGAGACCGTTAATCGCATACAAATCCACTTTTCGTGAATTTTCCTTGCCTTTGACCTCGATGCTGGCGAGCTTGCGGATACTCGCCTCGCCGGCCGGAATCAGAGAGAGTTTGTGATCGGGTGCGGCGAGCAGGGCACGCGCCAGCAATACGCTGTCTTCCGGCACCCCGCTCAGACCAAGGAAAAAGGCCGGACCCGACAGAGCGAGCTTGTCGTCTTCGGACGCGTTCTTCCAAGCCGCCGAGGAGTCGGTTCGCTGATAGGTTTCCGCGACTGGCGCCTTGAGGTAGTCGACACCCTTCAGATCGATGGCGGCAGGTACGCCTTGGGCATCGAGGCGATACGCCGCATCGAGCTTCGGCCCACGTCCGCGATCGTTGAATTCGAAATGCACGGCAAGCTGGCCGTCATCCCCGTAGCGCGCTTCCTGGAAGCCGGCGTTTGCGCCGGCCAGAACCAGCACGCTCCTCTCGATGCGCTCGGCGGCCTGGACCGAACCCACAATGAGCAGCAAGGCTGACAATCCCTGAATCAGTGTCTTCATGACATTCCCCTTTTACGAACCTGCACAGTATCGCCGGAAGTGGATGGGGATGCTCGCCGCAGGCCACTATCCCGGGGACTTCAGTCCCGATGGCGGGGCTTTGAGGCGCTGAATGGCTTGCACCTGAAAGCGCTGCCACGGGATTGTGCCTATCCCCCGCAGAAGCCCGTTTTTGGGTGAGATCATGGCTCGACCGTGTAACGCTGGGGCCCGGACACACGCTTGCAATTTCGCCTGCCGCCGCGGTTTGGAATCGGACGGCCGTCAGCTTGCGGTGCCTCGCCGCCGTGACCTCCTGCACTTGGCGGATTCGCTGGTTCAGGACTATGGTGCGGGTCCCTTTGACCCCGAGGTCTCCTCAATGATCCGATCCGCACTTGCCGCCGCAATGCTGGTGGCGTTGGCTGCCTGCTCGTCTCCATCGACGGACAGCACCACGACACAAGCGCCCGTGCCCGCTGCACCCGTCGCAACACCCGAGGAAGCCGCCCCCGTGAATGCCCTGCTGAGCGCGAGCACGTTGCCGATGCAGGCGCCGCCTTTCGACAAGATCAAGGATGCCGACTACCAGCCCGCGATCGAGGAAGGTATGCGCCAGCAACTGGCCGAAATCGAAATGATCGCCAATAGTCCGGAGGCAGCCACCTTCGACAACACCTTGCTGGCGATGGAGAAGACCGGCGAGTTGCTCAGCCGCGCCGCACGCATCTTCTTCAGCCTGGCCCAGGCCAACACCAATGATGCCCTGCAGGCCACCCAGGTCGCACTCGCGCCGAAAATGGCCGAGCATGCCGATGCGATCCACTTGAACGCCAAGCTGTTTGCGCGCGTCAAGGCGATCCACGACGCCCGCGAAACGAGTGGCTTCGATGCCGTGCAGATGCGCTTGGTCGAGAAGACCTATGAGGGTTTCGTCCGCGCCGGCGCCCAGCTCGGTGATGAAGACCAAAGCAAGCTGCGCGCATTGAACAAGGAAGAATCGACCCTCTCCACCGAGTTCCAGAACAAGCTGCTTGCCGGCACCAATGCCGCAGCGGTCGAAGTCGTCGACAAGGCCCAGCTCGATGGTCTCGATGAAGGTGGCATCGCTGCTGCGGCGAGCGCGGCCAAGGACAAGCAGCTCAGCGACGGCAAATACCTGCTGTCCCTGCAGAACACCACCCAGCAACCGGTGCTCGGTTCGCTGACCAACCGCGATCTGCGCCTCAAGGTGCTCGCAGCCTCGGAAACGCGTAGCAGCAAGGGTGACGCCAATGACACCCGCGCGATCATCCAGCGTCTTGCCCAGCTGCGTGCCGAACGCGCCAAACTGCTCGGTTATCCGAATTACGCGTCTTACAGCCTCGCCGACCAGATGGCCGAGAAGCCCGAAAACGCGATCAAGCTGATGACCGACATGGTGCCCGCCGCCACCGCGCGCGCGCGCAGCGAAGCGGCCAAGATCCAGAAAGTGATCGATGCGCAGAAGGGCGGCTTCAAGCTCACTGCCGCCGATTGGGATCTGTACGCCGACCAGGTGCGCAAGGCCGAATACGATCTCGACGATGCCGCGATCAAGCCCTACTTCGAGCTCGACCGCGTGCTCAAGGACGGTGTGTTCTTCGCCGCCAACCAGCTCTACGGCCTGACCTTCAAGGAGCGCCACGACCTGCCGGTCTACCACCCTGACGTTCGCGTGTTCGATGTAGTCGATGTCGACGGCAAGCCACTCGCCCTGTTCTACGCCGATTTCTACAGCCGCCCGAGCAAGAGCGGCGGCGCCTGGATGGACGTCTTCGTCGAACAGAATGGCCTGACCGGCACACGCCCGGTGGTCTACAACGTGTGCAACTTCACCAAGCCGGCCGAGGGCCAACCCGCCCTGCTCAGTTTCGATGATGTAACCACGATGTTCCACGAATTCGGCCACGCCCTGCATGGCATGTTCTCGGACGTGAAATACCCGAGCATCGCCGGCACCAACACCTCGCGCGACTTCGTCGAATTCCCGTCACAGTTCAACGAGCATTGGGCACTTGATCCCAAGGTGTTCGCCAACTACGCCAAGCACAACGAAACCGGCGAGCCGATGCCGCAGGTACTGGTCGACAAGATCGTCAAGGCCCGCGCCTTCAACCAGGGTTATGCCACGGTCGAATATCTCGGTGCCGCGCTGCTCGATCAGGCCTGGCACCAGCTTGCCGCCAATGCGCCATTGCAGGATGTCGACACGTTTGAGGCCGACGCACTCAAGCGCTACAAGATCGACATGGCCCAGGTGCCGCCGCGCTACGAGACCCCGTACTTTGCCCACATCTGGGGCGGCGGTTATTCGGCCGGCTATTACGCCTACCTGTGGAGCGAAGTCCTCGACCACGACGCCTTCCAGTGGTTCAAGGAACACGGTGGCATGACCCGCGAAAACGGCCAGACCTTTCGCGATCAAGTCCTCTCGCGCGGCAACTCGGAAGAACTCGCCAAGATGTACAAGGCATTTCGCGGCAAGGATCCGAGTGTCGAACCGCTGCTGGAATTCCGCGGCTTGAAGTAAGACAAAGCCTTGCGCCAGGTACAGCGGTAGTCCCCCAAAGAAGAGGCCGGCATTTGCCGGCCTTTTTCTTTTATCGGTCTCACCATCACCCGCGGATGCGTCAGGCAAAAGCGTTGCTCCCGCCAACCCGAGTCTCCCATCGTCGTCCGCGTTCGCCGTTTAACTCACTGTCGCCGCCGCCCCCCGCTCGTCATCCCTGCGCAGGCAGGGACCCAGCGACTTTGCTCCTTTGTTCCACCAGCGCCTTTGCCCGTTTATTCCGGCAGCGCAGCACTTCAGCGTTTCAAAGACCATCACCCCCGGACGCCCCACGTTATCGTCCGCCCACTCGTCATCCATTCCACTAACCGTCAGCGCCGCCCCCTGCCATTCATCCCACCCACCGTCGCCGCTGCCCCTGCTCGTCGTCCCTGCGCAGGCAGGGACCCAGCGACTTTGCTCCTTTGTTCCACCAGCGCATTTGCCCATTTATCCCGGCAGCGCAGCGCTTCAGCGCTTCAATGTCCATCACCCCCGGACGCCCCCCGTTATCGACCGTCCACTCGTCATCCATTCCACTAACCGTCAGCGCCGCCCCCTGCTCGTCGTCCCTGCGCAGGCAGGGACCCAGCGACTTTGCTCGTTTGTCCCGGCCGCCGAGCGCCTGAGGCTTTCAGAATCCAGCATCCCCAGGAATCAGCCCGCCCCCTTCTCAACGCCGATCCAGCGGACTCAACACACCGGAACCTCCGCGATTGAGCACATGCGTATAGATCATCGTCGTCGACACATCGGCATGGCCGAGCAATTCCTGGATCGTGCGGATATCCGAACCCGATTCAAGCAGATGCGTGGCGAAGCTGTGGCGCAGGGTGTGGCAGGTGGCGTGCTTGTCGATCGCAGCCGCCTGCACAGCCGCACGAACCGCGCGCTGCAGACTCTTTTCGTCGAGATGGTGACGCCGCTCGACTCCGGAGCGCGGATCGATGCTGCGCGAGCGCGCGGGGAAAACGTATTGCCAGATCCATTCCATCGATGCATTGGTATACTTTCGTTCGAGCGCAGCCGGCAACCACACGGACCCATGTCCCGCATCGAGATCGTGCTCATGGACGATGCGCGTCCGCGCCAGTTGCGTCTGCAGTCCCTCGATTGACGTTGTTGGCAATACGGTACGCCGATCCTTGCCGCCCTTGCCCGCCCTCACGGTGATTTCGTGGCGAACAAAGTCGATGTCCTGCACGCGCAAACGCACGCACTCCATCAGCCGCAGCCCCGACCCGTAGAGCAGACTTGCCATCAACTGGTTGACTCCACTCATGCGATCGAGGATCTGGCGCACTTCGTCCGTTGTCAGCACCACCGGCAGACGCTCGGGGCGTTTGGCCCTGCGGATATTCTCCATCCACGGCAAATCCTGACCCAGCACTTCCCGGTACAGGAACAACAAGGCGGAAAGCGCCTGATTCTGCGTCGCCGCCGCCACCTTGCCTCGGGTTGCGAGCAGGGTCAGGAACGCTTCGACTTCTCTCGCCCCCATGTCGCGCGGGTGACGCTTTCCATTCGCCAGGATAAAACGACGAATCCAGTCCACGTAAACCTTCTCGGTCCGAATCGCCAAGCCCAGTCGCCGCACTCGAGCGCGAACCTGGTCAAGCAATCTCGGCGCCTGTCCACTGACGCTTGCATCGAATGATGGAGAATGTGAATATTCCATGCGCAAGATCCAATTGGTGAGAAGGATCTCAAGATTAGACACAAGCAATAGACACCACTATCGACAGAACTGGATGATATCTGTAGGAAATTTCCTACAACAAGGCCCCGAGATTGGGATTAGAAACCACACCTATCTGGTGTCGAATAGTAGTTAGGGTTCAAAAAGCATGAAGTGGCGGAAACTATTGGCAACCTTCTTTGCGCTAAGCGGCATATTCTTCGCTGTTTCTGTATATTTTCTATCGACCACGCTGCCGAACAGTCCTGTCAATTTTCTTCAGCTTGCACTAGTCGTCTTGGGCATCGTTTGCGCCGGCAATTCGGTATTCATCTGGCGCGGCAATCGTTGGTCACTTTGGTTGCTGCGTATAGGAACAGTTGCGTCAATTGTTCTCTTGGCCGGTCTCGCAACCATCAATTTTTTCGAGGAAAGTTTTAGCCTCCAAAGATCCATTGGCAACATTGCACTTGCACTAAGCGTCTTGAGCGTCCCGGCATTCTTTCTCGCAATACTCTGGCACCCGCAGGTAGTATCGGAGTTTCACGCGAGAGCGGAAGAACCCTAACTAATAAATCAAGCCGACCGCTAACGCGGCGGCTTATTACAGGTGTTAGGCATGCAGGCAGCAATTCTCAAACTCGCAATTTTGTGCTCGTTGGTTATTGGTGCATATGGCGTAACGCAATTGCCAGAATCGTCTCTATTGCCAATCGTTGGGTTCGTCCTTGTCTTGTGCATTGGTCTCGG
>JBBRBU010000118.1:0-7674 GCA_038205505.1 Lysobacterales bacterium | reverse complement strand
TTTTGCCTACTTTGCCCTTAAGTCAGCGCCATTCAGGCCAGAGTGTACTTTCCGATCAAGAGGTCAGCCTCGTGTTAGTGCAAAAAGTCGAGCCTGACCCCACATTTGCCAAAAAGCAGGGTCACTGGATCCCTGCCTTCGCAGGGATGACGAATGTTGTTGGAGGGTGCTCCAATGGATTCTGCTTTTGTGCGCCGAACGAATCTCGAAGCGGGCGTCGAAGCCCACGGTCAACTCAAACCGACCAACCCCTTCTCCGTCACCCCTGCGCAGGTACTGTCTCTTGATCACAACTTTCGTCACCAGGAAAACCCGGGTCAGAGTGTACTTTCCGATCAAGTGGTCAACCTGGTGTTAGCGCAAAAAGTCGAACCTGACCCCACATTTGTTTGAGCTTTCAGAGTGTCACGGCGAGCCATTTACGCGCAGAATCAATACTGGCCGGATCAACGAGGGTTCAATCCGCGACCGAGCGCGAAGGGTCGGCGATTTCGAGCGAGCGCAGCAGAACGCTGGCCTGGGTGCGATTGCTGACGCCGAGTCGTTCGAAAACGGCGCTCATGTGCGCCTTGACCGTGCGTTCCTGGATGTCGAGGCGGTCAGCGATCTGTTTGTTGAGCAAGCCTTCGGCGACCAGCGTCAGCACGCGCAGTTGCTGCGGGCTCAACGAGGCGAGCCGCTTCGCCAGTTCGCGATCCTGCATGGCGTCGCCATCATGCCGGTCGAGCATTGGCAGCGGCGTCGGATTTTCACAGGCGATGACGGCACGCAGCATGGCCTGGATTTCAGCGATGCCGCTGCGTTTTGGAATGAAACCGGCCGCGCCATAGGTGATCGCGCGACGCATGACGACAGGATCATCATTCGCCGAAATCATGATCACGGCGACCGAAGGGAACTCGCTGCGCAACGCGACCAGACCCATGAGGCCGTGACTGCCGGGCATGTGCAGGTCGAGCAGGACCAGATCGATCGTGCGTTGTTCGGCCAGTGCTTGCCTCGCCGTTTCGAGCCCGTCCGCTTCGACGATTTCGATATCGTCTTCGAAACTTCCGACCGCCTGGACCAGGGCCAGGCGAAACAGGGGGTGATCGTCGGCGATGAGGATACGGGTCATGGGTCAAGACTAACCTGATCGTGAGGTCGAATCAGGCGACGACACCCAATTGGCTCAGGATCGAGCGCGCTGCTTCACGGCCATCGAGCACGGCACGGACTACCAGATCGGCTCCGCGCACGTTGTCGCCGCCGGCGAAAACCTTCGCATGCCCAGTCTGCAGCGGAAGGCGCTTGCCGCCACCGGTCTTGAGGCGACCATTGGCTTCGAGTTCAATGCCATTGTCGGCACACCATGCCGGTGGGCTGGCCAGAAATCCGAACGAGAGGATCACGATATCGGCGGGAATCGTCTGCGCGGAATCGGCAACGACTTCGGCGCGTGCACGATCGTCGCCATCGTCGATCAAGCGCGTGTCGGCGATCTCGACGCCATCGACCAGATCCTTGCCGACAATCGAAAGCGGCTGGGCGAGGAAACGGAAGATCACGCCTTCGTCACGCGCGTTCTTTACCTCCTTGCGTGAACCGGGCATGTTTTCCTCATCGCGTCGGTAGACGCAGGTCACGCGCTCGGCACCAAGGCGAACCGAGGTGCGCACGCAATCCATTGCGGTATCACCACCACCGAGCACAACGACGCGCTTGCCCTTGATGTCAGGCAACACATCGGCGTCGGTTGCGGTGCCGAGTTGATGCCGCGCATTGGCAATCAGAAAGGGCAGGGCGACGATCACGCCGGGCAGATCCTGGCCGGACAGTCGCGCATCGACAGCGGTATAGGCGCCGGTCGCCATGAACACGGCGTCGTAGTCTTCGACGAGTTTTTCAAAGGCGATATCGCGGCCGATCTCGATGCCGAGATGGAAGCGCACGCCCTGATCTTCGAGCACGCGACGGCGCGTCAGCACGATGTCCTTTTCGAGCTTGAAGGCGGGAATGCCGTAAGTCAGCAAGCCGCCGATTTCCTCGTAACGGTCATAGACATCGGCACTGACGCCTGCGCGCGCGAGTCGATCGGCGGCAGAAAGCCCGGCCGGGCCGGCGCCGATGATGGCAACGCGTTTGTCGGTCTTCGAGGTCGCTTCGGGCGGGCGCCAGCCGCGACGGATGGCCTCGTCGGTGACCGAGCGCTCGATCGCACCGATGGTCACGGCGCCGAAACCTTCCTCCAGCGTGCAGATGCCTTCGCAGAGGCGATCCTGCGGACACACGCGACCGCAGATCTCGGGCAGTGGATTGGTCTCGTGCATCAGCGTGGCGGCATCCTCGATGCGACCCTCCTTGACCAGTTTCAGCCACTGCGGAATGCGATTGCCGAGCGGGCAGCCCCATGAGCAATACGGGTTGCCGCAATCGATGCAACGCGATGCCTGGTCGACGGATTCGCTACCGACGAAATCCTCATTGATCTCGTTGAAGTTGACGATGCGAATCGGAATCTTGATCTCGTTCGGCAGTGCGCGCGGAAACTTGAGGAATGGAAACGAACGATCGCTCATGCCGCCTCCCTCAACTCGTTCGACAGCGCGGCGAGGCTCGCGGCCTTTGGCTTGACCAGCCAGACCTTGTGCAGGACATCGCGGAAATCGCCGAACAGCTGACGTGTCCATGCGCTGCCGGTAGCCTCGATATGCGCCTGCATCAGCGCGCGCAGATGTTGCAAGTGGTTCTCCATGCCTTCGAGCGAGATGCGGTTGATGTCGACCAGCTCGTGGTTGTAGCGATCGAAGAAGTCGCGTTCGAGATCGAGCACGTAGGCGAAACCGCCGGTCATGCCTGCGCCGAAGTTGAGGCCACTGCGGCCGAGCACGACGACGGTGCCGCCGGTCATGTACTCGCAGCCGTGATCGCCAAGTCCTTCGACCACCGCGACCGCTCCGGAATTTCGCACCGCGAAACGTTCGCCGGCGCGCCCCGCGGCATACAACTCGCCACCGGTGGCGCCATACAGACAGGTGTTGCCGATGATGCTCGATTCATGCGCGACGAATTTCACGCCTTGCGCCGGGCGCACGACGATGCGTCCGCCGGTCATGCCCTTGCCGACGCCATCGTTGGCTTCGCCGGTCAGAACGAGATTGAGACCGCCGACATTCCACGCGCCAAAACTCTGGCCCGCAGCGCCACGGAAGTTGAGCGTCATCGGCGCATCGAGCATGCCTTGGTCGCCGTGCGTGCGCGCAATCTCTCCAGACAGTCGAGCGCCGATCGCACGGTCCACATTGCTGATTGCGTAGTTGAACTGTCCGCCGGCGAGATTCGCCATTGCCTCACGCGTGTCGCGCACGGTGGCCAGTGCGAGCTCGGTTGCGCCCGGTGCCAGCGGACCGGCGATGCAGGAATCGCTGCTGGCGGAATTCGCGACGGGCTTGTGCAGCAAGCGTGACAGGTCGAGCTTGCCCTGCTTGGCGGTGATGCCAGGCAGGATCTGCAGCAACTCGGTGCGACCGACCAGGTCATGCAGCGACTCGACACCGAGCGCGGCAAGCTGCCCGCGAACGTCATCGGCGATGAACTGGAAGAAATGCTGGACCATTTCCGGTGCACCGAAGAAATGATCGCGACGCAGGATCGCATTCTGTGTCGCGATGCCGGTCGCGCACGAGTTGAGGTGGCAGATGCGCAGGTACTTGCAACCGAGTGCGACCATCGGCCCGGTTCCGAAGCCGAACGATTCGGCGCCGAGAATTGCCGCCTTGATCACATCGAGTCCGGTCTTGAGGCCGCCATCGGTCTGCACGATGACGCGATCACGCAACCCGTTCATGACGAGAGTCTGGTGAGTCTCGGCGAGGCCCAATTCCCACGGCGTTCCGGCATAGCGGATCGAGGTGATCGGACTCGCTCCGGTGCCGCCATCGTGACCCGAAATCGTGATCAGATCGGCACCGGCCTTGACCACGCCGGCGGCAATCGTGCCGACGCCGGCGTGCGATACCAGCTTGACCGAAACCAGTGCGCGCGGATTGACTTCGCGCAGATCGTGGATCAGTTCGGTCAGATCCTCGATCGAGTAGATATCGTGATGCGGCGGCGGCGAGATCAGGCCAATGCCGGGTTTGGCATAGCGCAATCGCGCAATCAGCGTGTTCACCTTGTCGCCCGGCAACTGGCCGCCTTCGCCGGGTTTCGCGCCCTGGGCGATCTTGATCTGCAGGACTTCGGCACTGACCAGGTAAGCCGCAGTGACGCCAAAACGGCCCGAGGCAATCTGCTTGATCTTCGAAGCGCGATCGGTTCCGTAGCGTGCCGGATCCTCACCACCTTCGCCTGAGTTCGAGCGTGCGCCGAGGCGATTCATCGCGGTTGCCAGCGCTTCGTGGGCTTCGGGCGACAACGCGCCGAGCGACATGCCGGCCGAGTCGAAACGCTTGAGGATGGACTCGCGCGGCTCGACCTGATCGATCGAAATGGCCGATGTGCCATCGCGCAACGCGAGCAGGTCGCGCAAGGTGGATGGCGGTCGCGAATTCACCGCGTCGGCGTACTTGCGATAGTGGCGCATGTCGCCACTGCGTACGGCCATCTGCAAGTGGCCGACCACGCCCGGGTTATACATGTGGTATTCGCCATCCGGAATGGCCTTGAGCAGGCCGCCGGCGGGCAGGGTGTAGTTCGGGTTGCGCGACTGCGCCAGCTGGGTGCGGTACTCGTCTTCGATATCGGCGAATCCTGCGCCCTCGATGCGCGAAGGCGTGCCCGGAAAACACATGTCGACGACTTCGCTATCGAGCCCGATGATTTCGAACAGTTGCGCGCCACGATAGCCGGCGATCGTCGAGATGCCCATCTTCGAAAGGATCTTGAGCAGACCCTTGCGAATGCCATGACGATAGGTGCGGCCGATCTCGTGCACGGTTTCGTGTTCGCCGCCCTTGATCTCGCCGCGCTGGTTCATGTCGAACAAGGTCTGGTACGAGAGGAACGGATACACCGCAGTCGCGCCGAATCCGATCAGGCAGGCGAAGTGATGCGCATCGCGCGCGGTGCCGGTCTCGACCAGCAGGTTGCAGTCGCAACGCAGTTGCTGACGGGTCAGGTGTGCGTGGATCGCGCCGGTCGCGAGCAAGGCGTGGATCTGGGTCATGCCGGGTTGCGGATGGCGATCAGACAATAGGACCAGGCCCGCACCCGCACGCACCGCGTCTTCGGTTTGCTTGCAGATCGACTGCAGCGCTGACTTGAGGCCGATCTGCTCGTCGTAATAGAGATCAATGCGGACCTGGCGCTCGGCATAGTGTGGCAACGCGAGCAACTGGCGCAGCTTGCGCTGCGACAGTACTGGCGAGCTCAGCAACACCTGACGTGCGCTGTCGGCGGACAGATCGAACAGGTTGCCTTCGAGGCCAATCTGCGAGACCAGCGACATCACCAGGCGTTCGCGCAGTGGATCGATCGGAGGATTGGTGACCTGCGCGAAGCCCTGGCGGAAATAGTCGTACAGCGATCGCGATTGCTGCGAGATCACCGCGATCGGCGTGTCGTCGCCCATCGAGCCGGTCGATTCGGCACCGGTTTCGGCGAGCGTCTTGAGCACGATGTCGCGCTCCTCGCAGGTCAGCGCGAACTGCTTCTGGAAACGCGCCAGCATGTCCGGCGGCATCGGTTCGGCAGCCAGCGCCGGATCGATCAAGTGTGATTCGAGATAGATGACGCCTTCGCGCAGCCATTCGCGAAACGGTGCGCGGTTGGCATTGATGCGATCGATCGCGGCACTGTCGAGCAGGCGATGTTCGACCAGATCGACGGCGAGCATCTGGCCCGGACCGAGCCGACCCTTGGCGATGATGTTCGACTCCGGCACATCCCAGAGTCCGGTTTCCGAAGCAACGATCAGATGACCGTCATCACTCCTCGACCAGCGCGCCGGACGCAGGCCATTGCGATCGAGCGCGCAGACCGCATGGCGCGCATCGCACATGACCAGGCCGGCCGGGCCATCCCAGGGCTCGGTGTGCAGGGCGTAGTACTGGTAGAAGGCTTCGAGATCCTGATCGATGTTCTCATCGGCACTCCATGCCGGAGGTACAAGGATGCGTGTCGTCGCGAGCAGATCGATACCGCCCTCGACAAGCAACTCGAACATGTTGTCGAGACTCTGCGAATCCGATCCGGTGCGACTGACGTGGTCACCGATGTCGGAGATGTCGAGCAAGGGCGAATGCAATTTCGGCTGGCGCGCCTGGGCCCAGTTGCGATTGGCCCGGATCGTGTTGATCTCGCCATTGTGGGCCAGCATGCGAAAAGGCTGGGCCAGCTTCCAGTTGGGCGATGTATTGGTCGAGAAGCGCTGATGGAAGGTGACGGCCGAACTTTCCAGTTCGGCTCGCTGCAAATCGGGAAATACATCGCGAAGTCGACCCGGTGCGGCCATGGCCTTGTAGCCGATCGTCGCGGACGTCAGGCTGACCACGTAGAACGCCGGGTCGTCGATCATGACAAGTTCACTGCGACGGCGCGCACGAAACAGGGCGCGATCGAACACCGCTTCCTCGACGCCTTCGATTGCATTGACGAAGATCTGCCGGATACGCGGTCGACTCTTGCGTCCAAGCGGACCGCAAGGCTCATCCTTGACCGGCACGTCGCGCCAGCCGGCGACACTCACGCCTTCATCACGCAGGCACGCTTCGAGTTGCTGCGATGCAGCGCCGGCCTTGCCTTCATCGCGGTCGAGAAAAACCAGGCCCGCCGCAAAGCGTGCGCCGAGCGGAATCGAGGCTTCACTGGCCAGTGCGCGCAACCAGGCATCGGCACGATAGATCAAGACACCACAGCCATCGCCGGTGACACCATCGGAATTGACGCCGCCACGATGCGACATCCGCGCCAAAGCGGCGAATGCCTGATCAACCAGCCACGGGCTGGCCTTGCCATCGATATTGGCGATCAGCCCGAATCCGCAACTGTCATGTTCAAACGCGGGGTCGTAGAGGCCGGTCATCTGCAGCGGTGTCATCGAAGCATCCTGCGCAAAGTCGGGCACGCCGATCCATGGCGGATGGCCCGAGGAGCTCAACACGGCGGTTTCCTGTCGCTGTGGCATCGATCAGCGATCGACGTCCCTCCAATCAATCACAATTGCTGCGATGCGTCAAACACAATGGACGTCCAATTGGTTCCAATGGAAACCATCGACTCCATTTGTGCAGGAGGGGCATCCAGAATGATCGTTCGATTCGAACGATTCGGAAGGGCGGTCAATGGTCAGACTACTAGCGCATCTGCGGAGCGCTGCTTCCATGTCGATGTGTCACTCGCCTCCTACCTCTCATCGCCCCCGTCCTTCGACAGGCTCAGGACTGGCTCGGATTTGCCGAGGCAGGGGCCCAGTGACTTTGCTGTTGTTTGTTGCGCACCTACAGAGCGCTGCATCCATGCCGATGCATCACTTGCCTCCCACCTCTCGTCGCCCCTGCGCAGGCAGGGGCCCAGTGACTTTGCTGTCGTTTGTTGCGCTCGTACGGAGCGCTGCTTCCATGTCGATGTGTCACTCGCCTCCCACCTCTCGTCGCCCCTGCGCAGGCAGGGGCCCAGCGACTTTGCTGTCGTTTGTAGCGCTCCTATGGAGCGCTACATCCATTCCAATCCATCACTTGCCTCCCACCTCTCGTC
>JBBRBU010000117.1:0-7759 GCA_038205505.1 Lysobacterales bacterium | reverse complement strand
AGGCGCAGCAGCAGGTGGGCGCGATTGATGTTGTCTGTTTCGGGGGCGATCACCGATGCGCCGGCGGCGTGTGCCTTGCGTACCAGTGCGAGTACGGTGTCGGCGATCGAACGGATGCTGCCGAGTTCGTGGACCAGGGTTGGGTCGAGACGGACGAAATCCGCTTGCAGTGATTTCAATGCGTGCACTGCGGCCCAGTCGCGACCGAAATTGTTGAGGCAGACGCGAATACCAATTTTGCGTAGTTCGGCAATGCGTTCGCGGCCGCGCTCGCCGGCGTCGATCAGCGGCGAGCAGGGCAGGATCAAGGTCAGGCCGGTACCGGACAGGTGATGCGCCTTGAGCTCTCGATCGAGCCACCAGCAAAGATCGGTGGCGAGCAAGGAGTTGACCGATTGCGGGACGAAGATGCGCAGTTGGCGACCGCGCTTGAGCTGTTCGCCGCGCATTTCGAGCGTGTGCTTGAGCAGCATGCGATCGATTTCGGCAAGCTGGTTGGTTTCCGAGGCGGCGGGTGCGAGTTCGTCGTAGCTGATCGAGTTGCCCGGATTTTGCGTACTCATGACACGGAAACGCAGTTGGAATTGGCCGCTGAGTTTGCCGGCCAGCGGCACGATCGGCATGAAATCAAACGTGGCCTGTTCGGCTTTGAGCGGACGGCCCATGACCGCTCGCACCGCGAGCAGTGGGTCGCTGGGCAACAATGCGGCTTCGCCAGCCTCGTACCAGAGCACGCGATTGCCACCCATGTGCGCGGCCGCGACCTGGGCGCCTTCGGCTTGCGAGACCATGTCGTCGACGCGCTTGGGCTCGCCACCGAGCAGGGTCAATCCGATGCTGACACTCAAGGGGTATTGGATGCCATTGAGTGCCCACAACTGATCGGTCACTTGATTGCGTATCTCTTCGGCGACCATGGTCACTTCGCCACGCGAGCGACGATGCACGAGAATGAAGTAGTGAAAATCCTGGTAGTGCGCGGCTACATCGGTGACATCGATATGCCGGCGCAGCAGTTTTCCGACATGCGTATCGAGCACGGCGACGCCACTAAGGCCGATGGCCTCGCGCAGCGCCTGCGATCGATCGATGGAAATGCACATCAATGCGGCGGAACGATCTCCGGACGCGTTGGCAAGTTTCTCGATGAGGGCAGATCGTGAGTGCAATCCGGTGCGCGGATCGCTGGCTCCGATCGGCCCGATCATTTCGCGCAGGCGGCGGGCACGATTGAGGCGGGATTGCAGGGCATGGATCAGATGCCGTGCCTTGATCGGCTTGAGCAGGACTTCATCGCTGCCGGCGGCGATCGCATCAAAACGCTCGCCGATATCGCCATTGCCCGACATCAGCAGGATCGGCAATGTCATGTGTTCGACCTGATCGCGGACCAGTTGCACGAGTTCCAGACCGTGAACGTCGGAGAGTTCCTGATCGACGATCAGTGCATCAGGTCGAAAATCCGGTAGGGCGGCGAGAGCGGCCTGGCCATTGCTGGCGAGGCGCACCGTCATGCCGCGTTCGGCCAGCCAGCGCGCACGTTCGCTGGCGGCGACCTGATCTGCTTCGACCAGCAGGATGCGCCAGGGTGTCTGCGTCGCGTGTACGAGCAGGTCGTCAAGGCAGGCAATGACGCGCAGCGAATCCAGCGGCAGGCTGAAAAAGGCGGCGGCGCCTGCGCGCATGGCGAGCAGGCGCTCGCCAAGATCGCCGTTGCTCGAAAAAACGAACAGGGTCGGATACGCGGGACGCTCGGCGTGGTTGCCGGCATCCAGACACGCACGGATGCGGCCGATGTAACGCAAGACTGGGGCGTCGAGGAGCAGGGCGCCGGGTCGGGCGACGGCAAGAAATTCGAGCAGGTCGTCGATTCCCTTGAACGCGTTGACCTGGTAGTCACGTTCGCGCAGCGCTGTCGCAAGGCCCGGAGCATTGCTGATGGTTTCGCCGACCAGGCAAATCGTCCGCGGCAAAACGGTCGGTTCGTCGAGCGGTTCGATCGCCTTGGTCGGCGCCGATTCGACGACGGTGGCGATCGCGTCGGCCTCGACAGGGCCTCCATGCAAAGAGTGGACATCTGCCCGGATCGAGCCTGACAAATCACTGAGTGCGCCACCGAGGGTGTTGACCATGGTGGCGAGATTCTCAAGCGCGTCCTGTTTCGGAACGAGCTTGTCGTCGATGAACGAACACAGATAGGCGGCCAGTTCGAGTGCGGAACTGCTGACCTCCTGCAAGCCGAGGGCGTCGCCGGTCGCGGCGATCTGGTCGATCTCCTCGCCAAGCAATCGTGCCGACTGATGATCCCAGCCGGAACGCGCCAACGGTTGCCAACGGCGCACCAGGGAAAGGCAGCGCTCACGCAGAGCCTCCCTGGCAGTGGCGTCTGAAAGTCCCTGGGTGGAATGGGTTCCGGTCATGAATTCATGGCTGCGGTGAAATTGCCGGTTCCTGCACAGTGGTTGTCGACGCACCTGCAAGTCGACGCGAGCGAATTCAGGCACACTTGCGCTGGGAGAATGGCTGAACGGATGCCCTTCTAGTGTGCGCTGCGGCACAGTTTGAGCGTGTAGCGCGGTGATTGAGGGCGAATTTCTAAAACGGGAGAACGGCGTATGAAACGCCATTTGCACACGATTGCACTGATTTTACTGGGTCTGGTTTTGTTCCTCGACCTCGTGTTCTGGGGGGCCGTGCCGAACTTGCCGGAAGTCGGAGAGAAAATTGCCCGATCAGCGAATTCCGAGGCAATCCTCGCTTCGACCTACATCTTCCTTGGCGGATTCATTGATGGCGCGGTTTCTTCGCTTGGAAATTTCGGAGCCTCGGTGATGACCGATGCGCTAGGCCAGGCATTTCCACAGATCATCGAGCATCCAAATCTGGCCATGGACACGATCATGTCCTCGACCTTCAACAGCACCCACCGCTGGGTCAAGACACTGTATTGGGCGCCGCCGATCCTGTTCGTTGTCTATTTCGTGCTGTGGTTGCTCAGGCCAAAGAACGTCAAGTTGATCAAGTCGCGCTGACGCTTCGGCTGAACTTGACCAGGATCAGTTCGCCTCCGCCTTCGATGACGACGCGCTCACGTTGCGCGGAGTCGGACTCGATCAACAGCGTTTCGCCAACCTCTGCCGGGATGATTTGATCATCTGCGCGCGCCGTCGTCGAGCCGGCGAAGACATGGATCAGCCAGCAGGTCCCCGCTTCGACGAAGACAAGCATGGTGCCGTTGAGCGGGCGCGCGTGGATCTCGGCTGAAACTTGATCGCGAGCCACCATGACGTTGAAATCACGCGTGGGGCCGGCCAGCAATTGGCACGCGACTGCAGCTTCGCCGCTGAAGTGGATGGCCTGGAAACGCCGGTCGAGACGAACCGGATCGGCATCGTCGATGCTGAGATCCATGCCCTTGCCCGAGAGCAGCAGCAGGTCGCGGTCGATGCCGGGAAATGTGGAAAACGGGCCATCGGATTCGATGTCGGCAATGCTGACCCGCCAACGGAATCCTGCGACGCCTTCCGGCATCGGTTCGGATGCGATTTCGGTCGTCCAGCCGCCGTCGTTTTTCCAGCGGCTACGCTGATAACTACGCGATTGAAGCAGCCGAATCATGCTGCCTGCGCTCAGTTGGGGCCGGTCGGCCGATGGTAGGTGTAGACCAGGGTAGCGCTGCCAAGAAAGTCGATCGTGGTCGACTGACGTCCGCCCAGACGTCGGGCGAGGCGCTCGGATTCGGTATTTTCAGCACGGATCAGGCTGATCGCGCGTTCGGACCCGAGGGTATTGAAAACGTAGGCGAGCGCTGTGCGACCGGCTTCCGTGGCGTAGCCCTGGTGACGATGTTGGGGACGCAGCATCCAGCCGACCTCGAGATCGGGCCAACCTTCGGGATTGTGCAGGCCGACGCGGCCGATGAACTCTCCGGTGTCTTTCAGCTCGACGGCCCACATGCCATAGCCACGCAATGCCCAATGCCCGATCAGCATGGCCATTGATCGCCACGCGTTCATGCGATCAAGTGGTTGGCCATCGCCGACGTAGCGTGTGCTCGACGCGTCAGCGAGCATCGCCGAGTAAAGCTCGAAGTGTCGTTCCGACAACGCCGTCAAGCGCAGTCGCTCAGTGATCAGAACCGGAATCTCTAGCATGGTTTCAGTTGCCGATAAGTCCGAGCAACGCCTGCGAGGACGTTCTCAAACTCTCTTTCCAGGTAAATCCGACGATGCGCTGACCGCTTTCAGCATCGCGGAATTCTTCCTCCTGCCCAGGGCCAAGCAGGTGGCGGTAGTCGACGGTGATTTCGGTTTCGGCATCAAGTTTCGCGGCGGCGAAAATGAATCCAAGATGCCATAGTCCGCTCGGCGCGAATGAGTGGTTGACGTAGCATTCGTCGGGCCAATCGGTCGAAATCGTGTAGTGATCCTCGAACCATCTCACGGTTGCCGGCAGCAAATCCTTCGCATCGGGCATGGCCTCGATCTGGGCCAGATTCCAGGTACGCGGAATCGCATCGGGCGCGACGAGGATATCGCCGCGTTCGACGGGCTCAGCAATGAATACGCCTTGGCCAGCGCCCGAAATTCTGGACGGTTTGATGTGATAGCGGGGAAGGATCATGTTCGTGCCAGCGGAGAACATGAAGTTTAGCATGGCCGATTCACGAACGAAGGGGGCGCGGCAGCAAGCACAGCGGCATCAGCCGGCCGGGAATCAGTCCTCCCTGTCGGCCTGAATGTGGGTCGCTGAACGGGCGTTTCACATGCGCAACGGGCATCGGGATTGGGCCCGAAGTCCGATCCGCTTTGCCAGACCGTTGGCCTCAATCCCCGCTGATATACGCCGGCCCCTTGCCCACGGTCTTTTCGTAGACGCCCTTGCCGGCTCGCTTGTACTGGGTGAAGCCGTGCTTGCCGGCGTGGCTTTCACTGGTTCGGTGGGCCTGCCCGGAAACGACCTGGGGGGCGCTGATGACGCGATGGATCGGCGCTCCGCACTGCGGGCAGTCGCTCAACGCAGGATCAGAGAGGCGTTGCAGGAGATCAATGCCGTCGCGGCAATGCGCGCAAGTTTTCGCATCAGGCATGTATTGATAGATCGGCATACGCTGGAGAATGCGGCCGCAGGGTCAAGGAATCAATCGCTGTCGTGCTCGCCGGGCTGAAAGGGATTGCGGGCATCGGCGAAATCGGTGAGGTGCTTCCAGCGATTGACGATCTTGCAGAACAGCTCAGCCGTGCGTTCGGTGTCATAGACCGCCGAATGCGCTTCATTGGCGTCCCAGCATTCTCCGGATGCAGCCACGGCGCGAGCGAGGACCGTCTGGCCGTAGGCGAGACCGGCCAGGGTGACCGTATCGAAATTGCTGAATGGATGGAACGGGTTGCGCTTGTGCCCGGTTCGACGCACGGCAGCATTCAGGAAACTCAAGTCGAACCCCGCATTGTGGCCGACCAGGATCGCGCGCTGGCACTCCGCCGAACGCATGGCGGCGCGTACTGGCGCGAACACATGATCGAGGGCCGCTCGCTCTTCCATCGCATTGCGAAACGGATGATCCGGATCGATACCGGTGATTTCGAGCGCGCGAGGATCCAGGTTGGCGCCGGGAAACGGTTCGACATGCGTGGAAACGGCAGGCTGCGGAAACACAAACCCATTGGCATCCATACCGATGACGACGACGGCGATCTCAAGCAAGGCATCGCGTTCGCAATCGAAACCGCCGGTTTCGACATCGACAACAACAGGAAGGAAGCCGCGAAATCGCTCGGCGATTCGCGTTACAGAGGTGGATGCAGGCATAGGCGAAGGATAGCCGATCAGGCAAGGTTCCGGGTAATTGACGCTGTGTTCCTGCGCAGGACAACCGACCGCGGCGCGATCGGATGCTGATTTCGACCCATCCAGCGCGTTTGACAGGCTCGGCAACCCGACTGAAACGAATCGGATACGAGAATGCAATGTCCCGGTAACATTTCGTCAATACGCTGCGCTGCAATGGAACCCGGTTACCGGCTTCCCGTTCGTCCACTGCATAGAGAGAACTCATGAAACGCATCGCGTATCGACTGCTCGTTGTCTCCATCATTTCCAGCTTGGCCGCTCAGGCCCAGGCCGAGGTCGCAATCGATGTCATTGGTGGCTTTGAGGTCAGCTTCGAAGGCCTGGTTCAGACTGATGGCAACTGGTTCGACAACGACGTCGTTGATCTGAATGGATCTTCCGGCAATGACGGCAAGGACAGTGAATTCGAAATGCGCCGCGCCGAGCTCGTGCTGAAGGGCAAGGGCACGATGTTCGACTGGGTGCTCGGCTACGATGCCAAGGCCAACAAGTACCTCGACGTCAATCTGAAATGGAAGCTCGGCTCGAACTACGTGCAGGTCGGTCAGTTCAAGCAGGTCAACAGTCTCGAGGAACTCAGCAGCACCAAGAACAATGACTTCATCTCCAAGGCGATGGTCACCAATACATTCGCGGTCGGCCGTCGAGTCGGTGTCGCCTACGGTGACGGCGGCACGAATTGGGGTTACACGGCCAACGTGTTTGGTCGCGAACTGACGCGCAATCTGGGCCAGGGCCAGGGCTATGGTGGTCGCTTCTATTACGCGCCGATCGTCGCTGATGGCAGCCTGCTGCATTTCGGCATCTCGGCGGTCGACTACGACACCAACAACGATACACAACGGTGGCGCATCCGCCCGAATGCCGATCTCGCGACCGCGCGATTGATTGATACCGGCAGCATCCTCAATGCCGATCGCAACCGCACTCTGGGCCTCGAGGTCATGTGGGTCGGCGGGCCGTTCAAGGTGCAGAGCGAATACATGCGCACCAAGACCACGCGCACAAACAACACTCCGGCCTCGGATTTCTCGGGCGACAGTTGGTATGTCTCCGGTGTGTGGAATATCACCGGTGAGACCTGGGGCTACAAGGGCGGCACGCCGACCACGCCGGGTGCGAACGATCCGTCCGCCGGCATGTGGCAGGTCGGCATTCGCTACGACGATGCCAATCTCAACGACGGTGCGATCAAGGGCGGCGAAGAGCAGAACATCACCGTCGGCGTGAATTACTACTGGCGCTCGAACTTCAAGCTCATGGCCAACTATGTTGCTGTGACGAGCTCGAAGTTCAACTCTGCGCTGGGTGGTGACCTCAGTGACGATCCGAATATCTTCGAAACCCGCTTGCAGTTCTTCTGGTAGTTGTTCAATGGATTTCTGCCGTCGCCCCTGCGAAGGCAGGGGCCCAGCGTCTTTGCCTGGTTTTATCTATCCCGGCGCTGCGCAAGGAGAAATCCTGTCTGATGCCACTCGCTCGCCGGGAGGCGAGTGAAGCCCCGGCATGGATGCCGCGCTCCGAAGAAACGTAGCAATCAACGGCAAAGTCACTGGGCCCCTGCCTACGCAGGGGTGACGAGAGGTGGACGGAAAGTGAAAAAAGGCATGGATGCCGCGCTCCGAAGGAACGTAGCAATCAACGGCAAAGTCACTGGCCCCCTGCCTACGCAGGGGCGACGAGAGGTGGACGGAAAGTGAAAATAGGGCATGGATGCCGCGCTCCGAAGGAACGGAGCAATCAACGACAAAGTCACTGGGCCCCTGCCTACGCAGGGGCGACGAGAGGTGGACGGCTAGTGAAAATAAGGCATGGATGCCGCGCTCCGCAGGAACGTAAAAATCATCAGAAAAGTCACTGGACCCCTGCCTTTGCAGGGGCGACGAGAGGTGGGCGGAAAGTGAAAATA
>JBBRBU010000116.1:0-8352 GCA_038205505.1 Lysobacterales bacterium | reverse complement strand
TGCCTCGTTGATAATCGAGTCGCCCGGAAACGCGAAATCCGCCGGAGTGAAGACCGCTGATTGTGCGTAGTGCGTATCGGACGCCTGAACTTTCGGCAGATTGCCCACCGCACCGGCAATCGCTACATAGCATTCGTTCTCGATTGCTCGTGCCCGCGTACACAGACGCACGCGCATGTAGCCGTTCTTCATTTCGGTCAGGAACGGCACGAACAGGATCTGCATGCCCTGGTCGGCGAGTAGCCGCGACAGCTCCGGAAACTCACTGTCGTAACAGATCAGGATGCCGATCTTGCCGCAGTCGGTGTCGAAGGCCTTCAGCTTCGTGCCGCCCTTCATGCCCCACCAGCGCCGTTCGCCCGGCGTGATGTGAATCTTGCGTTGTTCGTCGCGGCTGCCGTCGCGCCGCAACAAATAGGCGACGTTGTAAAGATGTCCCTCCTCGAGGAACGGCAGGCTGCCGGAGATGATATTGATGTTGTAGTTGACTGCCAGTTGGGAAAGGCGATCACAGATGGCAGGCGTGAATTCGGCCAGACGCCGGATCGATTCGGCGGGGCTGATGTCGCCAAACTGGGCCATCAAGGGCATATGGAACAACTCCGGGAACAGCACGAAATCCGCTCGCACTGCGCCCATCGAGTCGATGAAGAACTCCGCCTGCTGCAGCAGTGAATCGAGCGTATCGATCGGTCGCATCTGCCATTGGACCAGACCAATGCGTACCAGACTATGCTGACGCTTGAGCATGTCCGGCTTGTCCTGGAAGTAGATGTTGTTCCACTCGATCAGGGTCGCGAAGGCTTTCGACTCGGCGTCGAAACGCAGGTAGTTGGTCAACACCTTGCGCACGTGGAAGCCATTCGCGATCTGAAAGCTCAGCACCGGATCGTAGAGTTCCTTCAGTGAGACCCGCTCGATGTACTCCTTCGGCGTCATTTCCTCGGCATGATCGGCATATCCAGGGATGCGCCCGCCCGCGAGGATTGCCCGCAAACCGTAGTTCTCGCAGAGTGCCTTGCGCGCTTCGTAGAGTCGGCGGGCAAGGCGCATGTTGCGATACTCGGGGTCGACCATGATGTCGAGCCCGTAGAGCACGTCACCATTCGGATCATAGGTGCTGAAGGTGAATTTGTCGGTGATGTCCTCGTAGGTGTGTGAGTCGCCGAATTTGCTGTAGTCGACGATCATTCCGAGGGCAAAGCCGACCGGCTTGCCGCCGACCGTTATGCACAACTGGCCATCGGCGAACAAGTCGATGAGCTTTGCGATGTGGTGGTGGCCCCATGGCAGTCCGCCGATGCCTGCATAGGCCCGTGCGGTGATTTCGACCATGGATTGATAGTCGTCCATGCGCATCTGGCGCACTTCAATGATTTCTTCTGCCACCGGGTACTCCCTGGAAATTCAAGTGCAGCTGCGTGCAAAACGCATGCTGGCTATCTTGTCAGTGTAGTGGTTGTGGACCGGCTCCGCTTCAGGAGGCGTCACCTTGCACCTGGCGCAGCGCGCGTCCTGCCCGGTCGCGACTACAGGGAGTCAGCCTGCAACCCACTCGTTGTCAGTGGCGATGCCTGCGGATTCCCGGCATTCGGATCAGTAGATGCGCAAGCGCGCGACGTGCGAATGTCCATCCGCTACAACCGTGGCGTTCTGGCCGAATTCAACGGCGAGGAGATCGGCTTCTTGAATGGCAATTCCGGCAATGACGAGGAATGATTCGCGCCAACCCTGCCCGGGAATATGGCCGACACCGGCGAGAATCTGTTTCCGGGAAACACTGAGACGATCAAGCAGCGCGCGCATGCGCTGGCGGTTCTCCACTACTGGCAGTGCTCGTGATTCTGGATTGGATGCGCTGACAATGACCAGCGACCGCGCATCTTTTGCCCAGTCGAGCAGAGCTCGAGGGATCTGGTCACCAATACGCAAGGTGACACGCTTTCCGCCGGGCATGCGCACGTCGTAGTGAGTGGCGCGGTAGAGGTCGAGCAAGGCTGGCGTTGCGCTCACGCGGCGGCAGCTAGGCGACGACGGGCAAAGGTTCGAGTGCCTTGACCACCTTCGCATCCGCTTGATCGAGGTTGATCGAAGCCAGTGAATTGTTCCCG
The DNA here is from genome assembly GCA_038205505.1 of Lysobacterales bacterium. Classification (GTDB taxonomy): domain Bacteria; phylum Pseudomonadota; class Gammaproteobacteria; order Xanthomonadales; family Rhodanobacteraceae; genus Dokdonella. The sequence continues at coordinate 6,241 of JBBRBU010000116.1, read as the reverse complement.
CTGACGATTTCGCGCAGGAGACGTTGCTGAATTTCGCCGCGCTCGCGAGCCGTTGCATACGGAATCCGCGAAAACGTCACCATCCAGTAACGTGGCACCCAGCGCCCCGGATGACGGGCGGCCAGCAGTCGATCGAGTTCGCGCATCAAGAGATAGTCGGCATCATCGACTCGATCGCGCATCTCGATGTAGTTATCGAGCGCCATTTCAGCGATCGCATCCGCATTCGGCCTGCGCCGGCGCTCAAATTCGGCAAACACCGTTGCGCTGTCATTCGGTGTTGCGGTCAACAATTCAGCGAGTTCGACGGCGTCCTCGAAACCTGAATTCATTCCCTGACCATGGAACGGCACGATTGCATGAGAGGCATCGCCGAGCAGGAGTGCCTTGCCTTCGAAATGCCAGCGCTCGAGATAGAGTGTGCCGAGCAATCCGGTCGGATTGCCGAGGTAATCCTTTTCGAGATCCGGTATCAGCGGCACCGTGTCGGCGAAGTCGCGTTCGAATAGTGCGCGCGCTTCGGTCGCGGAGGTCACGCTGGCCAGGCTCGGGTCGCCTTCGTTGGGCAGGAACAGGGTAACCGTGAAACTGCCTTCGGCGTTGGGCAACGCGATGCACATGTAGTTGCCGCGCGGCCAGATGTGCAGTGCATTCGGCTCCATCGCAAAACGCTCGCCGCGCGCCAGGGCATCGCGAAGTCCAGGCGGAAGCTTGTCGGCCGGGAAATCGGCGAGTGCGGGAATTTCCAGCTCCTTGTAGCCGTGGCCGAGCGGTTCGAAGCGCTCACCGAGATCGACTACCTCGGCCATCGCTGCTCGCAGCGCTGATCCTGCACCGTCGGCGCCGAGGATCACATCGGCGTGGTGATCGCGAAGGGTTCCATCGGCGCTGCACAGGTGCAGGGCGGAGGTTTTCCAGTCGACCGAATCGAGGCGCTGGCCGAAATGGATGACGGCTCCGGCGGCTTCCGACGCGTCGAGCAAGGTCGTGTTCAAGCTGCCGCGATTGACCGACCAGATCACCTCGGAATCATCGCGGCCATAACGTTGCAGGTTGGTGCAGCCATCGATGTCGTGGACCATGCGGCCACGCATCATTACCGCTATTGGCTGCATGCGTTGCTGCAGGCCGGCAAGTCGCAATCCATGCCAGCCGCGCTCGGCCAGTGCCAGATTGATTGAGCGCCCTCCGAGGAAACCGGCCTTGCGAGGATCTGGCCCACGTTCGAAGACAGTGATGTCGAAACCACGCTGGGCAAGCAGGGTGGCGAGCAGGGAACCGACCAGGCCGGCTCCGACGATAGTTATGGCGGGTGCCTTCATCTCTTGGCTATCGCGCGGTGCGCCAATTCGAGACCGACTCGACCAGACGGCGGCAATCGACATGACGGTTGTAGAGTGGCGTTGGCGCGGCCCGGATCACGTCGGGCTCACGCCAGTCGACGACAATCCCATCGCGTTGCAAATGCTCGAACAATTGTCGCCCCGATTCGCGAGGACCCTTGACCCGCAGCGACAGCTGGCAGCCGCGGCGCGAAGCCTGCTTCGGCGTGACCACGGCAAGCACATCGGCAACCCGATCCTCGATCAGCCATTCCAGGTAGGCGGTCAGCGCACGAGATTTTTCACGCAAGGCGGCAAACCCGGCGCTCTTGAAAACCTCAAGCGAGATGCGCAGCGGCGCCAGCGCAAGAATCGGAGGATTCGACAACTGCCATCCATCGGCGCCCGGTGTCGGCTTGAACTCGGGACCCATCTCGAAACGCGTGGATTTCTCGTGGCCCCACCAGCCTGCGAATCGGGGTCGGGTCGTATGCGCATGTTGCTCATGGACAAAGGCGCCGCCAACAGCGCCGGGCCCGGAATTGAGGTACTTGTAGCTGCACCAGACCGCGAAATCACAATTCGAATCGTGCAGTTGCAGATCGATGTTTCCGACCGCATGCGCAAGGTCGAAACCGACCAGGCAACCCTTGGCCTGTGCGGCATGGGTGATCGATTTCATGTTTAGAGCCTGGCCGGTCAGGTACTGGACGCCGGGCAGCAGCACCAGCGCGACGCGCGAGCCATGTTGCTCGATTGCAGCAAGGATGGCTGCCTCGGACAAGGTCCCATCCGCTTCATCGGGCTCGAGTTCAATCAGGGCATTGGCGGGATCGTAGCCGTGGAATCGCACCTGGGCTTCGACGGCGTAGCGATCCGATGGGAACGCGCTCTTCTCGATCAGAATCGCCGGACGTTCCGCGCTCGGTCGATAGAAGCTGACCATGAGCAGATGCAAATTCACGCTGAGCGAGTTCATCGCCACGACTTCGATGGGCTTGGCGCCAATCAAATCAGCCAGGTCGTCGCGAACGAACTCGTGGTAGTCCATCCACGGCAGGCGACCGCGAAAATGACCTTCGACGGCCAGTTCGCTCCAATAGTCGAGCTCGTCGATCACTGCCTGGCGTGTGCCGCGTGGCTGCAGGCCGAGCGAATTGCCGCAGAAGTAGGCGATATCGCGACCCTCCTGCTGCGGTATGTGAAACTGCGCGCGAAAACGCCCGAGCGGGTCAGCCGCATCGGCAGCAAGCGCCCACGCCTCGCTCGAATCAGGATGACCGGGGTCGATCATTTCAAGGAACTGGCGACGCTGTCGCAGCCGTGATCGAACTGGCTGGTCCATGGCGAGGTCGTAGCACTGAGCAGTGGTCGCTGGCAGCGCACCTGGACCGCGATTTCGCCCAACAGGTTGAAGCGGTCGCGAATCTCGTATCGGGTCTTGCCGCGCGTGACGAAATAGTGATGGATGCCGGTATTGCTGCCGTCTAGCGCAGCTTCGTACCCGGTTTGTGCTTTCGATAGCATCATTTCGTTCTGGGTCGCATCGATGAAATCAGCTGAAGATTTGAGTTGACGGGTCTTGACCGTGACGCTGGCCATGTCATCGGTTCCTTGTGCAGCCGGATCGGCGACCATGAAGGTGATTGCCTGTGGATTGCCGTCGGATTTCTCCATGATCGCGCTCCAACCCAGAGGAACGCTGAAACGGATCTTGCCGTCATTCAGATTGTGATCAGAACGGTCTTGCGCATGGACACTACCGACCGCGGCAAGCAGGATCAGGGGAAGCAGTTTCATCGGGTCACTCCGTATCGTCTTGCGCAAAGCGCGAGTAGGGGATATCGAGCCATTCGAGCGCGGTGCCATGGAACAGGCGGGTCTGCTCCGCCTGCGAAAGTTTAAGTGCGGTGATGCCGCTGCCCGGCTCCTGTTCGCCGAGCGGGAACGGATAGTCGGTGCCGAGCATGACCGTGTCGACGCCTGCAACATCGAGCAGATAGCGCAGTGCGGCATCATCGTGCACGCAGGAATCAAAATAGATACGGCCGAAATAGTCACGCGGATTGCGCGCATTGTCGGTGGCGACGAGGTCGGGGCGCATGCGGAAACCGTGTTCGATGCGGCCGATCGAGTAGGGGAACGAGCCGCCGCCATGAGCGAAGCAGACGCGCAGTTTGGGCAGGCGCTCGAGCACCCCGCCAAAAATCAGGCAGCAGGCCGCGCGTGCCTGTTCGGCCGGCATTCCGACCAGCCACGGCAGCCAGTATTTCGGCATCGTTTCCTTGCCCATCATGTCCCATGGATGGACCAGGATGGCGACGCCGAGATCGGCGGCAGCTTCAAAGAAAGGGAACAATTCAGGTGCGTCGAGGTTCCAGTCCTCGATATGCGAACCGATCTGGACCGCACTGATGCCAAGCTGATCGACGCAGCGTTCCAGTTCCTGAATCGCCAGCGTCGGCGATTGCAGGGGAACGGTGCCGATGCCGGCATAGTTGCGTGGGTAGCGACGACAGATCTCGGCCGTGTGGTCGTTGAGAAATCGATGCAACTCCAGTGCCTGGCTTGGCTTGGCCCAATACGAAAACATCACTGGAACCGTCGACACCACCTGTACATCGACGCCGAACTTCGAGTAGTCGGCTACGCGGACTTCGGGGTCGTAGGCGTTGGCCCAGATTTCGCGAAAGAACTTGCCATCCTTGTAGATGCGATGGCGCCCGTCGGCATTGACCATGACCGGGAAACGATCGTCGCGGTATTTCTCGGCGAAGTTCGGCCAGGTCTCGGGAAGGATATGGGCGTGGGTATCGATTTTCAGCATGGCCGGAGTTTAACCCAGCTACACAAAATCGAGGGAAGGAGGTTGCGGGCATCAGCTTTCCCGACGCCTACTCACGATTCCGGTTTCGATTGACAACCCATTTTGCCCTCAAGCGTAATTTCACCACTCTTCAACCCTGCGGTTTTCAGCAGCCGAAGGGCTGATCAGGCAGGGGGCCAGCGCTTTTTACGGAAGTAGCCAGAGCTACTGGCTCACTGTCTGCGCAGGGACGCCGAGCGTGTCTGTTCTTGCGCCAGAGACTCGGTTGAAGTGTTCGGCAATCGAAGCGTCATTCCATGACCGGAATAGTGCTCAAGAGACAGCGCCTGAGAAGGGGCGACGGAAGCAGGGGTCCGGTTTCTCTCAACCGCGATTCCACGAATCGACCCTGAGGTTCAGGCGTAGCGCTCTGGCGCTGGATTCAGATGGCCGCAAGAGGTGCAGGTGCGTGCATCCTTCGATCGGTAGAAGTGATCGAAAACGGCGAGGAAATCGACTTCGACGTTGTCGAGGTTGAAGAATTCCTCGAACAGCTTGTTATTGCACTGCTCGCAGTACCAGAGCAAGCCGTCTTTCTCGTGAGGCAATCGTTTGCGTTCAATCACGAGGCCGATCGAGTTGGCGCTGCGTTGTGGCGAGTGAGGTACGCGTGGCGGCAGGTAGAACATGTCTCCAGCGCGGATGGGAATATCTCGAACACGGTCGTCTTCCTGGATTTTCAGGACCATGTCGCCTTCGAGCTGGTAGAAAAATTCGGGGCCTTCATCCCAGTGATAGTCGGTGCGTACGTTGGGTCCGCCGACGATCATGACGATGAAGTCACCATCGACGATGCACTTGTTGCCGACCGGTGGCTTGAGCAAGTGGCGGTGTTCGTCGATCCAATGTTGCAGGTTGAACGCGGGCGTCAGCATGGCGGCGTGATTCGGGAAGTCTGGCGTGCCTTCGATGCTAGCCGATAAAACGATCGGCGTCGTCCGCATCAGGCAGAAAGCACGCTTCTCGCTGCCCAAACCATCGGTAGCGATTGCGTGCGATCCAGCGGTAGATCAGATCACGCAATGGCTTCGGAACAAGCCAGCTGATCCAGGCCAGACGCCACGGCCAACCGAGAGCGTGGGCCACACGCAGGACGGCGGCGGTTTCGGTCCAGGTTCGCGTTCCATCAACCAGGACGAACGACTCCGGATCGACAGTGCCGATGCCGGCACTTTCGAGCAAGTCGCGGCCAATGTCGGACTGGATTGTCGCGAAGCGAAGGCGCCGATGTTTGTCGTGGCGCAACAGGAACTGCACGGAGCCACTGCACAACAGGCATTGCGCGTCGAAGACAACGATCATGAGTTCGCAACTGCTGGCGGGAGTTCCAGATGACCCGAGTACGCCACGATCAATCCGGATCTCCGGAATCGCGCGCCGACATCGAATTGGAAGCGATCTTCATTGCCTCGCTCGACGGCCCAGATCTCCGGAAACCAGCATTTCGGCCAGGGCAGGCCGAAGATGCGGATCGCCCGCAAGCGCATGCTCAGCTGTCCGTCACGGCTGCTCAGCGAAAACAGGAGCCGCGCGGGTCCAATGCGCTCGATCAGCAACCCTCCCGCGTGGGCCCGAAGCACAGATCGCATCGTCCGGTGCGGGAAGTGTCGGATCCAGACTTCCGCATGCTCGCTGGCGTTCAACTCGAACTGCATGGCGGCGGCAGGATTCGCGTGCGGAAGTCCAAGCAGGGTACAGATCACATGCCCGGCCCACGAATCCGCGCCGCGGATCGAACAGCAACCCTTCAGACGGTGGACTCCCTGGAGCAGATGGAATCGCTGTACGCCCGCATCGAGCAGGCCAAACCGGGTACCGAGGATCTGTTGGTAGAGCGTGACCATCGATCAATCAAGCCTGATCGGCCACCACGGCAATGCACTTGAGTTCAATCGCGATCGGGGTCGGCAAGGCAGTGATGCCAAGTGTCGTGCGACACGGCTGAGCATCCGTGAAGTGCTCGGCATAACAGCGGTTGTAGGCGACGAAATCCCTGTCCATGTTTGTCAGAAACACGGTGACATCGACCAGATCCTGCCAGCGTGCGCCGCTT
>JBBRBU010000115.1:0-8466 GCA_038205505.1 Lysobacterales bacterium | reverse complement strand
CCGTTGTAGACGCGCTGGTTGCCAAAGCGACCGCTTATGCGTCCCTCAAGTGGACGCACGAACGATTCCGTGAAGTCGGTGCGGTCATCGTTGCGATCGCGCGCCTTGGTCACGGCCGCCTGCTCACGACGAATGCGTTCGGCAATCTCCGGAGGTGGATTGACCGTTTTCGGCGGTACGCCGTTGACGTTCTCGATTGGCCAGTCTCGCGGCGTGACGGCGATGATCGTGTCGGCGATATGACCATCGGGCCGCTGTACCTCGACGACAAGCGGGCCGTTCTCATCGCGACCGACGCCGAAAGCAACCGTGCCATACGGGGTCACCCGCAGCGTGCGGCCGGCATAGCGAACCGTGCTGTGCGGCGGCACCTTGCCGATCACCATGGATCCCTGCGCAGTGCTGGCCGGAAACACCAATCGCTCATCGCGTTCTGCAGCGGGCGCGCACAAGGGCAGGGCGATCAGCGTTGCCAGCAGGATCGCATGCCATCGCTTCATCGATCGCTCCCCAGATATTGGCCACGCACGCTGTCATCGAGCTTGCCAATCTGGGAATCGATGCGTTCGATCCGCACGCTGATATCGGCGTCGTAGCGGCGGCCTTCAATACTGTGATGGGCGTTGGTAATCAGCCAATCACTCATGATCATGTCCAGGGTCGGTTTTTTCACGCAGGAACGGTCGCCAGCTGAATTCTGCGGGCACCGGATCGCATCCACCTTCGCACATGGGCTGGCATCGCAACAGTCTGTTCAGGGCCAGCCAGCTTCCCTTGCCGCTGCCGAATCGTGCCACCGCCACGCGCGCATACTCCGAGCAACTCGGATGAAAGCGGCATCGAGCGCCCAGCATCGGGCTGATGAAGCGTTTGTAGAATGTGAGCAGGGCGAGAATCAGTCGGGACACGATGGTGATAGGGTTGCTTGCACGGTGGTACCTGTCTGGGGTCTGGGGCAAGTGGACGTCGTAGGACGGGGAACTCCCCGGAAGACAGCGGTTGCCGGGGGCGGGCAGTTAGGCTATAACACGCCGCCGCCGAGTCACAAGGTAAGGACGGAAATGGCAAAAATCATGAAGAAAACCAAATCCACCGCCAAGTCGACCAAGGCTCCTGCGCGCGCCAAACCGGCGGCAAAGCCCAAGGCGATAGCCCCGACCAAGGCGAAGGTATCCAAGGTAAACGCCAAAGCCAAGCCCGTTGCCACGAAGTCGGCGACGAAGAAGGCTGCAGTGTCGGTCAAATCGAAACCTGTCGCGAAGAAAGCCGCAGCGTCGAAAAACGTTCCTGCTGCCTCGACGGTCAAGAAATCCGCGGCTACGACGAAATCTGCGAAGAAAGTCTCCGTCGCCAAAGCGGCACCCGCACGCACACCGGCGAAAACACCGCCTGTCGCGAGCAAGCCGGCGGCAAAAACCAGCAAGGCAACGAAGCCAGCTCCTACTTCTCCCAAGAAAACCAATGCATCCGTGATCGAAACTACAGCCGCTGCACCCGCAAAATCCCAATCCAAGGCAAGCGCGAAAGCGACTCCATCGGTAAAGCTCAAGGGCGTGACGATGCAGGATGGCCGCTATGCGCTGCCTGCCAATAGCGTGATCGATCTGCCGGCCGGTTACCGACCGTCGGCCAAAGAGGACTACATGAGTCCGAAACACCTCGAGTATTTCCGCCGCAAGCTGCAAAGCTGGCGCGAGGATCTGGTCGAGGAATCCAAGCAGACCATTGAAAACCTTCGCGATGAAGTGCGTGACGTCGGCGACGAGGCCGAGCGCGCCACCCGCGAGACCGAGAATTCGCTGGAGCTGCGCACACGAGATCGCTATCGCAAGCTGATTTCGAAAATCGACAAGGCGCTCAAGCGCATCGAGGAAGGTCATTACGGTTTCTGTGAGGAGACCGACGAGGACATCGGCATCGACCGTCTCGATGCGCGTCCGATCGCCACTCTGTGTCTGGATGCCCAGGAACGCTGGGAGCATCGCCAGAAGCAGATGGGCGACTGAAGTGCCGGGAATGGGGAATAGAGAATGGAAAAGCCGTTCGCCACGGCGGGAAAATTTTGCCAATGCAACGGCTTTCTACAGGCGGATACCGAATAGTGATGATTAGTCGCGCTACCGGTTCCCTGATCCCGATTCTCTATACCCGTGCATAAGCGCTATTTCGGCACCGACGGCATCCGTGGCCACGTCGGCGAATGGCCGATCACGGCTGAGTTCATGCTCAAGCTGGGTCGCGCGATGGGCGTAGTGCTCAGGCGCGATACGGACAAGCCGATCGTGCTGATCGGCAAGGACACGCGCGTTTCCGGTTACATGTTCGAATCTGCTCTGCAGGCGGGCCTGCTCGCTGCAGGAGCTGAGGTACGTCTGCTCGGGCCGATGCCGACGCCGGGCGTCGCCTACTTGACGCGATCAATGCGCGCCGATGCCGGGATCGTCATCAGTGCGTCGCATAATCCACACCAGGACAATGGCATCAAGTTCTTTTCCGCGGTCGGCGAAAAACTCGATGACGAAGTCGAGCTGGCCATCGAGGCTGAACTGGAAGCGACGTTTTCCACCGTCGAATCGGAACACATCGGCAAGGCCATGCGTATCGATGACGCCTCGGCACGCTATCTGGAATTCTGCAAGTCCACGGTTTCCCGTTCATTCAACCTGCACGACGTGCACTTGGTTGTTGACTGTGCACACGGAGCGACCTATCAGGTTGCACCGAAAATGTTCAGTGAACTCGGTGCAACGGTCACCACGATCGGCAGCAAGCCCGACGGGCTCAACATCAATCGAGACGTGGGATCAACCAGCCCGGATGCGCTCAGCCGTGCGGTCGTCGCTGCCGGTGCGGATCTCGGCATCGCGTTTGATGGTGATGGTGATCGACTGCAGATGGTCGATGCCAAAGGTCGCGTGATCGATGGCGATGAATTGTTGTACATCCTTGCCGTCGACTGGTTTGCCCAGGGTCGAATGGTCGGACCGCTGGTCGGCACCTTGATGAGCAACTTCGGTCTCGAACAGGCGATGGCGGCGCTCGGCGTGCCGTTCATGCGAACCCAGGTTGGCGATCGCTATGTCATGCAGGCTCTGCGCGAGCATGCCGGCGTTCTCGGCGGCGAGACTTCGGGCCACATTTTGTGCCTGGATCGGGTTTCCACTGGCGACGCGATCGTCAGCGCCCTGCAGGTACTCGAGGCGTTGTCGCGCAGCGGGCGCAGCCTCGGCGAATCGGCTGATGGCATGCGCAAGGTGCCGCAAACCACGGTCAACATTCGCGCCAAAGGCGGCAAGGCGCTGGTCGCCGATGCCGAGGTGCAGGCCGTGCTCGCGAAGGTGCAGGGTGAACTCTCCGGACTCGGACGCGTCGTGCTGCGACCCTCGGGTACCGAACCACTGGTTCGGGTCACGGTCGAGGCAAGCGATGCCGATCTCGTCGCGCGTCTGGTCGACCGGCTTGCCGACGCTGTGCGAGACGCGCAGACGCGCGTTTCCTGATCGCCCGTGGAATAATCCCGGCTGGCCACGTTGAACCCGCCAAAGCGGTTTCGCAGCGCAAGCCAAGCTGATCCTTTCCGCATGCCCGCAACTACGGTCCATGGATGCTATCGATGAAACACGTTCCGACGCTTGATATCTCACGCTTCGACAGCGATCGCGAAGCCTTTGTCGCCGAGCTTGGCGCCGCCTATCGGGAGTTCGGTTTCTGCGGCATCAGTGGTCACGGCATTCCGAAAGCCGATATCGATGCGGCGTATCGGGTTTTCCAGGAATTCTTCGCCTTGCCGGCCGAGGTCAAACAGAAATATCACCAGCCTGGCACCGGCGGCGCGCGCGGCTACACGCCGTTCGGCGTCGAGACGGCCAAGGATTCGAAGCATCCGGATCTGAAGGAATTCTGGCATATCGGTCGCGAGATTCCGCGTGATTCGAAATACGTCGACGTGATGGCGCCGAATGTCTGGCCGAGCGAGATCGACGGTTTCCGCGAGCATGGTTACGGCTTGTACGAGGCACTTGATGCGCTTGGCTCACGCGTACTGCGCGCATTGGCCCTGCACATTGACCTCGATGAGAATTTCTTCTCTGACAAGATCCAGAGCGGCAATTCGATCCTGCGCCCGATCCACTATCCACCGATCACCGCGACCGACGTCCCGAACGTGCGCGCCGGTGCGCATGAAGACATCAACTTCATCACCCTGCTGGTCGGAGCAAGCGCCGAAGGTCTCGAAGTCCTGACCCGCGAAGGCAACTGGCTGCCGATCACCACCGAAGGCGATGCCATCGTCGTCAACATCGGTGACATGCTTCAGCGCCTGACCAACCACGTCTATCCATCGACGACGCATCGCGTGATCAATCCGCAGAACGACAACGCCCGCAAACCGCGCTTCTCGGTGCCATTCTTCCTGCATCCGAATCCCGATGTCGTGCTCGACGTATTGCCATCCTGCATAAACGCCGACAATCCGAGTCGCTACCCAACGCCAATCACCTCGCACGAATACCTGCTTGAGCGCCTGCGCGAGATCAAGCTGATTTGAGGCGCTTCCCGACAATTATTGACTTGCCCCGTGAATGGTCGCGATAGCGCTTTTCGGTCAGCGGGCGAATTCTGCGAAAGGTTTGACGTGCTTCCGTTCGTGGTGAGCTAGTCGAACCATGATCGGAAGTTTTCGGAGCGGTTCAGCAACTTGGGATCGCCCTTTGAAAGGTTCAGCGCCTGCTCCAGGCTCCGATACGGGGGCGAATGCCTTGTGCCGACGCTGACGAATTCTCCTAGCTTGCGACTCCAAATCTGAAAGAACGCCGGTTGAAGAGCTGGTGTCTCGGCGCGAAGGCAGCTGGTCATGCTGCTCTCCCAAACTTTATTCAGTCGGATTTTCGATCAATTGGATGGACTGGGAGTGAATGGAAACATGCGTAGAAATAGAGGTAGGCATTTCTAATATTTGCTTGGATCCTTGGCAAGTAAGCTGGCGCCGCGTATATCAGCAAATTCGAATGCTGCCTAGCTGTCAGAGTGACAGCTATCCGAACCCTCCGGCTTGCGCTACCTTCGCGCGCCTTCTCCTGCGCCGTTGACCAATCAAACGCAGGGCTGGCCCCAACTCAATGGCTCATCTTTGGAGTTCGTCTTGATCGCTCGTATATCCCTCCATTTCATTCCGCGCGGGTTGAAAAGCGCAGTGCCGCGCAAGATCTTGTTGGTCGCTCTGGTTGGCGCGGCTTCGACCTTCGCTGGATCTTCGTTCGCGATCAACGACAACATTCCAGAGAAGCCATACGAATTGCCGACTGTAAGTGTGAGCGCAAACGCGAGCGGCGGCACTGCATATTCATTTGGTGGTCAGGGGCCGGAACGCAACCGCGGCGCCGGGCGCGATGGTTTTAACGGAAACCGCGGTGATCGGATCGACGTTCCCGACGCTGGGAATCCGAACGATCCCTGCGCCCAAGGGTCGGGCGCGACCGGCGGCGGCGCATCCAACCCAACAAGCGGCAATCCAATCATTCTCTCCAGCGGCAACAAGGTCGAATCCGAAACAGACTTCGTTTCCACAGGGGAGATGCCACTTTCGCTCAATCGCACCTACAACTACTACTGGCGCTATCGCGGCCTGTTCGGCAAGCATTGGGTCAGTAGTTTCGACTACTCGTTGGTGTGGATGAGTGGCGAGGGCGTGGTTTTCCTTCAGCGGCCCGATGGTCGTCGCATCAAGTTCATTCGAAGCTTCGAAGGTGGCGGGCCACGCGGTGGCGTCACCGTATGGAACGAGGACAAGGCGCAATCGGTTGCAACGTTGCGTCGGGGTGGCAACAACACCTGGATCCTGAACTCTGAAGAGCTCGGGACAGAAACTTACGATGGTGCAGGACGACCGCTTTCGATTTTCAATAGTCATGGCATCGGCTGGACGTTCACTTACTCGAGCGACTATCTCAATCGCATCACCCACACCAATGGCCGATTTGTGTCGCTTACCTGGACAAGCGGTCAGCTGACCCAGGTCCGTGCGCCCGATGGAAGTTTTTTCAACTACACCTATACCGCCAATGCATTTGGCTCAGGCATTCATCGTCTGGCCAGCAGCACGTCGCCTGGCATGACGGGTAATCCGTCGGTCACGACAACCTATTATTACGAGAAGGGTGGCTCTCAGAATGGCGCGCTCACCGGCAAAGCTTTCAACGGCGCGCGCTATTCGACGTTTGACTATCGATCCGATGGCCGAGCGATCTCAAGCGAGCACTCTGCAGGGGTGATGGATCGGAAGGCGAATGACCGGTACACGTATGCTTACACCGTGACAGCGGTCAACCCGCCAGGCAATCCGCCCCCGGATCCGCCGCCGCCCGGCGCAAGCTGTGATCCGGTAACTCACGTGTGCAACCCGGCGCCTGAAATCAACGGCGCGACGCAGGATCCAAACGCCGAGCAGAACGCGTTGCTCGCCGCAGAGGAGAACGCGATGATTGACAGTCTCACGGCTTCCCAGATCACGACCGTGGAGACCAACCCGCTCGGCCTCGTTACCACCTATTTGTTCACGGACGGACAGTTGACCAATGTCTCCGGTGCTGCAAGTCCGAATTGCAGCGCCCGTGCCAGCGCGCGCAGCTACGATTCCAATGGCAATGAAGACCAGATCACCGATTTCGCGGGCAACAAGATCAAGTTCATCTTCAACGGCAAGGGTCAGATGACCCAGCGTATCGACGGATTTTTGTCGAGTACTCCGCGACAGAGCGATATCGTTTGGGATACTGCCAACAACCGCATCAATCGAGTCACGGTCGCCGCTGACAGCCAGACGGACTATACCTACGACACTGACAAGCGCCTGAAAACAGTCGTTGTCACCAACCTGGCCCCCAATGGTTTCTCCAACCAGACCCATACATGGACCTACACCTACACCAAGTACTCGAGCGGTATCGTACAAACGATGGTCGCCAAGGGGCCCGACAATGTGCCGGTCACTTATAGCTACAACGTTCTAGGTGATCTCGTCAGCGTCAACAATGCGTTGAATCATTCGACCACCTTTTCCGGTCACAACGGCCTCGGCCAGCCCTCTCGCATGACAGGGCCCAACGGCGATATCACCGACTATCTCTACTATCCGGGTGGCGCGCTCCGACAGGTCACGACCTATCTGAACGGGACGGCGTCCACGCAGTACGCCTGGTCCAGGGGCCTCCCCGACACGATTACTTCACCAGACAACGTAACGACGACCTTTACCTTTGATGACGCGCGACGTCTGATCAAGATCAGTCGCCCTGAATTGAATGGCATGGCCGAAAAGCGGTTCACCTACAACCGCAACAGCGATCAGACCTTGGTCGAGGTTTACCGTGGCACCACCACGCTGCGCGCCAGCGCCGCGACGGAATACGACGAGCTGGGACGGCCGATCAAGCGTTCAGGCAACAACGGACAAAACTTTCGTTTCACCTACACGCCGAACGGGAAACTGGAAACCTCGAAGGATTCCCTCAATCGCGTCACGAACTACGCATACGACGCATTGAATCGATTGACGACGATCACCGATCCGCTGCAAGGCATCACGCAATTCCAGTACGATCCGGCGAATCGCATCAAGAGCGTCACCGACCCGCGTAACCTTGAGACGACCTATAAATACGACGGTTTCGGCCAGCTATGGCAGCAGGTCAGCCCGGATACCGGGACAACCAGTTTTGGCTACACATCCAATGGCCGACAGTCGTCGATGATACGCGCCGACGGTGCCGTAACGAGTTATGGCTACGATTCGATCGGTCGCGTATCCTCCGTCAGCGCAGGTGGGCAGAGCCAAACGTTCACCTACGACAGCTGCCTCAATGGCAAGGGACGCCTGTGCATGGCCGTGGATCCGTCCGGTCTCTCAGACTACGAATACTCGAAGTACGGCCAGACCACCCGGATCCATGCCGATTACAACTGGCCCAATGGTACGTATCTGGGCAATTCGGCGATGAATTACGGCTATGACTCGCAGGGGCGGCTCACCGGCATTCGTGGCGACTTGGCGACGACCAACGAGCTGGTTTACAGCTACAGCAGTGGCCAGCTATCCGAAGTCAGATACGAGGATGTCGGTTCAACATCCACACTCGCGAACAGCTTCAGCTATGAGCCGATGGGACCGGTATCAGCATTCACCTATGGCAACGGCTTGCGCCGGACCATCGGCTATGATCTTGATGGTCGCCGGAGCACGACCAACGTCAGTTCCGGTGCAACGGTGGTGCAGAACCTGGGCTACGGCTGGAACGCGAACAATCTGATGACCTCGCTGACCGACAATCTCTACGCCAGTCAATCGCAGATCTATGGCTACGATGAACTTTCGCGTTTGACCAGCGCCAATGCTTCGTCGGGCAATCGCGGCTTCGCCTACGATGCCACCGGCAATCGCACAAGCCATACGCTCAATGGCCTGGTCAC
>JBBRBU010000114.1:0-8919 GCA_038205505.1 Lysobacterales bacterium | reverse complement strand
GGGTGCAAAAAGCGCCAATTTTCCTATACCCCCAATGAATCCACCATTGCAGGATTCAGCCTGGGACCCATCCGGAAAATCTCGAAAGAGACTACACCTAAATCTGGCCGCAATCGCGAAGTCGGACAGCCGTCGTCCTTGTTCACCGCGATGCGATCAGAATGTTGAGCCGTGGTAGATCCCGGCAAAACGCCAATCATTGGTGGCGCTCCGCGGGAAATTTCGTTGTACGGAGACGCCTTCGTCGCCAAGACGAGCGCCAGGAAGAATCGATTCGCCGAAACAACATCCATGAAACAGCCGCCGCAAGGCGGCTTTTTTGTTTGTTTTCTCGCGCAAGTCAAAGGCGCAGACTGCATTCCTGTCCAACGCTTGGCGGTTGCCCCGATGTCCAATCCTGCTGATCGCTGGGAGCGCCTTGAGCAGATGTTCGCCGAAGCATTGGCTTTGCCGTCCGCTGCGAGGCCCGGGTTTCTCAAACACGAGTGTGCTGGCGATTCCGCGTTGCAGACAGAGATCGAATCACTTCTCGAAGCGCACGACAAGTCGGGCCCGCTCGATGTTGGCCCCGCTTCGGCCGCGATCAATATCCCTGCTGCATCATTGGCAACCGGCGCGCGCATTGGTGTCTGGCAGATCGACGGCTTGATCGGTCGCGGTGGCATGGGTGAGGTTTACCTGGCCACGCGAGTGGAAGCTGAATTCACCCAACGCGGCGCACTCAAACTGCTGCGTCATGAAGCGGCAGGACAGCTCGAGCGCTTTCATGCCGAGCGCCAGATTCTCGCCCGCTTCGACCACCCCGGAATAGCACGCCTGCTCGATGGTGGCAGTACCGCCGATGGACGGCCCTACACGGTCATGGAGTTCGTCGAAGGACGCACGATCACCGCCCACTGTACAGAGGACGCCGGTACGCTCGAAGCGAGACTGGGCTTGTTTCTGCAAGTTTGCGAAGCGGTTGCGTTTGCGCATCGAAATCTCGTCATCCATCGCGACCTCAAGCCGGACAATATCCTTGTCGATACCAGCGGCAGGGTGAAGTTGCTCGACTTCGGTATTGCCAAACTGATCGACATGACAAGGGTTGCTGAAGGCAACGATCAAACGATCGCCCCATTCACGCCCGACTACGCCGCACCCGAGCAATTGAGTGGCGAACCGGTGACGACCGGCACCGACGTCTACGCGCTTGGCATATTGCTGTTCGAGTTGTTGACCGGAGACCGCCCCTGGCGCACACGGGGATTGCCCTCGGGTCAGGTCATGAGTCTGCTCCTCGATCGCACGGCACCTTCGCCTGCCAAGATCGCCGCAGGCCGACCCGATGCGCCGGTGTCAGCGCGGTTGTTGCGCGGCGATCTCGATGCAATCGTAGCCAAGTGCTTGCGCAAGCAGGCGGCGCACCGGTACGAGACGGTGAATGGACTCAAGCTCGATGTTGAGCGCCACCTGCACAACGAACCCGTGCTTGCGCGCGAAGGCGCCCGACTCTACGTGTTCGGACGCCTGGTGCGTCGCTTTCGCTGGGCGGTGGCGGGTGCTTGCGCGTTGTTCTTTGCACTGGCTATCGGACTGGCGGGAACCATCTGGCAGGCGCGCCGGGCCGAAACGCAGGCGACCCGCGCAACGGCCGTGCTCGGGTTCGTCGAAAACCTGTTCGAAAGCAACGATCCAGCCCGGAGCAGGGGTAAAACGGTGACTGCGCGCGAACTGCTTGATCGCGGTGCCGGTCGCGTCGACAGTGAATTTGCACAGCAAACCGAATTGCGCGCCCAACTCAAGCACACGATTGGCAGGTTGTATCTGAAGCTCGGTGTACTGGACCAGGCGAAAAGCGAGTTGACTTCTTCGATCGCATTGACGCCGACGAGCGGCTTGGGTGTTGCCGAACTGCGATTTGCCCGGCTGCTGGATCTTGCTCACGTTGACCTCGCCGTGAGTGAGACCGACGCGGCACTTGTGCTGCTTGACGAAGCAAGCGGGTTGCCCGTTCCGGCGTCGCACCGCGCTCGCGCCGAGATTGCGGTGGATAGCTTGCGTGCCCAGCTGCTACGTCAGCGCGGAGACGACAAGAATGCGTTGGCGGTGGCGGAAAAAGCCTTCCTCGAAGTGCAAAAGACACTCGCCGACGACCATCCTGACGTACTCGATGCAACCGAAACCTACACGGCTTTGCTCGATGCAGACGGACGCGATCGCGAAGCCCTGCCCCTTGTCGAACGGGTTGCGCAGGTGCGCGAAGCGAACCTCGGCCGGGACGATCCCCGGGCCTTGCGTTCACTCGCCCTCCTGGCCGATGTTCTGGCAAACGTCGATCAACAGGCGCGTGCCCGCGAGCTGGCCAATGACGTGCTGGAACGTCGCCTCAAGGTCCTTGGTGAAACTCATCCGGATACAGCTGCGAGTCTCTATCAAGTCAGCAGAATGCTGTATTCAGAAGGTCGCTATCGCGAATCGGAGGAACCACTGATCAAGGCCATTGCGCTGCTGCGCACGCTTGATCCCACTGATCGCAATCTGCTGGCCGATGCAACTCACCAGCATGCCACCCTCGACTTCATGGTCGGAAACCTCGATGCAGCAGAAAAGGGTTACCGTGAAAGTATCCTGATGCGAAGCGCGCTGTATGGGCCGGATCATCGATCAGTTCTGGAATCCCAATTGTCGCTGGCCCTGATCTTGCGCGGAAACGGTCAATTGGCGGAAGCCATCGTTCTGACCCGGCACGTCGTCGAGGTTCGCGCCCGCAATGGGGGCGATACGCCGGAACGCATTAACGCGTTGCGCGCCCTGGGCAGTTCGCTGAGCGCGAACGGCGAAAATGCAGAGGCCATTGAACGCCTGCTCGCGGCTGAGCAGATGGCGTTGCGCGTGTATGGTGAAATACACGAAAAACCTCAACAGACGCGCGTCTTGCTGGGCCAGGCCTACATGGCTGGCGGACAGTTGCAGAAAGCCGCAGATGTAACCCTGGTGGCTCTCGCTGCGCTGCAATCCCTGCATCCGGAAGGACACCCCGATATCGCCCGCACTGAAGGAAATCTGGCGCGTATTGAACTCAGGCTCGGCCACAGCGCGCGCGCGCTGGAACTCAGCCAGGCACAATACGACTTCGTGCGAACGATGATTCCTGATGCGGACAATCCGCGGGTAGCCGAGACGCAAGCCTTGTTCGGCGAGTGTCTGCTTGCTGCAGGCCGCCGCGATGCCGGACGTCGTGCGCTGCAGAGTGCCATCGCCGTCCTGGATCGGAAGCAGCCTGAGAATCCCCAACTTGCCGCGTGGCGCGATCTGCTGACGAAATCGCTCTAGCGAACGTTTTCATCGATGCCCGGCAGAAGCCCGGGGGATACGGAAACGCCTGGATAGTTGCGGGCAATCACGATGACAGGAATGCAGATCGGGGTTACGGCGTCGCAGTCAGCTCACGGTGCAGCCAGGCGCGGGCCAAGGTCCAGTCGCGGCGCACGGTACGTTCCGAGATGCCGAGCGCCAGCGCGGTCTCGGCATCGTCGTAGCCGGCAAAGTAACGGCATTCGACGACCTGGGCGAGGCGAAGCGAGGTAACGGCGAGGCGCTCCAGCGCCTCGTTCAGCGACACCATCGCCGAATCGTCGTTGGCGGCGATATCAAACGCCGCGGTGATGGACAGGTGAGGCGCTCCGTCGCCGCGCTTGCCGGCCAGTCGCGCAATCGCATGATTGACGAGGGCATGACGCATGGCCAGCGCCGCCGCACGCAGGAAATGCTCATCGGTATTCCAGCCATTGCTGCCGCGCAGCTTTAGATAGGCCTCGTTGACCAATGCGGTCGTCTGCAGGGTCGCACCGGCTCCGACGCGGCTGCGCTCGCGGTGGGCGAGCCGCTTCAAGTCATCGTAAAACAACGGCAGCAACTGGTCAGCGAGCGAGCGCACTTCCGGCGCAAGAGACGCGCTCCAGCCTTGCACAGGAATCCGTTTCATTTCGCCAGAATTGCTGTCCATGGGCGGATCATACTGGCGAAATGGCCGGATTTCGCGTCGATTCCTGTTACCTGCTGTGGACACAACTGCACTCATGGTGGCGGGCCAGCGCCCATTTCCACGTAGTGCTTGTATTGGCAATCTCGGCGCGTTCGAGGTTGGATTGGTCGACACCAGCGGCGATGTCTTCAGGAGTGGATTGGAATGAGCGTAAATTCTTCGCCGCGCGCAAGCCACAAATCGTTGCGAGCGCCAGCAGGGAGAGGCCGATTCGCCTGGCTGATGGTTGTCTGCTTGTGGAGCATCGGTGCATCGGCGGCCTATGTCTCGGAGACGCGCAACATTGTCTCAAGCGGAATTTCGCGCAGCTTTGTTTTCGCACGACCGGCGACGATTCCGGTCGGGGTGGCGTTGCCGCTGGTGTTTTCGCTGCATGGCGACGGCGGCAACGGTGCAGCGATGCGTAATGGGTTGCCGCTCGAAGCACAGGCTGCTACCGGTGCGGTTTTCATATACCCGAGTGCGCCCGGTGGTTCATTCGAGTATTGGACTTACGACGGGCGTTCGCGTGAAGCCGTCTTCGTCACCGACGTGATCGCGGCGATGCAGACCGAATTCGGCATTGACACGGCACGGGTATTCGTCGTCGGATTCAGCGGCGGCGCGACCATGGCCAATGCGCTTGGTTGCCGACTCGGGCCCACTGTATTGCGCGGACTCGGCATCCATTCCGGAACCCTGTATCCGGTCAACAACGGCATCGGTGTTCCGGATTTTACCTATACCGGCAACGGCGGAGTTTCCTGCCCGCTGCCGGCCGCAGCGTTTATCTGGGGCCAGAACGACAACACCGCCGGCGTCTCTTTTTCAAACGGCGTGAACGTACGCAACAACTACGCCGCGACCCAGGCTTGCAGCGCGACGACGACGCCGAGCCTGGTCTCCCCGTGCGTTGCCTATGACGGTTGCACACGCGAACTGGACTGGTGCGCGATCCCGGGCATGGGCCATTCGATCTGGTCGCAGGCGGCGACTGCCTTTTGGCAGTTCATCAATGCGTCGGCACCGAGCGGACCGCCCGATCCGATCTTCGCCAACGGCTTCGAGACGCCGGGCGCGTCGATGATCCGCGGAACCAACCTGATGGGCATGGAGATGGCCTACCAGAACTGCGACCAGGCCGGCGGGCCGATCGAGGGATCCAATTATCCTCGCCATGACGAGCGCCTGATCGACTACTTCGCCGCCAAGCGCATGACGACCTTGCGCTTCCTGTTTTCGTGGGAGTGCATGCAGCAGGTTCTCAATGGGCCGATTCCCGCCGCGCAGACGGGGCGCTACAAGACCTATTTCGACAACTACAAACGGATCGTCGACTACGCGACCAACGTCATGGGCCTGCGCGTGATCGTCGAGCCGTGGGATTCCAACAGCGCCGGTGGTGCGGGCGGCGCGCGCTATCGTGGCAACGTGGTGGGATCCGGCGGCGTGCCGATCGCGGCCTTTGCGGATTTCTGGTCGCGCATGGCGACGATCTTCGGCGACAACGCGCGGGTCGAATACGGCCTCATCAATGAACCGAACGACATGTCGACGATGGCCTGGTTCAGTGCCGCGCAGGCAGCCGTCACCGCCATTCGGGCAACCAGTTCGACGCAACGCATCTATGTGCCGGGCAATGGCTACAGCGCCGCAAGCACATGGACATCGAACTTCTACGATACCGCTGCTACGAAGCGATCGAACGCGTATGGCTGGCTCAACGCCAATGGCGTCGGCCTTCCGCTCAACGACCCCGCCGCCAACATGGCTGCCGAAGTTCACACTTACCTCGATACCGACGAAGGTGGCGGCACGACCGAGATCACATCAATCACCGCCGCGCGCGATCACCTCTCGGTTGCCGTGAACGAAGCAGCCGCGCGTGGCTACAAGGTCTATCTGGGCGAGATCGGAATGTACGCCAGCGCGCCGCTTGCACCGCAAGCCTGGGCGGACTTCATCGCTTACCTAAATGCCAGTGCAGGCAATGGTGTGCTGCTCGGATTCACCTGGTTCGCCGCTGGCGATCCGCTGTGGTGGCCCGATGTTGCGGCCAATGGCGGAGGTCATTTCTCGATCTCACCGACCAGCTCGGCAAGCTACACCGGCGATACCGTCAACATGGACATGATCGAGAACGACTTCTGAGGCGAGTGTTGCGCGACCCAGGTATCCGCGAATCGAATTCGGGCAGGATTGGCCGCATCACGTGGCACTGCAGCGCCGATACATCTGAGCATCATATCGAGCCAAACAGGCTGTCGATTTTTGCATCGGTTCGATGACGATTCAATCTGCCAGGTTCGGTGAATGACCGGAATCCGCACGCATTCCTGTAACTCAAGGCACCAGCGTCTCCGCGCAGACGTGATTTCAGGTCCGAACAATGACGTTTCATCGACGAGTGACGTCGCAGCAGGGGTATTCGAATCTGCGAGCGTGTGCCGCCGCACTGGTTTTCATCGCGACTCTCGTGAGCGAATCCCTTGCTCATGCTGACACGACATTCAACGTCAATACTGTGGCTGACCAGGTCGATCCGGATGTGGCAGATGGAATTTGCCTGACCAGTACCGGCGCGTGCTCGCTTCGGGCGGCGATCATGCAGGCCAATCATCTGGTTGGCCCGGGTACTACGCACATCATTTTGCCGGCCGGCACCTACACACTGACGCGACCACCTGCCGGGCCCGATGGTGAAGACAGCGGGAACTTGAACTTGACGGCGCCGCTGTCCAATAGCCAAGTCATCTCGATTGAAGGCGCTTCTGCGGCAAGCTCGGTGATAGACGCAAACCAGGTCGACAGCGTCATGAACATCGCAGCTGGTCGGGTCGCAAGTCTAAGCAAGGTCACTGTCCGCGGTGGCTATGTTGTGAACATGCTGGGTGGGGGCATATTCAGCGAGGGCACACTGACTATGGAAGACAGCATCGTCGAGGCCAATACCACCACTGTAGGGGGTGGGGGAATTTTCGCCGCGGGGGCTCTGGATATCCGACGCAGCATCTTTCGATCAAATTCGGCGCGTTCTGGTGGTGCCGTTTTCGTAAGGTCCACCGCGATCATTCGCGAAAGCAGCATGTATAACAACACTGCGATTGATGGCGGCGCGATACAAGTTATGGGAAGTGCGCCAGCCGCAACCCTGTACGTTCTCAACAGCACGATAAGCACCAATTTTGCCAACGGCGACGGCGGCGGCATACGCAATGAGGGGACGACCTGGCTCTACAACACCTCGATCATCTCCAACGACTCGAGCCATGACCGCAATCCACCTGGTGGCGCTGGCGGAGGTGTTTCCAACCAGCCGGGCAAGCGTCTTGTCGTCATCAACTCTTTGATTGCCGACAATACAACCCTCGACGCGCCAATTCCCGACGACTGCAACGGTGTTCTGGAGGCCTATGGGTGGAATCTGCTCTCTGACTACGGCGGTTGTTCGTTTTCCGGCAACGGAACTGCCGCTCGCGGGCTCGTATCGACCAATACCATTGGGCCTCTGGCGGAAAACGGTGGCCCAACGCCTACGCACGCACTCTTGGCCGGCAGTGAAGCGATCAACACCACGTTGTCGCAAGGTTGCGTCGACAACACAGGGGCCGCATTGGCGACCGATCAACGCGGTGCACCGCGAATTGCCGGCGAAAAGTGCGACGTTGGCGCCTATGAATTCGGCTCCGTGGTCCCGGCGACCGATGGCATTTTCAGCAACGGATTTGATTGAAGTCTGCGCTGATGCACGGCCCGACGAAGCGCGATTGTTGCTTCTCATTGCGCGCCACCCTGAAGATCAACTTGGGCTCGCGATTTATTGCGGTCGAATCACAACAAGACGAACCGAGAATCATCAATCTGAGAGGAGTCCATCATGACCACATCGCTCAAGTTCGCCGTCGCCGCCGCCTTGCTGGCGAGCGCATCGGGGGCCCACGCGCAAGATCGATCCGCTGCCATCCCGGACATGAAAGTCCTGCTCGAGAACGAGTGCGTCCGGGTGCAATACCATGATGTTGCTGTTGGCGAAAAGACGCCGATACACTCCCACCCGAATTATGTTGTCTACGTGCTCAGCCCTTACAAGGCCAGGATCACCTTGGCTGACGGCTCGCAGCGCATCAGCGAACACAAGGCCGGCGAGTCATTCTGGAACAAGGCGGCGCAGCATGCTGTCGAAACCATCGGCGCCACGCCGATACACAATCTGGTCATGGAGCTGAAGGCCGGCGTCGAGTGTCGCTAGCGTTGCCGTTCTACGGCTCCAAGCCGACGTCGTAAACTGTGCGGCATGACTCAGGTGATCGCCGAAAGCACGGGTTTCCACACCCCGACTCCCAATGTCTGCCGCGGCGCAATCGAGGTTCAAGGCTGAAATCTGCGCGGCATGTTGCAAGGCTGCGCGTTCGCTGAAAGCGGTCTTGCAGATCGTGGGATCGCTTCGCCCAGCCCGATCAGTCCGTTGTCCAGCAATGGCGACCCAACACCCGTCGCCAAGCTCCTGATTCGCATGCCAGCAATTGCCGATGCCTGAGGATTCGCGCGCCAACACGCACCTGAAAACGTGCCTGGGCGCGTCTTTCACCGTCGCTATCCACGCATGGCCGCTTCTCCCGCTGTTTCCTGTTCTCTGCAGGCAAACCGGCAGGCTCGTCCATCGTCGTGGGGAAAATTCGTGTCAGCGCATGTCGAAGCCATTCGCCCGCTATCCGATCGCTATTTCTACGCCAGCATGGCAATGGCGATGCTGGCAACGGTTCTTGTCGGCTTCGCCCCGACGTTCTACCTGCGCGCGACCTTCGGGGCGCCGCCGTCGACGCCACTGGTCCAGTTGCACGGCATCCTGTTTAGCGCGTGGATGCTGTTGTTCCTGACCCAGACCGTGCTCATCGCCCAGGGAAAAACAGCCG
>JBBRBU010000113.1:0-8934 GCA_038205505.1 Lysobacterales bacterium | reverse complement strand
GTCACTGGACCCCTGCCTGCGCAGGGGTGACGAGGGTATGGAAGTCACCGGATGATCAGGCATTTCGCTGTTGCGAAGCGCTTCCTGCCTGCGCAGGGGTGACGAAAGGTAAGGGTCGGCGTCAATCAGTGCCATTCGCGTGGGAGTGACTTTTTTCGACAAAGCCGGAGTCACTGGGTCCCTGCCTGCGCAGGGGTGACGAGGGTATGGAAGTCACGAGATGACCAGGCATTCCGCTGTTGTGAAGCGCCTCCCGTCTGCGCAGGGGCGACGAGCGATGGATTCATGTCTGGCGCGATATCCCGGTTTCTCGCGATGCCTTCCGAGCCCACATCCGGATGTTGCGATGCACAAATCCTCACTGGTACTTTGGTACAACAGCGCAGTCGGCAAGATCGGCATAGGCTCGCCGCTCCGGGCTGGGGAGCCCTTGCGGGAGAGTCGCATCATGCATTTCGTCATCCGTTGCCTGTTCACGCTGTCGTTGCTGATTGTCGCCAGCGTCGCGCAGGCGATCTGCGTCGACAACGTCGTGCTCGTGCATGGCAACACCGGCAGCCCGTCCGACTTCGTCAACACGCGCAGCACCTTGCTTGCGCGCGGCTACAGCAGCGCGCAGATCTTCCGGCCGAGCTGGGGAACCTCGAGTGCGGCCAGCAACGATCATCTCGGCTCTGAGGAAACGCCGGTCGAGAACGCGATGATCGATGCGGTTGCCTCCTCATGCACCGGGCGCATCGACGTGATTGGCCACTCAATGGGCGCGACACTCGCTGCGCGCGTGATCGATCGCGTCGGCTTGAAGAACTACGTCGACAGTTTCGTCGGCATCGCCGGCGCCTTCCGCGGGCTGCGCAGTTGCGGCACCTATCCGTTCAACGTATGGACCAGCACCTGCGGCAGTTGGGGTCTCTCGGTCAACAGTCCGTTCCTCAACGGCATCAGTGGCCATCGCTTCGGCACCCGAATGACTTCGATCAAGTCGTATTTCGACGAGATCGTCTGCTCCACCGGAAATTGTACGGTCGGCGGCGTGCATTCCTCGACCATCGCTGGCGAGAACGCCACGGTTACCTACAGCTGGGGCCACTACGGACTGCTCTGGTACACCTCGTCCAGGCAGGCGGATTTGATCAAGTAGCACAACGCGTCATGCACAACTTGCGTTCGTGGTGCACGGAGCCTGCCTTGGTCGCTCAGTCACACTGGCTACCCCGATAACCATCGGCACAGCGCGGGTTCCGGCCCCTGCACGGCTTGCCCAGGAGTTCTCCTAAACCAGCTTGCTCCAGCGTAATTCGGCGACACCACGCGGTGGCACAAAGCTGTCTACGCAGGCGTCAGCCCAGAATTGCTGGAACACGGCGTGATGCGGGATGCTGTCGAGCAGCTCACCGGGTTTGAGGAATGAGTACAGCGTGCCGAGCGAGCGGATTTCCTTGCCCGAGACGCGACGGATGATGTGCTCGGGGCCGATCTGGCCCGGATGGGTGAGGCCGGCAGCAGCGATGATTTCCTTGAGTGCGCGCAACGTGTTCTGGTGAAAATTGCCGACCCGATCGCCCTTGTCCTCGACCTTCAGCGCACGCCAGCGGCTCGGGTCCTGCGTTGCCACGCCGGTCGGGCAGCGATCGGTGTGGCAGGTTTGCGACTGGATGCAACCGAGCGAAAACATGAATCCACGCGCGGAATTGCACCAGTCCGCACCGAGCGCCATGGTCCGCGCGACATCGAAGGCGGTGACGATTTTCCCGGCCGCGCCGATACGGATCTCGTGACGAAGATTGAGTCCGACCAGGGTGTTGTGCACGAGCAGCAAGCCTTCGCGCATCGGCACGCCAACATGATCGATGAATTCCATGGGTGCCGCGCCGGTGCCGCCTTCGCCACCATCGACGACGATGAAGTCCGGTCGGATGCCGGTGCTGAGCATCGCCTTGGCCACGCCGAACCATTCCCAGGGATGACCGATCGCGAGCTTGAACCCGGTCGGCTTGCCACCCGACAGCGTGCGCAGGCGATCGACGAAATGGAGCAATCCTTCGGGCGTATCGAAGGCCGAATGACGGGCCGGCGAAATGCAATCCACGCCCTCGGGAACGCCGCGCGTTTCGGCGATTTCGGCCGAAACCTTCGCCGCCGGAAGCATGCCGCCATGGCCCGGCTTCGCACCTTGCGAGAGTTTGATCTCGATCATCTTGACCTGATCGAGCACGGCGCGCTGCTTGAACTTTTCCTCGTTGAACACACCCGCTGTCTCGCAGGCGCCGAAGTAACCCGAGCCGAGTTCCCAGACCACGTCGCCGCCATATTCGCGGTGGTATTTCGACAACGAGCCTTCGCCGGTATCGTGGTAGAAATTGCCGAGCTTTGCACCCTTGTTCAACGCAAGGATCGCGTTCGGCGACAGCGAGCCGAAACTCATCGCGGAAATATTGAAGACGCTGGCCGAATACGGTTTTTCGCACTGCGAGCCGCCGACCGGCACGCGGAAGTCGTGATGCTCGATGTGACTCGGCATCATCGAATGATTGATCCATTCGTACTTGTCGCCGTAGAAGGCGAGTTCGCTGCCGAACGGCCGGGTTTCCTGCTGCTGCTTGGCGCGCTGATACACGATCGAGCGCTGATCGTGCGAAAACGGCACCTCGTCGTTGTCGCCCTCGACGACGTATTGCCGCAACATCGGCCGCACCGCCTCCATCAGATAGCGTCCGTGACCGCTGATCGGGAAATTGCTGCGCAAGGTATGTTTCGTCTGGATCAGATCCCAGATGCCGATCAGTGTCAGAAAACCGGCCAGCACGCAAATCCACGGCCAGACACCGCCGTGATTCCACAGCACCGCGCTGACGATAAAGGCGATGATGCATCCGACAAACAACCAGTAGCGGGTCGGCAGCAGCGATTTCAAGAGCGGTCTCCTTGGGTGGAAAGAGCAGCAAGGATAGCGGATCAACTGGGGCGTCATGCGCAGGGTGACCCGTCGCAAGCGGTCAACGGGGAAAGCCGTTCAGCCACCGAAATGGCGCTGCAACGAAGAAGAGATTTCAACGGCTCCATTGCCGGGCGGAACTTGCGAAGCGGATTACGCCGCACCGGCGACAACGGCAGTGAGGGCATCATGCCTGCGCGAAAACCGATACCAACTGCGACAATTCTGCCCAACCACGAAGCAGCAATAGCCCCCAACCAACCGATGCCTGCGCCGCCCAATTTGGTCGTCTTCCGTTGGAGCTACTTCAGGGGCGAGCTCTCGGTCAATCTGCCGAAGGGCTCGCCCGAGAGCGGGCTCCTACGATTCACGCCAAATCGCCGCCCTGCGACTCACCCATCCGGCATGACTCCAAAAATCACGCGCTCCTCAAATGGCTTGCCGTAGATCGTTGTCTGCAGGCCACGTGCCTCAATCGCCTCGCGGATCCTCGGCCAGGCCATTTGCTTGCTGATATAGATGGTGTGTTCGCGACTCTTGCGGGCCAGCACGGTGCCGAGGTCGGTGTCGTATTCCGGTTCGAACGACTCGTCCGTGAGCGCCTCGATCGAGACTTTCACGACTCGTGCCCCGAGGTGAAGGTGGATGCCGTAGCGAGCCATGTCCTCGACGAATACGATGTGGTCTACCTGATATGGAACATGCTCGCGAATTGTCCTCGCCCATTCATCGGCGTTCTTGTGGGTGGGCCAGTAGGCCGTGGCCAGACGCAAGGCAAGCAACAAGGATACCCAGAGGCCAAGTAACGCGGGACGCGGAAATACACGTCCTTCCAGATGCATCTGCCGCGCGACGATCAGCGCCAGTGGCGTGAACAATGGCAAGATATACAAAGGTAGACGCGAACGCGACAAGCAAAAGATGATCAGAGGCAGCAACACCCAGAGAAGCAGTATCAGGGCGGTCGAATCCCGAGCTCGCGTTTCGGTCTTGCGCCATCCGCGCATCGAAGCGGGCACTTTTCGCAACCAGCGCCACAGCAGCCATGTCCAGGGCAGGCTGCCGAGAATCAGGGTCGGAGCATAGATTTGCATCCAGCCATACCATTCGCCATGTCGGCCGAAATCGTCCGAAGACACGCGATCAACTACTTCCTTGTTGAGGAAATAGTCGAGCAATCCTGGCGTGTCGCTGATCACGACAAAAAACCACGGCAAGGTGACCGCAGCAAAAACCAGCAAGCCGGTCCAGTGAAATGCCGAATTGGCGCGGCGCACTGGAATCCAGATTGAACAAGCCGCCACCACAAGCAGGGGCAGCAAGGCCGGCGGCCCCTTGGTCAGAAAGCCGAGTCCGAAACCGAGCCACATCAGCATCACCCAATGCCGAGACTGTGGTGGTTCGACATGGCGCGACTCGATCCACGCTGCCATCGCGCCACTCAGGGCCGCAGCGAGCAGGAAGTCGGTAGTCACCAGTTGTGCCGCGCCGAACGGCAACAACATCGTCGCGTAGATCAGTGCGGCCTTGTTCTCATCACCGGGGACGAGACGTCTCGCAATGAACCAGACCATCCACGCACAAAACAGAAACGCCAGTCCATAGGGAATGCGCGCGGCCCAGGCGTTGTAGCCGAACGTGGCGGTGCTCGCCGCTATCGCCCAATAGGTCAATGGTGGTTTGGTCCAGTGGCCGACGTGTTCGTTGCGCATCGGATGCACCCAGTCCCCGCTTTCAACCATGTTCAGGGCAACATTCGTGTAGCGACCTTCATCGGGATCCCAGATCGCGCGCGTGCCGAGAAAGGCAAAGGCGAGCAGAAGGATGGCGATGGCGGTTTGCAGGGGAGTCGGCGAATAGCTTGAGCGCATGCAAGGGTTCCGGATCGATAACAGGAGGCAAGAAGCGAATCGGGGCGCAAACCAGCGACTCATGCCGCTTGCCGAAACGGGCCGGGCGATCGGGATCGGTGCCGCCAATCGATGCCGGCTGGCCCAGTTGATCGGACACGCTGTTCGCTCAGCCCTGGCGCACCTTGTTCAATGCGAACGCCATGACGCGGCCATTGTCACATGCCGCACGCGCCCTGTTCATTCGGGCCTGTTCAAGGCAACTGGTCCAGGCCTTTCCAGTCATTCGGCCCCAATGTCGCACGACATTTGCACTATTCCTTCTACCGCTGTTGGGAGAAGATCCCGACTGCGATCGATGGGATCGATCGCAAACAGCGAATGCTGGCCCGAAGGGTGAGTCCCAAGGATGGGGCGAATCAGGCGATGAGAGTGCTGCTCTTTCAGCAACGCCTTCGTCATTTGACTGGCCCGAGTAGCCTCGACGGCCGTTCCAGACTTGGTTCTCGAGCGCTTGTTCCCGACGCGCTTCTACCGCATCGATGCAGTCGGCATCAGCCTCGGTAACATCTCCCAATAGCAAGAGAGGCAAGCAGTCGCGATAATTTCCGAAGTTAAACGGCGGGCCTTCAAATTGCGCGAAACGTGGCCGATGGCTGCCGCTTCGAGCCAGGCGACGGAACCCATGGCAACGACGCGCAGCAGGATCCTGCCGCGCGTACTGATCTGAATGCCTTGCCCTGCAGCTCAACGCTTCCCAGCCTCGACCCAGAACGGCCTAGAACTGGTAGCCGATGCCAAGGTTGATCCGATCGTCCTGGCT
The DNA here is from genome assembly GCA_038205505.1 of Lysobacterales bacterium. Classification (GTDB taxonomy): domain Bacteria; phylum Pseudomonadota; class Gammaproteobacteria; order Xanthomonadales; family Rhodanobacteraceae; genus Dokdonella. Next base: position 3,326 of record JBBRBU010000113.1, on the reverse strand, counting down.
GCTGCCTTGCGCTGCATCCTGCATCTGGTAGTCGGCCTTGAGCACGACGTCCGGATGCGGCCAGTAGTTCAGGCCGACGTCGGTTTGCCTGCGCTGGCTGTCAACGGAGTCGCCGGCCTGGTTGTCCCATTCGCTGTAGCGGGCGAAGACACCGAACGCCGAATTGATTCGATACGAGGGCTCGATGTAGAAACCCTTCTGCACGTCGGCGCCGATCGATCGCGGCCCGCTTCCATCGAGATCCCAGCGTGCGTAGAGCGCTTTCAGACCGAACGACTGCCAGTTCCAGATCGCATGCGTCTCGAACAGGGTGGCTGATCCAGCCAGTGGATCGCTGCTCTGGGTGATGTCGTTCTGGTACTGCACGCTGGCCGCAAGCTGCAGGCCCGGTATGCCGGTGTACTTGAGTCGGCCGGTAAATGCCGCATCCTTCGCAGTCGCCTCGGCGACTTTCTGGCGGCCGCTGCGTACCGCATAGCTGGAATCGAGATCGGTCGCCAGCCCCGAATGCACAGCCGTATCCCAGCTCCAGCCACTTTGCGATCGACCCGACAATGACGCGCCACCTTCCCACCAGGTGCTCGGAATGATCTGGCTTTCGACCGGGTTGCGTTCAACGCCGTAGAACGTGGTCGGTTCATGCACTTCGTTGAGAATGCCGATTGGCACGAGAAACAGACCGCCCTTGGCACGCAGGTTCTGATTGAGATCGAACTCGACGTAGGCCTGCTCGATCTCGACTTCTCCAGGCGCGCCGTCACCAGAAAAGGCATGCTCGACCTCGAGCTCGGAGTTGAAACGGATCCGATCGCTGAACTGGTGCCCGAAATAGAGAACGAAGCGGTGCAGGTCGATCTGGTCCTTGTCGCCGCCGTTGTAGTGCATTTCGCCATAACCACCGAAACGACTATTGGCTGCCCAGTCCACGGCCGGCGCCGGTTCCTCGGCGCGCTCCTGAATCGACGTTTCCGCGGCGACCACGCGCGCTTCGGTGGCGCTCGCCTTGCTCTCGGTTGCATGAACCTGCTCACGGGTGTCGTCGACGTTTTCGCGCGTCGCCTGCAGCTCGGCGCGCAACGCATTGATTTGCTCCTGCTGTTCTTGAACCCGCTGCCACATCTGCTCCATGGTGGGCGGTTCGGCGGCGCTAGCCGTCAGGGAAAGGGCGAGCGCGGCGGCGCCGCCAAGCATGGATCGTGTCTTCATTCGGGGGTCCTTGGAGGTGGGCTGCACATACAAACGCGAACCGTTCGTATTTGCGTTGGCAAGTCTAAGCGGCGATTGGCGCAAGAACAAGCCCTGCGTCGATACAGCCGCCGAGGCGCTGCCTGGGGCTTTGAGAATTTCAGGCTAGCTGCTGACCATAGGCGGTAGTCGCACAGGCATCGAACGCGCACCCGCAGGCACCCAAATGCAGGCATCCCGAACTGATTTCTTGTTTGCCTGCAGGAGTCTGATCCCCGCGAATCGAGACCGCAGACCGGACTCATCCTGTGCAGCCACAAACTCGGGCACCGCTGGGGTCGTGCTTTTGCAATAAGCCGAACCCCGCGCAATGCAAAACCGCATGACGATTTTCAGGGTCCTCGGCGCCGGAATGGACATCAGTCCGCGACGGGGGTAAACGAAGTGGTCGAGAATCGGCGCTCAGGCGTAGGCTATGCGGCGACTTCCGTGAAGACCTTCAAGACGCCGCCCGTGCGAATTGAAAATCCGGAAAAGACAGCTGGCACTGGAAAAGGCAGGAAAATGGTCGTTGCGCGCAAGATCCTGATCATCGACGACAATCCCGATGCCGCCGACTGCCTGTGCATCGTGCTGGAGATGAATGGACATAACGTCGCGACAGCGGCTTCGGGCGAGGCCGGATTGTTGATTGCCGAGCGATTTGAACCGGAGTTTGTCTTCCTCGATATCGGCCTGCCTGGCATCGATGGCTACGACACTTGCCGGAGTCTGCGCGCGTCGCCGCGCGGAGACGCGATCGGGATCTTCGCGATCACGGGCTGGGGCAATGAGGACGACAAGCGCAAGGCGAAGGCGGCCGGGTTTGACAACCATATGACCAAGCCGATCGATCTTGTGAAACTGGAGGAATTGCTCGCAGAGCAACGAGTGTGACTTCGACAGATTGTCAGTCAAATGGAGTTTTCTGAAGCAAGTCCATGCACTTTTCCGAGTTGCGCTCAATCGATTTCATGGCGGTCTGCACGTCTGCGCCTTGACCGTTGGCGAGCGCATTGTTGGCGACTTCCGCAGACGTCAGGATGCCCCAGACAGCATTTCGAAGATCGTGCACCCACTGATTGGTTTCTTCGGTCTTTTCCGAACCCGGGCTGGTTGGTTTGATGGCGTGCGTCACGGGAGACTCCTTGGCTGTTTCGCTACGCCTGACTTCCGAATTGGAAAGCGCGGGGCAGCCTATCTGCATCATTTTCTATTTCCAATGAGTCGATTCAAGGCGCAACGCTCATCAACTTTCATCAGCATTCATCAACACGTCATGCACACCCTTTCTGCGGAGCTGACGGGAGCAAGTCGGAGCTGGGCGCGAAGTAGCGAATCCGCATAGGATCGGTTCAAGGTTCGATACAGGGACGGATCTTCATGATGGACATGCCACAGACCATCCCGGTGCCATTCATGGGGATTCTCCCAATCCGGTCGATCGATCAGTGGATAGAGACAGATGCCATTGATTTCCGCCCCCGCCAATTGCGCGATGACAACTTCTTCGGCGAGGTTGTCGATCCAGACCGTCCTGTCAGCGCCGAAATGGCCGGTATCCGCCAAGGTGACCGGCGTCTGATATCGACGTTGAATCTCGATCAACGTCGCAGACAGCGGTTTCGTCCCCAGCGCGTCGAATTTGTGCGAGCCCCGTCCCGTTGATTTGTTCCAGCTTCGCGAGTGGTAATAGTTGACCCCGACAATATCCAGGTAGGAAGGGTCACCGCCGAGCTCGGGCGCAAGGCGCCCACAAATCATGTCCCAGACATCGAACCGTTCGTCGTGGGGATCCACTGCACCCACGGCATACGGCGGAACGTCGGACCTTTCGGCGGTCCGCAGCACCGGCTCGGTATGCAGGAACAATGCTCTGGGGAAAATCTCGCGTATGGCCTGGCAGCCCTGGATCACGGCACTGGCCAAATTTTTCTTGAGCTTCTGGCGGTCGGACCGCGCATTGGCGACATGCGGATAGAGCATATTGCTGCGGCATACCGCCCATGCCACGAACGAGATCTCGTTGATTGGAGTGAAAACCGGCTGCTCCAACGGGGAATGCTCGCGCAGGTGATGAGCAAACGCCGAACAATAGCGGG
>JBBRBU010000112.1:0-8970 GCA_038205505.1 Lysobacterales bacterium | reverse complement strand
CGGCGCGCTCCATGTAGCGCGCCAGCCAGAACAGATTGGAAGCGGTACGGGCGAGCATCAGCGTTCCAGCACCCAGGTATCCTTGGTGCCGCCTCCCTGTGATGAATTGACGACCAGCGAGCCGTCACGCAGGGCCACGCGCGTCAGACCGCCCGGGACGATGGTGATTTCCTCACCACTCAACACGAACGGTCGCAGATCGACATGGCGCGGCGCGATCCCCGATTCGACGAACGTCGGAACGGTCGACAACGCCAAAGTCGGTTGTGAGACGTATTCGTGTGGCCGAGCCTTGAGCTGGGCGACGAAGGTTTCGGTTTCCGCACGGCTCGCGTGTGGACCGACCAGCATGCCGTAGCCTCCGGATCCGTGCACGGCCTTGACCACGAGTTCGTTGATATGGGCGAGCGTATAGGCCAGCTCATCAGGCTTGCTGCAATCGTGCGTCGGTACGTTCTGCAATAGTGGCTCTTCGCCGAGGTAGAAGCGCACCATCTCGGGTACGTGGATATACACGGCCTTGTCATCGGCGATGCCGGCGCCGATGGCATTGGCCAGGGTCAAGTTGCCGGCCCGCGAGGCGAAATGCAGGCCAGGTGCGCCGAGCATCGATTCGGGTTTGAACACGAGCGGATCGATATAGTCGTCATCGATGCGCCGGTAGATCACATCGACCCGCGTCAGGCCGCTGGTTCCGCGCATGTAGCAGATCTCGTTCTTGACCAGAAGGTCGGCGCCTTCAACCAGATCGACACCCATTTCGTCGGCGAGGAAGGCATGTTCGTAGTAGGCGCTGTTGTGGATGCCCGGCGTCAGCAGAACCACGGTTGGTTCGCCCTCGCAATTCGGCGGTGCAACCGATCGCAGTGTTTGCAGCAGAGCATCACCGTAGTGCGCGACCGGCGCGACACCGGCGCGACGGAACAGATCCGGGAACAGGCGCATCATGACTTCGCGGTTCTCGACCATGTACGAGACACCGGAAGGCGTGCGGCAATTGTCTTCGAGCACGAAATACTCATCGGGCCCGGTGCGAACCATGTCGATGCCGGCAATATGCGTATAGACGTTGTGCGGAAGATCCTGACCGACCATCTCGGCGCGGAACTGCGGATTGTTGTAGACGAGGCGCTCGGGAATGCGCCCGGCCTTGATGATCTCGGCGTCGTGATAGACGTCATGGATAAATGCATTGAGCGCACGCGTGCGCTGCTCGAGCCCCTTGCGCAGATTCTGCCACTCTGCTTGAGCCATGACGCGCGGAATCAGATCGAACGGGATCAGTCTTTCCGGATCACCGCCTTCGGTATAGACCGCGAAGGTGATGCCGATACGTCGAAACAGCACCTCGGCCTCGCGCCGCTTCAATGCCAGTTGATCTGCAGGTATGGACTTCAGCCAGGCATCAACCAATGCGTACGGAGCCCGAATCTGATCGGGCCAGCCCATTTCGTCGAAAACTGCAGGTGTCGTCGGCATGCATGCTCCGGAAGAATTCCTTTTCACCCTGACCGCAAACGGGTTTCGCGTCAAGGTGGAGCGCTGGCGACGTTGGATTTGCGGAGAGAGTGGGATACGTTCGGCTTATCCCCGAGCCTCACCCTTCGCGCTGCGCGCTACGGGCCAGCCCGTCGGCTGTCCAAATTCATTCCAGATGAATTTGTCGACCCCAAGTCGGTTCGTCCACGCACCCGCACCATCAGCTTCGAAAAAAGCCCCACATCGGGGCTCTTTTCGTAGCTGGCGGAGAGAGTGGGATATGTTCGGCTCATCCCTGAGCCTCACCCTTCGCGCTACGCGCTACGGGCCAGCCCTTCGGCTGTCCAAATTCATTCCAGATGAATTTGTCGAACCCAAGTCGGTTCGTCCACGCACCCGCACCATCAGCTACGAAAAAAGCCCCACAAGGGGGCTCTTTTCGTAGCTGGCGGAGAGAGTGGGATTCGAACCCACGGTGGGCGCAAACCCACGGCAGTTTTCAAGACTGCTGCCTTAAACCACTCGGCCATCTCTCCAATACAACCGTCACCCCGGCGCAGGCCGGGGTTCAGTGACTCTGCACTGGATGCCGGAAGGCGCCGGGTCCCTGCCTTCGCAGGGACGACGGGATGCGGAGTTTAGCGCAGTCGAATGATGCGCCCAAGAGGTTTGCTGTCTTGCTCGGAGAAAACGCGCAAACAACAATGTTGGTTTCGACCTTTCCGGATCAATTCCAGAACAGGCTCTGCCTCCACACTCAAGACTGCTGCCTTAAACCACTCGGCCATCTCTCCAATACAACCGTCACCCCGGCGCAGGCCGGGGTCCAGTGACTCTGAACTGGAAGCCGGAAGGCGCTGGGTCCCTGCCTTCGCAGGGACGACGGGATGCGGAGTTTAGCGCAGTCGAATGGTGCGCCCAAGAGGTTTGCTGTCTTGCTCAGCGAAAACGCTTGAACGGCGATGTCGGCGTTGGTTCTCCCGGATCGTGTCGAGGACATGCAAACTCAAGAACCCTTTTCCGCGCGCACCCTCTGCAATCGCTCCTGGCTTCGCCTGCGTCCTGCATCCATGAAGGCGTCGCCCAAGCTTCGGCCACCCGTTCCCGAAGGCAGAGAATGGATCAGCTGAGCCGGGTGATGCCGCCCAAGTACGGCAACAACACTTCAGGCACATCGATCGAGCCGTCGGCGTTCTGGTAGTTCTCCATGACTGCGATCAGGGCTCGGCCAATGGCGGTGCCGGAACCATTGAGGGTGTGCACGAGTTCGGGTTTGCCAGTTTCCGGATTGCGCCAGCGGGCCAGCATGCGGCGGGCCTGGAAGTCGTTGCAGTTCGAGCACGAGGATATTTCGCGGTAGCTATTCTGGCTTGGCAGCCAGACCTCGAGATCGAAAGTCTTGGTCGCGGTGAAACCCATGTCGCCCGTACACAGCAACATGCGTCGATACGGCAGACCGAGTTTCTCCAGAACCACTTCGGCGCTGCGTGTCATGCGCTCGTGTTCGGCTTCGCTCTCGGCGGGCTTGCTGATGCTGACCAGTTCGACTTTCTCGAACTGGTGCTGACGGATCATGCCGCGCACATCGCGGCCGCCCGAACCGGCTTCGGAACGAAAACACAGCGAATGCGCGGTCATGCGCAACGGCAATTGCTCGGCATCGCTGATCGTGTCGCGGACGATATTGGTCAGCGGCACCTCGGCAGTCGGAATCAGATAGCGCCGGCTCTCATTGACCTCGATTGCGAACAGGTCTTCCTCGAACTTCGGCAATTGTCCAGTGCCTTGCATCGAATCGGCATTGACGATCAGCGGCACATTGATTTCGAGATAACCATGTTCCTCGGTATGCAGATCGAGCATGAATTGGGCCAAGGCGCGGTGCAGTCTTGCAAGTTGACCGCGCAGCACGGTGAAGCGCGAGCCGGAAATCCTGGCCGCGACTTCACCATCGAGCCAACCATTTTTTGCGCCGAGTTCGACATGATCCTTGACCGCGAAATCGAATTCGCGCGGCGTGCCCCAGCGATGCTTCTCGACATTGCCGGCTTCATCCGCACCGACCGGCACTGATTCGTCGGGAAGGTTTGGAATGCCCAACGTGATCGTCGCCAATTGCTGCTGGAGTTCGGCCAGACGCGTTTCATTGGCCTTGAGTTGATCGGCGATCCCGGCCACTTCGGCCATCAATGCCGCCGTGTCCTCGCCCTTGCTCTTGGCAATGCCGATCGCCTTGGAGCATGTATTGCGCGTGTTCTGCAGCTCCTGGGTCTCGACCTGGACCGCTTTGCGCCCGGTTTCCAGCGACTCGATTGCAGCCGTGTCAAGCGTATAGCCGCGCCGCGCAAGACGCTCGGCGACCAGTTCTAGTTGCCCGCGCAGAAGGGCTGGATCAAGCATGTCTGGGATTCCGCAAAACAACGAAGGGCGCGGATTATCGCCGCGCCACCCGTTTGTCGCAAACCAGGCCGAATCCGCTGCCGACCTTGTGCAAGGTCGACTCGCCTATTCCGCGAGCGGGTTTGGCGGTCGATTCGTTGCAGTCGATATCAGAATCGGCGCGGCTGAGTACGCCCGAGCCACCATGCGATTACCATGCCGCCGAGCAGCCAACCGACGGCTTGTTCGATGAGACCGGCAATCAGGAATTCATTGGGAAACCGGTACCAGTTCCACATCGGCGCAATCGAAACGACCCAGGCGAAGACTCCCATTGCGGTGGCACCCATCACTCTCGCCGCGAATCCCCACGCCGTCGCGGCCAGCAACCAGGCCACGATCAGGCTGCCGAGGAAAACGCATACGAACTGCTTGATCAGTTGTGGGGTCATCTGATTCGGGTCGCCATACGGAGGGCTGACCACCATGTAGACGAACGGTTCTGCTTTCGCGGTTACCGCAAATGAGGCCATGGCGGCTTCGTCGCCCCATTGCTCGGCGCTTATGTACGGCAGGATGTAAATGCCTGGCTCCTGCGCACCACTTTTGACTCCCGCAAGAACGGCAGTCTCGTTGGTCGGTGCACGCACCCCCATCTCACCGAGTGGCAAGACGGTATGGGCAACGAACCCCCAGACAAACAGAATCACGGCGCTGAACAAAGCAGCAATCAGGATACGCATTGGCCTTCCTCCCCAGGATTGTCAGCACACGCTACGCCTGATTCTGCATGATGGCAACGCGCAACAGATCCCGCGATCAAGGCGGACTGTGCTCACTCAACTCGGACAGCATGACCGCGATTGCATCAACCTCGGCCGATGCCCGACCGGCACCTCGCGGCCGCTTGTAGTTGTTGAGCATTATCGCGAAAGCAAGGCGCTCGTTCGCCGCGGTCATGGCGTAGCCGGCCAGTGCATAGGTATAGGCCATGCTGCCAGTCTTGGCATGGATGCGTCCCCTCGCCGCGCTGTCGCGCATGCGCCAGGTTAGCGAGCCATCGACGCCTGCTTCGGGCAACCCGAGTCGGAGCGCCTTCGCCGCGGGACTGTCGCCAAGATTCACGAGCAGGCTGGCCAGCGCTGCGGGCGAGGTCAAGTCTCTCCGCGACAAACCCGGACCGTCCTCGATCTGCACGCCATCAAGCGGTACGCCGATGCGGGTCAGATAGCGGCGCAGGGCACGAATACCGCGCGACTCGCTCGAACTGAAGACGGGCGATTCGTCACCAGCGGCGCGTTCATCGGCGGCGTCCTTGGCGCCGACCATGAGCAGCAGGTTCTGCAGATAGAGGTTTTGCGAAACCTTGAGACCGCGGTTGACAATCTCGGCAAGTGGCGGTGACCACACATCGGCAATACGTTGTTTGCTGTCACCCGCAAGCGCGTCGTTGCGTTCGGGCCAATAGACACTGCGTGACTTTCCCTTGACGCTGACGCCCTGACGCAACAAGGCCGCGCGCAACTGCTCGGCCGCAATCAGGGCAGGATCATGCACGGCCTGACGATAGTATTGGACGGCCGAGTTGCTGCCTATCGTGCCGAAGGCATGCAGGGTCGCCGAACCCGGCGCGCGGTAAAGGCTGATATCGGTTCTTGCCGGCGCGCGTACGGTGCGCAGCTGATTATCGAGATCCGGAGCTGAGTTCGCAGGATCGAAATCTATGCGCGCCTTCGTACCAATCTGCACTGCGGGTTTGACTTGAATACGAACAACGTTCTCGTCGACACTCAGCGCAGAAACTGGCGCACCAAACCAGCTCTGCAGATCAGCTGCCTCCCATCCACTGCCATACAGTGGTGCGGCGAACCAGGTGGCGTCGCCGATCAGCGCACCGCGAACGGATTTGATCCCCGCCTTGCGCGCGGCGGTTGCGAGCATATCCGCCCAGGAAACGCGCTTGTCGAGTCCGAGTGAGGGATCGCCGTACCCAACCAGGACAAGGTCTCCGCGTAGCTCTCCATCCCTACCCGGTTTCTCGGACGCGAAAAGACTGGTCGGAATACGGTAGTCGGGGCCAAACGTATCGAGTGCCAGGGCGGCCGCGTAGAGCTTGGCGGTCGAGGCGGGCACGAGGAGCTTGTCGCCATCGTGCGAATACAGGATCTTTCCGGTATCGAGAGAGACCACCTGGACACCCCAGGATGCATCGGCGAATGCAGGTTCGGCGAGATGTGCGTCGATGCGCTTGCCGAGAGTCGCCAGGCGCGTATCACTTGCCGCGACCGGATTGATCGCCAGCGAGGCAATCAACAGGCACGACGAGACCCACCCAGAGCAACGCTGATCGAATGGCACATGCGAAATCCTCATGATGCACCCCCCGTCTCGCCAGCCGCACGGCGGGCCGCGCGCAAGGCTGCCAGCTTCTCGCCGATTTTCAGTTCGAGCCCGCGCTCGACTGGCGCATAAAATTCGCGACCAACCAGGGCGTCGGGAAGGCATTGCTGATTCAGGGCAACGCCATCTTTGGCATCGTGATCGTATTGATAGCCCTTGCCATAACCGAGGCCTTTCATCATCTTGGTCGGCGCATTGCGCAAGTGCATCGGCACTTCCAGTGTGCCGTTGGCGCGCACTTCGGCGCGAGCTGCATTGAAGGCCGCATAGGCTGCGTTGCTCTTGGCCGCAATGGCGAGATAGATGACCAGCTCGGCGAAGGCGAGTTCACCTTCGGGCGATCCCAGGCGATCCCAGGTATTCCAGGCCTCAAGCGAAAGCGTCAATGCGCGCGGATCGGCGAGGCCGATATCCTCGATCGCCATGCGCGTCAGGCGCCGGGCGAGATAAGCGGGATCGACGCCGCCATCGAGCATTCGCGTCAGCCAGTACAAGGCAGCATCCGGATCGGATGAACGCACCGATTTATGCAGCGCCGAAATCTGATCGTAGAACTGCTCACCACCCTTGTCGAAGCGGCGCGTGCGATCGGCCAGCACCTGGGTCAGCGTGGTCTCGTCGATGCGTCCGTCTTCAGCCAGCTCGGCAGCGATTTCCAGAAGGGTCAAGGCGCGACGCACATCGCCGTCCGCGGCCTGCGCGATCAGGCGCAGGGATTCGTCCTCGATCGCCAGTTGCAGGTCGCCGAGGCCACGTTCGCTGTCTTTCAATGCGCGTTGCAAGGCGGCGACGATCTGCTCGACGCTCAATGATTCGAGCACATGTACACGGCAGCGCGAGAGCAAGGCGGAGTTCAGTTCAAACGAGGGGTTTTCCGTGGTCGCGCCAACCATGATGATGATGCCGCGCTCGATATGCGGCAGGAAGGCGTCTTGTTGAGTCTTGTTGAAGCGATGGACTTCGTCGACAAACAGGACCGTCCGCCTGCCCTGGCCGAAATTGACCTCGGCCTCGGCCAAAGCGGCGCGCACATCAGGCAAGCCTGACAGCACTGCCGAGATCGCCTTGAAATCGGCATCGGCATAGCGCGCGAGCAGCAAGGCCAGCGTGGTCTTGCCGCACCCGGGCGGCCCCCACAGGATCATCGAATGCAGCTTGCCGCTCTCGATCGCCCGGCGCAGCGGCTTGCCCGCATCGAGCAGACGCGACTGGCCGACAATCTCGTCGAGCGTACGCGGGCGCATACGCTCGGCGAGAGGCTTGAGGCCTTCGGGTTCGGTGAACAACGTGGAGGTCTGGGAAGATTTCTTGGCGGCCATGCAGCCATGATACGGAACGAGTCCGCAATGTGTCTTTCAGCAACCTGAAGCGGACATCGGTCAGACCTTCGCCTTGTGCAGGCGCAGCGCATTGCTGATCACCGAAACTGACGACAGGCTCATCGCCGCTGCGGCAATGATCGGGCTCAGCAACAGACCGAAGAACGGATACAGGACACCGGCCGCAATCGGTACTCCAAGCGCGTTGTAGCCAAACGCGAATGCAAGGTTCTGGTGGATGTTCCTGATCGTCGCCGCCGACAGTCGTCGCGCACGCAGGATGCCGCCGAGTTCGCCCTTGACCAGGGTGATTTGGGCACTCTCCATCGCGATATCGGTGCCATTGCCCATGGCAATGCCGACATCGGCCGCAGCCAGCGCGGGCGCATCGTTGATGCCATCGCCGGCCATCGCGACGCGCGCACCGGACTTCTGGAATTCCCTGACCGCCTTGGCCTTGTCCTCGGGTGACTGGTCGGCTCGCACTTCGTCGAGGCCGAGACCGCGGGCAACAGCCTTCGCGGTGGCTTCGTTGTCGCCGGTCAACATGATCAGTTTCAACCCTTCCTGCTTGAGTTGGCGCAATACAGCGGGTGCATCGGATTTGATCGGATCCTGCACGGCAACCAGGCCGATCACGGTTTCATCAACCGCGATGAACATGACCGTCTTGGCTTCCTCACGCATCGCCTCTGCCTGACGCACGAGCGCATCGTCAAGCTTGGCCGATGCGATCAGTTTTCGATTGCCGAGCAGGATGCGTTTGCCATCGACCGTGCCGCGTACTCCTTGACCGGTGACCGACTCGAAATCGCTGGTCTTCGGAATCACGACGCCACGCTCCTCAGCTCCGGCCAGCACCGCTTGTGCCAGAGGGTGTTCGCTGGATGATTCGAGCGCGGCAGCAAAGCCGAGCACCTCAGACTCGTCACGCCCGTCGGCGGCAATGACATCGGTCATCCGCGGCTTGCCTTCGGTGATCGTGCCGGTCTTGTCGAGGATCAGGACTTCGACCTTGCTCAGGGTTTCGATTGCCGCCGCTTCACGAAACAGCACGCCCGATTCGGCACCACGACCGCTGGCGACCATGATCGAAATCGGCGTGGCCAGTCCGAGTGCGCAGGGACAGGCGATGATCAGCACCGCGACCGCGTTGACCACGGCATAGGCCAGGCGCGGCTCGGGTCCGAACAGCCACCACACGACAAACGTCAGTATCGAAATCGCAACAACAGCCGGAACGAAATACAGGGATACGCGATCGGCCAGCCGCTGCAACGGCGCCTTCGAGCGCTGGGCCTTGGCGACCAGATCAATGATTTGCGCGAGCACGGTTTCATCGCCGACCTTCTCGGCACGCATCAGGAAACTGCCGGTGCCATTGATCGTGCCG
>JBBRBU010000111.1:0-9137 GCA_038205505.1 Lysobacterales bacterium | reverse complement strand
GAATGCAGGGCGACACCGATGCGCAGATGCGAGCTTTCGAGCATGCGCAGCCGCTCGACGAGACGCAGGAAACCGTCGACATCATGACCAAAGCGGCGTTGACGCTCAGCGAGCTTGCGGCCATCAAAGCCGCCGGTCATGTACAGCGTCGGCAGCAGGGTCAGGCCAATGCCCGCCTCCTGCGCTGCTTCGATCAGGGCCAGAGACATTGCTGCCGGATCGGCGTAGGGCTTTCCATCCGGTTGATGATGCAGATAGTGGAATTCGCAGACATGGGTGTAGCCGGCCTTGAGCATTTCGACGTAGAGCTGGGTCGCAATCGCGCGCAGGTCATCCGGGCCGACCTTGCTGGCGAACGCATACATGACCTCGCGCCAGGTCCAGAAACTGTCGGCAGGATCGCCACGCGTCTCGGCGAGACCGGCCATCGCGCGCTGGAATGCATGCGAGTGCAGATTCGGCATTCCCGGCACGACCCAGTGGCCCAATGCATCCGACCGGTCGCGCGAGGAATCCGCCTGCACATCGAGCAGCGCCCCGGACAGATAGCGTCCTGCGTCGATCTCGAAACGGACATCGCGACGCCAGCCTCCGGCGACCCATGCATTCTCGGTGTGAAACTGTCGACTGCTCATGCAACCACTCCCTGGAGGTGATCGGCGATTATCGACGCTGGGATCGCTGCACGATAGCGGCAAAGATCACCGCGCATTGCCTGCAAACCGAATCAAGGCGCCAGTCTGCAATAATCACGGCCATGGAAACCAAAGCCCTGACGCCCCCGTGGGATGGCCTGCTGATCGACTGCCAGCTGGCCACGATGAACGACAATGGCAATGCCTTCGGCGCAATCCATGCAGGCGCACTCGGCTGGAAAGATGGACAGATCGTCTTCGCCGATGTCATGGATGCCCTGCCCGGCACGCCTGGTCAACTCTGTGCAAAGGTCGAATCTGCGCACGGCGCGTGGATCACACCGGGCCTGATCGACTGCCACACCCACCTCGTTTTTGGCGGCACTCGTGCCAACGAGTTCGACATGCGCCTGAACGGAGCGGACTACCAGGACATTGCGCGCGCCGGCGGCGGCATCGCTTCGACCGTCAAGGCGACTCGCGCGCTCGATGACGACGCCTTGCTCGCCGCATCATTGCCGCGGGCACGCGCCCTCGTTGGCGACGGCGTCACCACAATCGAAATCAAATCCGGCTACGGTCTCGATCTCGACAACGAGCTCAAGATGCTGCGCGTGGCCCGCGAGATCGGCGCGCAGCTCGGCATCAGCGTGCGCACGACGTTTCTCGGCGCCCACGCGCTGCCCCCGGAGTTCGCGGACCGCCAGCAGGATTTCGTCGATCACATTTGCCAGATCTTGCTGCCCGAAATCGCCCGCAGCGGTCTCGCGGATGCAGTCGATGCCTTCTGCGAAAAAATCGCCTTCACTCCCGAGCAGACGCGCAAGGTGTTTTCAAAAGCGCGCGACCTCGGCTTGCCGGTCAAGCTGCATGCCGACCAATTGTCCGACCTTGGCGGCGCCGCGCTCAGCGCCGAGTTCGGCGGACTTTCGGCAGACCACATTGAACATACAAGCGAACAAGGCGTGCGCGCGATGGCCGCCGCCGGAACCGTAGCTGTGTTGTTGCCGGGTGCGTTCTACGCCCTGCGTGATACCCAGTTGCCGCCGATTGGGGCACTCAGGGAACACGCCGTGGCCATGGCCGTGGCGACTGACCTGAATCCGGGCACCTCGCCGCTGCTGTCACTGCGCCTGGCCATGAACATGGCCTGCACCCTGTTCCGCCTGACCCCCGAGGAAGCCTTGCGCGGAACAACCGTGAACGCGGCGCGCGCACTCGGACTATCCGATCGCGGTCGCCTCGCCGAGGGATTGCGCGCAGATTTCGTCATCTGGGAGGCTGCCTCACCGGCTGATCTTTGCTACTGGATCGGCGGATCGCTGGCTCGGCGTGTCGTTGCAGCGGGCCATACCCTGCCGCAGCAATCATTCTGTTGATGAGCATCAGCGGCAGCGTCCCGTCGCGAACGGTCGGACTGGCGCTCCAGGGTGGCGGGGCACACGGCGCCTTCACCTGGGGCGTGCTCGATCGACTGCTCGAATCAAGCGAGCTCTCATTTGATCGGATCAGCGCGACCAGCAGTGGCGGCCTGAATGCCCTGGCGATGGCCCAGGGCTGGATGAATGGCGGGCGCGAAGGTGCGCGCAGTTGCCTCGATGTGCTCTGGCAACGCATTGCCGGACACCCGCACGCGGCGGCCTGGATTTTCGGCTCGCGCATGCCGGCATCGCAAGCGAACGCACAGAACCTGCACCGCTACTACGGCGCCCGCCACATCAATCCACAGCCCGGCAATCCGGTCGCGCAGATCGCCGAGGTCATGTTCGATTTCGATCAACTGCGCGCCGAATCGCCATTTCCGGTGTATCTGGCAGCGACCCGAGTGCGCGACGGCGCACTGGCCATTTTCGGACCTGACCAGCTCGGCGTCGACGCAGTGCTTGCATCAACCTGCCTGCCACAGATCTTTGCGCCGGTGACGATCGATGGGGAAACCTACTGGGACGGTGCCTGGGCCGGCAACCCGGCCTTGGAGCCTCTGATTGGTCACGATCGAAGCGCCGTCGTGCTTGGCGTTCTGGTCCAGCCGCTCAATCACAGCGAGGTTCCGACATCGCCCGAGAAGATCGCCACGCGCATTGGTGAATTCGGCTCGAGCAGCGCGTTTCTGCGCGAACTGCGCTCATTGGTGATGGGCGCGATCCCCGTGCACCAATCGATCCAGTTGATCGAACCCGGCGAGCCCTTGCACGAGTTTCACGACAAGTCGGTGTTCACCAACGCAATCGGTTTTCTTTCAGCCCTGCGCGATCACGGGCGACACTGCGCCGATCAATGGATCGCGCACCCTGAGCGCCACGGCATCAACAGCGAATCTTCGCTGTTTCAGCCTTGCTGAATTGGCTGCAGACGATCACGCCGCACTCCCGCAAGGAACTCTGCCTGAGCGAGCCTTTCACCGGGACAAGGCAAGAGGCGCCGGTAAGCGGCCCCTGCACGAGCGATCGCGATCTTCTTGAAAATTCGGACTGAAAACGACAAACCCCCGCAGTGCGGGGGCTGGTCGTCAAATCCTGCCGAGATGTGAAACTCAGGCGGTTTTCTTTGCAGCGGCTTTCTTGGCCGGCGCCTTCTTTGCCGCTGTCTTGGTAGCGGACTTGGCTGGCGATTTGGCTGCCTTCGGCTTGTCGGCTACGGCATTGCTTTCGGCATGCGGACGCACATTGCCATAGCTGCGAATTGCGATTTTGCCCTTGCGGGTCTTGCGGTCACCACGGCCCATCGGAAATCCTCTAGATCAATTCGTCTAACAAAGGGCGGGAAGGATAGCAGTGCCGTGGCAAAGCGCAAGTCGATTCAGCTTTTCGCCGGCGCGCACTTCTCGTCGCACGAGCTTTGCCAACAGGTACCGACATCGATCTGGACCGTGGCATGGGCGACGGAATACTGCTCCTTGAGCAGTGCCTGGATCGCGCTGATGGCCTGCTCGGTCGGTACTCCGTCGTGCAATCGCGCATGCAGGGTGGCCATGCGCTGGCCGCCGCCCAGCTGCCACAAATGCACATGATGTATGTCTTGCACACCATTGATATGACTGACAATTGTTTGCCTGACCAAATCGGTATCCAGCCCTTCAGGAACGCCCTCGAGGAGAATATGGGCGCTGCGCCGCAGTAACCTTATCGCGCTATTGAGGATCAACAGCGAGACAAAGACCGAGATCGCAGGATCCGCCCACAGCCATCCGAGATAACGCACCACGAGGGCCGCGCTGACCGCGCCGAGGGACCCGAGCAGGTCGCCAATGACATGCAGTCTCGCCGCGGCTGTATTGAGATCATCGTGATCATGCCCACCGAGAACGCGCAATACGAACACGTTGACCAGCAATCCTCCGAGCGCAACGAAAAACATCATCCCCGAAAGAATCGGAGTTGGCTGCAGAAAGCGGATCGCCGCTTCGTAGACGATCCAGACAACGAGCAGAATCTGAGTCAGTGAATTGGTATAGCCGACCAGCACTTCAAGCCGGGCGTAGCCGAAGCTGCGCAGGGAATCGGCGGGTCTGCGCGCGAAAGTCGCACCGAGCCAGGCGAATAGAAGCGCTGCGGCATCAACCAGCATATGCCCGGCATCGGCCAGCAAGGCCAGTGAACCCGAAATCCAGCCGCCGACCGCTTCAACGACAAGGGTGACCGTGGTCAGCGCAAACGCGTACAGCAGGCGCCGCTCCTGACGGCGTTTCCCGCCCGGACGCGGCTCGCCATGATCGTGCGAGGAATCGCCGGAATCGTCTGAGTGATGATGAGAGTGCATTCGTGGACACGCGCAACAAGTTGGATGCCATGCTAGTCAGGCACGGCGCGGTTACACAATCACGTTGAACGCTTGCGGGAGCCGCGAGGGTTGGTCAATGCCGGCAGGAAGGGCTGTGCACGTGGGTCAAACGCATATTGAGGATATGCGACAACGCGATCAGGCCACCACCAATGCTGACGATCAGCGCGTGCCAGGGATTCGAGTGATCGACCCCGAGCAGCACACCGACAACGAGCAGGATGATGCCCGGAATGAGCAGCCCAAATGCGCGATAGCTGCCATGTTTACGCAGGCCGTAGATTAGGCTGATCGACGCGAGCACGATGGCAAAGCTGACGAAGACCTGCTCGAAGCCGTGCGCGGCAAGAAAACCCAGTCCGAGTGCCGGCAGCAGGCCGAAAATCAACGGCAACAAGGCGCAATGCACGGCGCAAAGCATTGAAGCGAGCGCGCCAAAACGGTCGATCCGGCTGTCGAGCGGCCGATTGAATGGCGGTTTTGAGACGGGTTCTTCCATGGCGATCCGTTGCGCGGGCAACATTGGCAATCCGGTCATTGCAGGTCGCTCAGTATGGCTGCCGAACGATGAATTGTTACTGTATAACATCACGGGGTTGCAAACAATCGTCTTCACGCCACGCAAACCATTGGATCGTTCGACAAGCTCGGACAAAGCTCACGCTGGACGGGCGTGGATGACACCTGCTGCGGGCCTCAGCTCAATCGGAGAGACGTTCAGGACAACGCCTGGCCTGAACAATCGGCGCAGACACCGTGCACTTCCAGAGTCTGGCTGGCCGGGGTGAAGCCCCGCGCGTGGGCTTGTGCCGTCAACAGGCGAGCAACTTCTTCGTCACAAATTTCCATCGCGCTCGAACAGCGATCACAGATCAGAAAAGGAACCTGATGCGCTTCGCCCGGATGGTGACAGCCGACGAAAGAGTTGATCGATTCGAGCTTGTGGATGAAACCGTGCTCAAGCAGGAAATCGAGTGCCCGGTAGACAGTTGGAGGTGCGGCCAGGCCAGGGCCATCCTTGAGTCGATCAAGCAGGTCGTAGGCCTTGACCGGAATGGTCGCCTCGGCGACGAGCTCAAGCACGCGCAAGCGAATCGCGGTGAGGCGCAAGCCGCGCTCGCTGCAGACCTTGGTCACATCGCGAACGAAAGAAGCAGCATCGTGTCGATGGGCGTGATTGGAGCGGGAATTACGGGCAGGCAGCGACATGATTCGGGGTTGTGGCAGGTTGCAAGGAGCGTTCATGGTAGCGCGCCTGCCACAGCGCGGGGCGCTCAACGCGAATCGCTCTTGGCGCTACGCAATCGCGAGCGCTCGCTGCGCGTAGCGGCTTGCTCAAGATCGACATCACAATGTCGGCAGGTCCGGACTCCCGGCCGATTGCCCCCGCCGCACTCGCTGCAAGGCGCGAGATTTGATTTTCCGAGGGCGACGATGAGCCAGCCAATCGGCCCAAGCACGGCGGCCCAGATGAGACCGGCCGTCATGCGGCCCTTGTACCAGCCGATCAGCGCGCCACCGCCAACAAAGAGCAGGGTCAGCCCGATCGACCAAGCCCACAGGGCGGGATCGAGGAGCATGTTCAGGCATGCCTCGTTCATGCGCATCAAGGCGTCGATGTCCGAGCTATCGAGTTGGGTCAGACCGCTGAAACTGCATTCCAGACCGGACACGCTTTCAGCCTCCGGCGAGCTTGATCGCGGCTTCGATGCGACGCAGTGCCTCGTCACGACCGGTCAGGAACACGGTGTGATCGATCGATGGCGACACTTGCGTTCCAGTGATCGCAACGCGCAACGGTTGCGCGACCTTGCCCATGCCCTGCTCGATCGCAGCGGCAGCGGCAGTGATTGCTTCGTGGACACTCTCGACGGTCCACTCCAAACTTGCTCCGAGGTGCTCGTGCACCGCTTGCAGTGCCGGCAGCGCCGTTGCTGATTTCAGATGCTTGGTCACGGCCGCTTCGTCGTAGTTCTCGAGCGGGGCGTACCAGACCCGCGCCTTCTCGGCCATTTCCTTGAGCGTCTGCGCACGCTCGCGCAAGGCGACGATGACATCGACCGGCTCGGGCCCCTGCTCGGGATCGATGCCTGCAGCGCGCAACTGCCAGATGAAATGCGGGACCAGTTCGAGCGGATCATCACTCTTGATGTACTGCTGATTGAGCCAGGACAGTTTCTCGACATCGAAACGCGACGGCGCCCGATTGGCGTTGCCGATATCGAACAACTCGATCATCTGCTCGCGCGAGAAGATTTCCTGATCGCCATGCGACCAGCCGAGCCGGACCAGATAGTTGAGTACCGCGTGCGGCAGAAAGCCGTCGTCGCGATACTGCATGACACCGACCGCACCATGCCGCTTGCTGAGCTTCTGCCCATCCGGGCCAAGAATCATCGGTAGATGCGCAAACGTCGGAACCGTGGCGCCGAGTGCGTTATAGACGTTGATCTGGCGCGGCGTGTTGTTGACGTGATCGTCGCCACGAATCACTTCGCTGATGTTCATGTCGATGTCGTCGACGACCACGGCGAAGTTGTAGGTCGGGAAACCATCCGAACGAAACAGCACGAGATCATCGAGTTCGTCGTTGGAAAATTCGATGCGGCCCTTGACCTTGTCATCGAAAACCACACTGCCCGAGGCTGGATTCTTGAAACGGATGACGCGGTTCGGATCGTCGCGGAATCCTTCGTCGCGATCACGGTAATAGCCGTTGTAACGCGGCTTGAGACCCTTCTCCATGGCCTCGGCGCGCATCACGTCGATTTCTTCCTTCGACTCGTAGGCGTAATAGGCCTTGCCGGCCTTGAGCAGATTCTCGACGACTTGCTTGTAGCGATCCATGCGCAGGGTCTGATAGAACGGACCCTCGTCGTGATCGAGGCCGAGCCAGTTCATGCCATCGAGGATCGCCTGCACGGCATCCTGGGTCGAGCGCTCGCGATCGGTATCCTCGATGCGCAAGATGAACTCGCCACCGCGGTGGCGCGCTTCAAGCCAGCAGAAAAGCGCTGTGCGGGCACCACCGATATGCAGAAAGCCGGTAGGACTGGGGGCAAAACGGGTACGTACGGTCATGAAGGCCAAACAGAAGAATTGCGAAGCCGCAAAGCGTAGCAGATCGCACCCGTTTCGCCCCTGGCATCCAGTCGAAACCGGCAACGCTGGCGCGACTCAGGCTTTCTCTCGAACAGATGCCGATTCAATTAGTTGCTGACTCAGACCCGGTCGTCGTCTACTTTCAGTCGTGAAATCCGGGAATCCCCATGGAGTTGTCATGCTTCTGCGTCGCGTTGTCGTCATCCCTGTTGCGATTACCGTGCTCTGCTCGCTCGGATGCGCGCCGCTTTCGCCTCGACCGCCGCCGGCTACCGAAGGCGTCCGCGCGACGCTGGCCATCCTCGAATCAACCGATATCCATTCGAATATCCTCAGCTACGACTATTACAAGCTGGCCGAAGACGATTCGCTGGGTTTCGAACGCTTGGCGACCCTCGTCAACGAGGCGCGCAAGGAATACGCGAACACCCTGTTGTTCGATGCCGGCGACACGATCCAGGGCACTGCACTTTCCGATTGGCAGGCGCGCGGCGAGACCCTGGCCTGTGACCAGAAATTGGCGATGTACAAGGCCATGGATGTGCTCGGCTACGACGGCGGCACGATCGGCAATCATGAGTTCAACTACGGTCTGCCGTTCCTCGCTCAGGTCACCGACCGACCGATGGCCGTCGAAGGCGTGCCGGCGCGGCGTTGCAAGGGACCGAATTTCCCGCTGGTCCTCGCCAATGTGTTCAGTGCCCGCGATGGCAAACCGTTGTTTCCGCCAACGGCACTGTTGCAGCGGACGATCAAGGCAGTCGATCACGATGGCCTGGGCATCGAGGCGCCCATCCGTATCGGCATCATAGGTTTCACGCCGCCTCCGATCCTGCTCTGGGATCACAACAATCTCGACGGCCAGGTCACCACGATCGGGGTAGTCGAAGCCGCGCGACGCTACGCGCCAGCGCTTCGCGCGGAGGGTGCCGACATCATCATCGCGATCTCGCATGGCGGAATCGATACGCGCCCCTACACCGACAGCATGGAGAATGCGAACTGGTTTCTCGCCGAAGTGCCCGATATCGACGTGGTCTTGATGGGTCATTCGCACCAGGTTTTCCCCGACCCCGGCAACGAGAACTCGCGCTTCAACGACCTGCCCGATGTCGACAACGAGCGCGGCTTCATCCACGGCAAACCGGCCGTCATGGGCAACATGTGGGGCAAAAGCCTCGGCCTGATCGAACTCGGCCTGGTCCGACGCGATGGTCGCTGGCAGATCGATCCGGCAGCCACGCACGCCGAGGTACGCAATATCCGCAGCAAGGACGGCAGGACTGTCGCTGCAGACCCTGCCATCGCTGCCGCGGTCGGGGCGGAACATGCAGCGACCGTTGCCTTTGTTTCGGCCGCGATCGGCGAAACCGATTTCGCCATGACCACCTTCTTCACCGCGGTTGGCGACGTCAGTGCGATCCAGCCGGTCAACAGCGCGCAGCGCAACTATGTCGAGCACTTCATTGCCGAAAACCGGCCCGAGCTGAAGGGAATTCCGGTGCTTTCCGCAGCGGCTCCGTTCAAGGCCGGATTCGGCGGCGCCACCGACTTCACTGCTATCGACGCCGGCGTGCTGGCCATCCGCAATGCGGCCGACCTCTATCTCTATCCGAACAC
>JBBRBU010000110.1:0-9305 GCA_038205505.1 Lysobacterales bacterium | reverse complement strand
ATTGGTTTCGCGCTTGCGATTGGACGCGTCAAGATACTCGATGGTTGTCTGCGCTGGGCCGGCTACGGTTTCCGGATAGGTGATCGTGAGTGGGCGATCCTGCGCATCGAAGGTCGATCGCGTCGTGTTGCCGTTGGCATCAGTTTCGGCGAGCACGCGGCCGCGCGCATCGCGCTCGCTGCCAACGACATGGTGCAACGGATCTTCGATTTCGCGAAGGCCGCCATAGGTGTCGTAGCGAAACAGCCAGATTTTGCCTTCGCCATCGGTGTGGCTATCGCGATCACCATTGGCGAGATAGCTATCGGACTCGCTGATCCCGGCACGGGTGATATGCAGGCGATTCCCGCGTGGGTCGTAGAGATGGGTCGTGGGGATGCCGCGCCCATCCGTGGCCGCCATCACGCGGTTCTTGATCGGCACGGTGAACTGGCTGGGTTCAAAGTAGGTCCAACTGCGCAACAAGGTGCCACTGGCATGCTGGATCGTCTGCGAGGTCGTGTTGCCGTAGTCGTCATAGTCGAACTCGGTGGTCGTGCCGTTCGCGTCGACGATACGTGCGGGCTGCAGCGATGCCGGGTCCCATTCCGTTGTAGTCGTGATCGCGCCCGTCGCGTTGACAATAGTCACTACCTCCGCGGCGCCATAGCGATTCATTGCATACGATGTGGGATTCCCGCGTGCGTCACGGACCGTGCTCGTCACCGGTGCGAGCCCGCGGATACCTTCGTAGATAAACGTGGTCACGCCGTCGTCGGGTTCGGTCAAATCGCGCACGCGCTGCTGGGGCTTGTAGTAAGTACCATCGGGTGTTTGAACAGCGGTCCAGCCCAGTTCATAGGTATAGCTGCGCTTGGCATTGTTGATGGCATTGCTGGCAGCAGTCAGCCGATAGCCAAAGAGAAAATAGACAACTTCGCCGGCAGGATTGTTGCCGTAGATGCCGCCGAGGTCGGTATACGCATAACTCTGCACGCGTTCGCCGAGTCCGCTCGCATCGACCCGCGTCGCACGAACCAGGTTGCCGACATCGTCGTAGCCATACTGCACATGCAGTCCGAGTGGACCGGTCACATCGCTTAACACCCTGAAGCTTTCGCTGATCGTGGTGTTGCCAAACGGGCGCGTTACGTTCTTGACCCGGTAGACCAGGTTGATCTGGCGGCCAGCCCCGTCGGTGACGCGCCTTGCCTGTGGCACGCCGGCAACAACGTCGTAGCTGTAGGTAAGCCGGTTGCCATTGGTATCCTCGATGAAGCTCAAGTGGACACCGTCTGGAGCGTGTTGCGCAAAGTGGTAGCGCGTTCCGTCCTTGGCGTAGAAATCGTAGTTCGCGCCACGCTGGATCAGGGTGCCGTGGTAGCCGTTCAACGCTTCAAAATGCTGTTCGTCAGCAGTCGGCGTTCCGCGTGGTATGAAGCGCTGACCCTGACCGGCGGCGCCAGTGACGGTTCGACTGTTGCAGCCATTCACGCTAACCATCGAATCGAGATCGGTGGCCCAGCCGCGGCCGAGCACGCCGCGAACGTTGCCGGCATGGCTGGCATAGGTGCGCGTGATTGCGAGAGTCGGTCCACGCCCCGGCAAAGAGATGTCCGTCTCACTGATGACGGCACCGCCGGAAAACACGTCGACGCCCTTGACAAAGGAATGGGCCAAGGGCAACGAGTCGCTGGTGCTCGGATTGTGCGAAGCCGGCCCGTCGTAGGACTCGGTGGTCCCATCGTCCGCGACCGCGACCAAGCGATAGCTGAATTCTCCGAACGGCAGCGAGATCGGGGAGATTTCAAGATCGTGCAGACCGGCATCGAGGACGACATCGGACAAGGCTTGCCAAGCGACGATCGGGCTTTCGTTCCCTTGCTCATCGACACGATGAAAGGCGAGCGACACCCTTGCTTGTCGGCTCAAGACATAAGCGAAGCGAGTGCCGATGGCGCACGAATACTGGCTCGGAACATCAATATCGTGCTGGATGTCGAGCCGTTTCGGATGGCGCCCCTGCAGCAGCGCAATGATTTCCCCGATCTCCCCGCCAGCAGGCGGCGGGGCTGGCGTGCCATCGGAGGAGGGGCGCTTCACCATGCCGAATCCCGCCACGATTCCCTGACCGGTATTCAGTGGTGCGTCGGCCGACACCATGCGGAATGGCGTGCCGTCGTTGAGGATGGCGCGGGCGACAAAGTGATCGTCTGCACCAATATGCAGCGAGCCGCGTGTCAGTTGAATGAGCGTACCGTCAGAACCGAACGGAGTGGGGTACTCGCCGGCCACGACCTCGTTGTTGACAAGTTGGAGTTGCAGTGGGGCGGCAACGTAATCCGCCGGATCAACCGACGCACTGATGTGGATGTCGCTATCGTTGTATCCGAATGATGTAAGCGGAATCCGTCCCGGCTCGATCCGCGGTGCGTGCAGATCCACCACCCACGCTCCGCGCAACGGGAAGCGGCTCGTAACCTGGTTGATCGTACTGGCGATGACGCCTTCGATCCGACCCGCCTGAGGCCCGCCACGCAAGTCGTAGAGATACTGTCCTGGGCCGATGCCGCGCAGGTTCTCTGCGCTGCCATTGCTGAGCTCGAAGGCCAGATTGGCGTTTTCGAACGGCAACCATGTCACTTGAACCAGATCGGTATCCGATTGTTTCCTTTTCAGCAGCGACAAGGCGCGCGATACCGGCATCAGCTCATTGGGCCGTGTTGCATCAATGGCCAGCAATCCATCTTCACCGAGTGAGTAACCGAAAGGTTGCAGGACCCAGTCGAGAAAAAGGTACTCGACACCATCAAGGTCCGAACGGCAGCCCTGAATGGTCCCGGAGGTCATCACATCCGCCGAATCCGCAGTAAGTCCCTCTGCGTTCGCGCGCACAGTCATGCGCGCATTGCTGACGTTCGGGGTGACACCGAAGAACGAAAAGGGTTCGGCGCTGGTGATTGCGGTGAGGGAGGGGGAACTGCAGGTGTTGTCGCTGGTGATCGGTGTCTGTGCCGGGCAGCTACCGGGCAAGAACAGAGTCGCCGGTTTTGCCGCGGCATACATGTTTGCAGGACAGCCCGAAGGCACCGGCGGATAGGCCGTAACTACGCTTAGCTCTGTGCTGACGTTCGACACGATATTGTCGAAGCTGTCCATCGCAACAACTTGGAAGAGATTCGGGCCGATCCCGGGCTTGATCGTGTAGCCCGTCGGCGTTTGATGGCTGAGTCTCAGTCGCGCCGGTGGACCGGGCAGGGTGCTGGCCAGGAACGGCTGCCCGGAATTCAGCGTGCCCGTTGTACTCGTCGCATCGACCTCAATCAGGTTCGCACCGACGCGCTGCGGATTCGGCTGACCCGGAACCATTCGATAGTAACCAAGACCGTCGATCGATTCTCCGAGCTTGAGGCGCGCAAAGGCACTGCCCTGGCGATCGGTTGCGACGGTCAACTGGGTGACCGGCTGATCGCCCGCATCGAGCAGGCTCGCGTTGCCACCCTGGATCCTGAAGGTGACCATAGCGCCGAGCACGGGTCGCCCTGACTCAGTAATGACGATAACGTGCAGGGCTCTGGCCAACTCGGTCCCGGCGACGCCCTCCTGGCCCTGGGTGTCGGCATCGAGCGCGAGGACGGCACCGGCCATCGGATCGAGATCCGGATCAAGCCCATACGGATTGCCGAGGATGTCGACCAGATCCTGGAAGTACCAGAGGTCGGGGTGCAGTGCGGTCGACCCACCGGCCAGGTTGCCCGAGATAAAATAGCCGGCTTCGCCGGTGCTCAGTTTTTCGACAATCCAGACCGAACCTTGCCACGCCTGCAGCGTGATCGGATCGCGCGGAATACGGACCACGTAACCCTGATCCAGCCAGGCGGCAATGGCTTGAAGTATGGCAGGCGGATGATTGACACCGCTGCTCGCTGTTGCTGTCGTCAAGGTCAAAATCGGAATGCCTTGCGCTGTTGCCAGTGCGAACCCCTTCGCCGCCGATACGCTATCTACGTTCCATTGCTGCTCGAAGACTGCGTGCTCAAGCGCACTGCCTTGCAACGCAGCGAATTTGAGCCAGTCCGATTCGGCGGAGACGCTATTGATTTGTGCGAACGGTTCGACCGGTTGCAGTGCCGCATCAAGAGCAACACCGCGCCACTGCATGCTGTCGACGAAACTGCCGATGCGCTCCACCCGATACTGGTTCACGACCAGGGCAAGTGCCGGGAACGGGCGCACGACGCCGACTCCAACGAGATCTGCCAGTTCGCTCTGCGCAAGGTTCCAATCGGCGAGGTAACGTGCACCGAAATTTCCGAGCAAGGCGGCGGCCCGCGTCTCGCTGTCGCCGGGTAGTGGCTGATCGAGCGCGTGTTCGAGTGGATCGTCGCTTTGCGCTGCGAAGACCAACGCCGCGAGTCCGCCACCAGTGAGCACCTGATGGGTTGAGACACTCCCGCCGGGGCCATTGAAAGTAACTTCGATGCGATGCGCTGCGCCGCCTTCGATGTCGGCACTGCCGAGAGTCACGGCCTGGCCGTCGATATTCAATTGTGCGCGCAGATGAATCAGGTAGGGCGGTGTCGCCCCGATGCCGCCGTAAGCATCGGCGATGGCACCATCCTCGATCGTGGCCGGGAGATAGCTCAGGGTCACGCGATGGTCGAGCAGCTTCGATACCGGCATTGAAGCATCCAGCGCTGACGGCGCGTTGGCGGCGTCCGTTGTCCGAACGACGATGTGCGCCTGCTGGCGATCCGCTGTATCAAGCCCTGCGGATTCTGCGGTCACTGCCTGGATCCGAAATGGAAGGCTGGCCGGAATCAACTGCAACGGACTTGCCGCAATCGAGTGTTTGGCAAGCTGATCGATATAAGGACGCGCAGGGGTCTGGCCCGTGAGGAACGCCTGCACACGATTGCGCAAGGAGTCCAGTGGCAAGGTTGCCGAGTTCAATGACAATTGTTCATTGACGAAAGCGCTTGCGTTGACGCCCGCTTGTGCGAGCACACCACTGGCCGGCTCGAAATGATGCGGCTTCAAAGACGGCGCGAGCGGCACCCAGGTTCTGCCTGAAAGGTCGGCGCCGGTACCTCGATAATTTGCATAAGGAACGAATGCGCTGACCCACGTTTGTTCGATGGCATAGATTGCGATTCTGCCGCCATCAATGATCGGACGATTCGCGATCCCCGCGGCAACCAATGCCTGCCCAACCTTGTCTTCGCGTACGCCGAGCATGTTTGCAAGCTCGGCGATCGGCACTTCGACGACACCGCGAACATAGCGCGCCGGTGCGCCGCTGGCGCGCAGCAGGTCGATCAGCAAGCTGGCCTGATCGACATCGTTGCCGGCCAGTGCGCGCAGGGTGGCGGTCGAACCCTTTTGTTCACCTGCATAGAATTCGGTACGCACTTGCGAGCGGACGAAATCGAAGATGCGCGTGTAGTCATGGCCAAGGCTCTCCGCTTTGCTCAATATTTCGGGCGAGAGAACGGCGCCGTCTGGTCCGGTCAGGTCTTCGGCCAGCGGCTCCACATCGATACTGGGATTGGCATAGCTGGGCACGACCAGCGGCGTCTCGATCGGATCGCGCGCGGGGAGGCGCGGACGGGCCAATGGCAAGAGGTCGTTGCCGTAGATCGACGCAACGGCGGATTCTGCTTCGACAAGTTCAGAGAGCTCATCACGTTGCAACTGGGCAGTTGTCGACGCGGATTCATTGAGTGCCAGCTTAAGCGCGCCAATCGCCTGATCGATGCGATCGGCGCTTGCGCGGACACTGTCGGCGTAGCGCTGCCAACGTTGTTGTGCCAGAGACGGCAGGCCGCGTTCAATCAACTTCTGTCCGCCTTGCTGCAGTCTTTCATCAAGCAGCAAGCGTCGCGCCTGCGCATCGGCGAGCGCCGATTGCAAAAGCGATCGATCAAAACCGGTGGAATCGCTGCGCGACTTGTTGGCCATTCGCAATGCCAGCGCCAGCTTGCGCAGGCCTTTGCTGTATTCGCCGACGGCCGAACTCTGCAGCGTCGCTTTTGTGGAATTGGGCTGCGGACCAAGTGTTTTGTCTGCCAGGGATTCCGCGATCGCGGCTCTGGCGTCACTGCCTCGCAACAAGGCTTCAACAACGTTGTTGCGAGGATTTACGGTCGTCTTGGCGGTTTCCCGAGGTGCTGCCGATAGCGTCGCGGCAAAAACCAGTCCCGCGACGAACGCGGCAATCCCGATGGATCTGAAGTGACTCATCGGTGCGTCCTCCATGACGTGATCATCAGCGCATCTCCATGGCAGTACGGCGTCCAGGTGTCGGCATCGGCAAGGCCCATGTTGTTGATTCGATCCAATCACGCTGGTTGATGTTGGGCATTGCGGTGGCAGCCGAATCAGCCTGCGACGCCAGATGAATCGGTGCGGTATCCGCCAACAGCGACATCTGGATGTGGCGCCAGATGCCCCTGCCTTTGAGCGCATCGATCAGGGTGGTTGCCGGAAATTGAACGGTCCGCGGCAGGGTCAGGTCGATGGCCTTCGCCAATGTCGAGGCGCTTGGTCCTGTGGCCGCAACGAGATCGAACCACTCGAAGCCGTCGCAATAAATGTGATCCGGATCACCATCGAATCCGTCGGCGTAGACGCGATCCAACGGCCCAGTCATGCAACCCGGTGCCCGAATTGCCGTGCTAGTTGCGGCCAGCAGGACCCAGCCTGATTGACCCTGAGCATTGGCCAGGTAGGCGCGCAACAGCAGACGATATTCGCCGACCTCGAGAGTCGCCGTCGGTAGCTCGATGCTTTCCCGATACGTGTCACCCGACAGCACATCGACCGTGGCGTCAAATTGGGCTGCGGCGACACTCGATCCTGCCGGTCTCAATTCAACGCGAATTGCCAGTTGCAGCAGATCGGCCTGACCCTTGTTGAGCAAACTGTAGGTCGCCGCCAGATCCGTCCCTGACGAGAAGTTCGTGGGGATGTTTTCGAGTGACCCTGCAAGCATGAACTCGAAGGGTTCATAGCGGAGGACCAACTGCGAATTCGGCCCTTGGTTGCCGGCCAGATCTACCGCATTGGCGCTGATCGTGTTGTCTCCTTCAACCAGCGTGACACCCGGCACGTTGAAGACTCCATTCTCGTCGGCAGACACTTCAACGACAAAGGCGGCATTGTTCAGATGCACGAGTGCGAAAGGTTCGGTCGTGCCGGTGACGTCAACGATTGACTCGTGCAGAACCGTGTTCGGCAGCGGAGACGTGAAGACAATTTGCGGAGGAATGAAGTCAAGCGTGAAACGTAAGTGTGTCGAGCTGCTGTTTCCGGCCAGATCGTCGGCATCGACATCGAGATCATGAATACCGTCGGTGTCGATTGTCGTTCCGGAAACGTAGGGCTGACCATCAAGCAGGATCGTCGTCGTGCGCAGATGGACATCGGTGATGTTGATGACGGGCGCAACAACGTGCGCGAGCACATCGCCATCGGCAACGCCGACTATCGAGATGAGCGGCGCCGTATCGTCGATCGCGAAGGATATTGAAGTGCTGCTGCCTACGTTCGCAGCCGTATCGCTGGCACGCACAAGCAGGGCGTGCTGGCCCTCGTCAAGCATCAATGGCGAACTTGCAAACTCGTCATTGGCCCCGACAACTGCGAGAAACGGAATCCAGTCACCCAGGTCAATTTGAGCTTCGACTTCATTGATCGAACTCAGGGTATCGGTGACCAATGCGCGCGCAAGCAGCGGGCTGCGCTGTACTGCACCCGCGGAAGGCGCCAGCACGGACACGGTCGGTGCCGTCCGATCAACCAGGTTCACCGAGCGCGTGTCGAGGTTTTCCCAGACGCCGGCACGTTCCACGTCCAGTTGCAGACTGAGTGTCGCCAGCGCCCAGGCACTGGTTTCGAACGACAGGTTGTCGGTGTAGATTTCGTTCGCCGAAAACGCCCGCTGCAGGGTCCAGCTTGCAAGGACTTCGGATCCCGGATCGAGCACGCGCACCCTCAGGTTTTGCGCGGGCAGGGCGCTCGAATCGGGATTCTCCAGACGCAGTCCTATTTGCAGCGCGCTGCCGTGGGCGACTTCCGTCGATGCCGGTTGCAAGTTGCCCATCAAGACCAGGCCGGATCCTGATTCGACGCGCACGTTGATCGCTACCGGGCCACCGATATTTCCGGCAGCATCTGTCGCGGTTGCGTCAATTGGATTGTCGCCGGGTAGCAACGGCACTGCCGGGAATCTCGCCAGTCCCGCAGCGTCTGCAATGCCATCGGCATTGAATGATCCGGTGTGCAGATCAACCCTTGCGCCAGCTTCAGTCTGCACAACCACATCCACGCTGGTCAGCGATGTGATCGTGCCGTCACCCGGTTCGGTGATCGACACGATCGGTGCCTGCGTATCGATGGTGAAGCGTACGCTGCGCGCGCTGGTATTGCCGGCCGCGTCGGTGGCTCTCACCGAGAGCACATGGAAGCCGTCGACCGACACCTCGGTTGCCGACACGAACGGAGTGCCGTCGAGGGTGATTTCGCTGGTTTGCGGATGACTGTCGGTTACGCTGACGATCGGCGTAACCGCGTGGTTGACCAGGTCGCCGTCGGCGATTCCGTCGATGGCGATCAAGGGCGCCGTCGCGTCGACCGTGAAGATGACCGGCGTCGTCGTTGACTCGTTGCCCCAACGGTCGATGGCGCGAACAAGCAATTGATGCTCGCCGTCAAGCATGCCGGTCAGGCCACGCACGTAGGCGCCGTCGGCAGCCAAAGCCAGCGGCTGCCATGCACCTGCGTCTACCGCAACCTCGGCGCGCATCACGCCGGAATGAACATCAACAATAGTGGCCCGGAACGGAACGACGGCCGGTTGCAGGACGGCAGCTACCGGCTGAATCAATTGAATGATCGGCGGCAGCGCGTCGATGATCGACACACTGCGCTGGGCGAGCGTCCGCCACTGATCGGGGGCGTCGCCTGGTAGACGCGCTTCGAGCAGGAGCAGATGCGGAACCAGGGCCAGCGGCGGCGCACTCAATGAAATATCTTCGCTGAATGTTGCGCCTAGAGGCAGGTCGATGGTGTCCTCACGCTGCGCCAGAGGCGTGTTGCCGGGGGCATCGAATACACGAAGACGTGTCTGCACCCCGCTGAGCGCGACACCACCAGTGTTGCCGACGTGATAGCGCGCTTGTGCAGGAATTCCGGCGATCACGCGGCCCCCGGGCAGAACCTCGATTGAACCGGCGATCGCTGAAGTCGGGGCATCGACGAAAAGCGTGACACTGGATTGTGCACTGGCCTGATAGTCCGGCGAGAGCAACTGCACGTTCAGTGCA
>JBBRBU010000109.1:0-9355 GCA_038205505.1 Lysobacterales bacterium | reverse complement strand
CTGCAACTCGTCGGCGCACCGGGATCGGACCTGCGCCTGCTTGAATTGGCCGAAGTCTGTGCATCGCGGCTCGATGCGACGCCGAATTATCCGGTCCTGCCGCACTGATCGGGATCGAGATTTCGCTGATTGCTTCGCTTGCCGATTTGCGACGAGATGGTTGTCGTCTCGAGCGCATGCGAATCCTCAGTCAGGTCTCGTTCGCGTCCGCCGCGACCGCCTTGTCGTCACTGGAGCTGGATCTTTCTTCGGCATTGCCTGCGCTGATGGTCCACGCAACGACTTTCGGCATCAGTTGATCAATCGCGCTCGTGAACGCATCGGCCGCGCTGGCGACCTGACTGCTGGCCGCCGGCGCAACTTCACTGAACGATTGGCTGCCGACGATACGGTTGCTGCGCCGGTCGAACAACTTGGCAGTGAAGCGGATCGCCGCCTGCGCGGAGCCGTCGACGAGCTCGATCTGGAAATCCCGCAGTTCCATCGACAGCGAGTAGTCGCCATTGAGTCCGGAGTTGACCGCGCTGACGCCATCGATGCGCCCATCCTGATCGAATGCCTCGATCAGTAGGCTACGCAACATCAGCGGTGCCGAATCGCGCCAGCGTGCGTCGGGATAGACTTCAAGCACGCCGGGGCTGGTCCTGATCGCGATTCGTGTCGTGTCGATCGCGGCGCTGGCCTGTGGCGTATCGATCAGCAATTGCCAGTCGACCTTGGCCTCCGCAGCAGAGTCTTTCGCTGCAGTCATGTGCAGCTGAGGTGCGTAAACGACGAACGAGCCATGCTTGCCGCTCAGTGCCGCGCAGGCACCAAGCGCAAGGCTTGCGCCAATGATCATGAGTCGAGAGCTGCGATTCATTTCGGCTGGTACTCCTTCGGTTGGTCACGTCCCAGCAGCAAAGTGTTCGAATTGCCGAGCTGGTCGCTGAGCTGCTTGAACGAACGTAGTGTTTCGCGCAGGTCGAGCAAGGTCGGGCCAATCTGGCGCAAGCCCTGATCGCTGAAACTGGCGATTGCGGCCTGGTTGTCCTCGACCAATTGGCCAGTGGAACCTGCGACACGCTCGATGGCGTTGATGGCTTTGTCGGTCGAGGCCATCACTTTCCGCACGTCATTGTTGATCAGATCATTTGTGGTGCTGGCCATCGTATGCAGGGTGGTCAGCGTCGATTTGAGTTCGCCGCTGGCGTCGGCGAGCTGGGTCAACGCCTTGGCCATGTCACCGCGCTGCTCGGCGATGGTCGAGGCGATCTCGTCGAAATGCTCGAGCGTGGCCGAAACGTGATCGACATTTTCCTTCGACAGCAACTGTCCGACGCGCAGCAATGCCTGGTTGACGCTGGTGACGATGTCCTCTCCCGAGGACATCAGTTTCGACAATGCCGACTCCTTGGCCAGGATGATTGGAATCGGGCGCGCATCAGTCGGCAGCAACGGTTTGCTTTTCGGCGATCCGCCGCTTAGCTGGATAAAGGCGGTGCCGGTGACGCCGAGCAGACCGAGCTTGGCTTCGGTGTCGGCCTTGACTGGCGTGTCGCCATCAAGGCGGATGCGCGCGATGACCTTGCGTGGATCGTCGGGAGCGAGCTTGAGTTGGGTCACTTCGCCGACCTTGATGCCGTTGTATTGCACAAGTCCGCCCTTGGACAGCCCAGTGACCGCCTCGGTGAATACGACGTCGTAGAAGCCGAATTCGCGGTCAGCGCTGGCTTTTGACAGCCACAAAACGAAGCCGAGTCCGAGCGCAAAGGCAAGGATTGCAAAAGTGCCAATGAGGACGTGGTGGGCGCGGGTTTCCATGATCAGGTGCCTGCGGTTGATTGTGTGGGGAGGTGGTTGGTCGCGCGCTGGGCGGCGCGACCACGGGGTCCCTGGAAGTAAGCCTGGATCCAGGGCTCATCGACTTTTTCGACGACATCAAGCGAGTCGGCGACGAGGATGCGTTTGTTCGCGAGCACGGCGACGCGATCGCAAATCGTGTACAGGGTATCGAGATCATGGGTGATCAGGAAGACGGTCAGGCCGAGGCTGTCGCGCAAGGTCAGGATCAACTGGTCAAAGGCGGCGGCACCGATCGGATCGAGACCCGCGGTGGGCTCATCGAGGAAGAGGATGTCCGGATCGAGCGCGAGGGCACGCGCCAGCGCGGCGCGCTTGACCATGCCGCCCGAGAGTTGTGAAGGAAACTTGGTGGCTGCATCGAGTGGCAATCCGGCCAGGGCAATCTTGAGCAGAGCAAGGCGGTCGACGATGAGCGGGTCGATGTCATGGTGCTCGGTCAAGGCGACCGAAACGTTTTCGGCGACGGTCAACGACGAAAACAGGGCGCCGTTCTGGAACAGCACGCCCCAGCGGCGCTCCATCAGCGCGCGCCTGGCGTCGGACATCGTCGACACTTCTTCGCCGAACAGCCGGATGCTCCCGGCCGCAGGATGACCGAGTCCGATGATCGAACGCAGCAGCACCGATTTTCCCGATCCAGAGCCGCCGACCACGCCGATGATTTCGCCACGATGCACATCCAGATCGAGATTCTCGTGCACAACCTGTTCGCCGAACTGATTGCGCAGGCCACGAATGCGGATGATCGGTTCGTCGGCGCTCACCAGTTGATCTCCATGAAAAAGATCGCCGCCAGTGCGTCGATCAGGATGACAACGAAGATTGACTGCACCACGCTCGAGGTGGTGTGCGAACCAACCGATTCGGCACTGCCCGAAACCTTGAAACCCTCGAGGCAACCAATCGCAGCGATCAGGAAGGCGAAGATCGGCGCCTTGCTGATGCCGACCCAGAAATGGCGCACCGTGGTTGTCTCGTGCAGGCGGGTGATGAACATCAATGGCGAAATGTCGAGCGCAATCACGCAGACTGCCGCACCGCCGACGATGCCGGCGAGCATACCGACCAGGGTCAGGATCGGCATCGACACGAGCAGGGCGAGCACGCGTGGCATCACCAGCACATCGACCGGTTCGAGGCCGAGGGTGCGAATCGCGTCGATTTCCTCGCGTGCCTTCATCGAGCCGATCTGCGCAGTGAACGCACTGCCCGATCGACCGGCAACCATGATTGCGGTCAGCAATACGCCAAATTCGCGAAGGAACGAGTAGCCGACCAGTTCGACCGTGTAGATGCTTGCGCCGAATTCCTTGAGCACCGTGGCTCCGAGGAACGCGACCACCGCGCCGACCAGAAAACAGAGCAGGGCGACGATTGGCAATGCATTCAGGCCGGTCTGTTCGATATGCGAAATAGTCGAGGTGCTGCGCCAGCGACGCGGATTCAGCGCAGTGCGCGCAAATGCCGCAAGGATCAGGCCGATGAAGCCGACCAGCTCAATCGCGTCGTTCCAGAAAACCTCGAGCGCCTTGCCGACGTTGGCAATGCTGGAGACGAAGCCTTGATCCTTGCGCCGCGGTTTGGCCGGCGGCGCGTTTTCAGCCTTGCTGACGGCGGCAATCAGTTTGCGCGTGGCTTCGCCGTCAACTTCGATGCGGGTCGGATCCTCACCGGCCAGATCGAGCAGAAAGCTGGCTCCGGCCGTGTCGATGCGGCTGAGTCCGCGCGCATCGATGCGAGCGCTACCCGCTATCGATTGCCGGAGGTTTGCACAAAGCGCAGCAAGCGCAGTGATGTATTCGAGCGTCCAGTCACCACTGACGGTGACACGGCTGCCGTCCTCGGCAATTTGTGCGTGGCCTTGTTCGCTCATGCGGAGAAGATTATCAGCAAAGCGCAGCATCGCCATTGAATGCGCGCCAGCCAGCCCCATCGAGTGGTGCCCGCCTGCAGCGAACGTTCATACTAGTGTCGCGTTCGCCTGGATTGTCCTGATGACCACCGCTCCACTCACCACCCGCGTCGAGTTCGTTGTCGAACTCGCGCGTCGGCTGCATGAATACGGTACCGCGGCGCCACGCCTCGAAGCCGCAATCATTCTCGTTTCAAAGCGCCTCGGTCTGAGCTGTGACCCGTTGTCGACGCCGACCTCGATCATCATGTCGTTCTCGCAACTTGATGAAGACAATAACGGCATAGCCGAACTGACCCAGGTGCTGCGCCTGCCGCCGGGCGAGGTCAATCTCAAGAGTCTGTGTCTGGTCGACGAGATCGCCGATCAGGTCTTCAACGGCAGCCTCGATCTGGCCGAAGGCCGGAGACGCCTGCGTGCTGTCGGGGCGAGCAAACCCGGTCGTTTTTCGACAATTCTGACCATTGCAGCCTATACGGTCGCCTCGGCCTGCGTCGCCGCGATCCTGCTGACTGGCTGGGCTGGAGTGGCCACGGCGGCCGCAATTGGTCTGGTCACCGGTATAACCGCCCTGAGCGCGCGCAAGCGGCCACATATCGCGGCAGCTTTCGAGGCCATCTCGGCATTGCTCGCGACCATCATCGCCACGGTGGTCGCGGTCTATCTGGTTCCGATCCAGGTGCGTTCGGTCGTCGTCGCCAGTTTGATCATCCTGTTGCCAGGCATGAGCCTGACTGCCGCCGTGCGCGAACTGTCGAGCCAGGATCTGGTTTCGGGGACCGCGCGCATGGCCGGAGCGATGGCCGTGCTGCTCAAGCTCGCCTTCGGCACCGTTGCGGCAACCCAGGTTTGTGCCCTGTTCGGCCTCGTTCCGCCGCCGGTGCCGTTGCTCGCGATTCCGCCGTGGACCGAGTGGGTTGCGGTTCCGCTCGCGGCGATCTCGTTTGCGGTCACATTCCGCAGTCCCTGGCGTTATTTTCCGATCGTCATTGGCGCGGTGATTGCCGGATATATCTGCACGCGCGTCGGTGGCGTCTATGTCTCTGCCGCCTTCGGTGTGTTCGCCGGCGGCTTGTTGCTCGGTGCCTCAAGCAATGTGTTCGCGCGGTGGTTCAATCGACCCGGCGCGCTGATCCGTGAGCCGGGCATCATCCTGCTGGTTCCTGGCAGCATCGGTTTCCGCACCCTGAGTTTCGTATTCGAGCGTGACGTCATGCTCGGCCTTGATACTGCAATGACGCTGGTCACCCTGCTGGTTGCTCTCGTCGCCGGTTTGTTGTTCGGCGATCTGCTGGTGCCACCGCGGCGGAAGCTATGACCCTGTTCGCCAAGTTGCCGAGCTGGGTATTCGCCGGTGGTGCATTGCTCGCATTCATCGCTGGCATCATCAACGCGACGGGTTTTCTCGGTGTGCAGCATCAGGGCATTACCCATCTGACCGGCACGACGACCCTGCTCGGCATCGCGATTGGTCATCACGACGTGCCCTTGGCGGCGCACTTCGCCGCGCTGATTGGTGCATTCATGGCCGGATGTGTCGTCAGCGGCCTGATCATCCAGGATTCGACCTTGCGCCTCGGGCGTCGATACGGGGTCGTGCTGGTTCTCGAGTCGCTGCTTCTCGTGGCTGCGGTTCCGCTGCTCGGAGATGATATCGTCGTGGGCGATTACCTCGCTTCTGCTGCCTGCGGGCTGCAAAATGCGATGGTCAGCACGTATAGCGGGGCGGTCCTGCGAACCACGCACTTTTCCGGGACCTTGACCGATCTTGGCATCTTTCTCGGCCATCGCCTGCGCGGTCTGCCCGTGGATTCGCGCCGAGTCCAACTCCTGCTCGCACTCGTCATCGCGTTCCTTGTTGGTGCGGTCGCCGGCACCTTGCTTTTCGGTGCCTTCACCTACCGTGCGCTTTATGTGCCGGCCCTGCTGACCGGCGCGACAGGCGCGGCCTACGGGCTGTATCGTCATTTCGAAATGCGCCGTCGCGGCTGAGCGTGCACGGCGGAATCCGCTTCAGGCAGGACAACACGATGGAGTGTTGATGGGCCGGGAGCCGGAGGCGCTCAATCGAGGATTGATTGGAGCAATCTCAGACACTTGGCGAACTGCATGAGCGATGCAAGTGCGAGCAAGCCAGATCCGCTGAATACCCATTCCCATTCCCCATTCCCCGCACCAATGTCCGAACTGTCAAAACTCAAATCTGCATTGGCTGGCGTATCGACGCGCGATCGCGGTCGCCTGATCGGGCGCTGGCGTCGCCTCGACAAGGCCGGTGCTGCGAGCAAGCCCGAGCAGATCGCGGCGCTTCAGGCTGAAATCGAGTCCTCGACGGCGAAGGTTGCAACGCGAGCTGCCCGGATCCCGGTGATCCGTATCGATGAATCGCTGCCGATCGCCGAACGCAGTGACGAGATCATCGAGCTGATCCGAAAGCATCAGGTGATCGTGCTGGCCGGGGAAACTGGCTCGGGCAAGACCACCCAACTGCCTAAACTCTGTCTTGCCGCCGGGCGTGGCACGGCCGGTCTGATCGGTTGCACTCAGCCACGCCGGATTGCCGCACGCACGGTTGCACGTCGCGTCGCCGACGAACTCGATACGACGGTTGGCGACCTGGTTGGTTTCCAGGTGCGTTTCAACGAGCAGGTTGGCGAAGCGACCCTGATCAAGTTCATGACCGACGGCATCCTGCTCGCCGAAACCCAGGGAGATGCGTGGCTCGGCGCCTACGACACGATCATCCTTGACGAGGCCCACGAGCGCAGTCTCAATATCGACTTCCTGCTTGGCTATCTCAAGCGCTTGCTCGCCAGGCGTCGTGACCTCAAGCTGATCGTGACCTCGGCGACGATCGATACGGCGCGCTTCGCCGAGCATTTCGACAATGCGCCGGTGGTCGAGGTCGAAGGGCGAACCTATCCTGTCGAAGTGCGCTGGCGACCGCCGCCCGAGCGCGGTGAAACAAGCTCGGTTGAGCAGATTGTCGCGGCCATCGACGAAATCACATCGGAAGATCCGCGCGGAGACGTACTCATTTTCCTGCCCGGCGAGCGCGAGATTCGCGATGCGCATCTTGCGCTCGATCGGCGCAAATACCGGGATACCGAAGTGCTGGCCCTGTATGCGCGGCTCTCGGCGAGCGAGCAGGATCGCGTGTTCAAGCCGGGGCCGAAACGCCGCATCGTGCTCGCAACCAACGTCGCCGAAACCTCGTTGACGGTTCCGCGCATCCGCTTCGTTGTCGACACCGGCAATGCGCGAGTCAAACGCTACAGCCAGCGCGGCCAGCTTGAGCGTCTGCATATCGAGCCGATCTCGCAAGCCGCCGCCGATCAGCGCAAGGGGCGCTGCGGCCGTGTCGCCGCAGGAATCTGCTATCGCCTTTACGCCGAGGACGACTACGTCGAGCGACCGCGCTACACCGATCCGGAAATCCTGCGCACGTCACTGGCAGGAGTCATCCTGCGCATGCTCAGCCTCAAGCTCGGCGATGTCGCGGATTTTCCGTTCGTCGAAGCGCCGCCCGAGCGCGCGATCGGCGACGGCTATCGGCGTCTGATCGAGATCGGTGCTATCGACGAGCAGCACCGCTTGACGACGATCGGGACGACGATCGCGAGTCTGCCGGTTGACGTCGCGCTCGCGCGCATGCTGATCGAAGCACAGCGACTCGGAGTCTTGCGCGAGTTGATGATCCTCGTCTCTTTCTTGAGCATCCAGGATCCCCGCGAACGCCCGGCCGACGCGCGCCAGCAAGCCGATGCCGCCCACGCTGAATTCACCGACCCGAAATCCGACTTCATTGGCGTGCTCAATCTCTGGGCTGCCTACGCCCGCGCCCACGAAGAGTTCACTCAGTCAAAATTGCGCGATTGGTGCCGCGCCCACTTCCTCTCGTTCATGCGCATGCGCGAATGGCGCGAATTGCATCGGCAGTTGCTGGTGGGGCCGGGAATGGA
The DNA here is from genome assembly GCA_038205505.1 of Lysobacterales bacterium. GTDB lineage: Bacteria > Pseudomonadota > Gammaproteobacteria > Xanthomonadales > Rhodanobacteraceae > Dokdonella. Next base: position 1,636 of record JBBRBU010000109.1, on the reverse strand, counting down.
GAATGGGGAATCGGGAATGGTTGGAGAGCCGGTAGTCGGGAATCGAGAATCGGGAATCGGCAGGAGCAGGAGCAGACGAAAAGGCAGAGGCAAAGCGAACAGCAGGGTTCAGGCAAGTGCGAGCAAGTCGGATGTGCCGCAACCCGCTTTAACCATTCCCGATTCCCTATTGCCCACTCCCGACAACAGTGAAGCCATTCACCGTTGCCTGCTGAGCGGTTGGCCCACCCAGGTTGCGCGCAAGGACGAGCGCAACCAGTACCGCGGTACGCGTGAGCGGAAATTCGTGGTTTTCCCGGGCTCGGCGTTGGCCAAATCGCCGCCGCAGTGGCTGCTGGCAGGGCAGATCATCGATATCGGCAAGGTCTATGCGATGCAGTGCGCGCGCGTCGAGCCGTTATGGATCGAGCAGCAAGCTGCGCATCTGATCCGACGCAGCTGGAACGATGCGCACTGGTCGCGCAAGCGCGGCGCGGTGGTCGCGTATGAGCAGGTCAGCCTGTTCGGGCTGATCCTGGTCGAACGGCGAACCGTGCAGTTTGGCAGTCAGGATCCGGCGGCCGCGCATGCGATCTTCCTGCGCGAAGCATTGGCAACCGGCGAAATCGATGCGCGCGCCGATTTCATCCGCGCCAACCAGCGCACTCTCGCCCAGGCTGAGGATATTGAAGCCAAGCAGCGCCGTTCGGGCCTGCTCAAGTCGACCGATGACCTGGCCGCGCTGTTTGACAAAAAGCTGCCAGGCGACATCCATACCAGCGCTGCGCTCGATGCCTGGTATCGCAAGGCGAGCCCAGCGGAGCAGGCGGCGCTGCGCTGGTCGCTGGCCGACGTGCTCTCGACAACGCCTGGCCTCGCCGCCGACGATTTCCCGATTCGATTGAGCGTTGGCAATCAGGATCTCCGCCTGGATTACCGTTTCGTGCCGGGCGATCCAGCGGACGGCGTCACCGCGCATGTGCCGCTGGCCTTGCTCAACGCCTTGTCCGCGAGCGCATTCGAATGGCTGGTGCCGGGACTGCTGATCGAGAAGGTCAGCGAAATGATTCGCGGGCTGCCGAAATCGTTGCGTCGCAATTTCGTGCCGGCACCGGATTTCGCGCGCGCATTTGTCGAATCGCTGGCCGAGGCGATGGCTCTTCGTGAGCGCCCGCTGGCTGAAGCATTGGTTGGCTACCTTCGAAAGGTGACTGGCGTCGAGATCACGGCCGCTGATTTCTCAGGCATCGCCTTGCCTGCCCATTTGCTTATGCGATTTCGTGTTCATGATGAAAAAGGAAAAGTCGTCGCCGAAGGCCGCGACCTTGCCGCAATCCAGCGCGACTGGGCCGATGCCGCTCGCGAGGCTTTCTCGCAGCGCGCCGATGCCGAATTGACGCGTGAAGAAGTCTTCGATTTCGATATCGAGGACATCCCGGAATCGATCCGTTCTGCAGAAGGCCTGATGGCATTTCCGGCCCTGGTCGATCTCGGCGACAGCGTCGCCTTGCGCGTTTTCGAGAATGCGGAAGAGGCACGCGAAGAACATCACCGCGGTGTCGAGCGCTTAATGAGGAGGGCGCTGGCTGACAAGATCAAGCATTCCTGCAGGCAACTGCCGCTCGGTAAACTGACCGCGTTGAAGTGGGCCTCTCTC
>JBBRBU010000108.1:0-9359 GCA_038205505.1 Lysobacterales bacterium | reverse complement strand
GATACGCTTGATCGATGACGAAAAGCGATCCGCAGTCCCATGTCGAGAGCTTCCCGCCGCAGGTAGCGCGCGGTTGTCGCGTACTCGTCCTCGGCACCGCACCGAGCGTACGCTCGCTGGCAATGCGGCAATCCTATGCGCATGCGCAAAACCTGTTCTGGCCATTGATGGGCGAAATGTTTGATGCTGGACCGGAACTCGACTACGCCGCACGCATCCGCCGATTGCAGGACCATGGAATTGGCATCTGGGATGTCTTGGCAAGTTGCGAGCGCAGCGGCAGTCTCGACAGCGCGATCATCCGTGCCAGTGAGGTGCCGAACGACATTGCCGGTTTGTTGGCAGAGCAGCCCTCGATCGTTGCGATCGCCTTGAATGGTGGTCACGCGCAACGTGCGTTCAAACGCCTTGTCCTGCCGGGTATCGATCCAGCACGTCGATCGATGCTCAGCCTTGTCGAGCTCCCCTCAACGAGCCCTGCCAATGCCTCGATGACTCGGCAGCACAAGCGCGAAAGGTGGCGCGCGTTGCTGGATTTCGCAAGCTGAACGCAGCCGTTCAGAAAGCGTTCGAGAGCGCGGCCTGGTTCCATGCCGTTCAGCAAAAACGGGTGAGACTCCGCCCACCCAACACAAGGAGTTTCCCATGACACCGATCAAGACAGGTTTGGCAGCGGCAGGTTTGGCCCTCGCGATTGCCGCCGTCAGCGCACCGAAGGCTCATGCCGCCGAGGCCAATCTCGACTGCACGATGAGGTTCAACCTGACCACTTGGTCGGCGATCTACAAGCATGCGGAAGGCAGCGGCTTGGTCACCTGCGAAAATGGCCAGTCAATGCGCGTGAAGATCTCGGCCAAGGGCGGTGGCCTGACCGTTGGCAAGTCGCATATCGATGACGGCAAGGGTGAGTTCACCGACATTCACCGGATGAGCGACATCCTCGGCACCTATGCGCAAGGCGAGGCCTCGGCAGCTGCTGGCAAGAGCGCGACCGCCCAGGTCCTGACCAAGGGCACCGTGTCGCTGGCCCTGGCCGGCACCGGTGAGGGCGTCAACCTCGGCATCAGCTTTGGTGGCTTCACGATCAGCAAGGCCGAATAAGCGCGAGCGCTTCCATGCTCTCCCCGAAACCGCCGCATCGCTGATGCGGCGGTTTTCTTTTGCCGTCATGACGAATGATGGCTGCGCAATCGTCCCGCATTGATGTAGTGTCGGCGCTTCTTCGCCTGGGGAGTGCCGCATGAAAACGCTTCGCCGATTGATGATCCTGGTTGTGCTCGGTGTGCTGCTGATCGGTCCGATGCTCGCCTCGGCGGCACCGGCGACCGAACTGCCACCCGGATTGCAGATTCCCGATGCCGCCAGGCCCGGACCCGATTTCAATATCGACCGCGCCACCGATGCCTATGTGAGCTTGCTTTCGCCCGAACAGCGCGCGCAGTCGGACGCCTATTTCGAAGGCGGCTACTGGCTGAAGCTTTGGGGCTTGTTGTACGGACTCGTTGTTGCCTGGATTTTTCTCGGCACCGGCCTGTCGCGGAAAATGCGCGATATCGGTCGGCGCGTCAGCCAACGCCCGTGGTTGTACACGATGATCTACGTCGCGCAATGGGTCTTGATCGGCACCTTGCTCGCACTGCCATTGACGATCTACCAGGATTTTTTCCGCGAGCACGCCTATGGGCTGGCCACGCAGACCTTCGGCGCATGGTCTATCGATCAGCTCAAGGGCCTGGTGATCGGATTGATTATCACGCCGGCGGTTATCGCCCTGCTTTATGCCGCGATTCGCAAAGCCGGTGCGCGCTGGTGGATCTGGGCCAGCGGCGGTGCATTCGTTTTGATCCTGTTCTTCATGATGATCGCGCCGGTTCTGCTCGCCCCGGTGTTCAACGACTACAAGCCGCTGCGTCAGGGCGAGGTCCGTGAGGAGGTGCTTTCCCTGGCGCGGGCGAACATGATTCCAGACAACAACCTGGTGGAATTCGACGCTTCGAAACAGACCACGCGAATCAGCGCGAACGTTGCGGGTTTCCTGGGTACGACACGAGTCGCACTCAACGACAACTTGCTCGATCGCACCTCGAAACCCGAGATCCTTGCCGTGCTCGGCCACGAGATGGGCCACTACGTGCTCAATCACGGACTCAGGCTGGTCATCTACATGACCCTGGTTCTGGCGCTCGGTTTCTGGGTCGTACATCGTCTGTTCGACCGCGCGCTCTCCCGATGGGGATCCCGTTTCGGGCTTGAGGGACGTGGCGATCCCGCCGCCTTGCCACTGGCGATGGCGATCCTCTCGCTGTTCTTCTTTTTCGCCACGCCGCTGAGCAACTCGATCGTGCGCCAGGCCGAAGCCGAGGCCGATGCGTATGGCCTCAATGCCGCGCAGGAACCCAACGGATTCGCGATGGCCGCGATGCGCCTGTCGACTTATCGCAAGATCAAGCCGGGCCCACTCGAGGAAATCATCTTCTACGATCATCCCAGTGGTTACGCGCGCGTCCACCGTTCGATGGTCTGGCTCAAGGAGCATCAGGACAATCCGACCGCGAATGGGTTGAAGATGGAGCCGGTGCAGGAGTAGGAAATTGCGAGTCGAAGCGCAGCAAGACGGAGTCCGAACAAAGGACTCCGTCGCACAATGAAGCGCAAGCCCTCCAAATATCAGCGAAGTTCGCGCCTCCGATGAAGCCGTATTGCGCAGGAGCCCGTTTACGGGCAAGCATTTCTTGCGGCTTCGCGGAAATGCTCGCGCTTGAAGACGCTGCTGCATGAGCTGGTCGGCAAAGCTCTTCCTATTCCCGTTTCCGCCCTGTTAAACCTTTCAGGCAATCCACGCATCAAAAAGTCGACACCAATCCCCAGAGGTTGCTCCATGAAATTTCGTTCACTTGTCGGTCTTGTCGCGCTTGCACTTGCGTTGAGCTTGAACTCCGCGATTGCCCGCTTAAGCATTGATAGCGATCATTGCGATGTCGAAAGCGATTTCTCGACGAAATTCGACGCAGACCGCATCACCTTCACCAACGACAAGACCCAACGCATCGTGGTCTTGCGAGCGGGCGGCGTGATCGAGGTGGATGGCCGCAGCTTGATGCTCGACGCTGCCGACGTGAGGAACGCGATCGCGCTCGATCGTGAAATCCGCGCGATCGTGCCGCAAGCCAAGGCGCTCGCAGTCGACGCCGTGGGCATCGCTTTCGAAGCGGTTGGCCAGGCTTCGACAGCGTTTGCCAGTGACGCGCACCAGGCTCGCGAAAGCGCCGAACGGATTGCTCGCACCGCAGACGAGATGAAACGCGCGATCAATGCGCGCGATGACTGGGGCCCGCAATCGGACAAGGAAATCACTCAGCTGATCGAGGGTTCGGTTGGCGCGCTGATTGGCGAGATGATCGGCAACATCACCGCGCAGGCAATCTCGGTTGCCTTCAGTGGCGACGAATCCGCCATTGCCGAACTCGAGGCGCGCGCCGATTCGATCGAGAAGAATGTCGAGAGGGCTGTTGAAGGCCACGCCAGGCAACTGGGCGAGCGTGCCGATTCACTGTGTCAGCGCGTGCGTGAACTCGATCGCATCGAATCGCGGTTCAGCGCACGCATGCCGGATGGTTCGCCGATCGACCTCATCCAGGCCGGTCATTGAGAAAACCGCCGGTTACGGGGTAGTGGACTTGCGCGAACGCCATTCGGCTTCTCGTCTCGACTTTCCCCAGGCCTGGTAGAGCGCAATTGAGGTGTCGACGACATCCTGGCTGCGCGGATGCATCGGCCCAAAGCCTTCGGCCAGACTGAGGGCCTTCCAGGCCAGATCGAGCTCTGATTCAGCCTCCGGATATTTTTTCGCGGCGAGAAAAACCGTAGCCAGTTCGCGATGAATGATGCCTCGAAATCCATTGTATTCCCAGACAATATCCGCATATTTAACCGCGGTTCGCCCATGCGCTTCGGCGCCAGCGAGATCCCCGCTATCACGAAGTAAAAGGGATAAATTGGATTCTGCCACAATGCTGGCCGGATTCTTCGGGCCGTGAAGTGTCTGGGCAAGAGCAGCCGCGCGCACGTAGTAAGGCCGTGCCTCCTCGTTGCGACCTTGCTGGCGGATTGCTCCGCCGAGGTTGCTGATCAGACGCAGGGTTACCGGATGATCCCGTCCAAACAGGCGCTCGATCATCACCAGCTGCGGTGCGAGCAGCTTTTCGGCATCCGCGTAGCGCTTTTGTTCCAGGGCAACGATGGCCAAACCGTTGACCGCCCCGAACGTTTTCGAATGCTCGTCGCCGAACTGCGCGCGATAGCGTCCCAGCAACTCCTCAAGCAGGGCTCGTGCTTCGTCGAGATGGTTGGTATCGATATCGACGGCGGCCAGATCATCGAGCGTGTTGAGGACATCGACGCTGTCGGCGCCGAACAACTTGCGCTGCAATGCGAGCACCCGATGAAAGCGCGTGCGTGCCTCCTCGGGTTTGCCGGCTGTCGCCTCGATACCGGCGAGAGTCGACTCGACGCTGAGACGATCACGATCCTCCGGCGGCAATGACACAAGCCCGGCGAATGCCGTCTGTGCCTCCAGCAAGGCTTCTTCCAGGCGCCCCTGGTTCTCGAAATTGATCGCAGCGCGTGCCTGCATGCGCGCAATCTCTGCCGGCGGACGCAAGGCAGTGCGGGCAGCTTCGATGGCGGCTGAAAAATGCTCGCCGGCCAGCGCGTAGTCTCCCAGCGAGTAATAGCTATCGGCGATCGTTCGCTCGATCTCTGCCCGCACATCGGGCTGACCGCCGAGCTCGCTGGCGACGCGCTTGGCGGCCGAATCCAGAATCATGTGCATCAGTCGGTTGTCCATTCCGCGGGCGCGATCCGGATCGATTCCCGCAAGCATCGTGCGCACAAATTGGGCAACCCGATCGGCCTTGATCGCCTCGGCATGTGCGAAACGCGCCGCCATTCTTGCTTCGCTCAAACCATGCAAGGCCAGGCCCGCGCCGATCAGCAACGCCGCAAAGACAAGGCCTGCCGCCACGATTCCAAGCCGGTGCCGGGCCATCAACGAACGCACTCGATACGCGCGCGTCGACGGCATGGCGGCGAGCGGACGATGCTCGCGGTACCGATCGAGATCGTCTGCAAGCGCGGCGGCGGAGTCGTAGCGCTCGGCTCGCTCCGCGGCGAGTGCCTTGCGCAGGACCGCGCGCAACTCTGTCGGCAATTTGCGCGCTGCGGAGAACAGGGCGCCGGTATCCGCGCTGGCGTCAGCTGACGTCGCAGCGCTGTCCAGCGCGGTGAGCAGGGTTTCATGCGGCACCCGCGCCGAGCGGTGTGCATCGGCGGCAAGCGCATTGGCATCCGCGCCGGTCAGGATTTCGCAGAGCATGACGCCGAGCGAGTAGACGTCGCTTCGCGTATCAATATCGCGATGGCGCAAGCCGGCCTGCTCCGGGCTCATGTAGACGGCCGTGCCAGCCCGGTTGGCGTGCGAAGTTTCAATTCTCGCTCCATCGCCCGACGTGTCGCCGCCAACGGCAATGCCGAAGTCGATGATCTTCGGCAGTGGCCTGCCGTCAACTTCGCTGACGAGGACGTTTTCCGGTTTCAAGTCGCGATGGATGACGCCCTTCTGGTGCGCGTGCTGGACGCCCTGGCAGATGCGCACGAACAAGGCGATGCGCTGATCCCGCGACAACGCATGCGAGCGGCAGAAGTCGGAGACTGGCGTGCCCTCGACATACTCCATGGCGATATAGGCATGGCCTTCGTCGGTGGTGCCGGCATCGAAGATCTGCGCAATGGCCGGATGCTGCATCTGCGCCAATGCCTGGCGTTCAACCTCGAACCAGGCCAGAGCGAGCGGACTGGCAATCTGGTGTCGGATCAGCTTGAGTGCTACATCGCGATGCACCGGTGCGGTTTGTTCGGCCAGATAGACTTGGCCCATGCCGCCTTCGCCGAGCGGCTTGCGGATCCGGTAGGCACCGAGCCGCGTGCCGGGGGCAAGCGATGCGGCGTTCCCGCCAACCGCCTGCACACCATCGATTTCGGTAGCTGCAGTTTCAGATGGATCCTTGTCCCGATTCATCCGATCCCTCCGGTTTGAGGTCAGCTTGATTCAGTATTGAGATGGAATAGATAATGGGAAATTGAGAATCATTAAAAACGTGCGCCTCGCGCAGAACAGACTATCGAACATTCAATTAAAAAATCGAAGTTGCGATTCGCCGTTGCATCCAGGGCGCCGAGGCGTCATCGACTCTCCATTCCCCATTCCCGGCCCCACTACCAGACCCCGGAATTCGGCATCGATAGCCACGGTTCGCTCGGCGCCAGTGCTTCGCCCTTCTGCAGCAGTTCGATCGAGATCAGGTCGGGCGAGCGTACGAACGCCATGTGGCCATCGCGGGGCGGGCGGTTGATCGTGATGCCGGCATCCATCAGGCGCTGGCAGGTGGCGTATATGTCATCGACGGCGAAGGCGAGATGGCCGAAGTTGCGCGCCGTGCCGTAGTCCTCGGCATCCCAGTTCCAGGTCAATTCAATTTGACCGCGCGATTCATCACCCGCTGCTGCGAGGAAAATCAGCGTGAAGCGCCCTTGCTCGACGTCGCGACGCGAGATCTCGACAAGGCCGAGATGCTCACAATAGAACTCGAGTGAGGCGGCGAGATCCTTGACCCGGACCATGCTGTGCAGGAATTTCATTCGTCTCTCCATCTTGATGCAGGCGAGCGGGCCGAACTCAGGCCCATTCGGTCAAACCCTCGATGCGGTACAGACGCTGCCACGAGGGCCGCGCCTTGACCTGCTCGGCGAGGACCGCCAGCGCGGGCCAGCGATCGGCCGGTTTCGGCATGTTGCGCGACCAGCGCATCAGCATCGTCGCGTACAGATCGAGCAGGCTGAACTGCGCGCCAAGCATATACGGCCCCTGCGTGGCGAGATGGGCATCGATACGATCCCACGCTGCCTCGATCCGTTGCTGTGCGAATTCGCGCATCGCATCGGCCTGGTCTTCCGGCCCGAAATCGGTCGGGTAAAACCACTGGCGGAATGCCGGTTGCAGGATGTTGGCGAGATGCAGGGTCCATTGCAGATAAGGCCCGCGCTGCGCCGATCCGGGAATCGGTGCAAGCCCCTTGTCGGCATGACGTTCGCCGAGCAACAGCATCAAGGCCGCACATTCATAGACCGGCGCGCCATCGACGATCAAGGTCGGCACGACCCCGTTCGGATTCAGGCGCAAATACTCGGGATCCTTCTGCGCCCGCGAATCAAAATCGATCGGACGCAACTCATGCGGCGCATCCAGCTCGAGCAGGGCGAGATGGACAACCATGCTCGCGGTACCGGGGGAGTAATAGAGAGTGTACATGGTTGGGCCGGGAATGGGGAATTGGGAAAAGGGAAGCGGGAAAGCTCAAAGCAATAGCTCCGCATGGCGATGCGTATCGGCGAGCCAATCGCAGTCTACCGCCTCAGCTTCTTCAGGATGGAGTGCCGACGCGCAAGCCCGGGCCCGGAAGGTCGTGGCCATCGGAAAAGCCGCTCTCCCGATTGCCGACTCCCGATTCTCCATTCCCAGCCTTCAGCCCTTCGCCGCCCGCGTCTTCAGCCATGCGGCGTATTCGTCGAGATCGCCCTTGAATTCCTCGACCCGGCCGTCGGCGACACGCCAGAACGTTTCGCAGACGAGGCCGATCAGGTGGCGGTCATGCGAGACCATGACGATCGCGCCCGGGAAGATGCTCAAGGCCTCGGCCAGGGCTTCGCGCATTTCGAGATCGAGATGGTTGGTCGGCTCATCGAGCAGAAGCACGTTCGGTTTGCGCCACGCGATCAACGCCAGCGCGAGCCGGGCGCGTTCGCCGCCCGAGAAGCCATCGACATTTTCGAAAGCGCGGTTGCCGGCGAAGTTCCAGCGGCCGAGGAAGTCGCGAAATTCCTGCAGGCTGGAACCCGGCGCGATATCACGCAGGTGGTCGATCGGCGATTGGCCTTCGTGCAGTGATTCGACCGTGTGCTGGGCGAAATAGCCAAGCTCCATGTCCGGATGCGCGCTGCGCTCACCGGCCAGGATCGGCAGCTCGCCGACCAGGGTCTTGACCAGGGTCGACTTGCCGGCACCGTTCGGACCGAGCAGGCCGATGCGGTCGCCGGCCTCGAGACCGAAGCCGACCTTGCTGAGGATCTTGATGTCGCCGTAGCCGGCATCGACGTGATTGAGCCGGGTCAGCGAGTTCGGCAACTTGACCGGGTCGGCAAAATTGATGCGGATCTCGCGCTCGGCGCGCACCGCTTCGGTGCCGGCCAGCTTGGCCAGTCGCTTGACCCGCGACTGCGCCTGTTTGGCTTTCGCTGCCGAGGCCTTGAAGCGGTCGATGAACGATTGCAGGTGAGCGCGCTCGACCTGTTCCTTCTCGAAGGCGATCTGCTGCAAGTGCAGCTGCTCGGAACGCTGGCGCTCGAAGCTGGTGTAGTCGCCGGTGTAGAGCTTGGCGGTGCCGTCGTGCAAATGCAGCATGTGCGTGCCGACGCCGTCGAGAAACTCGCGATCATGCGAGATCATCATGAGCATGCCCGGATACTTGAGCAGCCATTGTTCGAGCCAGAGCACGGCGTCGAGATCGAGATGGTTGGTCGGTTCATCGAGCAGAAGCAGGTCGCTCGGCATCATCAGTGCGCGAGCGAGGTTCAGGCGCACGCGCCAGCCGCCGGAAAATTCCGATACCGCACGCTGATGGGTGTTCGATGAAAAACCCAGGCCATGCAACAGCTTGCCGGCACGCGCGCTGGCATCGTAGCCATTGATCTCGGCCATCTTCTGATGCGCGACAGCGACGGCATCCCAGTCCTCGGCGGCCATCGCCGCTTCCTCGGCCATCAAGACTGCGTGCACCTCGGTATCACCGGAGACGACGAAATCAATCGCTGCATCGGGCAATGACGGGGTTTCCTGGGCGACGCTGGCAATGCGCAGTTTCGGCGATTTTTCCAGATCGCCCGCATCGGCCTCGACTTCGCCGAGGATTGCCGCGAACAGACTGGTCTTGCCACAACCGTTGCGGCCGACCACGCCGACACGCCAGCCGGCATGCAGGGCGATATCGACCTTGGACAGGAGCAGGCGTTCGCCGCGCCGCAGGGCGAAATTGCGAAAGGAAATCATTGAATGGTGTTCCGCAGGTTGCTTGAGAACGGTGCCGCGACAAGCCGCGCAGACCGAATGCAGCCGAGCATTGTACGTCAAGCGTCGATTCGGGTCAGCCTTGCCGCCGAGCTTTCAATTATTGCGGCGCATTCAGCGATCGCATCGGATACTCGCACTCCCGAGTTCAGCGAGTTGAAAGCATGAAATCCATCATCCT
>JBBRBU010000107.1:0-9918 GCA_038205505.1 Lysobacterales bacterium | reverse complement strand
AAGACAGCAACGGCCGCCGCCGCGACGTGGAGCGTTATTCGAGCCGCAGCCTCGATATCGACATCATCCTGTTCGGCGACCTGATCGTCGTCGGGCCGGGGCATCTGCAGATCCCGCGGGAAGAGCTGAACCACGCTTTCGTGCTCGCGCCGCTTGCCGAAATCGCGTCCGAGGTTCGACATCCGCTCAGCGGCAGGACCCTGGCAGAGTTGTGGAGTGCGCATCCAGAATATGGTCAACCATTGGTACGGAAGGAATTGTCGTGAGCCAATCCCGCACGACTGCCTGGATTCTCTACCAGCGCGATGACTGTCAGTTGTGTGACGAGGCCGTCGCGATTCTGGCCCAGGCCAACGCACCGGAATTCAGCAGCGTCTGGATTGATGACGATGTCCAGCTTGAAACCCGCTACGGCGAGCGCGTTCCGGTGCTGCGCGATGCCGCAAGCGGGAGCGAGCTCGAATGGCCGTTCGATGCCTGTCGGGTGAAAGCGTTCTTGAATGCAAAAGCATGAAACGCCGCTTGCGGGTTGGTGGAAGCGCCCTTGTGGATTCCGCCGAACAAAATTGCACTTCGCAGGAGCCCGTTCACGAGCGAGCCTTTCGATTGGGTTCACAAAAAACCCGCCCTTGAAAAGCACCCTTACGAAGAGCGCTCACCGCTCACCGGTTCGGAACTGCGCAGTCGGCGCTGGATCTCGGCGCGGGCCTCGCGCAGGATTGAATCGCGGTCAAGGCTGGCGACAATGTCGCTGACGACGCGTTTGGCGCCCTGATCACCCCAGGATTTACCGGCGGCGAGATAACGGTCAGCGGCGCGGCCGACGATTTCGGTGGCATACCACGCCAGCGCGCCCTGGGCTGTCGCGGTGAGCACGGTCGACATGCCCGCGCTGATGCCCTTGAGTGCCGAGGCGGCCAGATGGATGCCCCATATCGCACCCATAAGAGCAGCCAACTGCGCGCAGATTGTCGCGATCAGACCGCCGGCTTCTCGGCGCGTGATCGGTAGTCCATACACACGTGCCAAATGCATGACCAACGCTGCATCGAGTGCGCCGGCGGCAAGCAAATCGGCGACCGGAATCGGATTCAATGCAACGGCGATGCTTTTCGCGATGCAGTACTGGCGAATGACCCTGGCGCTGAGTTCGCGGCGGGCGACGACGATGCGCTTGGCAACGGCATCGGTCAGGCGGCCGGCGAACAAGCTCGCATTGAGTGCCGACAAGGTTCGGCCCTCTCGCGTCAGGACGTCGGTCAGACGATCGCGCAGGGCTTCGATATTGGCCGCCTGGCGGATCAATTCGACCTGTTCGTGTCCCTCGGCATCAAGCGAGACGCGACGCAAGGGTGGCGGTTGCGCGCTCACAGCGACCACATCCTCAGGCTGGACCAGCCCGCTCGCGTGCTCGCGCAGGCGCGTCAGCAATCGTGCGAGTTCGTCATCGTCGTAACGGTCGGCCTTGTTCAAGGCGAGCAGCAACGGTCGCTCGGTTTGTGCGAGTTGCACGAGCGCATCGCGCTCGCGCGTAGTCATGTCGCCATCGACGACGAAGATGACCAGGTCGCTGATCCCGGCCACTTCGACGGCCAGTTGTTCGCGCGCCTCGCCATCGAGTTCGTCGATGCCTGGCGTATCGATCAGATGCACGCCACTGCCGGCCACCTCCTGCCAGGGCCGCGGGGTCGCCTCACGTGTGGTGCCATGCAAAACGCCGACTTCGAATGCATTCTCGCCGAGCAGGGCATTGGCCAGGGCCGACTTGCCGACGCTGACCCGACCGAACACGGCCAAATGCAGTTCATCGCGTTCGAGCTTGCCCAGCATCGATTCCAGTCGAGTGAAATCTGCTGCGAGTGAACTGCGCACCGACGCCGGTACGTGCGGATCGTCGAGCAGGGCGCGCAGGCTCTCTTCGGCCTGGCTGTGATGGGTTTCGGCGGTCGTTGTCGACCCAACCGCGGCGTGATCCGGTCGCGAGAAGCGATCTCGCAGGCGCTGCCACATCGAATTGAGCGGATTCACCCTGTCGTTGCGAATCGACTACTTGGCGCTGAGCTCAAGATGCGCCTTGATCTCGACTTCATCGGCGATCGTCGAGGTGTCGGCGTAGTCACCGCTGCCAACGTTGAAATCGAGGCGACTCACGGTTGTCATCACATCAAGCGTGCCGCCAGCTTTCGTGCCGTTGAATTTCACCTCGAGATTCACCGGTTTGCTGATGTTCTTGATGGTCAGGGTGCCCTCGGCGGTTACCTTGTCGCCAGATCGAGTGAACTGGCGAGTCACGAAACGCGCATTGGGGAATTGTCCGACATTGAAGAATTCCGATCCGGGGAGCGCATCATCGCGGTCCTTGTCGCCGGTCGAGACACTGGCCAGATCGATGACGACGTCAAACATCGAGGATTCGATATTGCTTGAGTCGTAACGAATCTGCGCCTCGAACTTGGGGAATTTTCCGCTGAACTCCTCACCCTGAAAGATCCCGGTGAAGGTCAGTGTGCTGCCCTCCTTGAGCTGGTAGTCCGCAGCCATGGCGTTGCCGCCGATTACACATAGCACGAAGAGTGCGGATACGAGTTTCAAGGCTGATCTCCATTGATTCGCGAGCGAAGCCGCGCGAAGGGCAGCATACGCAACAAGGTGTTGTCGCGCTCGAATACATGATGAACGAGCGCCGCGCCGACGTGGGCAACGAGGACAACGCAGAGCACCCAGAACAGTATTTCGTGCGTTTCCTCCGCGAATTCAGCGATCGCGTGATTTTTCTCGAGCAGGGCGGGCAGGTTGAACATCTTGAACCACTGCAGCGGAAATCCATGCGCCGAATTGCTGACCCAGCCGCTCAATGGTATCGCCAGCATGAACAGGTACAGCACGACGTGGGTGGCATGTGCAGCCAGACGCTGCCAGCGCGGCATCGGTTCGTCACGCGGACGGGCGTCGAACATGCGCCAGCATACGCGCAGGATCAAGAGCGCGAGGATGGTCAGGCCGATCGACTTGTGGATCGCGAAGGTATTGAGTTTGGTCATGCCTCGCGACATGTCGACCATGATCAGGCCGAGCACCCCATTGCCCAGAATGGCCAGCGCCATCAGCCAATGCAGCCCTTGCGCGACGCTGCCCCAGCGCGCTTGATTACTTTTCAAAGGCATTTGTTTTCATCTCCTGGCGGCTGCGGATGCCTTCGACTTCGATGCGCAACTCGACCGGTCCGGCAATGACATCGCGAAACGTGGTCATGCCGAAATCGAATCGATTCAATGTGGCTGTGGCGGTGAAGCCGGCCTTGGTCTTGAACGCGTAAGGATCCTTGCCTTGGCCATTGAAAACGACATCGAGGTCGATGTCTTTGTGCAGCCCGCGCAACCAGAGTTCGCCGTGGAGAACCCCGGTTGTGGCGGTTTTCTTCTCCAGCGTATTGCCGACGAACCGCGCGGTCATTGATTGCTCGATGTCCAGAAATGCCTTGCCACGCACCTTTTCAGTCCAGTCTGCGTCGCCCATGGTGATCGAATCGAGGTCGATGACCACATCGACGCGTGCCGTGGACCAGTCGTCGGCGTCGAACTGGAACCAGCCCTGCTTGATTCCGAGGCGGCCGATGCCATGCGAGAGGCCGAGGTGGTCGGCGAAAAACACGATCTGCGTATGCACCGGATCGAGCACCCAGGTTTGCGGCTCGGCGGCGATCACGGATGTGCTGAGGGCAAGCGCGAGCAACGGAGCGAGCGATGATGCACGGAAGATTGGCGGCAACATGCAACGAGCTTCGCAAATTACCGGCGCGTTCGCCAGCCGACGCGGAGTTTCGGAAGTTTCTCGCAATCGTTTCATGCTTCGTCGTTCCGCGCGGCATCGCGTTTGCGCAGGCTGTCGATGACGACACGGGCGACGCGTTCGACCCGCTCCCGGCTCGGTTCAGTCAAAAGTTTCTGCATGGCCTGTTCGGTTTCTGCCTGGTCGAGATTGGCATGTTCGGCCAGGGTCAAGGCGACGGCGCGACCGAGCGAATCGAAAGCCAGGCCGTAGGCGACGGCATGCAGGACGCCGCCGCCCAGCGTGCCGAGACCCGGAAAGGCCTTCAGCGCATTGCCGGCAATCGCGAGGACGATCGCCGTGGTGTTGCGCAGGGTCAGACCGAGGCGGGCGAGCAGGTTCTCCACGTCGAGTTCGCGCACCGGCACATCGTGAATCCGCGCGAGTTCGCGCACCATCGCTGTACCCAGCGCACCCTGGATGATGATGTCGCTGCCTGGCGCGACGGCGGCCATCGCACCGACCACGGCGCGACGTGTGTAGCGGCTCACCGTCGCTTCGGATTCGCGCACGGCGACCGACTGCGCGAGCACATGACTGCGCTGGTCGACACTCGCGAGCACGGCGGCTTCGCGAGCCGGTTCAAGCGCCTCCACGCCGAGCGCAGTTAGCCGCATCAGCGCATCGGTGAGTTCCTCGATATCGGCCACACGCTCACGCGCCACCTGTTCGACGCGACCATCATTGAGCGCGCGTTCGAAGCGCTCCTTGCCACCCGCGCTGATGCCGACGATCGCGCGACAAATCGATGCATACCGCTCGGCAAACGTGTCGAGCAGTGCCTCGCGCTCGTTGTCGTCGAACAGGTCAATCTTGTTGAGGACGAGGATCACGGGCTTGCCAAATCCAGACAACCAGCGCAACTCGGCATCCTGCGCACGGGTCAGGTCCGAGGAGACGACGTAGACCACGGCATGTGCGCGCAGGGCCTCGTCGCGCGCCAATTGCTCGCGCTGCTCGCCGGATATCTCGCCGGTGCCCGGCATGTCGGCCAAAACCAGTTCGCGGCCGTCGGGCAGCTGTCCGCGGAAATGCCTGACCCAGCGCGTGGTGCCGCCGATCACGTCGGTCTCGGGCGCGGCCTCGCTGGCCAATTGGCGAATCAAACTCGACTTGCCGGTGCTGATTTCACCGAACAAGGCAACATGGCAATCACCGCTCACGCGCCGGCGATCGAGCTCGAGCAGTTCCTGTTCGAGGCTTGCCGCATCGGCATCGCGCGCACGCAAGTCGGCAACGCGCGTCTCGATGCTCTGCCGATCGGGCAAGGCATCCGCCTTGCGCCGTGTAGATTTCTTCGAAGCAGGTCGCAACAGTTTCCAGGCCAGCCAGCCAGCTCCGCACAACGCGGCACCGACAATAACGATCAGTGGAATGCGCAACAGCAGGGGCAGGGCCACGAGGCGTTCGTAGAACTCGAGCAGGCCATTGACCATGCTGATTGCCAGCCAGACAACCACGACGGCGGCAATGGCCAGCAGGCCAAGCAGGATCAGACGAAGCGGCAGGCGTGGTTGGGACATGCCGGTGATTCTAGCCTGAGCGATCCATGCCAACCGCTGGTTGATCACCACGATGGCGTGGCACCATCCTCGTGGACCGGGGAGGGACGCGTCATGGGACGAATTGGATTCATCATCGGAGCCTGGTGGCTTTCGGCAATGGCCAGCGCCGCGCCGCCGCCGTCCGAGCCATGGTTCGAGTTGTTGCGGGTCGCCGACGGCTTGCCCTCGAATGGCGTCTACGCCACGCGCCAGGGCAGTGATGGCTTCATCTGGATAGGTACCCGTGATGGCCTCGCCCGCTACGACGGCGTCGATTTTCGCGTCTGGCGGCATGATCCCGAGGATTCCGCCTCGCTGGCCGGCAATGATGTTTCGGCGCTGCTGATCGACAGCAAGGGTCGGGTCTGGTGCGGCGGCGAGGCTTCCGGTCTCAATGAGCAACTCGCCGATGGCGGGTTCAGGCGCTACCGCCACGATGCCGCGAACTCGAACAGCCTGAGTAGCGACGACGTCTTCACGATCGCCGAGGACAGCGCGGGAATGATCTGGGTCGGTACCTGGCTCGGTGGTCTCAATCGCCTGCGCGAAGACGGCAGCTTCGAGCGCATCGAGCACGATGCGGAGAACCCTGCCAGCCTGCGTTCAACCACAGTCATCAGTCTCGCCGCCGATGCGAACGGTCGCTTGTGGATTGGCACCGACAATGGTCTCGACGTGCGCGAGGCCGATGGCCGCATCGTGCATGTGGCGTTGCCGCCGCTGGAAGGCAAAGCCGAAACTCTGCCGATCGGCAGCCTGCGCGCACTCGCTGACGGCAGCATGCTGGTCGGTACCGATTTCGGCGTGGCGAGGGTCGAAAGCGATCTTCGCTTCGCTGAATTGGTCATTGAAACGCCTTCACGCATGTCGACCATGGCCATGGTCAGCGAACCGGATTCCGAATACTGGTTCGGCACGACCGCCGGACTGCTGCATGTGCAAAACGGGATCCGGCATTTGTACGGCGGTGGAGATGCCTTGCCCGGGGAACTGCCATCAGCGCGGGTCATGGATGTGATGCGCGATCATGAAAATGGCCTTTGGGTATCGATGTTCGATGGCGGCATTGCTCGCTTGCCGCCCCGCTGGCGGAATTTTTCGGTCTGGCGCCATCGTGCCGGGCAGAACAGCAGCTTGCTGCACACGCAGGCCGAAGGCGTCAGTGTCGATGACGAGGGCGGCGTATGGGTCAGCAGTGGACGTGACGGCATCGATCACATTGACGCAGTGACTGGTGAAATTGTTCACCACGGGGCCCGACTGAAGGCCGGTGGCAGCCAGCTTCGATCATTGCTAAGGATCGGCAAACAACTTTGGGTGGGACACCAGCGCGGCATTCGCGTTTACTCGCTCGATGACGGGCGGATGATCGAGCTGCCGGTTGCCGAGGGTTCGCCAACGGCTTTGCCTCGCGGCTACGTCAATCGACTGTTGCGCGGGCCCGATGGCCGCCTTTGGGTCAGTCTGCGCGGCGGCGGCATAGCACGCGTCGATCCGGCGACTCGGGCGATCAAAAGCTGGACAGTGGCGCTCGGCACGCTCGGAAATTCGGACGTCTCGGATCTTGCATTCGACAGCCGGGGTCTGGCATGGATCACGACTGCCCAGGGAATCCAGCGCTACAACCCGGAAACCGATCGATTCGAGAATGTTCCGGGTTCGCCGACAGAGGCTGTGCATGCGCTGGTCTTCGATGGCGCCAATTCGATCTGGCTGCATCGACTCGGTGCATTGGAGCGCCATGACCTGCACGATGGTTCGCTGCTTCAGGTTGATCGTTTCGACAAGGCGCTAGGCTGGCCGGCGATGCAGGTGAATGGTTTGCATGTCGCAGCCGATCATGGAGTCTGGGCGGCGAGCATGCGCGGACTTTGGCGCATCGATGGGAAAACCCGAAGCGTACGCCGGTTTGGCGAGCGTGACGGTCTGCCCAGTGCCGAGCTGGTCGGAGGATTCTCCGTTGCAAACGACGGAACGACCTTTGTGAGTTCGCGAGCCGGCGTGTTCGCATTCGATCCCGCTGCGATTTCATTGGCCTCACCATCGCCACCGCTTCAACTGACCGGGATATCGGTGCGGCGGGATGGTGTCGTCCAACAGTTGAATCCGAAGCAGGCTGTCGCCCTTGGTCATGCCGATCGTGACTTTGTGGTCGAGGCGCGGGCGCTTTCGTTCCTGAATCCCGGCGGCAACGACTATCGCTTCAAGCTTGAGGGTTCCGACCCGGATTGGGTCGACACAGGCGCCCGTGGCGAACGTACGTTTTCGCAACTGCCGGCCGGCAGCTACACGCTCAAGGTGCGTGCAGCGAACGCGGACGGTGTATGGAGCGAGAACACGATCGAACTTCCGGTTGAGGTCGCCACGGCACCATGGCTGACACCGTGGGCCTATCTGGCCTATCTAGTGATGGGCGCGCTATCGGTCGGGCTCGTACTCCGCGGTTGGCGCCATCGAGTCAACCAGCGCCACTCGATCGCGCTGGCCGAGGAGCAGCGCCGGGCAGCCGAACAACTGGCCGAAGCCAAGTCCACCTTCCTCGCCAACATGAGTCATGAGATCCGCACGCCAATGACCGGCGTGCTCGGCATGGCCGAGTTGCTGCGCGGCACCGAGCTCGATGAAAAGCAGCGTGGTTATGCTGAAGCGATCAGTCGTTCCGGTGACCTCATGTTGCGTCTGGTCAATGACAGCCTCGACCTCGCCCGCATCGAAGCGGGCAAATTCGAGCTCGACCGACGCGCGCTCGACCCTGCGCAAGTCGTGCGCGAAGTCGTCGCCCTCGAACAACCGCTGGCCGAAAAGAAGGGGTTGACCCTGCTTTTCAGCGTTGGCGATTCGGTGCCGGCCTGGGTCAGCGGCGATGCCATGCGCATCAATCAGGTCCTGCTTAACCTGGTCGGCAATGCCATCAAGTTCACTGAATCAGGAACGATCCGACTCGACCTTGATCGGCTGGCTGACGGATCCCTGCAATTCATCGTCAGCGACACCGGGCCGGGCATGGATGCCGACATGCAGGCCCGCCTGTTCGGACGCTTCGAGCAGTTCGCGGGCGTAATGCCGCGTCACGATGGCAGCGGACTCGGCCTGTCGATCTGCCAGGAGCTGGTCGACCTGATGGGCGGAACCATCAATGTTGGCAGCAGCGTCGGAGCAGGCACCCGATTCACGATCTGCCTGCCGCTGGCGGAAGCCGCATCGCCTGTCCCAGCGGAGGCAACGCCACGGCGCCGTTCCGGTGACCGCAAGCCGTCACCGGTCGCGAATCGCGGGGTGCGGCAACGCGGCGAGCACGTACTTGTGGTCGAAGATGACGCAACCATTGCCGCCGTCATTGTGGGAATGCTCGAAGCGGCTGGCCATCGCGCGACCCATGCCGCGCATGGACTCGCCGCATTGGCGGAAATGAGCAAGCCCGGAATTGATCTCGCGCTCGTCGATCTGGATCTGCCAGGAATCGATGGTCTGCAATTGACCCGACTGCTTCGCGAACGTGAGCGTGACAGCGGCATCCACCTGCCGATCATCGCTATCACCGCACGCGCCACCGGCGATGAGGAAGCGCAAACCCGTGCCGCCGGCATGGACGGCTTCCTGCGCAAGCCGATCAAGGCAGCCATGCTCGAAACGATGATGGCACCGTGGTTGTCGAAAGTGGATGTGCCCGAGGACTTGCGCCGAGCAGACTCAGGGTCGGGCCGCGGTGATTTCGATCTCGACGAGGAAACCCGGATTGGCGAGTCCGGCGACCTGCATGGTTGATCGCACCGGAAGTTTGGGTTGCTCATCGCTGCCGAAGAACTGCGCATAGCCTTTCATGAACCCGCTGAAATCCATTTTTCCTGAATTGGCGGGATCGCCGACGAGAAAAACCTGCATCTTGACGATATCACCCATGCCGAGACCGAGACCCTTGAGCTGGTCACGGATTGCACTCAGCACCGCCACGGTCTGGGTTTCGGTATTGCCATAGGCTGCAACACTGGATGGATCCGCTTTGCTGTCGGCGATCGGCGGCACCTTTCCGCTCAGATAGACCATCGTTGTTCCGGCCGGTATCTCGACAGCGGCGGCGATCGGGAATGTGCTGTTGTTGGGCAGCTTGTGCCGGATGATATCGCTTGCGTCGGCCATCGAGGGACCAATGAGTAGTAGCGGCAGCAGGTAAAGGCCGAGTTTCCGGAAGTTCATTCGCCAGGCTCCTTTGCGTGCAGCGCGGCGACGTCCGCTGCGCTGATGGTATCGGTGTAGTGATTGCCGAAATGGCTGCGGATGTAGTTGACGACATTGGCAATCTGGGTATCGCTGAGCCAGGTTGCGGGAAAAAAGAACTCGTTCACTTCATGACGTGCGAACGAAGGCATGTTTCGTCGACCATTGAGAATGGTCGCCGCCATGTAGTTTGCCGAGACCAGGGTCGGATTGTCAGTGAGCGCCGGATAGGAACCCGCGCCGATTGCGCCTCGGCCGCCCGGCATGTGGCAGCCCTGGCAGATCTGCGCGTAGATCTGTTCGCCATCGATTGTGCCGAGCACGCCATTGA
>JBBRBU010000106.1:0-10120 GCA_038205505.1 Lysobacterales bacterium | reverse complement strand
GATACATCAGCTCGATCTGTATCGCCGGGCCAGCCCGCTTCGCTTGAATGCGCTGGCCTGCGTTGCATTGCCGACCTGCGCACTGGCGATGGCCGAGGCCGAGCGCTACCTGCCGGACCTGCTGACCCGGGTCGAGGCCTTACTTGCGAAGCACGCGCTCAACGATGCGCCGATCCACTTGCGCATGTCGGGTTGTCCGAACGGCTGTTCGCGACCGTATCTCGGCGAGATCGCCCTCGTCGGCAAGGCGCCAGGACGCTACAACCTCATGCTTGGCGCCGATCGACGCGGCCAGCGTCTCAATGCGCTTCATCGAGAAAACATCGACGAAGTCGCGATTCTCGAAGAACTGGATGCGCTGTTCTCCCGCTATGCGGCCGAACGAAACGTCGAGGAAGGTTTCGGCGATTTCCTGGTCCGATCCGATGTCGTTAGACCCGCCGCCGGCATTCCGGTACAGGTGATCCCATGAGCATGCTTCCCGATCTGGTTTCGGCCGCCGAAGACTCGCGCTCGCTCGCGACCTTGAACCGCTGGCTCGAGAAACAGAGCGCCGCAAATCGTGTGGCCTGGGCGCTCGAAACCCTTCCCGGCAAGCATGTGCTGTCATCGAGCTTTGGTGCACAGTCAGCGGTTTCGCTGCACCTGGTCAGCAGCCAGTGCCGCAAGGTTCCGGTGATCCTGATCGATACCGGCTACCTGTTCGAGGAAACCTATCGCTTCGCCGATGAATTGACCAAGCGCCTGGATCTCGATCTTCGCGTCTACCGGCCGAAGATCGGTCGGGCCTGGATGGAGGCGCGCCACGGCCGGCTTTGGGAACAGGGCCTCGATGGCCTCAATCGCTATGACGACCTGCGCAAGGTCGAACCGTTGCGCCGCGCCCTCGAGGAACTCGGTGCGCGCACCTGGTTTGCCGGCTTGCGTCGCAGCCAGGCCAGCACTCGCGAAAATACCGAGGTGCTCGAACTCAAGCACGGACGCTGGAAAGTGCATCCACTGATCGACTGGAGCGACCGCGACATCTGGCAATATCTCAGTCGTCACAATCTGCCCTATCACCCTCTCTGGCACGAAGGTTACGTCTCGATCGGCGACGTGCATACGACGCGCCCGTGGCAACCCGGCATGCGCGAGGAAGACACCCGCTACTTCGGCCTCAAACGCGAGTGCGGGATCCATCTGGAAGTTTGAGCTGACGCTTTGTCCTCATATCCCGATGAGCTCGCCAGGTGCTGCGCGAGCCTCTCGCAGCGATCTACAACGTTCGGGCAGACTCGATTCAGGCAGCGCGAGCGGTCGATTGGACCGAGCCGAGTTCGCTCCAATGCGGCGGATCCGGCCAATCAGCCTCGGCGGCACCTTGAACGACACGTACAAGATCTCGACGATCGATATGCGGCGCCAGCGCTGCGATCAGGTCGAGCGCGTAGTCTCGCTGCACGCGATCGCGCTGCAGGACAACCCAGCTCGTGCAGCTCGGCAACAGGCCGCGGGCCGAGAACACGCAGAGTTCAGCGCGATCCTGATCAGTCAAAGCCATTTCGGCGAGTACGCCGACTCCGAGGCCGGTTCGCACATAAGTCTTTATCAAATCGGCATCCCTTGCCGTCACGGCCAGCTTGAGTTCGCAACCGGCTTCGACGAAAGCTCGCCGCAGCGACGATTCCGCCGACAGCGAGGACTCGTAGCTGACCAGGGCGTACCTCGCGAGTTCGTCGATGCGGGGCACTCGCCCCAGCTTCGAAAGCGCGTGATCCCGGGGCACGAGGATCTGTCGATCCCAGTGAAATATCGGAATCGCCAGCTCGACGTTCGGCGCAGCACCCGTCGTGCTGATGATGGCGAGATCGGCGGCGCCCTTGCCGAGCAGTTCCATCAACTCGGTATCGCCGTGGGGTTCGAGGCGGATGCCGACATCGGCGTAGCGGCGCTTGACGCTGGCAATCGCGTTCGGCAATACAAAACGCGCCTGAGTGTGGGTCGCAACGATGACCAGCTCACCGCCGTTCTCGCTGCGGAAATTCGCCGCCAGCGCGCGGATGTTCGCCGCCTCGGCAAGTATCACCCGCGCTCGTGCAACGACTTGCGCTCCGGCTGGCGTCGTCGATTCCAGGCTCTTGCCCTTGCGCAGGAAGACCTGGAAACCCAATTCGTCCTCGAGTTGGCGAAGCTGGCGCGAAATTCCAGGCTGGGTCGCGTGCACGCGCTCCGCTGCAAGGGTGATGTTGAGGCCGGAGTCGACGATGGCGACGATGTAGCGAAGCTGGGTCAGGGTCATGTTCTGGAATTCATTCATCGGGTCGATTGCATGGCACCCATTCACGTCGATCTAGCGCGAATGGAACCTCCGGGTGCTGAAAGCCCGATGACCCAGCATAGGGATTCATGGTCGCCACGTCCAGTATGGACGTCTAGACGTCTTTATACGATTCATCACGTAATCGCATATCGCCCGGACCAATCGGCATTTCCCGCTTGCGAAAACGGGATCTAGTATCGCCACCATGAACCTGCCCACCCTGATTTCTCGATCCCGAGACCGACGCACGCGGCTCCTCGCCACCCTCGCCACGGCCGTGCAACACCTTGTTCCATTCAGATCACTTGGCGCCCAAAATGGGGCGTCGACCGGAAATTCGCGCGCGTCGGTGATCCTGGTCGGCGCCGGGCCGGGCGATGCGGGCCTGCTTACCTTGAACGCGGCGCGCGCGATCCTCGACGCCGAAGTGATCCTGCACGATCGGCTTGTGTCCGCCGAAGTACTCGCCCTCGCCAATCGGCACGCCGCGCTCATCGAAGTCGGCAAACAAGGTGGCGGCGAGCAGACGCCGCAGCACAGGATCCACTCGCTGATGCTCGAACATGTCCGTTCCGGCAGGCACGTCGTGCGTCTCAAGGGCGGCGATCCATTCCTGTTCGGTCGCGGCGGCGAGGAACTGGAATTCCTGCGCGCGCATGCGATTGACTATGAGGTCATCCCGGGCATCACGGCGGCAGTCGCCTGCGCCGCCTATGCGGGCATTCCATTGACCCATCGCGACCACGCACAATCGGTTCGCTTCATCACCGCGCATTGTCGCGACTCGGTGGATGCGCTGGACTGGCAGACACTCGCAGAGGACAGACAAACACTCGCCATATACATGGCGATCAGCGGTCTCGAGTATTTCCAGCAACGCTTGATCGATCACGGCCGCTCGCCGCAAACGGCTTTTGCCATCGTCGAGAATGGGTCCCGCCCCGAACAGCGCGTGATCGCCGGAAACCTTGGCGAACTTGCGCTGCGGGCAGAAATCCACCGTGTGCAATCACCGGCCCTGCTGATTCTCGGTGACGTCGCCGGGCTTGCCGATCAACTGCACTGGTTCGGCCAGCGGCCATTGACGACGCCAGTCGACACGGCGCATGTTCGGCACGCAGCCTGAATCAAGGAGATCCCCCAGCCATGACTTTTGAATCCATCCTCGACACGATCGGCGATACGCCTGTCGTCAAATTGCAGCGCCTTGCGCCGAGAGGCATCGACCTTTTCGTCAAGGTGGAATCGTTCAATCCCGGCGGTTCGGTCAAGGACCGCCTGGCCCTGGCGGTGGTCCTCGATGGCGAGAAGAGCGGGCGGCTCAAGCCGGGTCAGACCATCGTCGAGGCCACCTCGGGCAATACCGGCGTGGCGCTGGCCATGGTTGCCGCCGCGCGCGGCTACCCGTTTGTCGCAGTGATGGCCGAGACCTTCTCGATCGAACGGCGCAAGCTGATCCGCGCCTACGGCGGCAAGGTGATCCTGACTCCCGCGGCTGAGCGCGGCAGCGGCATGGTGCGCAAGGCTGCGGAACTGGCAGCGAAACACGGCTGGTTCCTGACCAGTCAGTTCGAGAATCCCGCCAATCCGGCCTGGCATCGCAATACAACCGGGCCCGAGATCCTGCGTGATTTCGCCGGCAAGCGACTCGACTATTTCGTCAGTGGCTGGGGCACCGGCGGCACCTTGACCGGGGTTGGCGAAGTGCTGCGCCTGGCTCGCCCCGACGTGCAAATCATTGCCACCGAGCCAGCCGGAGCAGCCATGTTGTCCGGTCAGGAATGGAAGCCGCACAAGATCCAGGGCTGGACGCCCGACCTGATTCCCGCCGTGCTCAATCGCGATGTCGCCCATCGCATCCTCACCGTCGATGACACGGTCGCGCGTGACACCGCGCGCCTGCTCGCGCAAAAGGAAGGCATCTTCGCTGGCATCTCGGCGGGTGCAACGCTGGCCAGTGCGCTCGAGATAGCGGGCGAGGCAAAGCCCGGTTCGGTGATTCTCGCGATGCTGCCGGATACCGGCGAACGCTATCTCTCGACCTTCCTGTTCGAAGGCGTCAACGAAGGCTCGGATGATGAATGGCTGGCATCGCTGGGCTGAGTCAGTCCGATCAGACACAACGAAAAAGGGCGCCGTGAGGCGCCCTTCTGTCTTGCGTTTTCTTCAATCAGCCGTTGAGGTCAGGAGCCTTTCTTCCACTGTCCCAATGCGGCAAGACCATTGTCCCTCGCACGCTTTGCGACGGTGGCCTGTGCTTCGGCGAAGTTCGCTGCCATGTCCTTGCCCCACAGCTTGAGTGCTGCTTGCTGCATCGCGCGGCCGTACGAGAACGATAGTGGCCACGGGTGCGGACCCTGCTGATTCATCGCGTTTAGATGCGCGGTCGCACGCTCGTCGGACTGACCGCCGGAAAGGAATACGATGCCCGGCAGCGAGGCCGGCACGGCGGCCTTGAGACATCGAATCGTCGCGTCGGCGACGTCATCGATATCCGACTGCTCCTCGCAATCCTTGCCGGCGATAACCATGCTCGCCTTGAGGATCGTGCCTTCGAGGAAGACGTTCTGCTCGTACAGCGAGGCGAAAAGACTGCGCAAGGTCGCTTCGGTGACTTCGAAGCATTCGTCGATGTCGTGCGAACCATCCATCAGCACTTCGGGCTCGACCATCGGCACGATGCCGGCTTCCTGGCACAACGCCGCATAGCGCGCGAGGGCATGGCAATTGGCTTCGATGCAGGTACCGCTCGGCGAATCACCACTGATCGTGATGACCGCGCGCCACTTGGCGAACTTCGCGCCGAGCTTGGCGTACTCGTTGAGGCGCTCGCGCAGGCCGTCAAGGCCCTCGGTCACCAACTCGCCCGGAAAGCCGGCCAGCGGGAACGGGCCGCGGTCAACCTTGATACCCGGCAGGATGCCGGCGTCGAGCATGAGTTTGGTGAACGGCACACCGGCCTTGGTCGACTGACGGATCGTCTCGTCGTACAGGATCGCGCCGGAAATGTGCTGGTTCAGGCCCGGCGTGGTCAGCAGCATCTCGCGATAGGCACGGCGATTCTCTTCGGTATTCGGCACGCCTACCGAGTCGAAGCGCTTCTTGATGGTGTTGTTCGACTCATCAATCGCGATGATGCCTTTGCCAGGCGCGACCATCGCCTGGGCGATGCTTTCAAGCTGCTCGATACTCATGGATGAACGACTCCGTAGAACAAATGCGTTATGCCGTCACGCGAGGTGCCGGACAGGAGGGTATGCGACATTCAGGGGCGCGGAGTATAGGCCAGATCGCGCCTCGTTGCAGTCAAGCGGGAAGCACTCGAGTAGTGTGAAAATCGACCAGAAAGCCACGCCAGCGACCTATTGCTTGACGCGCTTCGGATTCCAGCGCCGTGCCGGAATCACGCACTTCTGCATGATTGCGGTGCGCGCCTCCTCATCCTCCGGCAGGTTGAACGGAAAAATCAGCGAACTGAAGACGCGGTCGCGGCCCGCATTGCTCATGGTCGGCTCGAACTCCAGATTCTCGGCGATGCTCGCCGCGAGTTCGCCGAGCCCACCAGGCGGCTCGACCTTCTCGACCGTGATGTGGCTGGCTCGACCATTGCCTTCGACAATGAATGAAACCGCGGCGCAACCGGATTGATCCATGTTTTTGCCGCCGAGCGGCGCATTGCCCTCGACCGAGGCTTTCATCAGCACCCAGTAGTTGGCGAGATCGTCAGGCGTGACCGAGCGCGGCGCCATTTGCGCATTGGCCATAGGCATCAGGGCAAAACTGGCGACGAATATCAGCAGCGTTCGCAGGGACATGAGGTTTCTCCGTTTCGCTAGCGACCAAGGATAACGAATCGCACCTGTATGGTCTGTTTCATGAGGACGAGCCAAATCGGCGCGGCGTCAACCTGACGTTGACGATTGCAGCAAGAGTGCGAGAACGGCGGCGGCATAGACGCCCGCCAGGGCATCGTCAAGCATCACCCCGAAGCCTCCCTTGACATGCCGATCCGCCCAGGAGCACGGCCAGGGTTTCCACACATCGAACAGGCGAAACAGGAAGAATCCGGCAATGACCCAGGGCCACGGCGCGGGCCAGATCAACAACGGCAGCAAGCTGATCCACTGGCCGACGAATTCGTCACAGACAATCACGCCTGGATCACTGATGCGCAGACGCTCGATAACGACATCGGACGCCCATATTCCGATCGCGAAGGCGAGCACGATCACGCCGACAACAGCTGCCAGTGGCAACTCGCGCAATAGCAGCCATGGAAGCAATGCCGCCGCCGAACCGGCCGTTCCCGGAGCAAATGGGCTCAAGCCCGAACCGAAACCGCTGGCGATCCAACCGGCCGGGTGCGCGAGCACGGCACGACGTTGCTGTGCATCGAGTTTCATCGGAAGTGTTCCCATCCTTTCGCATGTGATTGCCGGATTCGCCCGTGCCGATCGAACACGCGAACGCCAGGCTCTGCAACGACGCGACCGACGCGCGTGATTGCGCAGCCGACCCTAGCCATCGCCGAGTGCAGCTCATCGATTCGGGCTTCGGCGATCGTGAAGGCCAGCTCGTAGTCGTCGCCGCCACTCAACTGAAATTGTCGGCAGGACGCGACATCAAATTGCGCGAACAACGCCGTGGACCCCGGCAGATGATCCTCGTCTATGTCGATACCGATCTTGCTCGCACACGCGATATGGCCGAGATCGGCGAGCAGACCATCCGAGACATCGATGCAGGCGTTGGCCAGATCACGCAGGACAGTGCCGGCGGCAATCCGAGGGTGCGGTCGATTGAGCCGCCCAATCAGGACGTATTCTGCTTGGCAGTCGGTCGGCGCGGATGAATTCATTCCATTGTCATTGCGCGGCCCCGACGCTGACTGTGACGCACCTTCCTTGTCAGTGGTTGACATGTCTCGGTGCTGCAGGCAATGCAATCCTGCGGCCGCATCGCCGAGCGTCCCGGTCACGAATACTGCGTCGCCAACTTCGGCACCTGCACGTCGCAGGGCATTGCCGCTCGGAACGAATCCATGCGCAGTCACCGAGATCGTCAGCGGACCGCGCGTTGTATCGCCGCCGATCAGGGCGACCTCGTATTCGGCAGCGAGCTCCGCGAATCCGTCGGCGAAACAGGTCACAAAATCGGCATCGTCAGCTGGCAGGGTCAATGCCAGCGTGGTCCATGCCGGAATTGCGCCCATCGCCGCGAGATCACTGAGATTGACCGCCAGCGACTTCCAGCCGATATCGGCGGCATCGGTGTCGGTCGGAAAGTGCACGCCTGCAACCAGCGTGTCAGTGCAGATCACCAGATCGTGATCCGCTGGAACAGCAACCACGGCCGCATCGTCACCCATACCGAGATGTACGTCGGCTCGCGCGGCAACGCAGCGCTGCTTGAGGATGTTGATCAGGTTGAACTCAGCCATTTCGGCAGACCATCCGCAGAGCCTCGCGAATCACCGACCCTTGCTGCGATATTCGGCTTCGCGCCACTGCCGGGCCAGCTTGTCGAGGACGCCGTTGACAAACGTGTGGCCGTGGTCAGCACCGAAACGCTTGGTTACCTCAAGAGCCTCGTTGATGATTACGCGATATGGCACGTCGGGGCGATGGCGCAACTCATAGGCGCCGATGCGCATGACTGCGCGCTCGATCGGATCGACTTCCGAAACTTCCCGATCCATATGCTCGCGGATGCCGGCGTCAAGTTCGACCAGATGCTTTTCGACACCGCGCAGGAGATCCTCGAAGTATTCGAGGTCGGCGATTTCCATATCCTGCTCGTGACGGAACTGCTCGATCACCTCAATCATGCGGTTGCCGCCGACCTGCCAGGCATAGATCGCCTGCAGGGCACGTCGGCGCGAGCGTGAGCGCGCGGCCAGATCGACGCCTTCGGGGCGGTGCGGATGGTTCACAGCTTTCTCCAGAGATCGATCATTTCAAGTGCCGCGAGGGCAATTTCCTCGCCCTTGTTGCCATGCTTGCCACCTGCCCGCGCTTCGGCATCCGCGTGGTTCTCGACGGCAAGCACACCATTCAATACAGGAATCCGACAGTCGACGGCGACTCGCATCAAACCCTCGGCGCAGCCGTCGGCAACATGCTCATAGTGCCGGGTATCACCGCGCACGACGCAGCCGAGTGCGAGTATCGCCGCGTGCCCTCCCGCTGCCGCGAGTTTTGCCGCGACCGCCGGAATTTCCCAGGCACCGGGCACGCGGATCAGATCAATCGAGTCCTCGGCGACATCGTGCTCGATCAACGCCTTGCGCGCGCCATCGATCAGCACATCGAGAATGCGCGGATTCCAGCGGCTGGCGATGATGGCGAGGCGCGCGTCGGGCGTGCTGCGCAACTTGCCTTCGAATGAATTCATGGGGTATCGGTGTAGTCGGGCCAAGCAGCCGCGCGGGGTGCGCATTCTACCGAAGTCACGCCCCGCGCCCCAAACGAGCGCGTAGCCATGCTGCCGACCCTGTTCGCCGGTGCTTGACTACTCGAAGCCGTTCTTGAATATCCTGTCGACGACCGGGTTGATTCCCTGCACGCGCAACACACCGGAATTATTCGGATCAAGCCAATCCCTCAGGCGCTGGCTTGAGCTGGTGCCGTCGAACGCCACCGACAGCTTGCCGTAACAGTCGAAGCCCGAATCCGGCACGCTGCCGTTGCACTGCGCGGAGCCACCGGACAGCACACCGATCACGAGCCTCTGCCCACCCGAAGCATCTCCAGCAGGAATCCATATACCCGAGCCGGACGAACCACCTTCGGTTGTGCCTTGCGAATAGGGAGCGCCGGTACGCCAGTGCGTGCTGGCCGTGCCGCCGCCGGTGCCGATGCAGTTGTCCATGGTAGTGATGCCGTTGGCATCCTCGGTGATCTTCTTTACATCACCGCTCGGATGATGGATTCCGATGGTGCCTGCCGGCGTGGTTCCGGTCGCATCCCAGCCAGAATAAAATACGTTGAACGCAGCTGACGGAATGCTGTTCAGCTGAACCAGGGTCGTGTCGACGTTGCCTCGAGTCATGCGCAAGGTGGCTCCGGACTGATTCTGCGCGAGCGATGAGCCCGTGTTCGACCCGCACTGCGTCGACTGATAGTTCCAGTAGATCGTCATCGTGCCCGCCACCGCGTTTGAGCTGACGCAATGAGCGGCGGTCAGGAAGTAAGGCGTGCCACCCTGTGTCGCATCGGTGACCAGCGAACCCGTGCACAGATAGGTACCGCCATCGACGAGGGTATAGCGCGCGACGCTGCGAATCTGGTCAGGGTATGGCTGCCCCAGCGGACAGGCCACATTGATGTTGCATGCACCCGAGCCGAGTGGCACGAAGCCGCCCTTGCGTCCGAACATGTCGCGATAGCCCGCGCCGACATAGCTGACCTCGAGCCGATGTTGCGAAGCGCCAGACGGTAGCCGCATTTCGATCATCGCCTGACTTCCCGGCACCATGGCCGCCCACAACTGGCCGTCCGAATTCACATCCGCGGCGCCATAGGGGCCCGATGCATAGCGCTCGCTGGAACTGTAGACGAACACCGTGGCACCTTGCGGGAGTTGAACCTGACCAAAGCCGATTTGCAGTTCAGTCGCATTCGGAGCCAACACGCGAAGGCGCCACAGTCGGCTGCCATCCGCCAATGTCTGCCAGATCCCGTCATTGGCTGAGCTGGCACTGACGTCCGATCCTCGTGCGACACGGATACGCTTGTTGAGCGGTCCGCCTGCCGCTGCGGCGAGCAATGCTTCGTCCTCCGCCAGCAAAGCCGATTGATCGACGACCGGCAGAAGTAA
>JBBRBU010000105.1:0-10218 GCA_038205505.1 Lysobacterales bacterium | reverse complement strand
GTTGCGCTGTTCGGTCAGAATTCCAGGTGTCGCAAGGCGCGATCGATCATCGCTATCGCGTCGACGGCAATCGTCTGGAACTGACGCGAAATGCTCGAATCGATGCTGACCCGCTGCCAGAATTGCCGCGCCATCGGCGCTGCTTCGAGCCAGTCGGCTTTCTGCTCCGGTGCCGGCAAGGCGATCTCGTAGCGGCGCTCGACAATCTCACCGCTGTTGGCTGGTCTAAAGCGCATCGGCAGCATGTCATAGACCGGTGCAAGTTCGAGTGGTCGTTCATCCGTGAGGTGCAGTGCGGCGTTGCCGAGATGCATATCCGAGTTGCCGATAAGCAGCCCGAACCAGCTGATGACGCGCAGGCGATGTGCATCCGCGACATCCAGCCAGCCGTCGCGCGCGAGTCTTGGCGCCAGCCGCCACCATTCGACATTGCCATGCCCGTAGAACGCCGAATCGAGCGCAGCGAGCGACACAAAACCGCGCCGCCCGAGCGAAGTCGTGCGATCGAAGCGGGTCGATTGCAGGAATACGCGACCTTCCGATTCGATGATCTCGTTGCGCGCCGCAGGGAGATCGAATTCAAGCAGCACTGCGCTGGCATGATGCTCGCAGATCAGCAGATCGGCCCAACGTCGGCCCGCTCGTGTTTGCGTGCTTTCGCTGAACTTGACGATAACCGGCGTCGTGAGTTCGTCAGACTGCAGGGTCACCGCGAACTTGGCTTGTTCTCCGCCGGCCGAGGAGCCAACATCCTCGCCACGCAGCGCAGCTTCGGCCAGTTGCGGATAGTGTGTCGAGCGCTGATCCTGCGCAACGGTGTCTGCAGGCACGATGATGCCTTGCATGGCTTTTTGCAGTGACGCTTCGCCGAGAACCAGATCGCCGGGCGTATCGTCGCCGTGGCGGAGCAGGGCAAGCACGATGTCATCGGGTTGCCAGTGCTTGAGATCATCCGGTGCAGCAATCTCTCCAGCGACCCGGCGCGCGAAACTGCGCCCGAGAAATCCCTGCGGGCGTTGATCGTCGAGAAACCATGGCAGGCCCGGAAAAAGGCCGGAGGCAAAGTCGCCGTGGTTCAGCGTCGGGTGCGAACCGTTCGGCTCGAAAAAGAATTCATCGCGAACCAGCGCGTGAAGTTCGCCGAGGGTGTGCGGCTTGCCATCGGCATCAATTCGGTAGAGCGGCCAATGACTGCCTGCGCGAGCAATCTCGCGGGTCAGGGCATAGCGCGTCGCACGCGCCCGACCGAGGCGCACGATGCGCGAGCCTGCATCCGAAATCAGGCGTGAAACGCTAGGTTGGCTGATGCCGAGTTCGTCGGCGATCACGCTCGCCGCTTGCGCACCACGTATCCGCAGCAAGGATGCCAGTCGATCCAGTCGCGCATCAGTCATGAGGTTAATTGAATAGATGCTTGAATAGATAGTCAAGTGTTCGGGCGGTTTTTTTGCGTCTGGATATTTCTCGAAACCGACAGAGCATGAGGAATAAAAGCAGAATAAACAATCAGTTGAATGAAAATACTCATCGGATCACGCGAGATGATCGGTTGGGAACCAAAATACCCGCGTGTCGATATGAATAGATCAGTTGATTGAGTCGAGCCCCTTACGCCGCATTGCGACCCGCTGACGGATTACGCCAAGCACTGAGCAGATCGTCCTGACGCTTCATCGCATCCGCGTGGAAACGCTCCTTGATGTGACCGTAACCGCGGATATATTCGGGGATCGAGGCGATGTCGACCGCGAGGGCATGGTTCTCACCTTCGAGTCCGGCCAGCAGGTCGTCGACCTGTTTGAAGTAGTCGGCGATGAGTTGGCGTTCCATTTTGCGCTCCGCGGTGTAGCCGAAAATGTCGAGTGCGCCACCGCGCAGGCCTTTCAGTTTCGCCAGCACGCGGAATGCCTTGAACACCCAGGGACCGTACTCGGCCTTTCGCAGATTACCGTCAGCATCCTTCTTCGCCAGTAGCGGTGGAGCCAGATGAAAGTGGATCTTGTAATCGCCTTCGAAGGTCTCGCGAATTTTCTGTTCGAAGTCACCGCTGGTGTAGAGGCGGGCAACTTCGTATTCGTCCTTGTAGGCCATCAGCTTGAAGGCGTAGCGCGCGACGGCCTGGGTCAGGCTGGAGAACGCAGGCGTCCTCTGTTGTTCAACACCGCGAACCTTGTCGACCAGCGTCTTGTACGTCTTCGCGTAATCAGCGTTCTGGTATCCGGTCAGGAATTCGACGCGACGTGCAATTTGATCATCGAGCGAAGTGCTGAGACTGAGGTCGTCGAGTGCTTCAGCACCTTGCGGAGCGGACACACCATCGGGCTTTGGCTTGGTTCCCGCCGGGTGCATCGGCAGGTTCAGCGGAATCGCCCCGGTCGGTAGTTTGGCTGCGCCGACACCGGCCGCCTTGCGCACGACAGCAACGTCATGCGCACCCATGCGGCCCCAGTTGAACGCGGTCTTGTTCATTTCGATCGCCGCGCCGTTGAGTTCGATCGCGCGCATCAACGAGTCGAGGCTGACCGGAACCCAACCCTTCTGCCAGGCATAGCCGAGCATGAACAGGTTTGCCGCGATGGTGTCGCCGAGCAGGGCCGTGCCGAGCTGGGTCGCATCGATCATTTCGGGTTCATCGCCTTCAAGCGCCGTGCGCACGGCGTCGATGATCTTCTGCGCCGGGAACTGCATGTCCGGCTGGGTCGTGAACGTGCCCGGCATCGCTTCGTAAGTGTTCAGCACCACATTCGAGCGCTTGGCGCGGATCTTCGACAGCGCCCAGTAGTCGTTGACCACCACCATGTCGCAACCGAGCACGAGGTCGGCTTCGCCAGCGGCAATGCGAACCGCGTGGATGTCGGCCGGGTCTTTGGCGATACGCAGATGGCAGGTGACCGCACCGCCCTTCTGGGCCAGGCCGGTCTGGTCGAGCACGGTGCTGCCCTTGCCTTCCAGATGCGCGGCCATGCCAATCAACGCGCCAATCGTGACCACGCCGGTGCCACCGATGCCGGTGACGAGGATATTCCATGGTCGATCGAGGTTTGTCGCGATCGTCGGCATCGGCAGGCTGTCGAAATCGACTTCGGCGTGGCCGGCCTTGTTGGTCTTCTTCAAGCCGCCACCATGCACGGTGACGAAGCTCGGGCAGAAGCCCTTCACGCAGGAATAGTCCTTGTTGCAGCCGCTCTGGTCGATCTCGCGCTTGCGACCGTACTCGGTCGCCTTCGGCAACACCGAAACGCAGAAGGATTTCTCGCCGCAGTCGCCGCAACCTTCGCAGACCAGGGTGTTGATGAAGACGCGCTTTTTCGGATCCTCGAGCTTGCCGCGCTTGCGCCGGCGACGTTTCTCGGTGGCGCAGGTCTGGTCGTAGATCAGCACGGAAGTGCCGGGAATCTCGCGCATGCGCTTCTGCAAGGAGTCGAGCTCATCACGATGGATGAATTCGACGCCGGGAGGGAAAATCTCCGGCTTCGACCATTTCTCGATGTCGTCGGAAACCACGATGATCGCCTGCACGCCCTCGGCGCGCATCTGGTGCGCGATGTCGGGCACGGTCAGGGTGCCGTCGACCGGCTGGCCACCGGTCATCGCGACCGCGTCGTTGAACAGGATCTTGTAGGTGATGTTGACCTTGGCAGCGATCGCCTGGCGGATCGCCAGCGAACCGGAATGGAAATAGGTGCCGTCGCCGAGATTCTGGAAGATGTGTTTGGTTTCGGTGAACGGCGCCTGGCCACACCAGGTCGCACCCTCGCCGCCCATATGCGAGAAGGTATCGGTGCTGCGGTCCATCCAGGTCACCATGTAGTGGCAACCGATGCCGCCGTGCGCCCGCGAGCCTTCGGGCACCGCGGTCGAGGTGTTGTGCGGGCAGCCTGAGCAGTAGTGCGCGGCGCGCGGGAAGTTCGCGCGTGGCAGGGTCAGTTCCTGCTCCTTTGCCTGGATCCAGGCGACGCGCGAACGGATCGCTTCGCTCGTGAAAAAGCGCGCGAGGCGCTTGGCAATCACCAGGGCGATCATCGCCGGGGTCAGCTCGTTCGTGCTCGGCAATACCCAGTTGCCTTCCTCGTCGTACTTGCCGACAACGCTGGGCCGCGTTGTCCAGTTGTACATGTATTCCTTCATCTGCGATTCGATGAACGAGCGCTTTTCCTCGACGACGATGACGTCCTCGAGGCCGTCGGCGAACTCGCGGATGCCGATCGGCTCGAGTGGCCACGTCATGCCGATCTTGTAGACGCGGATGCCGATTTCGCGCGCGTCCTTCTCATTGATGCCGAGATATTCGAGCGCCTGCAGAACATCGAGATAGCTCTTGCCGGTGGTGACGATGCCGAGTCGCGCCTTGGGCGAATCGAGCACGATGCGATCGATGCGATTTACGCGTGCGAATGCCGTCGCAGCCTGCACGGCATACTGGTGCAGGCGCATTTCCTGATTGAGGGGCGGGTCCGGCCAGCGGATATTCAAGCCATCTTCGGGCAGGATGAAATCTTCCGGCATGAGGATATCGAGCTGGTGCGGATTGACGTTGACCGAGGCCGAGGATTCAACCGTCTCGGCAATCGTCTTGAAGCCAACCCAACGCCCGGTGAAACGCGACATGGCCCAGCCGAGCATGCCCATGTCGAGGATGTCCTGGACACCGGCCGGGTTGAGAATCGGCATCATCGCCGAGACAAACTCGAGTTCGGAGCCGTGCGGCAGGGTCGAGGAACGACAGGCATGGTCGTCAGCCGCGAGCGCAAGCACGCCGCCGAACTTCGAGGTGCCGGCCGCATTGCCGTGCTTGAACACGTCGCCACAGCGATCGACGCCGGGACCCTTGCCGTACCACATCGAAAACACGCCGTCGTATTTGGCGCCTTCGAACAAATTGGTCTGCTGGGTGCCCCAGACCATGGTCGCGCCAAGATCTTCGTTGAGACCCGGGATGAACTCGATGTTCGAAGACTTCAGGTGCTTCTTCGCCTTCCACAGTTCGAGATCGAAGCCGCCAAGCGGCGAGCCGCGATAACCGGAAATGAAACCGGCCGTGTTGATGCCGGCGGCGCGATCGCGCATCTGCTGCATCAGCGGCAGACGCACCAGCGCCTGCACACCGGAAAGATAAATGCGGCCTTCGCGACGCGTGTATTTGTGATCGAGCGTGTAGTCGGAGTCGATTGCGGGGATGAGCGAGCTGGCGGGGACGGACATGCAATGAACCTCAACGGCGGCAAACGGCGCGCCAAAACGTGGCCGGCAGGGAATCCGGCAAACCCGGCATTTTAGCAGGCACTCGCCGCTCAAGTCGCCGAATGCGTTCGTAGGAGCCCCTTCTGGGGCGAGCTTTCATGCGGATTGCACAAGCGCTCGCCCGTAAACGGGCGCCTTCGAAGTGCGAACTCGCCTGTGACTTGATTCTTTGCCTGGAACACGATTCGCCGCTGAAGGCACTTTCTGTGCCTGGCCTCAGCGCATGCTCAGCGAGCAATTGAACGCGACTGTGATGCGCTCACCTTCGCCAGCGAATGGCAGCACCTGGTGCAGCAACCATGAAGGAAACAGGACGAGCTGGCCGGATTGCAGCGAGAGTCCGAAGTTCTGGATGCCGAAGGGTTCCTTGAAGCGTTCGTTGCCGGCATCGAGATACATCGATTGGCCGATATGCGGGTGCACGAAATTGAGCAGGCCGCTGTCGGGCTGATTGGCATCGTGTTCGCCGGCGCTCACGCAGTAGACGCCCGACCAGCTTGCCAGGGGATGGTTGTGTACGCCGAAGAAGCCACCCCGGCGGGTGACGTGGAACCAGGCATCGGTCTTGATGTCGAGGCGTGCGCGCTGGTTGGCGTCGTAGCCATTCAAATCGCCAACGATCCGCGCCACACGCGACAGACAGAACTCGCGCAGCTCGACGATCTCGCGCTCGGGCCACGAGAAAAGACGGAAATGACTCTCGAAGACCTGATCGTTGCGCAAGGTGATCGGGCCGGGATTGGCATGGCGACGCCCTTCGCCTTCGCGCGCAAGGAACAGCGCACGCAAGGCCGCATTGAGGCGCGCCGCATCGGGGTGTTGATCGTGTCCGAACGGAACCGGAAACAGGCCGTTGATCTGCATCGTCAGCGAGTATGGTTGGGAACAGGCTGCAACTCTACCTGCATGCGATCCTGGTTGCCGCACTCGTCGCCGCGACCAGCGGCAGGCAAGTCGGAATTCAGCACTCCGGCCTGGCCCGGAAAGGAAACGACTGCTGCGCGACAAATCCATCGGGCATGTAGTCACCAACCACGCCGTAGCTGTTCGGCAGTTGGCGATCGGCCTTGACTGCTGTGCCAAACAGATAGTCGATGAAGGCGAAGTGCGCGGCGTAGTTCCGATCGATCGCCTCGTCGTCCGAGGCGTGATGCCAGTGGTGGAAATCCGGCGTCACGATCAGATACTTGAGAGGCCCCCAGGGTACGCCGACGTTGGCGTGGTTAAGCACGGCCTGAAAGCCGACCACGATGATGTAGACATTGATCACGGCCTCGCTGAAGCCGATCACGAACAACGGTGCGACGACCAATACGCGTGTCACGATCACTTCAAGAATGTGCTGTCGCGAGCCGGCCAGCCAGTCCATCGTCTTGGTGCTGTGGTGGACCGAGTGGAATTTCCACAGGAACGGGATCTCGTGGTAGGCGCGGTGCGTCCAATATTGCGATAGATCCGCGACGAGAATGCACAACAGCACCTGTGGCAGAAACCAGATGCGTTGTACGGCGAGCTGGAAATCGTGCTGGACCAACCAGCCGAAACCATTGTGGATAACGAAGTTGACCGTGAGCAGGATCAGGCCGACGAGGAAATGGTTGACGGCGAAATGCTTGAGATCGGTCTGCCATTCCGGGCGGAACACCCGTTGCCCACGACGCAATGGCAACAGCTTCTCGATCGCGACGAAGATCAGGGTTGAGCCAAGCAGGTCGAGAATGAACCAATCGAGGCCGATGTAGGGCGTGTTGTCGGGGAAGTTTTCGACCGGTACGCGCGAGCCACCGAAAGCAACCGCGATGATGACGATGGCGAAGGCCAGCAGATTCAGCCTGCGTCGCACACCAAGCACCAGATTTGCCAGTGAAAGCGCTCCGGCGATCAGCAGGGCGACGAACATGGCCTGGCGCAACACGTCGACCGAGTACTGATGGCGCAACTCGGGCGTGGTCAGATATTCCGGGAAATGAAACGCAAGTACGCCGAGCAGGCACAGAAAGCCGAGGCTCAGTGCGACAATCGTCGCGATCATGCCCTGACCGAAGCGCAACTCGCCACTGCTTGCGAGGAGATCCGAGGTTTCATCGACTGTCGCGCGCACCACATGCATCGGTTTACGCGCTGCGGAACCGAGGGTGTAGGGAATGCGACTGATGGATCGTTTCGGCATGGCGGCATCAACGCGTGGCGACCCGCCGCATTCTATCGGCAAACGAGGCAGCGCTCGCACTCCGTCACCAATCTCTCGTGCTGCTAGTCGCGAGCAGGTTGGTCATCAGGGTCTGGCCCCGAAATCAGGCTGGTCGCCAATCGGCGCGGAGACATTGCCGGTGCACCGAAGGTCGCCGGATACGAATGCCATTGGTGCGGATGGCGCAGGTGACAAGGCGGCTTGCGCAATTCTTCCCGCTTGCTCTACGCTGCGCCGCTTGGTTGGTTAAGAATCTGCAGGGGAATGGGCGAATGATTCAAGCACTGGGCCACATAGCATTTGGTCTTTTCGGCCTGGCTGTATTGATTTCCATAGCCGTACTTTTCTCATCGAACCGACGCGCAATCAGCTGGAAGCTGGTCGGTACCGGTGTACTCCTGCAGATCGTATTTGCCTCCCTGGTGCTCAAGGTGCCATTCGGGCGCGAGATCTTCAACGCCATCGCCACCGGTTTCGTCAAGCTGCTCGATTACGTCCGTGCCGGGTCCGATTTCATCTTCGGCAGCCTCATGGATGTCCCCAAGTTCGGCTTCGTGTTCGCGTTCCAGGTATTGCCGACGATCATCTTCTTCGCCGCGCTGACCGGTGTGCTCTACCACCTCGGCATCATGCAGGTCATCGTCAAGGGCATGACCTGGGTAATCACCAAGGTCATGAATGTATCCGGCGCCGAAACGACTTCGGTTTGCGCCAGCGTCTTCATCGGCCAGACCGAAGCACCGCTGACGATCAAGCCCTACCTCGAGCGCATGACCCAGTCCGAGTTGATGACGGTCATGATCGGCGGCATGGCGCATATCGCCGGCTCGGTCATGGCAGCGTACGTCGGCCTGCTCGGCGGCGAAGATGAAGGTCAGCGCATCTTCTTTGCCACCCATTTGCTCACCGCCAGCATCATGGCCGCGCCGGCTACGCTGATGCTGGCCAAGATCCTCATCCCCGAGACCGAGGAGCCGCTGACCCGAGGCCAGGTCAAGATCGAGGTCGAAAAGACCACCGCCAACGTCATCGATGCCGCTGCCACCGGCGCCGCCGATGGTTTGCGTCTGGCCCTCAATGTCGGTGCAATGCTGCTCGCGTTCATCGCCTTGATCGCTATGCTCAATGCGCCGTTCCAGTGGCTCGGCACGCATGCCTGGGGTGCCGATCCGGCCTCATCGATCAATGGCTGGCTTGCCGTGCAGCTCGGTCATCCGGTCGAGCTTTCGTTGCAAACCCTGTTCGGCTGGATCCTCGCACCGATCGCATGGATCATCGGTGTGCCATGGCAGGACGCGACCCTGGTCGGCAGCTTCATCGGTCAGAAGATCGTCATCAACGAATTCGTCGCCTATGTCGACATGGCCAGCAAGATGGACCAGTTGACCGAGCACAGTCGCTTGATCGCGACCTACGCCCTGTGCGGATTCGCCAACTTCTCCTCGATCGCGATCCAGATCGGCGGTATCGGCGGCCTCGCCCCCAGCCGTCGACCTGATCTCGCCCGCATGGGCCTCAAGGCGGTGCTCGGCGGCTCGCTGGCGACCTTCATGACGGCAACCATTGCCGGTGTGTTGAGCTTGATCTGACCTGAATCCAGACGATTTGTCAGAAAAATATTCCTCAAATTCATGGGTGGTGGATGAAAGCTACAAGGCTTTGCTCACTCGTAGGAGGTGGCTTCAGCCACGATGCCTTTTCTCACCAGCCGCGCAGAAAAACATCATGCCCGAAGTCCCATCCCACGAGAAGCCGACCAATGGCGCTGACTGTGACGCCAAGGATTTAGGCTCTTCACTCAATTGTTTCTGGAATCCGCTTTTGATCTTGCAAAGCGAAGTAACAACCTGGGCGACGCATGCCGCATCTGCAACGCGCAAACCCATTCTGCCGATTGAACAAGAACGAGCCGGATGTCAGGTGGTGCTCGCATGCTCGTGCTCGGCCGACTGTTTCTCCTCCAAATTGTCTTCAGTCTCTGTCAGATTTGTTCCAATCAAAGGTCCGAAATCGACCTGCAGCGGGCACTCAATGTCCTCCATCCAGGCTGCGGGCGACAAGTCTGCTCGCCTCGCTACGAGGGTCTCGTCGTTAGCGCGTTAGATCTCGGGTAGTTACTTCTAGCACTTGGGAGTTTTGCTAATTACTCGGTAGCATTTGGCGGGTCACGTAGGTGCGATTGAACAAAGTCAACCCGGACGTCCAATCGATCGAGATCACCATGCTGAAATTCTTCGCATCAATTGCCTGCCTTCTCTCCTCTGCGCTGGCGCTTGCCGAAGTCGTGTCAGTCGACGTCACCAGTCGAGCCCCTTGGGTTGGCGGCCAGACATTTGGCCAGATTGGTGCGTACGAAGTTCTCCGCGGCAAGATCAACTACGCCATCGACCCACGCAGCAAGGCTGCGCGAGATGTTACCGACATTCGTATTGCACCGGTCAATGCGCGTGGTCTCGTCGAGTATTCCGGTCCGTTCGTGATGATTCGCCCGGTCGATGCGGCACGCGGCAATCACACAACGCTGATCGAAGTGGCTAACCGTGGGCGCACGGACATGGACGGCGTTTTCTTCGAAACCGAAGCCGGGTTGGACTTGATGGCGCCCGACAACGTGCAGAAGCTGACGGATCCCACTTTCTTCAAATTGGGCTATTCGCTGGCGTGGGTGGGTTGGCAGGCCCGACAGGAACCCGATCAGTTCGGCCTCCAGGTTCCCGTTGCGAACGTGCACAGCGCTGCGCGCGCCACCTTCGCGGGCGATGACATGACGCCAGACCGCAAGACTT
>JBBRBU010000104.1:0-10646 GCA_038205505.1 Lysobacterales bacterium | reverse complement strand
ACGACCGCGGCGATCGCCGCGAACAGGGCTTCGGTCGCGCCCGACGTCACTGTCACTTCGGCTTCCGGATCGACCCTGCATTGGTAGAGCACTTCGCACTTGCGAGCGATCTGCTCGCGCTAGGCCGGCCATCCTGTCGCTGGCGCGTATTGGTTCTTGCCCGCGTTCATGGCCTCGGTCAGCGCATCGCGCAGCGCCTGTGGGCCATCGAAATCAGGAAAACCCTGGCCGAGATTAACGGCGTTGTACTTTGCCGCCAATTGGCTCATGACCGAAAAGATCGTCGTTCCGACCTTTGGCAATTTGGTTTCAATCTTCATTGCAACTCATTGGTTGAAAAGAAAAAACGGCGCGAGTCATGGACTCGCGCCGTTTTCAACGATAGCGCAGATCGTCAGTAAAGACGAACCAATGCCGAGTTGGAATCACATCGCCGTTGGCGCTTCGAGAATCACCCGGTTCAGGCGCTGTACGAACGCCGCCGGATCATCGAGCTGAGCCCCTTCAGCAACCTGGGCTTGTTCGAGCAACAGCAAGGCAAGATCCTTCGAGCGCTCGGCGTCGGCTTCCGATTCCAAGCGCTTGAGCAAGGCATGCTCCGGATTGATCTCGAGGATTGGCGCCGAATCCGGCATCTCATGACCGGACTGCTTGAGCACGCGGCGCAGATGCAAGGCCATGTCATATTCGTCGAGAACCAGGCACGACGGCGACTCGGTCAGGCGACGGCTAACCTTGACGTCACTGACGCGGTTGCCGAGCAGTTCCTTGAGCTTGGAGACCACGCCCGATGCGGCTTCTTCACTGGCCTTGTGCGCTTCCTCTCCGGCCGTATCGAGCTCCATCTCGCCCTTGCCGACATGGCGCAATTTCTTGCCGGAGTATTCGGTCAGGTACCCCGCCATCCACTCGTCGATGCGATCAGACATCAGCAGGATTTCCACGCCCTTGGCGCGCAGCGATTCGAGTTGCGGACTGCCCTTGGCAGCGGCATGCGAATCGGCTGTGATGTACCAGATCACCTCCTGACCGACCTGCATTCGGCCCATGTAGTCGTCCAGCGAAACGCTGGCCGCCGTGCCTTCTGATTGGGTCGAGGCGAAGCGCAGCAGCTTGGCGATGCGCTCGCGGTTGC
Organism: Lysobacterales bacterium; assembly: GCA_038205505.1. Lineage (GTDB taxonomy): Bacteria > Pseudomonadota > Gammaproteobacteria > Xanthomonadales > Rhodanobacteraceae > Dokdonella. The sequence goes on along the minus strand of JBBRBU010000104.1, from coordinate 9,511 downwards.
TCGCATCCTCGGCGACACCTTCCTTGAGGACACTGCCAAACGCGTTCCAGAACGTCGTGTACTTTTCAGCCTCGTCCTTCGCCAGCTTGTCGAGCAAATCGAGGATGCGCTTGGTGCAGGCGCCCTTGATGCGCTCGACCTGGCGGTTCTGCTGGAGGATCTCGCGACTTACGTTAAGCGGCAGATCATCAGAATCGACGACACCACTTGCGAAGCGCAGGTAGGTCGGCAGCAACTGCTCGCTGGCATCCATGATGAAGACGCGACGGATGTAGAGCTTGAGGCCCTTGCGCTCTTCGCGGCCGTTCGCGAAGTCAAACGGCGCCTTCGCCGGCACATACAACAATGAAGTGAAGTTCTGGTTGCCCTCGACGCGGTTGTGCGACCAGGCCAGAGCATCGCTGAAGTCGTGACTCAGCGATTTGTAGAAATTCTGGTATTCCTCATCGTTGATTTCGCTCTTTGGTCGCGTCCACAGCGCTGATGCCGAGTTGACGACTTCCCATTCCTCGCTCGGCTTGCCCTCGACTTCCTTCGGCATGCGAATCGGGAAACTGATGTGGTCGGAATACCGGGAAACCAGACTGCGTAGCTTCCATGCCTCGAGGAATTCACTTTCATCTTCCTTGAGATGCAAGGTGACAGTCGTCCCCCGGCGCGCGACATCGAGCGTTTCAAGCGAGTATTCGCCCTTGCCGTCGCTCTCCCAACGAACGCCCTCGGTGCTGTCGGTGCCGGCGCGGCGACTCGTCACGGTGACCTTGTCGGCAACCACGAAGGCGGAGTAGAAGCCAACACCGAACTGGCCGATCATGCGGCTGTCGGCCTTGTTCTCGGCGGCCAGCGATTCGAGGTAACGGCGCGTGCCGGAGCTGGCGATCGTGCCAAGGTTGGCGATCAGCTCGTCGCGGCTCATGCCGATGCCGTTGTCATGCACGATGATCGTGCGCGCGTCCTTGTCGAAGGCGATGTCGATACGCAGCTCGGGGTCTTCGGCCACCCATTCCGGATGGGTCATCGACTCGAAGCGCAACTTGTCGCAGGCATCGGATGCGTTCGAGACGAGCTCGCGCAAGAAGATATCCTTGTGCGAATAGAGCGAGTGCGTAACCAGGTGCAGGACCTGGGCAACCTCGGCTTCGAACTTGCGGGTTTCGGTGGTGCTGGTAGTCATCGGCAGGGGCCTTCAAAAATTCCGGGATGCCTTGCTGGTGGGGGTGGCAACTCCGATTTTCAAGCGCTGATGACATCTGGCAACGCCAACATGTGCTCCCGCATTGCAGGCATACATGCCATCCATGGCAACGCCAACAAGTGCTCCTGCATTGCTGGCATACATGCCATCCATGGCAATAACAATACGGCCGCCTTGCGGCGGCCGTATTGTGACGAGGAGCACCGACGCGACTCGATGCTCCAGGAAAAAAAACTCTGGGCCTTATTCCTTGGCGGTAATCGGTGTGCCGAGATCTTCCTTGATGCGAGCCTTCTTGCCCTGCAGACCGCGCAGATAATAGAGCTTGGCGCCACGAACCAGGCCACGGCGCTTGACCACGACTGATTCGATGATCTGGCTATGCGACTGGAAAACGCGCTCGACACCAGTGCCGTGCGACATCTTGCGCACGGTGAAGGCGGAGCTCAGGCCGGCATTCTTCATGGCGATAACCACGCCTTCGTAAGCCTGCACGCGCTCGCGGTTGCCTTCCTTGACCTTGACGTTGACCACAACTGTATCGCCGGGGCCGAACTTTGGCAGGGTGCGGGTGATCTGTTCTGCTTCAAACTGTTGGAGGAGGTTCATGGCATTCACCAATATCGTTGGATTCATCTTGCAGGTTCGGCTCCAGCCGCCCCGCTAGCTCTTGGCCGCCCGATGTTCCTGGCGGAATTCTTCAAGCAACCTGCGGGCCTCGTCATCGAGTTCCACACGTGCCAGCAAATCAGGACGTCGCAACCAGGTCCTTCCAAGGGACTGCTTGCGACGCCAGCGTCGGATCATCGCGTGATCACCCGACAACAAAACTTCCGGCACTTCGCCGAGGTCATCGCTGACTGGCCGCGTATAGTGCGGACAATCCAGCAAGCCGCCGGTGAAGGAATCCTGCTCGGCGGACTGCGCATCGTTCAACGCGCCATCCTGCAGCCTGCCAATCGCATCAATCACGATTGCCGCTGCCAACTCGCCACCGGAAAGCACGTAGTCGCCGACGGACAACTCTTCGTCGACCAGATTTTCCAGCACTCGCTCATCAACGCCTTCGTAGCGACCGCACAAAAGGATCAGACGATCCTCGTGCGCCAACTCGACGACTTTTTCCTGCGTGAGTCGCGCTCCCTGCGGACTCAGGTAAATCACTTTGGCCGGGTCCGCGTGGGCCGCTCGAACTGTATCGAGCGTCGTGCGCAACGGCTCGATCGCCATCAGCATGCCGGGTCCACCGCCGAATGGGCGGCTGTCAACGGTGCGATGATTGTCGGTCGCGAAATCACGTGGATTGCAGGTTTTCACCTCAAGCAATCCGCGCTCCTGCGCCCTTCCTACCACGCCTATCCCTGCACAGGATTCGATGAACTCTGGAAACAACGTGATGACGTCGATGCGCATCGCGCGTTTCCCGTTCTTTCCGATTCCTAGAACTCCGGATCCCAATCGACCGTTACCCGGCGCGCTTCGAAATCCACAGCCTTCACATAATCATCAAGCACGAACGGCAACAACCGCTCACGCTCTCCATCGCGAACCACCATCACGTCGTTGGCACCGGTCGCGAGCAGATGCGAGATCCGCCCCAGCGCGATGCCTTCGACCGTGACCACCTCCAATCCTTCGAGGTCGGTCCAGTAGTACTCGTCAGCCTTTGCTTCGGGCAGAGCCGATCGCCTGACCTTGATGTCACACCCGACCAGACTCGCAGCGAGATCCCGATCGGATATCCCGGGCAAGGTGGCAACCATGCCCTTGCCCTGCTCCCTGCCCCGGCAGTCGCGAATCTCGCGATCGCCGGTTGGAGATTTCAGCAACCACGGCTGGTATTCGAAAATACGCATCCGCGGATCGGTGTAGGACTCGAGTTTGACCTCGCCCGCCACACCGTGGAGCCCGACGATCCTGCCTACCAGGATCAACCGGTCACCCGCTGTCGTCACGCCGCTTGCGCAGCCTGCTTCGATGCAGCCTTGTAAAGTGCCTTGACCTTCTCGGTCAGCTGGGCGCCTTGTCCAACCCAATGCTTGACGCGCTCGGTGTCAAGCTGAAGCTTGACATCCTGGCCTGCAGCGATCGGGTTGTAGTAGCCAACGCGCTCGATGTTGCGACCGTCGCGTGCGTCGCGCTGATCGGCAACCACGATGTGATAGAACGGGCGCTTCTTCGCGCCGCCGCGTGAAAGACGAATCTTGACCATGGTATCTCTCTGATATTGCTAAGGTTTCCGGCGCGCACGCCGGAAAACAACCGGGTCGGGCCAAGTGAGCCGTGCATTTTAGCGGATTTACGGAAAAATGAAAGCCCTGCAAGCATTTAGCAGGTATTTCGATGAGTCATCGCAATTCCAGATGAGATCGAATGGCTTCATTGCGGTGGCTGAAATCCCCCAGACCCACCCATACCGCGCATGGCGCCCTTCATCTGCCGCATCATGCCCTTCATGCCGCCGCTGCCCAGTTTCGACATCATCTTCTGCATTTGCTGGTATTGCTTGAGCAAGCGATTGACGTCGGCAGGCTGTTGACCGGAACCCCGCGCCACGCGGGCGCGACGCGAGCCCTTGAGCAGATCCGGATGGCGGCGCTCCTTGGCGGTCATCGAGTTGATGATCGCGATCATGTGGTGGACCTGCTTGTCATTGACCTTGGACTTGACCTGCTCCGACATGGCGCCCATGCCCGGCAACTTGTCCATCAGCGAGGCCATGCCGCCCATGTTGACCATCTGATCAAGCTGGCTTTTCATGTCATTGAGGTCGAAACGCTTGCCCTTCATGACCTTTTCGGCGAGCTTCTGCGCCTGTGCCTGATCGACCTTGCGCTCGACCTCCTCGACCAGAGACAGTACGTCGCCCATGCCGAGAATGCGCTGGGCCAGACGATCGGGATGGAATGGCTCCAGGGCGTCAGTCTTCTCGCCCGAGCCAATGAACTTGATCGGTCGACCGGTGATATAGCGCACCGACAAGGCCGCACCGCCGCGCGCATCGCCATCGGTCTTGGTCAGGATCACGCCGGTCAACGGCAAGGCATCGGAAAACGCCTTGGCCGTATTCGCCGCGTCCTGGCCGGTCATTGCGTCAACGACGAACAGCGTCTCGACAGGATTGAGCGCGGCATGCAGGATCTTGATCTCCTCCATCATCTCGGAATCGACATGCAGTCGGCCGGCGGTATCGACGATCAGCACATCAGCGAAATTCTTCTTCGCCGCGTCGAGCGCTGCCGCGGCGATTGCCACAGGTGACTGGTCCGGCGTCGAGGGATGGAACAGCACCTCGACCTGGCCGGCCAGGGTGCGCAATTGCTCGATGGCCGCCGGGCGATAGACATCGCAACTGACGACCATGACCTTTTTCTTTTTGCGTTCGCGCAGGAAGCGGGCGAGTTTGGCTACGGTCGTGGTCTTGCCCGCACCCTGCAAACCAGCCACGAGGACAATCGCGGGCGGCGCCGCGGCAAGGCTCAGATCGGTATTGACAGTGCCCATGACCGCCGTCAATTCGTCGCGTACGACCTTGATCAACGCCTGACCGGGGGTAAGGCTCTTCATCACCTCTTGCCCAATCGCACGCACCTGCACCCGCTGGATCAGCGCCTGGACAACAGGCAAGGCGACGTCGGCCTCGAGCAGGGCGATCCGCACTTCGCGCATTGATTCGCGGATGTTGGCTTCGGTCAATCGCCCGCGACCGCGCAGGCGTTCGACGGTTGATGAAAGGCGTTGGCTGAGGGATTCAAACATGGGCAGACAAGATCAAAGATTCAGCCGCGAAGTATATCAGCGAGACAACCCGCAGGTTGCAAGCGCATCCATCGCGCCGACTCGCTGATGCGGATTCCCGCCCGAGTTGGCTTGTGCGAAACTCGAACCCATGCCAATTACCCTGCTCACTGTGTCGGCGATTGTCGGCTACCTGATTGCCACCCTGATCCTGGCCGTGCCGATCATTCATGTGCGTGGCCCGGCGCGTGTCGTCGGGTTGGCCCTCGCCGCGATCGCCGTATTCATTCACGCCAGCCTGATTTTCGGCATGCATCGGGGGGGTCTCGACCTGCATTTCTTCGCCTCACTGTCGCTGGCCGGTTTGGGTGTTGCCGCGCTGACTTTGCTGGTCAATTTGTTCCGTCCAGTCGCGGCGCTCGGCGTGATCCTCTTTCCGCTGGCCGCGCTGCTGCTTGGCGTGGACGTCTTCTATGCCGCGCCGACTTTGGCGCAACCGATGGAATGGCCGATCAAGCTGCATGTCACATTCGCCCTGCTCGCATACAGCCTGCTCAGTATTGCCGCGCTGCTGGCGATCCTGCTTTCATTTCAGGAGCGTGCCCTGCGCCGTCGCAAACTCGACTCCGGCCTGATCCGCGCGCTGCCCCCGCTCACGCTGACCGAATCCTTGCTGTTTCGCCTGATTGCGGTTGGCTTCGCCTTCCTTACCCTGACCTTGGTGAGCGGCGTTGTGTTTGTCGACAACCTGTTCGCCCAGCACCTCGCTCACAAGACGATCCTCTCGATCGCCTCGTGGTTTGTCTTCGGCATCCTGTTGTTCGGACGCTGGCGCTGGGGCTGGCGTGGCAATCGCGCCGTGCGCCTGACCCTGATCGGCATGGTTGTGCTGCTCTTGGCGTTTTTTGGCAGCAAGTTTGTGCTTGAGATGGTGCTTGGGCGCGCGATGTAGCCGCGCGCCGGGAATAGGGAATGGGTAACACAAACGCAAAGCGATCGCGCTGCCCTCCGCTTTCAACCGAACTGGAACTTTGCAGAAGTGCGAGTTTCGCTTCTGCCTATTCCCGATCCTCCATTCCCGGCTCCCTGCCCTCAGATCTCCGCCGTTGCGGCCAAGGCATCGCTTAGCCGGTCCACTGCGATGATTTCGAGATCGCCAATACGCAACTTTTTCGGCGCGTTGGCCTTCGGCACGATGGCGTGGCGGAATCCGTGGGTCGCTGCTTCACGCAGGCGTTCCTCGCCGTTTGGGACCGGCCGGATCTCACCGGATAAACCCACTTCTCCGAAGGCGACGAGCTTGTCGGGCAAGGCACGATCACGAAAGCTCGACAGCACCGCCAGCAACACCGGCAGATCGGCAGCGGTTTCCTGCACGCGAATGCCGCCGACGACGTTGACGAAGACATCCTGATCGTAGACCGCCGCCCCGCCATGCCGATGCAACACCGCGAGCAGCATGGCCAGGCGATTCTGTTCGAGACCGAGGGTGACCCGGCGCGGATTCGGCAATGCCGAGGAATCGACCAGGGCTTGCACTTCAACCAGCAACGGACGCGTGCCCTCCCGGGTAACCATCACCGCACTGCCCGGCGTCGGTTGCGCGTGTGAGGACAGGAAGATCGCGGAAGGATTCGGCACTTCCTTCAAGCCTTTCTCGGACATCGCGAAGACGCCAAGTTCATTGACCGCGCCAAAGCGGTTCTTGAAGGCGCGCAGAATTCGGAAGCGACTGCCTGATTCGCCCTCGAAATAGAGCACCGCATCGACCATGTGTTCGAGCACACGCGGGCCGGCAATGCCGCCTTCCTTGGTCACGTGACCGACGAGGAACACACTCGTGCCGCTCTCCTTGGCGAAGCGCACGAGGCGAGCCGCCGATTCACGCACCTGGCTGACCGACCCTGGCGCGGCAGTCAGCAACTCGGTCCAGATAGTCTGGATCGAATCGATGATGAGTACTTCGGGTTTGCTGTTAGCGGCTTCGCCGAGAATCCGTTCGATCGAGGTCTCGGCAAGTGCTTCGAGCCCTTCAAGATTGATATCGAGGCGACGTCCACGCGCGGCGACTTGAGCGAGACTTTCCTCGCCAGTTACATACAGACTGCGCATGCGCCCGCCAATCGTGCCGAGCATCTGCAGCAGCAGGGTTGATTTGCCGATGCCGGGGTCGCCGCCGATCAAGACCACCGAACCACCGACCAGCCCACCACCGAGGACGCGATCGAGTTCACCGATGCCGGTTGCACTGCGCTGATCAGCTTCGTCGCCGATCGAGTCCAGACGCGTTACCTTCGGCGCGTCGGATGCGCCTGCGTAGCCGGCACGTCGGCCACCACCCGCGCCAGCCTTGGTTGCCGCTTCAAGCACGATTTCCGAAAGCGTGTTCCAGACTCCGCATTCGGCGCACTGGCCCTGCCATTTTGAATGTTCGCCGCCGCATTCGCTGCAGACGTAGGCTGTCTTCGCCTTGGCCATCTCAGCTCTGATCCTCGATGAAACGCACGCGCCGGGTCATGCCGCAGACGAGTTCGTAGCCGATCGTGCCGGCATGCATGGCGATCTCCTCGACCGGCAGATCCTTTCCCCAGAGCACGACGGAATCGCCAACCCGGGCATCTTCATGCTCACGCAAGTCGATCGTGATCAGATCCATCGAAACGCGTCCGACGATCGAAGCACGCCGACCATTGATCAGGACCGGCGTTCCGGATTCAGCCGAACGCGGATAGCCATCGCCGTAACCGATCTGGACCACGCCGATATCCATGTCCTCGGGGCACCTCCAGGTCGCTGCATAACCGATTGGCTCACCCTTGCCGATGCGATTGATCGCAACGAGCTTGCTCGACAGGGTCATGGCCGGACGAAAACCAAACGCGCTGCCACTCGCTCCGGCGACCACCGAGATGCCATAGAGCACACCACCCGGTCGGATCCATTGTCCGCGCGCCTGTGGCCATCCAAGGACCGCAGCCGAATTCGCGAGGGTCTGCTCTCCCGGCAGATCGGCGGCAATGCTCTCGAAGCACTCAATCTGGGCAATTGTCTGTTCATCGCCGAACACATCAGAATTGGCGAAATGGGTCATCAAGCCAATATCCCGTTCGACATTCGGCAAGGCCAGCAGACGCTCGCGGGCGGCGCGCACCTTGCCCGGAGCAAAGCCGAGTCGGTGCATGCCACTGTCGATCTTGAGCCAGACTTTCAATGGTCGCGGATCAGGATCGCTGGCAAGCCAGTCAATCTGGGATTCGTGATGGACCGTCGATTCGAGGCCCAGCCGGTGCATCTCGGCGATATCCGCGGCCTCGTCGATGCCCGAGAGCACGACAATGCGCTGGCGCACGCCGGCGGCGCGCAGACGCTGGCCATCGGCTATGCAGGCAACGCCAAACGCATCCGCTTCAGCGAGAACCCGGGCGACCCGTTCGAGCCCGTGACCGTAACCATCGGCCTTGACCACGGCCATGATCCGTGCGGCGCCAGCCAGCTCACGCAAACGCCGCAGATTGTCCCGCAGCGCGCCGAGATGGATTGTCGCGCAGGTCGCTCGACTCACTCGAAGTTTTCCGTGTAGCGATCGACGGCGAGATTCTCAAAGCGTGTGAACTGTCCGAGGAAGGCGAGCTTGACCGATCCGGTCGGACCATTACGCTGCTTGCCGATGATGATTTCGGCGACGCCTTTTTCCGGCGAATCCGGGTTGTAGTACTCATCACGGTAGATGAACATGATGAGGTCGGCATCCTGCTCGATCGCGCCGGATTCGCGAAGATCCGACATCATCGGTTTCTTGTCGGTGCGTTGTTCCAGCGACCGGTTGAGCTGGGACAAGGCCATCACGGGAACATTCAGTTCCTTGGCAAGCGCTTTCAGTCCACGCGATATTTCTGAAATTTCAGTGGCGCGATTTTCCTTGTTTCCGGGCACCTGCATCAGTTGCAGGTAATCGATCACGATCAGGCCGAGATCATGCTCACGCTTGAGGCGTCGTGCGCGTGCCCGCAGCTCGCCCGGGGACAGGGCTGGCGTGTCGTCGATGAAGATCTTCGCCTCACTCAGCATCGTGATTGCACTGGTCACGCGTGGCCATTCCTCCTCGGCCAACTCGCCGGTACGAAGATGTTGCTGGTTGATTCGGCCCATTGAAGAAATCAAGCGGAATGCAAGCTGCGATGAAGACATTTCCATCGAGAACACGGCGACGGCTTTCTTCGTTCGCATGGCCGCATTTTCGGCCATGTTCAAGGCCAGCGCGGTCTTGCCCATCGACGGGCGCGCAGCGACGATGATCAAATCGGACGGCTGCAAACCCGTGGTCATCTCATCGAGATCGGTATAGCCGGTTGGCAGACCCGTGATGGTGCCGCGATTCTCGTAACGGTGATGGAGGATCTGGAAGGCATCCTTGACCGCCGCGCGCATCGAGACGAATCCCTTGCGACCGCGCGATCCGGCTTCGGCGATCTTGAACACCTTCTGCTCGGCCGTTTCCAGCAGCTCCTGGCTGCTGCGCCCTTCGGGCAGATAGGCATCGCCAGCGATTTCGGTGCCGGTGTCGATCAGCTGCCGCAG
>JBBRBU010000103.1:0-10886 GCA_038205505.1 Lysobacterales bacterium | reverse complement strand
GATAGAAAGGCGCTGGACCCCTGCCTGCGCAGGGGTGACGGAGGCTTGGGGAGTTGAGGAAATTGCAAGTTGGTCGCTGGTTTCGGGTTTTCGGAAAGCAACCGAGAGGATTCGCACAAATGCAAATCCAGCTCGACGTCCCTGCTCCCTCACCTGCTCGTCGTCCCTGCGTAGGCAGGACTGTGGAGGCAGGATGCCGGAACGAACATTCGCAACGCGAACGGATCCCCCTGCTCGTCGTCCCTGCGAAGGCAGGGACCCTGTGACTCTGCTTCGGATCGAAAGGCACTGGACCCCTGCCTGCGCAGGGGTGACGGAGGCTTGGGGAGTTGAAGAAATAGATAGTTGGTCGCTGATTGCGGGTCTTGGGAAAGCAACCGAGAGGATTCGTACAAATGCAAATCCAGCTCGTCGTCCGTGCTCCCTCACCTGCTCGTCGTCCCTGCGTAGGCAGGACTGTGGAGGCAGGATGCCGGAACGAACATTCGCAATGCGAATGGCCCGAAGGGCAAGCCGCAGGAGCGGCGCGTCAGCCAGTGACTCTGCTTCAAATCGAAAGGCGCTGAACCCCTGCCTCGGCAAAGCCGAGCCTGTCCTGAGCCTGTCGAAGGGCTTGGGTGACGGAGAGGAGTTGTTTCGTCTCCCGGGTCCCTGCCCCGCTCATACGTAACGGAAAAAAGGTGATCCGGTTGTTTGATTCCACCCCGTGCTTCGACATAGGCATAGTGATTCGGGAAGATGTCTTCCTGCGTTCAGTCGATCGGCAAGATGCTGCCGCTTGATCACCGGATCGTGGCCGGTAATCGCTTCGCTCATGTCACGCCGCGTCTCGCAAACGAAGGTCTGCGGAACCCATGGCGCAGGTCAGCGCCTGATCGAGATCGCCCCACAGATCTTCGACATGTTCGATGCCGACCGACAAACGCAGCAAGCCCGGCGTGATGCCGTGCGTTGCGCGTGCCTGCTCATCGACGACGCGATGAGTGAGTCCGGCCGGGTGCTGGATCAGGCTGTCGACCGAACCGAGACTGACTGCGGGCGTGATCAATTGGACCGCTGCCATCGTCGCTGCCGCGACGTCAAATCCGCCATGCAACTCCATGGCCATCACAGCGCCGGGGCCACGCATCTGGCAACCTGCTCCAACCAGTTCGCTGTGTTCGTGACCCGCCAGGCCGGGGAAATAGACCTTCGCTACGGCCGCATGTTTGAGCAGACGATTTGCAATCTCGATCGCATTGGCCTGGGCGCGCTCGACGCGCAGTGCGAGTGTCGCCAGTCCGCGATGCAGCAGATAGGCACCGAGCGGATGCAGCAAACCGCCGGTCAGGGCGCGCATCTGGCGCAATGGCATCGCGTCGACATCCGCGCAACAGACAACGCCGGCAATTACATCGCCGTGGCCGCCGAGAAACTTGGTCGCGCTATGCAGTACGTAACGTGCACCGAGCGCCGCCGGGTTCTGCAGGATGGGTGTGGCGAAGGTCGAGTCGACCATCACCGGCACCTCGCCCGCCGCTGCAACCACGGCGCGAACGTCGACGAGTTTCAGAGTTGGATTGGCCGGCGTCTCGACAATGATCAGGGTCGTGTCGGCACGACGCTTCGCGGCAATCTCATCAACCGTTACGAACTCGGCATCGAGTCCGAGCGTGCCGCAGGCAAGCAGATGATCGGCGCTGCCATAGATCGGACGCACGACCAGCACGTGTGATCCCGCAGCGCGACGCGCCAACAGCAAGGCGCTCAGCGCAGCCATTCCCGATCCGAATGCAACACAGCTCTCGGTGCCTTCGAGTTCGGCGATCGCTGTTTCAGTACGCGCCACCGTGGGGTTGTGCAGGCGCGCGTAGATCGGGTTGTGTGCCTGAGCTGCACCGCCGACCAAAGCATCGAAGCTGGCCGTGCCTTCGACCAGGTCGTGGACCGGATAAGTCGTCGAAAGATCGATCGGCGAGGCGTGAACCCCGAGCGTGGCGAAGTCGTCGCGGCCGGCGTGGACGCTACTGGTCTGGATACGGCGCATGATGCCCCCCGAGGCTTGATTGTTCCAAATGGTCGCCTATGATGAAACAATTAACGGCGCAGGGCACCTGACCCGAATATAATTCTGAAAGCGGAGTGATTCACGATGCTCGACCGAACAGACATCGAACTGCTGCGGCTATTGCGGAAGAATGCACGGCTGCCGAACAAGACCCTGGCCGAAAAAACCGGCATCGCGCCGTCCACCGCGCTCGAACGCGTGCGCCGTTTGCGTGAATCCGGCGTGCTTCAGGGGTTCCACGCCGAGGTGCTTCCAGCCGCCATCGGCATCGGCCTGCAGGTGATGGTCGCTGTGCGCATGACCCGGCATTCACGCGAGTTCATCGACAGCTTCGTCATCCACATGGCCACGCGCCCCGAGATCCTCGCCCACTACCATGTCGCCGGTGCCGACGATTTCCTCGTCCACCTGGTCGCCCGCGATGCCGACCATTTGCGTGAGCTCACCTTGAGCATCTTCACCGAGCGCGAGGAAGTCGCCCACATCCAGACCAACCTGATCTTCGCTTTTCAGCGCAACAGCGATTTGCCGACGTTCCTCGAGCCGGCGATTGACTAGCGATGGCCGCACTCCGCATGTACTCCGCAAGCGCAAGGATTCGGATTGCCTCATCCGTTCGCCCTGAGCTTGTCGAAGGGAACTACGATCGCATTTTTCGACGGTAGGTCGAAAATCGGGAATCGTCCTTCGACTCGCTCAGAGCCTGCCCCGGACGCCGATCCGGGGACGTACGTATGCCATTGATCAGACCTGTTCCAGAGCTCAGGACCGCTTGGCAGCCTCAGGCCAATAGTACGAGTCCGGAGTCGCACGCTGACCGAAGATCGCAGTTCCGATACGAACTTCGGTTGCGCCTTCAGCGATTGCGAGCGGGTAATCGCCACTCATACCCATCGAAAGACGCGGCAATTCGTGTCCGTGGGCCTGAGCCGCATCGCGCAGTTCGCGCAGCATTCGGAAACAGGCGCGAACCTCATCCTTGTTGTCGGAATTCACGGCGAGCGTCATCAAGCCACGCACATGCAGCGTGTCGAAAGCGCGCAAGGCTTCGAGAAATTCCGGCAACAGATCGGGTGGCAATCCGTATTTGGATTCCTCGGTCGAGGTCTTGATCTGGACCAGCACGTCGAGCGTGCGAGCTTCGATCTGAAGACGCTTGTGCAGGGCTTCCGCCAATTCGAGACGATCCAGCGACTGCACTTCGCTGGCCAGTCGCGCAACTTCCTTTGCCTTGTTGGTCTGCAAGTGGCCAATCATGATCCAGTCGATCGAGCAGTCGGCCAGCGGCTCGAACTTGGTCTTGATCTCCTGCACCTTGTTCTCGCCGAAACGCCGCAAGCCAAGGGCCACCGCCTCGCGGATGACTTCGACAGGAAAGGTCTTGCTGACCGGCAGGATTTCGACCTCGGACGGATCGCGACCTGCATCACGACATGCTACGTCGACACGCGCGCGGACTTCTTGCCATCGCGTCGCCAATCCTGTTTCGGAAGCCTTCTGATCCATGTTCATCATTTCAACCTGGTTGCCGCCGCACAAACGATCAAGAGCATACCGTGCGCCAAGGACTATTCAATTCACCAGACCCGTTCGCACCGGGATCGGGTGCCGGAACAGGGTCTCAGCGTGTCGATGTCATTCCAGGGAGCGATTCGATGAGACTGATCCTGGTTTTCTATTCTTGCGCGATGCAAGGTCAGGCCCGACTCACACCTGCCACTGAAGCTCGGACCAAGGATCTCAAAGCTGCCAGTCACTCCGCATGCTCCCATTTCTTGGCGCCCCTCCCAAGCGGTGCCATCGGATACGCGGAGGCTCCCACCACCGCACAAGTTCTGAAATCGCGACCGAACACCTCGCTGCCTTACGCGGGAAAGAAAACTCCGACAGGTGATCGAGCAAATTTTCGGATCTGTGGATGCCCAGTTCTCTGTCCGTGAACAACTTTTCCGCCTCACTCATCTCACCGGCCTGCAACGCGTTCCGCTACACGGTCGTGTTCGTTTGTCCGAAGACTGGCGTCGTTGGCAGGGCCTACTGGGACCGAGCCTTTCCACTTCCAAAGCATGAGGATCAACATCAGATCGGCGACTACAGCGAAAATGCTCGCTTCGGGACCGAACTTGCCGCCGGTCACCCATTCCGGCAGATCCATCAGCAGTGGGCGGAACCAGCCGGCTTGCTCGAACCCGCTGACACCAAAACCCAGCACGTGGCCGAGCAGCCAGTTCCAGCCGAAGTGGATTCCGATCGGCAGTGCCAGGCTGCGTGTGCGCAGGTAAGCCAGGCCGAGCAGCACGGCACCCAGGAACAGCTCGATCGTAGCCCAGATCAGCGTGGCGCCCTGCATGTCCGGATTGCCCCAATGGCTGGTGGCGAACACCAGCCCCAGGGTTAGCTGGGCGATCCACACACCAGCACCGGATACGAGCCGCTGGAAAACGAAACCGCGAAAAAGGGTTTCCTCGAACAATGCCACGAAAATAAATATGTAGATGCCATCGGTCAATACGCTCAAACTGCGGGCGGGATCCAGTTCCAGACGCACACCGCCGACCGCCCAGATCATCGCCACCACGATCAGCGCAGAGGCGATGCCAAGGAATGAGCCGAGACCCATTTCCCGTGCCCAACGCCTGTCCAGTACAAAGCCGATACTTGATAGCGATTCCTTGCGCAGGCGCACGCAGATCCAGGTCACCAACAGCAGGAACCCGAAGCGCATCGGCTCAAGGGAGTGTTGCGAGATGCCCAATTCCTGCAGCGCCCGACTGAGCGGCGTGTAGACGAACCGGCTCACCAGCATCAACGCGATGAACAGCAGGACCCACCAGCCGTTGCGCACGCGTTCGTTCGAATCGAGAAACATGGATTTGAAGATGGGATTCACGGTTGCCTCGGGGTGAAACAGGAAGGGAGCGACAGCGATCGCGTGCTCGCTGTGCGCCGGCCAGGTCAGCCGACGTATCTTTACATTGAGATACTCAATGTTAATATTGATTTCGTGATCACGCAACAGGAACAGCGATGGAGCAGAAAACCGGGAACCCTGCCGTCAACACCGACAGGATCGATCGCCTGCTGGCCGAGTGGCAGGCCGAGCGTCCGGAACTCGACGCGGCCGCGATGGCCGTGGTTGGCCGGCTTTTGAGCATCGGGCGCCAGCTCGAAGGGCGAGCCAACGCGGTACTCAAGCCGCTCGGTCTGCACTACACCGATCTTGATGTTCTGGCGACCCTGCGTCGGGGCGGAAAGCCATATCGACGCACGCCTACCGAATTGCGCAATTCAGTGATCATCACCTCGGGTGCGATGACTGCCTGCCTTGATCGGCTTGAAGGCAAAGGCCTCATAGCGCGGGTGGACGATCCGCACGACCGACGCTCAAGCGCCGCCGAGCTGACAACAGAGGGTCGGAAGCGAATCGACAAGGCAATCGCGATTCGCTTCGAGGAAGCTGGGGAAGCGCTTTCCGGCCTTTCCGACGGCGAGCGCTCGCGCCTCGCGGTTCTGCTGAAAAAACTCGGCGGAAGCCTGGATCGCTGAGCGATAATCTCGCGCCGGGTGAACGACATGCAAGGCGCACTCACACGAAATCAAATCCCTGGCATTCGGGCGGCGAACCAACTGGCGCACGACACCCGCACAAATCGAATTCTCTCGTTCCGCCCTTGCGCTGAAGTCGAAAGCACAGCGTCGCCAAGCGTGATCTCCGCGAATAGACGCCCCAGGAAGTAATCGACACACCCGCGTCGATGTCCCTCGATATTCTCAAAAGTGCCAATACCCTGGGCAAGCTGAACTTTTTTTCAAGGCGGCAGCCAACGTGGGATGGCTTTAAAACTTGACGTGCATAGTGACTCGGGTTTCGTGCGCGCTCGAACGCCGTTCGGCACGTCGGGCGCTTGCCCGTCAGTCATTCTGCTGCATGCGCTGAAGGACAAGTCGCCGGCACGGCGCGGCGTGACTTTGCTGTGTATCTTCGGCGGGTTAAGCGACTGAAATCGAGGTCGCGTTGCTGCAAGTCTGAGCGCCCAAGCCAGTGGTTCTTGATCTTGGCCAATGGATTCTTGTCCTGAACCGTGGCAAAAGCAGGCGCCGCTTCGAGGCCTGAAACTCTTCTCATGGCTGCTCGCTCCGCCTATGCTGGACACGCTTCGCGGTTGCCCTCGGGCAACAGTTCCCTATTTTTAGACAGCAATCTACCCGTCTGGAGCCAAACTATGAAAACCACGATCCTCGCTATTCTTATTGCCACCACGTTCGGTCTGGCCGCCTGCGATTCCCCGCAGACCGACGCCAATCAGGCCGCTGCGAAGCGCGCTGAAGCTGAGTCCAAGGACGCCCAAGCCACCTCGATGGAAGTCCAGGCCGATGCTGCGAAGAGCCAAGCCGCCCAAGCCGTAAGCAATGCCGCAAGCGCCACTGGAGAGGCGATCGAGCAGTCCGCCGACGCAGCTGCGCTCAAAGCCGAGCAGGCCGGTGACCGCGCCGCTGCCGGAATGCACCAGGCTGGTGCCGAAATCAAGGAAGAAGCCGTGCAGGCAGGTGACGCCGCTGCAGCCGCCGCTGCAGCAATGGATGACGAAAAAAACCCGAAGAAGAATGACGGCACCGACGAGTAATCGCGTCGTTTTCCGCTTGAAAAGGCGCGCTCCGGCGCGCCTTTTCTTTTGCTATCGGAAGAAACGGACCAATGTCATGAAACGCGAATCCGTCTCGTCCCTCATCAATGAAATCCGGGAGAGATTGGTCAGCTGTGCAGGGAGTCAGGCTAGCGCCACGTCGACGACTTTTTTCTGGATGGCAACGCTGCAAGAGACGGCCTGGTCCGGCGCCATAACATCAAGGCAAGGACGATGGACCCCGATCTTTCCGCGATCCGACCTTGGACGACTACTCACTTTGGGCGCCCTTGCATCTGCGCTCGAAAGCGGCCGCAAGATCTGCCGAACGATTCAGTCCGCATCGAATCCCCCGCTGAAAAGGGGAATCACGTGGCGGGTCGCGGCAAAATCCAGATTCCGAATTCCGCCCGGCAACAGCACTTCGCTGACAATGCTCCCGACCATGTACATGTAGTCGCCATCGATCACCGTTCGCGCTGACTTGAGCATGCCCGATTCCGGACCATTGGGATCAGTCAATACAAATCTGCCCGCTGCACCGAAGCGATTTTCGAACCGGCCATCGTCATGGAGCATCAGGGCGACGCCGACGACATAGTTCGACTGGGCCGCGCCGCCGACCAGGATATGCCGGTCAGGCAACACGAAAATGTTGTGCGCTTCGCTCGTGTTCCAACCGCCTACATCGAAACCCGTCTGCACCCGCCCGCCGCTGCCGAACGCAAGGTCGGGCAAGCCGTCTGGAAGTAATCGTGCGACACCGATCTCGTCGTTCGTCTGGGTCTCGACCCGGCCGGCGATCACGATGCGCCCGCCGGAATCTACCGCGATCGCATTGGCGCTATCGTAGAGGCTTCCGCCTTGGTCGAATCCGACATGGGCCCAGCCGTCCTGATCGGGCCCGAAGTTGAGATCAAGCGCACCATCAGCTGCGAGCCGCGCCACACTCATGTCCAAACCGGAGCCCCCGGAATGCACGGATACACCCGCAAGCAGGATGCGTTCGTCAGCAAGTACGATTGCGTTGAACGCGCCCGCCACTTGCTGAGGCTGGACAATTGGTGCGACGCATATGCGGCCGCTACCCGCACCGAATGAGCTATCGGTTGATCCGTTTGCATGCAATCGGACCGCAACCGCGCAGACTCTCGACGTCGATCCCGCATACCCCACGACGAGGATTTTCCCGCCGCCGAGCTCGAACAGCCGGGAGAGCACGACGCTGTTCCCGCCATCGATGAAAAACCCCGCCCCAAGGAAGCGATGGCCATTGCCGTTGAACGCTGGGTCGACCGCGCCACTGGCGGTCCTCCTTCCGATAACAACAGTGGCGTTGGAGATGGTGGCGAGATAGAGCAACCCGTTCGCTGTCGGCAGGATGTCCTTAACCTCGCCCACTGGCGCGAGACCAGCGAGCGCACGTCCGTCGTTGTTGGGCCCGAATCCCGGATCGAGGCTCCCATTGACTCCAGACAGGCGCGCGAAACCGATATCACGTTGCTGTGTGTTGACTTCTGCAGTGCCCGCGAGAATCAATCGCCCATCCGCCAACGCGACTGCGGCGCTTGCTGCATCGCCCCGGCTGCCTGCGAGGTCGAAGCCGATGCGCGCAATGCCGCCGGCGTCGCCGAATCCGGGATCGGGAATCGGCAACTGTGCGGCGCCGATTGAAAAGGACATGAGCGCGCCGGCCAGGCATGCGAGCAAGGTATGCAATAGTGTTTTCACGGACGTTTCTCCACGGGGTGTTCTGTGGGGTAACGCTATTCCGCGCCGGTTTGTGTCACCGGTACTTGCGGCGACCCATGGAATCAAAGGGGTTGGGCAGCTGATTGGCCCATCGGGAGAAAAAGGCTCGGTCCCGATTGCCCGGTTGTCGTTTCCTCATGACCGCTTTTCTTTCTACTTCGAAGGCGAGTTGATGACCATGGGAGATCCGTCGCTTTCGGGCATCTGCAGCGACTCGAATTCATGGAATGGTGGCAACTCCCCCGGTTGAGGTCCTCGCTTCTTTATCCATTGGTACTGATCGACCACGTTGCTGCCGCTGTAGATCATGATGGTGCCGTCACCGGCGCTACCAGAACTGTTGGTAACCACCACGCCGATGTCACTGCCGACATCCTTGCCTGCGAATGGCGGCGTCGAGGTCAATACGTTGTAGCGGGCATGGTTTCCGTAGCAGCCATTTCGTATGGTGAATTTCTGGTAGCCGCAACCGCCAGTGCCGCATCCGTCCGGATCGCGGTACAGGTCTTCCATCCCGCGTATGCCGACCAGTGTGAAGCCTTCCTTGATCAGGACCTGCGGCGTAGTGCAATTCATGTCGGCGTCGTTCGAAGTCGCCAGAGGATCGATCTGCTGAGCAGCGTAGCTGTCCGACGGTCTGAGGGCTTCATTCTCGGTCATCGTCTGCACGGGGATCTCGGTGCCGATCGTTGCCGTTCTATTGCTGAATCGAGAATAGCCGTGCTCATTGAATGCGACGATCGCGTAGCTGGTCGCCCTCAGTGTGTGAAATTGAAATTCGCGTTCGTCGGGCTCGAGCAATGCAGCCGCCACGCAGACATCGTGCGAAACGCAGCGTAGTAGCGCAAAGCCATCCACATCACGGTCGTCTGCCGCCCAGCGCAGGGTCACAACGAAGTCTCGCTCGCTACTCTCCAGCATGCGCGGCGCGGACGGTGGTTTGGACGCAGCGGCGGGTGTGCGCGCCGATGCCCAGTTCGACCACGGTCCGGCATGACAGTCCGCTCTCGCACCTTCACGTACCCGGTACCGATACGCCGTATCCGGATCCGCCGCATGCCGTTCCATTGATGGCCCGGGGCGACTCCTCCGCGTGATCGGCGGAATACGCTCGAACTCCGTGGGGTATCTGGATTCCACCATCGCAACGATCAGGTGCGGCCCCACCGCGCGAAACGTGACGGGAGGCGGCAGACGCGAGTCCGAGCCACCGGCGCATGCATCCTCACTGGCACCCGCACTTGCATTCGAAAAAATGCAGACCAATAGGAGCGCCATGCCGAGAAGGTTGTTTCGCATGAGGATTCCGATGTCGGGAAGTAGTCACATGAGACCAGCGAAAAACGGGAAAACGGATCTTGCAGCCGACCCGCTCACGAGAGCCCAACCTCATGAATGCGATGAATGCTACCAGCACAACGAAAGTCACCCAGAAATCGAGCCGCGGCAGCAACAGGGGAACAGACCTGTATTCGGATCGATCCGAAATACCACCGTCCTCAGTCAAACCACAGAGCTTTTCGTCTCGGGCGATCGAGCCAGGTGCCGTCGTTGATCGGCTCTTCACGTCCATTGGTCAGACGGTCGCGTAATGCAACTCCAATTGCGTTGAACTCGATCTCTGCACACCGCAATCTGTGCCGGGTACCGGTGAATCAAGCTCAGCGCAAGCCGCTCAAGATCTCCGAGGACCAAACCAGATTTCCTGCAATTTCCAAGTTGACCTCGGAGGCTTCCATCCCATGGAGACCGCATCGCCACGAGCAACTCCGATCGGTCGCGCAACTGGATGGCTGATTGCGCTCGCGATGATCTTGAATTCATCGGCGTGGTCGCAAACCCTGCCATTGTCCGATCGCGACATCGGCAATCCCGCCCATTTTTATATGGGAACTGGTGAACCCGGTCTCTATCCGGGCGGGAGCAATGCCCCCTCGGGCTCCTACCTGAGCTACGGACTTGCGCGGGTTGCCAACATCCGCCCTCTTGCGTCGACGAGCCTGCCAGCCGCAGCGCCTGCGATCGGCTTTGTCGCGGTCGGCATGTCCAACGCCAACCAGGAATGGGGCCGTTTCTCCTGGCTTGCGGCGAACTCGACCACGTATCACCCGCGCGTAGTCCTGGTCGACGCCGCGCAGGGTGGGATCGATGCGACCGAAATGGATGATGGAAGTGAACCCTACTGGGCGTTCTTCAATCAACGTATTGCCGCCGCGGGTCTCGGCCTCGATCAGGTCCAGGTGGTCTGGCTCAAGCAATCGATTCAGGGCGGCGGCGGGGCCTACCCGGTCGGTGTATCGATCCTTCAGCAAAGTCTCTCCGGCATCGTCGATGTGCTCCGCGCACGCTGCCCGAACCTGCAGATGATCTTCTTGTCATCGCGGATCTGGGGTGGCAGTGAGCCATGGAATTTCGAGACAGCGTTCGCCGTAAAGGGACTGATTGCCGGACAGGTCAATGCC
>JBBRBU010000102.1:0-11046 GCA_038205505.1 Lysobacterales bacterium | reverse complement strand
CGAACGCATTCGTCGTGAGCAGGCGGCCGTGACCAAGGCGCGCGATCGCAACGATGACCGCACCGACTTCACGGAATCGTTCGTGCGTCCACTTGAGGGACGCATAAGCGGTCGCTTTGGCAACCAGCGCGTCTACAACGGGCAACCTGGTTCAGCGCATTCAGGCATGGATATCGCGGCTGCAACAGGCACGCCGGTCAAGGCGCCAGCCAGCGGCATCGTGAGTTTTACGGGCGCCGATCTCTATCTGACCGGCGGCACGATCGTCATCGATCACGGCTTCGGTTTCAGCAGCAATTTTCTGCATCTGTCGCGACTCGACGTGAAGCTCGGCGAGCGCATCGAGCAGGGTCAGATCGTCGGTGCAGTCGGTGCGACCGGCCGCGCCACCGGGCCGCATCTGCACTGGGGCATGAACTGGTTCACGGTGCGCATCGATCCGCAGCTTGTCCTCGATGCGGCGCGCTGAATCAATCGAACATGACGAAATTCACGAGCGATGTTTCGGTTTGCGCCGCAGAAAAGGACGTTCGACGAAGCGATGTGACAGATGCGAAATCAAGGTCGTCATCGGCAGAACAACCGCGAGCAGAACCCAGAACCGCGCAAGCGGCGACCAGGCTTCTGGTAGCCAGCGCAGCAGCACCAGAACAACCGGCATATGCCACAAATAAACGCCGAAGCTGATGTCGCCGAGATAACGCAGCGGACGATTGGCCAGCAACAGTAGAGCAGGCCTGGCGTTCCACGCCGATGCCAGCAGCACAGGCACCAGAGCTGCCGAGAACAGGGCGTGCCACACGTACAGCAGAGGATGTCCTGCCCAGTAGCGATCCGCTACATGAGCGAGCGCGGCACACACCGCGAACAATCCGATGAGACCCGTCCAAAACCAGCGCTCGGGCGAGCGCGGACTCCAGTCGCGCAGACTCGCCGCGACGAATGCGGCGCCTGCGAGCATGCCGATGACGAACTGGTCGATTCGACCTGGCAGTCTCTCGATCGCGATGACCTGAGTCGCAATCGGCTCAGCCGCGAATGCGAGATGCATGAGATAGCGATAGCCCACACTGATCGCCAAAGCGCCGATCAGCAACCAGGGCCAGCGGCGACGGTCGAGTAGTGGCGCCAGCAACGGCAGCAGCAAATAGAAGGAGAATTCGATCGGCAGGGTAAACCACACGCCAACCATCGGCGCGACCCAGTTCCAGCCCATGTAGAACCACAGGAAAAGATGGGCAACCAGGCCTCCAGCGCTCGGCACTTGGCCGAATCCAAACAGGACGGCCACGAGCAGTATCGACAACTGGAACAGATAGGCAGGATAGATCCGCAACACCCGGCGCAGCAGATAGCGACCGACAAGCGGCCTCGATGCCGACCCGTAACGCCACCTTGCGTAGGGCAGGACCAGCAGGAAAGCGGAGAGGCAGAAGAACAGATCGACACCGGCCCAGCCGAACGACAACACGATCCTCGCGTTCAGAGCGGGGAAACCAGGCAACTCCAGCGCGGGTCCGCCGGCCATCGCCCATACGTGGTAAAGGAGAACCCAGAGTGCAGCGAGACCACGCAGACCGGTCAACGCAGGCAGCTGCAGCGGCGACGCCTTGCCTGACTCGGCAGTCGAGTCGCTCATCCGTTCAAGCGCTCAAGTTCCGAGATCGAGCGCATCAGATCGGGCGCCAGGTAGCAGTGCGATCCGCAGGCCAGAAGGCCGCCTTCGGCGAACTCGCGCCGGTACCAGTCCGGCGACCTCGAAATGAAACCGGCGACGTCGCCCTCGACCGGATCGCGCGAGGTGAACAATTCGATGAAGGCCAGTCCTTCAAGTAGTTCGGGAAAACCCGACAGGCCGCGACGCAACTCCGGTGCGCGCAGGTAGTGGACGACATCAGAGCACACGATCAGATCAAAGCGGCGCTCGAAGCGCAGTTCGGCGAGATCGGCGAACCGTGCCATGCGCAGGTTGCGCGAGCGCCCGAAACGGCGGATTGCATATTCGCTCGAATCGAGACCCAGATATTCAATTCCGGGGCGCAGTTTCAATAGTGGGGCGCGCCAGACGCCCTCGCCACAGCCAATATCGAGCACGTTGCCAATCGGGCGCCCCAGGTAGTACTCGGCCGTGGCGACGACCATATTGACCTTGCGCAGGGTCTCACCACGCGCCCGAACGCGGTGCGCGGGATCGCGATACCAACGGTCGAAATAGGCGCGGTCATAGTTTTTTGCGTTCATGCGCTGAGCCGGGCAACGGGAATCGCGATGGTACAGAGCAAGGTGCTGCGGGCGAAGCCTTGGCACATCTTCTGCATCGCACAACGGCGATTCACGAGGCACGTCAGCGCTGGGTCAGCGACCTGAACAATCGATGCTGCACTTGCACATCAAACACTTTGGCCCAAAGATAGGCGGATTCGCCATCGCAAAACAAGGCTGCGTCTATGTTGTATCAGCTGCACGAACTGAACCGCTCACTGATGAATCCCCTCGTGGGTTGGTCCGGTGCTGCAGCGCAACTGCTGACGGCGAAGGAAAACTGGTTGTCGCATTTCCCCGGCGTCCAGCGCCTCGCGGCGGGTTACGAGCTGGCTTACCGATTGGGCAAGGACTACGAAAAACCGGCCTTCGCAATTCCCTCGGTGACCGCTCACGGCCATGAAACGCCGATCTCTGAAAAGGTTTCGGTTGCCAAACCGTTCTGTAACCTGATCCGCTTCAAGCGTTTCAGCGACGATGTCAAAACCTTGACCGATTTCAAGAATGATCCGGTCGTGCTAGTCGTCGCGCCACTATCCGGCCACCACTCGACCTTGTTGCGCGATACCGTCAAGTCCCTGTTGCAGGATCACAAGGTTTATCTGACCGACTGGATCGACGCCCGCATGGTGCCGCTCGACCAGGGCGACTTCGACCTCGACGACTACATCACCTACATCCAGGAGTTCATTCGCCATATCGGTGCGGAACGCCTGCATGTGATCTCGGTCTGCCAACCGACCGTGCCGGTCCTCGCCGCGATTTCGTTGATGGCATCGAAAGGCGAGACAACACCGCTGACGATGACCATGATGGGTGGCCCGATGGATCCTCGGCGCAGTCCGACCAAGGTCAACGACCTGGCCACGACGCAGCCGCTGTCATGGTTCGAGAACAACGTCATCCACACCGTGCCGTCGAACTATCCCGGCAAGGGGCGCAGGGTCTATCCGGGTTTCCTGCAACACGCAGGATTCGTCGCAATGAATCCGAGCCGGCACATGTCTTCGCACTGGGATTTCTACGAGGATCTGCGCCGCGGCGATCTCGAGGATGCCGAAACGCATCGCAAGTTCTATGACGACTACAACGCCGTACTCGACATGCCGGCACCTTTCTACCTGCAGACGATCAGCACGGTTTTCCAGCAACACCTGCTGCCGCGCGGCGTCTGGGATGTGCGAGGGCAACGCGTCAAGCCGGGCGATATCCGCAAAACCGCCCTGCTCACGATCGAAGGCGAGCACGACGACATTTCCGGTCGCGGCCAGACCGAAGCGGCGCATGAGATGTGCTCGGGCATTCCGGCCTCACGCAAGAAAAACCTGTTGATCGGAGGCGCCGGTCACTACGGCATCTTCAGCGGTCGACGCTGGCGCGAAAAGATCTATCCGCAGTTGCGTGATTTCATTGCCGAGCACACCATCGAATCGAAACCAAAAACTGCAGCCAAGCCAGCCAAACTTGCGCGCAAGAAAGCCTGAAACGTTGACCTGCGGCCGCATCACTGCGAGGCGCAGGCTTGGGCAACGTCCTGAACCATCAATCGACCTGGACCAGCAACTGCTTGGCCAACTGGCCGTGCAGATGGCCGATGCCCTTGGCGATATGCAACATCCCGAACAGCAGCAGCACACCAGCGACGAAGACCACGGGTGACCAAATGGCTGACGTCGCCAGCAGATTGGTGCCGTCGTTGATAACCAACTCACCTGGAAAGCCGAACAGGTGCATGAAGGGCGCGGCGATGAAACCCAAGGCGAGCGACAGGCCAATTGAGGCGATGCAGAAATAAAGTACGCCCAGCGGCAGCATCAGCAACATGTATAACAACGTGCTCCAGGTGCGTGGATCGGTGAACATCGCACCGATGCGCTGCCAGATCGACAACTCGCGATCGACCTTCCACGGTCGGCGCGGCATGCGCACGCCGAGCATCGCCTCGACAATCTTGCCCTCGACGAATGACAGCGCACGTACCGTCGCGAAAAACAGGATGATGAACGGGATACCGATGATCAGGATCGCGAATCCGGCCGAGAGACTGAGTCCCGTGACGACCCAGGTGAAGTAGAAGATTCCGGTCGCCATCGCCAGCACCATGTAGAACATCGCCGCGTAGGCACGCGGATCGACGGCAACACCGAAGAATTTCGCAACGATCGATTTCTGGACGACCGGAGTGACCCGACGCGGTCGCAACGCCTGCTCGACTTCACCCTCCTTGACCCGATAGATCTCGGCCACCTCATCGGGCGCGCCGTAGCTGGTCGCGACCCTGGCCAGCATGGCCGCCTCATCAAGCTCGGGATGCTCGGCAAGTTCGGCGCGCAGATGTTCCTCGGCGTCGTAGAGCGCATCCTGGATCATTGCCGAATCGGCACCGCGCAATTCAACGCGTAGTTGATCGAGGTACGCACGGATGGTTTTCGGAATTGATTGGTTCATGGTTTCGCCCCTTGCGAAGTGTTGCTTTCGAGCACGCTGTCGACGAAATCGCGCGTCGTCGCCCACGCAGCTATCCATTGTTCGAGCACTTGTCGCCCGAGTGCGGTGATTCGGTAGTAGCGCCGCGGCGGTCCGGCCACCGAGGGCTCGACTTCGCTCTCAAGCAGACCCGATGCGCTGAGATTTCGCAGCACCGGATACAACGCGCTCTGTTTGCCAGCGAGCACTCCCTCGCCGCCGTCGTCGAGTCGCTTGGCAATCAGATAGCCATACATCGGCTCTTCAGCCCCAGCGAGCACGGCAAGCAGGACCAGCGAAACCGAACCGGCCGACAGCTCCTTCTGGAATTTTTTGAGATGGCTTTCAAGCGCGGTCATCTTCACTGCTCTTCATCGCATCATAGCGTTGAATGAATCATAGGATGAAGTTCACACTAGTGAATGTCCCAAAAGTCATGCACTTCGATCTGCATGGCAACGTCGATTCCGTCGCTTTCCCACCATCGACTGGTCGAAATCACCAGCGAATGGTCTGACATGGATTCGGTTGTTCGTCTCCCAATCGGAATCCGCGCAGGCTCTGAGTCTTTCGAAGGGCGACTCCAATTCATTGATTTACAAAAGTAATCTACTTTCCTGGGTCGCGTTGACAGGCGTAGGACAAGTTTCAGCTCAGGACGAACGGAGCTTGAGCGGCTCTTCCCCGGGTCGCCAATTGCTGCCGGCCCTCTCAACTAGCGGCGAAGCCTTGCAACAGGCACTTCCGCTAGATCGGCACAGGCTGCGCAAACCCGGCGATCTGGGACGAGCGTTCGGGTTAGTCTTTGCTGCTCTGCCAATTGAACGGGGTGCATGATGAAAAACGAAACTGCCGAACAGGCACTGCGGACCTCGTCGCCCAGTTGGAGCGCCACCTTGCCGATGATCGTGGCGGGTCTCGGCCTCTGTCTGGGCGGCGCTGCCTTCGCAGCCGAGGCGCCGGCAAAGAAACCGACCATGCAGCAAGTGCTCGATGCGTCGAAAGCCGGCGACTGGAGGCCGCTGGACGACGAAAACACGCTCTACATGGAACTACCCGGTGGTCGCGTCATTATCGAATTGGCGAACGAGTTCGCGCCGCTGCATGCGGCCAATATTCGTACCCTGGTCCAGCAGAAATATTTCGACGGATTGGCGATCCTGCGCGTGGTCGACAACTTCGTCACCCAATGGGGCGACCCGAATGCGGAGAACGAAAAGCTAGCGCGATCACTTGGCGATGCCAAGACAAGCCTCGCTGCCGAATTCAGTCGTCCATCAAAAGGGCTGGCGTTCACGCCGTTGCAGGATGGCGACGTCTACGCGACGGAAGTCGGATTCTCGAACGGATTTCCGGCGGCGCGCGATGCGCAATCCGGGCAAGCCTGGCTGACACACTGCTACGGCATGGTCGGCGCTGGGCGCGGCAACGAAGCCGAATCAGGCAGTGGTGCCGAACTGTACGTCGTCATTGGTCAGGCGCCGCGTCAGCTCGATCGCAACATCGCCAGCGTTGGTCGCGTGGTCCGTGGCATGGAACTGCTCGCTGCACTACCGCGCGGAACTGGGCCGGCAGGCTTCTACATCGAAACCCAGCACAAATTGCCGATCAAATCGATTCGTCTCGCCACCGATGTCGCAGAAAAGGATCGCAGCCATCTGCAGATCCTTCGCACCGATACGCCAACCTTTGCTGCCCTGGTTGAATCACGCCGCAACCGTAGTGATGATTGGTATCTCAAACCGGCCGGCAGGATCGACTTGTGCAACGTACCGATCCCGGTTCGCGAGCAGAAGACAACACCGTAGGAAGCGGATTCAGCCACGATGTCCTTGGTCGTTCTGTCACTTCGCGAAACAGCATCGGGACTGAAGGCCTCTCCTGCAACAACCGAGTGGGCGACGCGGGTTTCCTGGGCGGTGCCCGCGTTGCTGCTCCGTTGTCGGCTGCCTCAGGCAGCGTCGAGCACCGCGTTCCACTTTTCGAGCTGCGACTTGGCTTTCTCGAATATCTCGCTGGTATCGCCATCGATGGTGATCGATTCAATCGTGTCACCGCCACGGATGGCATCGACGACTTTCTGGTCTTCGGGACCATCGACCATGCCGAATACGGTGTGCTTGCCATCGAGCCACGGCGTGGCGACGTGGGTAATGAAGAACTGGCTACCGTTGGTTCCCGGCCCGGCATTGGCCATCGACAGGACACCGCCGGCATTGTGCTTGAGCGTCGGAACGATCTCGTCTTCGAAGCGATAGCCCGGACCACCAGTGCCGCTGCCACTAGGGCAGCCACCTTGAATCATGAAATCGGGAATCACGCGATGGAAGGTCAGACCGTTGTAATAGCCGCGCTGCACGAGATTGACGAAATTCGCCACCGTGATCGGAGTCTTCTCGGCAAACAGATTGACCCGGATCGGCCCCTTGGACGTGGTGAACAAGGCGGTCAGGTGGGCAGGTGCGTTCATGTCAGGTCTCCAGATTGCGAACGGACTAGCCTATACGATTTGGCCGGTTTCGGCAGCGATTGGCTCACCTGCGACGTGACCATCACCCTACCTCCACTGCTGAATCTCGGCACATCATGAATCCACTCAATAACTTGCGCTTGCGCTGACCCTGCAATCGGCAATATTTGTTACAAGCTCAATCGTGCAACGCCGAGGACGTCATGACGCTGGGGAGCCTTTCGCCAACTCACGCCTGACCAGAAGTCGAAACGCCGCCGGAATCACCAACATCGACAATAGCGGCGCCGTAAGCATGCCGCCAACCATTGGGGCGGCAATGCGTTGCATAACCTCGGAACCAACGCCCGTTCCGAGCAGGATCGGCAACAATCCGGTGAGAATCACGGCGACCGTCATTGCCTTCGGACGCACCCGCATCAGCGAACCTTCACGGATTGCCAGATCAAGCGCGTCTTCATCGGCGTTCGGATTGATCTCGCACTGATGCCGCCAGGATTGGCGCAGGGTCAGCATCATGATCACGCCAAACTCGGCGGCGACTCCGGCCAGGGCGATAAATCCGATCATCGTCGCGACCGACATCGAATGGCCGAGCAACCAAACCAGCCATAGGCCGCCGACCAGAGCCAGTGGCAAGCTGAGCATGATGATCGCGGCATCGGCAGCGCGATGGAAGATCAGATAGATCAGCAGGAACACCAGCGCCAGGGTCGCCGGGACAACCAGTTGCAAGCGCTTGATTGCATGCTGCAGATATTCGTACTGGCCTGACCAGTCGAGGCTGTAGCCGCTTGGCAGATCGATGCCCTCTGCAACCGCCTGCTGAATCGATTGAACCTGCGCGAGAAGATCGCTGCTATTTGTATCGACATAGACATAGGTTGCTAATTGTCCGTTTTCGCTTTTTAGCATCGGAGGCCCCGCCACCAGCGAGATGTCGGCAACCTGGGACAGGATCACCTGATTGCCATTGCTTGCAACGATCGGCAGTTCGCGCAGGGCCGCCAGCGAATCACGTAGCGCACGCGGATAGCGCAACACGATCGGATAGCGCTCAAGGCCCTCAATGGTCTGACCAATCGGTGCGCCGCCGACGACGGTCGCGATCAGCGATTGCAGTTGCGCCTGGGTCAGCCCGTAGCGCGCAGCGGCATCGCGACGGATGCGGATATCGACGTAACGACCGCCGGCGGCCCGTTCGGCCAGCGCTGAGGTCACCCCAGGAACCTCGCGCACGATTGTTTCGATGCTCGACCCAAGTCGCTCAAGCTCCTTCGTGTCGGGGCCAAGTACCTTGATCCCGATCGGACTCTTGATACCCGTCGACAGCATGTCGATGCGATTGCGGATCGGATAAACAAACAGATTGGTCAGGCCCGGCACCCGGACCGCGGCATCGAGCTCACCCTTGAGTTTCTGCATGGTCATGCCGTCACGCCATTGGTCACGTGGCTTGAACGTGATGGTCGTCTCGAACATCGTCAGTGGCGCCGGATCGGTCGCCGAATCGGCACGTCCGGCCTTGCCGAATACATGGGCGACCTCGGGCACGGTCTTGAGCATCCGATCGGTCTGCTGCAACAACTGCGAAGCCTTGCCCACCGACAATCCCGGCAGCGCGCTCGGCATGTACAGCAAGCTGCCCTCGTCGAGCATCGGCATGAACTCGGTGCCGAGTCGACTCCACGGGAGAATCGCAGAAGCCAGTACAAGGCCAGCGACGAGCAAGACCGAGCTAGGCGCACGCATTACCCATTCGAGTAGCGGTCGATACATCGCACTGATCACGCGGTTTAGAGGATTCTCGTGCTCGGCTCGGATGCGTCCGCGCACCAGATAGCCGATCAGCACCGGTATCAGGGTCACCGACAAACCCGCTGCGGCCGCCATCGACCAGGTCTTGGTAAATGCCAGCGGCTTGAACAAGCGTCCTTCCTGCGCGCCGAGCGCGAACACCGGCAGGAATGAAAGCGTAATCACGAGCAAGCTGAAGAACAGTGCGGGACCGACTTCGCCGACCGACTTGGCGACCAGTGTCCAGCGCTCTTCGTTGTCCAGCCGTCGGCCCGGGTTGGCAAGATTCCAGCGCTCGATGTGCTTGTGTGTGTTCTCGATCATCACGACCGCCGCATCGACCATTGCGCCGATCGCAATCGCGATGCCGCCGAGCGACATCAGGTTCGCGCTGATGCCCTGGTAGCGCATGACGATGAAAGCCGCGAGAACGCCGAGCGGCAAGGTGATCACGGCGACCAGCGAGGAACGCAGATGCCAGAGGAAAAGAACGCAGACCAGCGCGACAATGAGGAATTCCTCGATCAGCTTGGTGCGCAAATTGTCGACCGCGGCCGTGATCAACTCGGAGCGATCGTAGGTGGTCACGACCTCGACACCTTCCGGCAAACTCGCCTTCAGCTCCTGCAGCCGTGACTTGACTGCCGCGATCGCGGTCAATGCATTCTTGCCCGAACGCAGTACGACGACACCGCCGGCGACCTCGCCTTCGCCATCGAGTTCGGCGATGCCGCGACGCAGGGTCGGCCCGCGTCGAATCTGGGCGACGTCCCCGAGCAGCACGGGCACGCCATTGCTTCCGGTGGTCAGCGGAATCGATTCGAAATCGCTGGCGCTGCCGAGGTAGCCAACGCTGCGCACCATGAGTTCGGCTTCGCCCTGCTCGATCACCGAACCCCCGCTGGCGCCGTTGGCGTCACGGATCGCGTTCTCGACCTCGATCACACTGAGATTGCGCGCGGCCAGCGCCTGCGGATCGACGATCACCTGCCACGCCGCGACCATGCCGCCGATGCTCGCGACTTCGGCGACATCGGGCACCGTCTTCAAGCGGTAACGCAGGAACCAGTCCTGCAGCGCGCGCAGCTCGCCGAGATCGTGTTTGCCGCTACGATCGACGAGAGCGTATTCATAGATCCAGCCGACCCCGGTCGCGTCCGGACCGAGTGCAGGGCTGACACCCTCGGGCAACTTGTCGCGCACCTGGCTCAGATATTCGAGCACGCGCGAACGCGCCCAGTACGGATCGGTGCCGTCCTCGAAAAGTACATAAACGTACGAATCTCCGAAAAACGAGAACGCGCGCACCGTGGTCGCGCCGGGCACCGACATCATAGTCGTCGCCAGCGGATAGGTGACCTGATCCTCGACGATCTGCGGTGACTGACCAGGCCAGCTGGTGCGCAGGATCACCTGGGTATCGGAAAGGTCGGGCAAGGCATCGAGTGGCGTGCGCAGGACCGCGATGACGCCGGCCACAGCCAGTGCCAGCGCACCGACCAGCACGAGGAAACGATTGCCGATCGACCAGTGGATCAGGCGCAGGATCATGGCTGCGGATCCTTGGCCGCCGGCTCGGGCTTGGCATGGTCTTTGTGCGGGTCGTCACTGGACGGCATCTCGTGTTCCGCGTGCGGATCCGCTTGCGCAGGCATCGCATGGCCCGAGTGGTCGTCTTGCCCGGTCGGCATGTCGTGACCTATGTGCGGGTCGTTCTGTAGGGGCGGCGAGGCATCGGGATCAGACAAGCGATCGAGCGCGCCTGACAGACTCGCTTCGGAATCGATCAGGAACTGGCCGCTGACGACAACGCGCTCGCCACCGTCGAGACCCTCGAGGATCTCGGTCTTGCCCGCCGCCGAACGTCCGCTGACAACGCGCACCGGCGCAAACGCACCCTGCGCGGTCTCGACGATCACGCGTGCATCACTGCCGGTCGTGATCAAGGCACTGTCAGGAATCAGCGGATGTGCCTTGCCTTCAGCGGCGGCGAACGCCAGCTCGACGAACATGCCCGGCGCGAGGCGATGATCGGGATTGTCGAGAACGAT
>JBBRBU010000101.1:0-11113 GCA_038205505.1 Lysobacterales bacterium | reverse complement strand
AGACATGCAGGGTGAATTGTCCGGTGTCGATGTGGCTCACGCGACATCGCTGGTGCGCGCATTCTCGACCTATTTCGGTGCGGTCAATGTCGCCGAGCGCGTGCATCGCATCCGCCGTCGTCGTCACTACGAGATGGCCGGTGCCGCACCGCAACCGGGCGGCCTGCGCGATGTCATCGGCAAGCTGCGCGAGAGCGGCATCAATGAGGAGCAGTTGCGCGATTGCCTCAGTCACCTGCGCATCGAGCCGGTATTCACCGCGCACCCAACCGAAGCCGTGAGACGCGCGCTTCTGGAAAAAGAGACAGAGGTCGTTCGCGCTCTGGTTGCCGACATCGACGGCGGGCGAACGCCCGTCGAGCGCCGGGCCGATCTCGAACGCATGCGCATGGCCCTGACCGCGGCCTGGCAGACCGCCGAGTTCGCCCTCGACAAACCCAGTGTCAGTGACGAACTCGAGAACGTCGGCTTCTATCTGACCGACGTGCTCTATCGCGTCGTGCCAGTGTTTTACGAGGTATTTGCCGATGCGCTCGGCGCGGATCCGGTTGATGTCGATCTGCCGACCTTGCTGCGCTTCGGCAACTGGGTCGGCGGCGACATGGACGGCAATCCGAACGTCGGTGCCGAGACCATCGCGGCGACGCTGGCGACACAGCGCCGACAGGTGCTCGCGCTGTATCGGCGTGAGGTCTTTCAACTCGGTCGATTGCTCAGCCACTCGCTGTCTCGGGTCGCTTGTTCGGCCGATCTGCTCGCGCGCACCGACGTCTATCGCGCGATGCTGCCAAGCGCGGCTGCACGTCTGCGGGCACGTCACGAGGACATGCCGTATCGGCAGTTCCTCAAGCTGGTCAGCGAGCGACTCGGCGAAACCGAGCGCGGTCAGCAAGGCGGCTATCCCGATGCGGCGACCTTCATTGACGATGTCCGTGTTGTGGTTGACAGTCTTGAGGAGAACCGCGGCGTCCACGCCGGCTGGTTTGCCGCGCGTCGCTTGCTGCGGCGTGCCGAGACCTTCGGTTTCCACCTCGCCACGCTCGATCTGCGCCAGGATTCGGCGATCCACGATGCGGCACTTGCCGCATTGTTCAATGATGCGCAATGGGCGACGCGCGAAGTGGATGATCGCGTCAAGCGCCTCAAGACCGTGCTCGCCGATCCGTCCACGGTTGGTGCCAGCAACGACGATGCAGCGCGCAAGACATTGGCCGTGTTCCGCACCGTTGCGCAATTGCGTCCGCGCTATGGTGAGCAGGCGTTCGGCCCGTACATCGTCAGCATGAGTCGCAGTGCGGCCGATGCGCTCGCGGTCGTCGCCCTGGCACGAATCGCCAACTGCGTCGACGCCTCAGGCAACGTACCGCTCGATGTCGCGCCGTTGTTCGAGACGGTCGCCGATCTCAATGCTGCCGAAGCGGTGGTCACTTCGCTGTTCGACGATCCCGCCTATCGCGCCCATCTGGCCGCGCGCGGCGATCAGCAGGTGGTCATGCTCGGTTACTCCGACAGCGCCAAGGATGGTGGTCTGGTCGCTTCGCGCTGGGCCTTGCAACAAACCCAGATCGCGCTGACCCGACTAGCAAAAGATTCCAATGTGCGCATTATCTTCTTCCACGGTCGCGGCGGATCGGCCAGTCGCGGTGGCGGCAAGACCGAACGCGCTGTGATCGCCTCGCCACGTGGATCGGTCGATGGCGTACTGCGTCTGACCGAGCAGGGCGAAGTCATCCATCGCAAGTACGGTATCCGCGCAATTGCCTTGCGCAATCTTGAACAGATGACCGGTGCGGTGATGCGCGCGACCCTGCGACCGCGTCCGCCGGAGTCGCGTGAGGCGCAATGGCGATCAATGGCTTCGGCGATCGCGACCAAGGCGCGCAATGCCTATCGCGGCTTCGTCCATGAGAATCCCGACTTCACCGAATACTTCCGCAATGCAACCCCGATTGATGTGATCGAACGCCTGCGCATTGGCTCGCGTCCGGCGCGTCGCGGCGGTGCGGGTGGCGTCGAAAGTCTGCGAGCGATTCCGTGGGTGTTCGCGTGGTCGCAGAACCGCGCGGCTTTGACGGGCTGGTATGGCGTCGGCAGCGGACTTGCCCACGGCATCGAAACCTTTGGCCGTGAAGCGATGATCGAGATGACCCGCGACTGGCCGTTCTTTGCCCAGCTCGTCGATGATGTCGAGATGGTCCTGGCCAAATCCGACCTTGCCATCTTCGAAGGCTATTCGCGACTCGCGGGTGCCCTGCATGAGCCATTCTTCAGCGACATCGGAGCCGAATTCGAGCGCACCCGCCTATCGATCCTCGATCTCAAGGGCGAAGACGAACTGCTCGCCCACGACTTGCGCTTGCGCCAGTCAATTCGCCTGCGAAACCCCTACGTCGATCCGATCAGCCTGATCCAGGTCGATCTGCTGACCCGCTGGCGCGCCACCGAACGCAAGGACGACGACTTGCTCCATGCGCTGATTGCCACGGTCAACGGCATCGCGGCGGGAATCCAGAACACGGGGTGAGGTCCATAGTCCGTGGAATACTTTATCAAGGTGTTCCCTTCTCCCGCTTGCGGGAGAAGGTGCCCAGAGGGCGGATGAGGGTAGGGTTTTCGAACCGATTGCTTCATATCATCAATAGCAGGAGATGCGCGGGATGGAGCGATGTCGAAACACAAATCTCGCCCGCGAACTTCGCCATTCAATGACTGAAGCCGAGACAAGGCTTTGGTATCAGGTGCGCGACCGTCGCCTGCTCGGTTACAAGTTTCGACGCCAGGTACCAATTGGAAAATACGTCGCGGATTTTGCTTGTCTCGAGGTGCGCCTGATCATCGAGCTGGATGGTAGCCAGCACCTTGATGCCACAGAGAAAGACTCAGGTCGAACCAACGACTTGGTAGCGCTTGGATTCCGTGTATTGCGATTCTGGAACGACGATGTTTTCTTGAGGCTAAATGACGTTCTCGAGCAGATCGTGGCATCCCTTCGCAATCCAGCGGCTGTCGAATAGTCATCAGTTGAGGCTCCGTTGACCACCCTCATCCCCCTTCGGGACCTTCTCCCGCCAGCGGTAGAAGGAGGAGCGGTGTCATGCCGATTGCAACGATGTTATCCAAAACCGGTGGCGCCATCGCAGGCTCGCGCTCTTTCTTCCCTTCTCCCGCTGGCGGGAGAAGGTGCCCAGAGGGCGGATGAGGGGCTCTTGGCTCGATACATTTTCTGAAGACAACGCCAAACGAATCGCCTCTAGTACATCGTCTGTTCGTGCGAGGACATCATCATTCCAGAAACGCACCACACGGAATCCGATCTCGCAGAGCGCTTTGGTTCGCCACTGATCGGATTCCGTCTGGTCTGAATGCTGGCTCCCATCAGCCTCGACGATGA
Organism: Lysobacterales bacterium; assembly: GCA_038205505.1. Lineage (GTDB taxonomy): Bacteria > Pseudomonadota > Gammaproteobacteria > Xanthomonadales > Rhodanobacteraceae > Dokdonella. Next base: position 7,722 of record JBBRBU010000101.1, on the reverse strand, counting down.
GTTTCGCTTCAAGACACGCGAAGTCGGCAACAAAGCCCGCAAGCGGCACTTGCCGACGGAACTTGAATCCTTCGAGCCTTCGATCGCGAAGGTGTGACCAGAGCACGCGTTCGGCATCGGTCATCGTCGAGCGCAATTTGCGCGCAGCCGCGACGTGCTTTCGATTCGACATCAGAAACTCCGTTTTCCATGTCCGGTAGACGTTGCATGGACGATATCGGAATTAAATGCCCCTCATCTGCCCTCCGGGCACCTTCTCCCACTTCGCGGGAGAAGGGAAACGCACCGAGCTTTTGACGTCAGATTGCCTTCTCATCCGGCTTGGTCGCGTAGCGATACAGCAGCCAGGCGATGTAGCTCAGCAGCAGCAATCCAAGCCAGCCGCCGAACTGCATGTGTTCGGGCAGGGCGAGCACGTCGGCGCGACCGGTGACGACGATCGGAATGGCGATGAAGATACCCATCAGCGCCTCGCCGGTGATCAGGCCGGCCGAGAACAGCATGCCCTTGCGATGAATCTGGCCGTGCTCCGCTTCGTCCTTGGCGCCGCCCATCTTGCGCTGAACAATGAAGGCGAGCAGGCCACCGAGGAAGATCGGCACCATCAACTCGATCGGCAGATAGATGCCGATCGCGCAGGCGAGCACGGGGACACGGAATTTCTTGCCGCTGGACTGCAGCCACAAATCGAACACGATGATCGCAGCGCCGATGGCCGCGCCGATGCCAATCGTCGTCCACGGCAGTTCGCCGCCGAAAATGCCCTTGGCTACCGAAGCCATCAGGTTCGCCTGCGGAGCGAGCAGCGGATTCGGATGTTCGGCGGTCGGCACGCCAATGCCATACGCGTGCAGCAACAGGTTCAGCACCGGGGCCATGATCAATGCGGAAGAGACCGCACCGATCGCGAGCATGAGCTGCTGCTTCCATGGCGTCGCACCGACGATATGGCCGCATTTGAGATCCTGCAGGTTGTCGCCGCCGATACACGCTGCGCAACAGACCACCGCGCCGATCATGATCGCCGCAACCGCGCCGATCGGCGAATCACGACCGAGCAGCAGAACCAGAATCAACGCGGCAAACAGGATGGTCGAAATCGTGATGCCCGAGACCGGATTGTTCGATGAACCGACCAGACCGGCCATGTACGCCGACACCGAGACGAAAAGGAAGCCGGCGACAATCATGATGATCGTCATCGGAATGCTCGCCGTCCACTGGTGAACGATGCTCTGGTACAGCCACAGCAGGGGCAGGGTGAACAGGACCAGACCGATCGCGATGTACTTCATCGGGATGTCTTTCTCGGTATGCGCGACGACGGCGGTGGCGCCGGAACGCGTCGCATCGAGACCACTCTTGATTCCCGAGAACAATGATTTGCGCAGTGAAATCAGTGTCCAGATGCCGCCGATCAGCATCGCGCCGACGCCGAGATAACGGATCTGTGCTGACCAGATCATGTAGGCCGCATCCTCAGCGCTTGCCGTGGCGACTTGAGCGGCCAGGACAGGATCGGTCTGCAGGAAGAAGGTGCTGTAGATCGGAATTGCGATATTCCAACCGATCATCGCACCGGCCAACACGACGATGCCGATATTGAGGCCGACGATATAGCCGACGCCGAGCAGGGCCGCCGAAAGGTTGGTACCCATGTAGGCGATCGCCTTGCCGATATAGGTGGCGCCAGCGGCGGTATCGGGGAACAGGCGCAAGCCGCTGGCCGCGCCGACCTTGGCGAAGGCGCCAAGGAGTGCCGCAATGCCGAGAACCTTCAAGCCCTGACCCGGGTTCTCGCCAGTCTTCAAGACTTCCGCCGCCGCCTTGCCTTCCGGAAACGCGAGGCCCTGATCGACGATCAGCGAGCGTCGCAATGGCACTGAGAAGATTACGCCAAGCAGGCCGCCGAGGCCGGCAATCGCGAAAACCCACTGGTACTCGAATTCCTCCCAGTAGCCGAGGATGACCAGGGCCGGGATCGTGAAGATCACGCCCGATGCAATCGACGAGCCCGCCGACGCGCCGGTCTGCACGATGTTGTTTTCGAGAATGCCGCCACCACCAAGCAGGCGCAGCACCGCCATCGAAACGACAGCCGCCGGAATCGCCGAGGCGATGGTCATGCCCGCGAACAGGCCGAGATAGGTGTTCGCCGCCGCGAGTATCACGACCAGCACGATCGACAGGATGATCGCGCGCAAGGTCAATTGCGGTCCAGGTTCAGCGATGACGCTCATGGATGTCTCCCCGTGTAATGCCGATCCGTCGGCGAAATGATTGGTTTGTGTGACCGCGCGAAAGCGTGATTCCGGTAAAACCTCCGCTTCTCGTCGTTCCTGCCCTTCGACAATCTCAGGACTGGCTCTGCTTCGCTGAAGCGGGAATCCAGCGACTCTGCTCTTGATCGACAAGACACTGGCCGCTGCCTGCGCAGCGGCGACGATCAAGGGCGAAGGGCTTCAGGAATGACCGAAAAACAAGCCAAGGTTTCCGCCTCGCGCCGCAACGTGCATAGTAGCCCGCAAATCCCCAGATGCAGCAATCCCGATGAAGCCGATTCCCGCGAAACCCGAGATCGACGACAAAGAAGCCGCGCGCATGCCGCGCCAGATTCCCTACATCATAGGTAATGAGGCCTGCGAGCGCTTCAGCTTCTACGGCATGCGCAACATCCTCACGCCGTTCCTGATTACGACCCTGTTGCTGTATGCGCCGATCGCGGAACGCGCCGGCATCGCCAAGGACGTTTTCCATACCTTCGTCATTGGCGTGTATTTCTTCCCGCTGCTCGGCGGCTGGATCTCGGATCGCTTTTTCGGCAAGTACAACACCGTGCTCTGGCTGTCGCTGCTGTATTGCGTCGGCCATGCCTGCCTGGCCATGTTCGAAAGCAATCGGACCGGGTTCTACTTCGGCCTGTTTCTGATCGCGCTCGGCTCGGGCGGCATCAAGCCGCTGGTCTCGGCCTTCGTCGGTGACCAGTTCGACCAGCGCAACAAGGCCACCGCGAAAGTCGTTTATGACGCGTTCTACTGGACCATCAACTTCGGTTCGTTCTTCGCATCCTTGCTGATGCCGCGCATCCTCACTTCATGGGGCCCGGCCTGGGCCTTCGGTATACCGGGCATTCTCATGCTCATCGCCACCGTGATCTTCTGGATGGGTCGCAAGAAGTACGTGCACGTGCCGCCGGTGGCGAAGAATCCCGATTCGATGATCAATGTCGCGCGCACGGCCTTGATGGCACCGGGCAGTGGCCGCAGCGGACTGATCCTCGCCGCGTTCGGCGCCGCCGCCGCCGTCGGCATGTTTGCCGCGTGGGCCATTTCACCGTCCTGGTGGCCCGAGCATTTCAGCTTCGTCATCACCTTCTGTGTGGCTCTGGGTGTGTTCATCCTGTTCGGCGGCATCGGTACTTCGCTGCAACTCGAACGCGCGCGCGGACTGCATCCGGATACAGCCGTCGATGGCGTGCGTGCGGTGCTGCGTATCCTCATCGTATTTGCCCTGGTTACCCCGTTCTGGTCGCTTTTCGATCAAAAGGCATCAACCTGGATCCTGCAGGGCAACGCGATGGTCATGCCGCACGAGTCGTGGTGGTGGCCGAGCTGGCTGGTCCAGCAACCGGCGCAGATGCAAGCGCTCAACCCGCTGCTGGTCATGCTGCTGATTCCATTCAACAACCTCGTGTTGTATCCGTTCCTGCGCCGGCTCGGGCTCGAAGTCACCGCGTTGCGGCGCATGGGTTTCGGTATCGCGTTCTCGGGCCTGGCCTGGATCGCGGCCGGCGTTATCCAGCTCAGCATCGATGGCGGCGATCCGACCTCAATTGCCTGGCAAGTGTTGCCGTACGTGCTGCTGACCTTCGGCGAAGTGCTGGTCTCGGCAACCGGTCTCGAATTCGCCTACAGCCAGGCACCGCCATCGATGAAGGGCACGATCATGAGTTTCTGGCTGCTCTCGGTGACCTTCGGCAACCTCTGGGTCTTGCTCACCAATGCCGCGGTGCGCAACGACGCGGTCACCGCCCGCATCGCTGACACCGGCTTGAGCGAGAACGCCTTCATGATGTTCTTCTTTGCCGGATTTGCACTACTCGCGGCGCTGGCGTTCGCGATGTATGCGCGAAGATATCCGATGTCGGATCACTACCGAACGGTGTAGGCGCTGCGCTCGATCGTTCGACGTCCTTTCGCGGCGGCTCCCCGGAAGACCGACCCGCCGCCAAATTGTTCGTCGCCCCTGCGAAGGCAGGGACGACGAGCGCGTTGAAGTACGAGGGAATCTATATCGAAGCTGCACTTCACCGGGATGCAAAAATCTGGCGAATCCTCAAGCACTCCCGTAAAACATCGACAACCAGCGAAGATCACCCCACAACACAATCGAACCGCCGATCCGGATCGACCTCGGCTGCGTAGTCGACATCGTCACGGTCGAATCCGAACAGTTTCAGGAACTCGTGCTTGTAGCCGGCGTAGTCGGTGACCTCGCGCAGATTTTCGGTGGTGACGGTGGGCCAGAGGGTTTGGCAGGGTTCCTGGACGTCGGCGCGGAGCTCCCAATCGTCGAGGCGGATGCGGCCTTCGTCATCGGTTTCCGGTGGCGCGTTATCGGCGCGATAAAGTCGGTCGCGGAAAAGGCGGTTGACTTGTTCGATCGGGTTCTCATGGATGCCCTTCTCTTTCATGATCTTGAAGGCAATCGAGACGTACAACGGAATCACCGGGATTGCGGCGCTGGCCTGGGTGACGACGGATTTCATCACGCCGACGAAGGCATCCAGACCGGGATGACGGCTGCGCAGTTGCGCGGCGGTCTGGTCGAGGTGCTGCTTGGCCTGGCCCAGCGTGCCGTGCCAGTACATCGGCCAGGTGATCTCGGTTCCGATGTAGCTGTATGCAATGGTCTTGGCGCGCTCGGCGAGTACGCCGGCAGCGCTCAACGCGTCGATCCAAAGTGCCCAATCCTCGCCGCCCATCACCGTGACGGTGTCCTTGATTTCCTGCTCGGTGGCCGGCTCGACGCTGGCTTCGATCACGGTGTCCTTGTTGGTGTCGACCGAGGTGTTGGTGAAGGTTTCACCAATCGTCTTGAGTGCCGAGCGCACGACTTCGCCGCTGCCTGGCATCTTGCGCACCGGCGAGGCCAGTGAGTAAACGACGAGATCGATCGAACCACCCATTTCGTTCTTGATGATTTCTATCGCCCTGGCACGGGTTTCGTCGGAATACGCGTCGGCGTTGATCGATTTGCTGTACACGCCCGCTTGCTTGGCCGCCTGGTCGAACGCGGCGGAGTTGTACCAGCCAGCGGTTCCGTTCTTTTCCGGGCTGCTGGGTTTCTCGAAAAATATGCCGAGGGTGGCGGCACCGTAGCCAAAGGCGGCGGTGATGCGCGAAGCAAGGCCATAGCCTGTGGATGCGCCGATCACGAGTACGCGCTTGGGGCCGGGGCCATTCTGTTCCGACGCCTGGGTGATCTGGATCTGTTCGAGCACGTTGCGTTCACATCCGACCGGATGGGCCGTCGCACAGATGAATCCACGTACCTTGGGTTTGATGATCAAGCGATGACTCCTGAAATTCTTCGGCAATTCGCCAGTGTACCGAAGGCGGGCGCACATGCGCTGCCGTAGGTTTTTGGGGAAGTGGTTTCTCCCCACCGTTCCTGGTGAGCCGATATTTTTCTGAACCCGCCCAAGAATCGATGAGCTGAGGTTGCAGGGTCCGATCGATAGCGTGGAGGCGCCTTTCGACAAGCTCGGAACGAACGGCTTTTGGGAAATCAATCGATTCCTGGGCGCCGGCAATGTGCCGGCGCCCATCCAATCAATGCTTGTGTAATGTCCCTGATTTCGGGCAATGACACGGTGCTGTTGGCCCGTACTCGATCCCGAACGTGCGTCCGTCATGGTGATGTTGCCAGTAGAACTCCGGCGCCTTGCGAGCCTTGCCGCCGACTTCGGCCATGTCTGCGTCGACATCAAAGAGGCGGCCGTTGACGGCGACGTAGCGAGTGTCGATGGTGGCGCGGATGTTCTCGAGCGGGTTCGTGTTGAGGACGACGAAATCGGCGCGCTTGCCGGGAGCCAGCGAGCCGATCTGTTTCGACAGCCCGATCAAGTCGGCACCGTCGATGGTCGCCGCGCGTAACGCTTCGAAATTGCTGAAGCCGCCCTGGGTCAGCATCCAGGTTTCCCAGTTGAGCGACAGGCCCTGCAACTGGCCGTGGCCGCCGGTGCTGATCTTGATGCCGGCATCGCGCAGCTTCTTTGCCGCCTTGGCGACTTCAACATGGTAGTAGTCCCAATCCGGTGCGGTCTCGCGACGGATCGCGCGGGCGCCTAGCGTTTCGCTCGGGAAGAAGCGATTGAGCTTCTTGTCTTCCCAGACGTTGTCGCGTGCATACCACCAGTACTCGCCGCTCAGGCCGCCATAGCTGACCACGAGGGTTGGCGTGTTGCGCACGTCGGTTTCCTTCCACAGGTTGATGACGTCGGCGTAGAGCGGTGCGACCGGGATGTTGTGCTCGATGCTGGTGGCGCCGTCGAGGACCATGGTCATGTTGTGATTGAAGGTCGAGCCGCCTTCTTCGACCACGAGCATGCCGAGTTCACGCGCAGCCTGATTGATCTGCTGGCGCTGATCACGACGCGGCTGGTTGTAGCTCTTGACGCTGAACGCACCATTCGCCTTCATGCGGCGCAGATGCGCGCGCGCATCATCGAGCGAATTGACCTCGGCCTTGAAGTCGCCGTCGGCGCCGTAGAGGATGGTGCCGGTCGAGAAAATACGCGGGCCGACCATGTCACCGGCTTTTACCAGTTCCGCTTGCGAGAACACGGTTTCGGTGGTGGCCGAGGGATCGTGTGCAGTGGTCACGCCGAAGGCGAGGTTGGTGTAGTAGGCCCAGTTCTGCTGCGCCACAACGCCGCTATTGAAGTGGTTGGCGTGCGCGTGCACATCCACGTAGCCTGGCACGATGGTCTTGCCCTTGGCGTCGATAACGTTCGCGTTTGAAGGGATCGTCACGCTGCCACTCGCGCCGATCGCCTTGATCGTGTCGCCATCGACGACGAGCACGCCGTCTTCGATGACTTCCTGCTTCGCGTCGGCATCGTTCATCGTGACCAGACGCGCGCCGGTGAAGGCGAACACATCGCCAGGCGCGTCGTAGCGCACGGTCAATCCAACATCGATGCCGTGGTCGCTGCCGGGTTTAGGCAGTTCCTTCGGTGCGTCAGGGAGAAAGGAAAAACTGTCGCGAAGATCGCGTGAGTGGTATTCACGGCCGACCATCCAGTGCAGCGATTTTGAATCGGACGCCCAATGCAGATACGAGCCCACATCCCGGCTGAATAGGCTGATCGGAATCGCCTTGGTGTCCTTCGACAATTCGATGCTGGCGCCGGTCTGCGGCATCGGTGCGACGTAGGCGTTGAACAGCTCGGTGAAGGCGACCCAACGACCGTCCGGGCTCAGGCTGACGAAATTGACGTATTTCAGATCGAACACATCGCGCGGCTCGCTGCCATCAATGGCGATGCTCTGCAATTTCTTCTTGAGTCCGTCGCCGGTCAGGAAGGTAATACGTTTGCCGTCTGCAGAGAAGGCCGGATCGCCGCCGGCTTTCGCGAGCCGACGCGCTTCACCGCCTGTGCTCGCCATCAGATAGACGCCAGCCGAACCCGAATTGAGATTGCCGGTCAGCGAGCTG
>JBBRBU010000100.1:0-11239 GCA_038205505.1 Lysobacterales bacterium | reverse complement strand
CCTTTTTTGCGTTCGAGTGCATTCCGCGAACGCTTTCTCGCCAAGGGTCGTTTCTCGACCTGGCTCGAAGCGGTGACAGTTGAAGTCATCGTGCACGCCAATCCGGGCCTGCTCGGCGCCGCCGTCGCCCTGCATCAAACCTCACGGGGATAGAACCGATGCCGTCATGGACTGCCGTATCCCGCGCCGCGCGTGTCGACGAACTGCTGTCGCAAGCGCCCGTGCTGCCGGTGCTCAGCATCGAAAATCTCGATGACGCAATTCCGCTTGCGCGCGCACTCGTCGATGCTGGATTGCCCGTGCTCGAAATCACCTTGCGCAGCGCAGTCGCGATCGAAGCGATCCGGATCATCGCGCGTGACGTGCCTGGTGCGATTGTCGGCGCTGGCACCGTGCTCGATGCAACGTCCTTGCGCGCAGTGACGAATGCCGGTGCCTTGTTCGCGATCGCACTGGGTTCGACAGAAGCCCTGTACGCTGCTGCCGCCGATGCGGATATTCCATTCCTGCCGGCCATCGCAACCGCGAGCGAGTTGATGCGCGGCCTCGAACACGGCCATCGGCGCTTCAAGTTTTTCCCAGCCGAATCATCGGGCGGCATCAACGCACTGAAATCCTTCGCCGGACCATTCGCGGATGTGCGTTTCTGCCCGACCGGTGGAATCGACGCGGCCCGCGCGCCGGGCTATCTCGCATTACCGAACGTGATCACGGTTGGCGGTTCCTGGATGGTGCCGAAATCGGCGCTTGATCGGAGTGATTGGGATGCGATCGCGACGCTCTCGCGTGAGTGCGCGATGCACGCGCGGCGCGGTTGATCTAGCCTCTACGCATTGATCGCACCCTTGGCTGTCGATTGACCAGTCACTAAAGCATCGCAAAATCCCTGATTTTCGCCTCATTGAACAACTTCGTCATCTTCAGGATGAGAGGGCCGGAATGACGACTTCTTGCGTTTGCGTATTTAGAGCACGCTTCTTCATCGCGCGGCATCCCTGCCATTTTTCACTCGCTTCCAGCGAGCGAGTCACTTCTCTTTGCGTGGCCAAAGAGAAAGTAACCAAGAGAAAGGCCACCCCAAAGCGACGCTCTCCGGGCTTCCTGCCCTGCGAGTCCGCGAAGCGACTCCGGGGTTTGTCGACAGTCCATCCCTGGACTGGCGCCAAACTGGGCGCAATCCATTGCGCCCACCCTGCGGGCTTTCCTCCGTCACTTCGCCGCCGCTCAGGGGGCCCGTTCACTGCGCATTCGGCAACTGCTCCTGCGTTGCTCTACCTCGGGCATCCATGCCCTCGCCTGCGCAGCCAAGACGAAGCAGATTCCCGCACGTTTTGGCTTCGGCTTTGCTCTGGCTTTTCCTTCTCCCGCAACGCGGGAGAAGGTGCCACAGGCGGATGAGGGGCCTTTGATCTTGGCTTTGGCGTGCACGACGCACGCTATTTGGGTCCCCTCGATCGTGGCGAGACTGCGCAGGAATTGTCCGAAGGATGGCCCACACGATGTGGGCCAGTTCGACGCCAGTCCATGGATGGACTGTCGGCGAACCCCGGAGCAGGCTCGCGCACCTGGAGCACAGGGACTGTGCGTAAGGCGCGAGTGTCGGGGTGGCCTTCTCTTTGGTGCCTTTCTCTTGGCCACGCAAGAGAAAGACACTCGCTCGCCGGGAGGCGAGTGAAAAACGGCATGGATGCCGCGCTCCAAAGGAGCGTGCTTTAGACGAACAAAGGCACTGGGCCCCTGCCTGACCAGCCATTCGGCTGTTGAAAACCGAAGGGGTGACGGAAAGTGCGGAGGCGAGTGAAAAAAAGGCAGGGATGCCGCGCTCCGAAGAAGCGGGCGTTCAAATAGAAAGGCTGATAGATTTCTGTCTGCGCCGATGCAATCAAACTTTGCAAAAAAGTAAGTAGCTTTGTTTCTATCTGGCATCAATCGCGATGGATCGCGAACGACGAAGAATCCGCAACGCGAATCACGAACTCCGATTCACCGAATAGTCCGCCAGCAGCGCAAGTGCATCGCGTGCCGAAGAGGCGGGCAGGACAGACAAGGCCGATTTCGCCGATCGAGCATAGTGCTCGGCTCGCGAGCGAGAGTGCTCGATTGCGCCGGAATCACGAATCGCGGCGATGATATTGTCGAGTGAATCGAGACCACCGGATTCGATCGCACGGCGCAGGCTGGCGGCCTGCTCGGGCGAACTATTGGCCATTGCATGGATGACCGGCAGGGTCGGCTTGCCCTCGGCGAGATCGTCACCAATGTTCTTTCCCAGTGTATCGGCGTCGGAAACGTAATCGAGGACGTCATCGGCTATCTGGAATGCGTAACCGAGATCGAGCCCGTACTGGGCGAGCGCCTCTTCCTGTTCGGCGGGAAGCCCGGCCAATACGGCGCCCAGTCGGGCCGCCGCCGCAAACAATACGGCGGTCTTGCGTTCGATTACATCCAGGTAGGCTTTCTCGCTGGTATCGGCATTGCCGATATTGAGCAATTGCAGGACTTCGCCTTCGGCGATTCGGTTGGTCGTATCGGCGAGGATGCGCATGATCTGCAAGTCATCGAGCTCGACCATCATCTGGAACGAGCGCGAGTAGAGGAAGTCGCCGACAAGCACGCTCGCCGCATTGCCCCACAGCGCATTCGCGGTCTTGCGGCCGCGACGAAGGTCGGATTCGTCGACGACATCATCGTGCAGCAAGGTCGAGGTGTGGATGAATTCGATCAGCGCCGCCAGTGGTACATGATCGGTTCCCGTGTAGCCGGAAGCCCGGGCGGCAAGCAGGTGCAGCATCGGCCGCAGTCGTTTGCCGCCGCCACCGATGATGTGCTCGCCGATCTGATTGATCAGGACGACATCCGAGGCAAGGCGCGTGCGGATCTGCATGTCGACCGCTCGCATATCGGCGGCAGCGAGTGCCTGGACGTCGGCGAAACTGCGAATGCCCGGCTTGGAAGGAGTGGATACGAAACTCAAGTTCGGATTTCCGAGAGAACTGTCGACCAGTATAGCCGTCTAGCGCGGGTGCAGAATCGAATGCAACTGGGCTGCGATGCTCAGAGCGATGGTCTCGGGGCCACGGCCACCGAGGTCCATGCCGACCGGAGAATGCAGCCGAGGCAACAACGATGCGCGCGTTGTTTCGGGAAGCAACATGAACAGATCCTCGCGTCGCCGATTCGGGCCAAGCAGTCCGATGAAAGGGATCGAGCTTGCCGAGAGTGCCTGCAGGGCCTCGAGATCCAGTTCGAAGTTGTGATGCATGACCAGTGCGGCTGTATGGTTTGCATTCGCGAGCGAAGTCACTGTTTGTGCCGGTACACCGCCCAGGCAGACATCCGCCAGTCTTGCGTTTGCTTGCCAGCGTGGACGACGCTCGATGGTGGTCGTCATCCATCCCATCGAGTGCAGCATGGGCAGCAGGATCGGTACCTCCGGCCCGCTGCCGAACAGCAGGACAGATGGCGGAGTATCAATAGTCATTTGCCAGCAAATCTTCGAGGAAGGTTCGTTTTCCCATTCAATCTCAGCCGCCGGCAGTGTCCAGTCACCTGAGCCGCTCCCAGCCTCGCAGCAGATTTCAGCCTGTGACGAGATCGCAAACCTCATCGGTCCTTGACGCTCGAGCCAGGCCCGAGCCACGTCCTCCCATCCCGGCATCGCGGTCAATGGCAGCAACGCGAGGCGCAATCGGCCACGACAGCCCATCGCCGATCCGCCGAACATCGCGCCGTCTTCGCGCGTGTCGACTTCCATCCATTCGATTGATCCCTTGCGTGCCGCGAGTTCGGCGCGCTTCGCGATCTCCTCTTCCAGGCAACCACCACTCAACCAGCCGACTTGGACGCTCGCAGTAAACAACGCGCAGGCGCCGGCAAGCACATAGGTCGAACCCTCAGCCTCCAGCACGATGGCGAGCGTCGCGCGTTCGCCCGAGGCGACGCTCAGGCAGGCTCGTTCGAAGATCGCGCGCACGCCGCCGCGGCGCGAACTTGCCGAAATTTCATGGACTTCGGATGGGTCAAGCATCAAGCGGTCTCTTGGTCAGTTGAGCGCGCCCCCGCAACTCGAGCCTTGTCCGGCGGTGCAGCCGAAGCAATGCCCGGCGACACCGATCGCCTTCGGCAATTCGGCATCGAGCAGATCGCGCAGATGGGTGTCCTGCTTGCGGCCGGCCAAGGGCAACTTGAGCATCTGGTTGAAATCGCAGTCGAATACGCGGCCATCGTAGCCGACGCTCAGGGTCGAGCGGCACATGACCGCATCGAGGTTGGCATCCTGGTGCGCATTGCGCAGTGTCGTCATATACGAGTCGAACTGGCCCTTGGACAGCAACCAGGACCCGAAACGCTGGATCGGCATGTTGGCCAGCGCATACAGATGATTGAAACGGATACCGAAATTGTCGCCGAGCAACTGGTGATAGTCGCGTTCGAGTTTGTCCTGGGCCGGTGGCAAGAAGGCGCCATTCGGGTTGTAGACGAGATTCAGGGTCAGCTTTGAGCCTGCTTGCGCGTAGCCCAGTGCATTGAGTTTCTTGAGCGCCTTGATCGAACTCTCGAAAACGCCGTCGCCGCGTTGTTCATCGACATTGGCCTGGCTGTAACAGGGCAGGGAAGCGACCGCTTCGACTTCGTGTTCGGCGAGAAAATCGCCGACCCACTCGTACCCGGGTTCTTCCATGATGGTTGGATTGAGCCGATCCATCACATGCAGTCCTTGCGTCTTCGCGGTTTCGACAAGCCAGCGAAAATCCGCATTCATTTCGGGGGAGCCGCCAGTCATGTCGAGGATGCTGACGCCGATTTTCTTGCCAACCTTTAGCGCCAACTGCATGGTTTCTCGATCCATCGTTTCGGTCCGGCGCGGACCCGCATTGACGTGGCAATGGATGCAACTCAGGTTGCAGCGGTAGCCGAGGTTCAATTGCAGCGTCGTCATACGCCCGCGCACGAGCGGCGGAAAATCGCTGTGTTCGAGCTGGGCCCAGGTATCGCGCATGGGAATTCCTAGTGGCTTGAGGGTTTGTGTTTTCGGAGGAACGGCTGGGCCAGCATCGCCGGCAGCGTCTGCGATGCCTCATCGCGGAACTCCGTCAACCCGATCTTCATCGCGAGATGGCCATCGCGGGGTTGCTCGTTGGTCGATCGGAACAATCGATCCCAAATGCTGAACAGGTTGCCATAGTTGCTGTCAGTTTCGTGTCGATGCACCGAGTGGTGCACGCGATGCCAATCCGGGGTGATCACGAGCCAGCGCAGTCGCCGATCCCATTGCGTGGCGATAGCGATGTCGGCGTGCGAGAAAAGGGCGAACAAGGCGAGCAGGATTTCGTAAATCAAAACGCTCGACGGTGCGGCACCGAGCGCTGCGATGATCAGGCATTTGTAGAGTAGCGACAGCACGATTTCGAACGGATGGAAGCGCAGACCCAGGGTAAGCTCGAATTGGGTGTCGGTATGGTGCAGCCGATGCAATCGCCACAGCCACGGCACGATGTGCGTCCAGCGATGCTGCCAGTAGATCGCAAGGTCGAGCACGATGATCGTGATCGCCAGTTCAACTGCAAGCGGCCAACCGAGATGATTGAACAGTCCAAGATGCATGTCGCGTGCGGCCGCGGCAAAGCTCACTGCAGTCAGTGGCAACAGCAGGTACACGATCAGCCCGGAAATCAGCGGCAGCGACAGGTTGCGCAATTGTCGACCGCGCGTGGAGGCCTCACCGCGTTTCGGCCGGCGCGCCTGGATCGCGAGCAACAGCAGGAATACGCTGGCAACTGCACTGAAGCGAACCATGGCGGCATTGGCGAGCAACCATTCACTCATCGAGAGGTTCCGACACGGTGAGCAACGATCCAAGGATTGCATTGACATCACGCTGCTCGGCGTTTGGATGATCGAGCGCTTCCAGTTCGGCACGAACCGGTTCGATATCAATCGGTGTGTCGATATCACGCAAGGTTTCAAGTTCGAGCCAGTCGCCGCACTCGTTCATTGCGTCGACAAATTCCGCGGCGGTCGACGGCGTGCTGTAGCGCGCAACGGACCAGCGATCATCGGCAAGATCCTGGTTGCCGCCGAACAGCCAGAATCCGCCATCCCCAGCACGTCCGATCGCAAGGCGCGGCGCATCGACGTCAAGCCAGTTCGCCGCATCGATCAGTACGCCGGATCTGATTTGCGGCGTATCGGCGCCAATCAGGATCACGCTGCGGTGCTGTTTGCGCAATTGTCGATACACCGCCGCCATGCGATCGCCCAAGGGACCTTGGCCTTGTTCCACATGCAGCAGGCCAGGCCAATGCATCGCACTGAGTTCGGCGGATTCGGCCAATGCCCAATAGCCTTCAATCGAAGACTTCGCGGCGGCGTTGGAAACGACGGAGCGAACGGCTGCCGCCGAGGCGAGGTGCACGCGTTCAGCCGCAGCGCGACCGATGCCGGGCCACAACCTCGACTTTACGACCGAGAGGTCAGGCGTCTTGACGAAGATGGCGATGGCGCAACTCATGATCGATCAATGGCCTCGTTTGTCTTCGCCTGACGCGAGAAGCGAGTCGCCTGTTCGCGGGTCATGCGCAGATGTGTTTTCGTCGTTTTCCACCAGCCGTTCTCGGCATAGCGCCGGGCACTGGTCTGGATCGACGCGTTGATGGCGCGCAACGGAATGCTTTTTTCTCTCGCCATCCAGATCAGCGCATGATCTTCGCCCTTGCCGATTGCTTCATCAAAACCGCCGAGCGCATCGAAAACACGCCGCGGCAGCAACAGGCCCTGATCGCCAAAAGGCAGTCCCAGAAAACGACTGCGCAATGCGGTACCCCAGGCGTTGAGGAACATCAGCTTGGGTCCATCGTCGAGAAAGTCGAGCTTGAAATAGCCGATCGCATCCTCGTTTTTGGCCACGAAATCCTGCATCGCTTCAAGTGTGCGAGGGGTCAGGCGTGAATCCGCATGCAGGAACCACAGCCACTCGGCCTGGCTCGCCGAAGCACCCGCATTGAGTTGATGAGAGCGCCCCGCGGGTGCGCGGACGATCCGTGCGGCGAAAATCTGCTTGGCCAGATCGTCTCCTTCGGCCAGGACGAGTACGACTTCCTGCGCATCCGCCGCTATCAGTTGCGGCAACAAGCCCGTCCAGGCGCGGTCACCGGGTCCGGCGGGAATGACGATGGCAACGGAGAGTGACATGATCGTTGGCCGCTTTGGATTGCAGGGTTTCACGACGGGAAACCGATTGTGTGGCACGGGTCATGAATCAGGGCAGGGAGCAGGCCCGGCGTTGAACTGAGTTCCGCGACAATCCGCGTCGCCGAACGATTCATCGCGGGGCGGCATTGAGCTTCCAGTCGTAGCCAGTGTAACCAACCGGAACCTCGCCCTTGCGCAAGCGCTCGAGCACGGCCGCATCCAGTTCGAGTGCCTCGCCGTGATTGGCAAGAAAGACCTTGACGCCACCTGCATGCACATCAAAGTCTTCTGCATACCAGTCGAAGATGCTGGAAATCTCGAGTTTCATCGCTTTGCCATGGTACCGGTTGCGGCTGCGGTCACGCAGGAAACGTGACGTCTGGTCTTGCAGTTGCGCGTCGAGCTTTGCGCCGACAAAGGCTTCCGGGCGCAAGGCCGGACAGCCAATCGATGCGCAATTGACCGCGAAATGAATGCGCGGGTCGCGGTAATCCCTGGCGCCTCGCAGCAAACCATGCTCGATTGAATCGAGGCTGCGACGCTCGCCGAGAAGATCGACGAAAACCTTCTTCCACGGTGATGAAAATACGCCGCCGAGATCCTTGATCGATTCGAGTTTCGGATAGCGACTCAGGATCAGTTTCACCGTGGCTGCGTTGTAGGCATTGATGAGGAAGGCTTCGCGATCATCCTGATTCCAGGCATCGAAGGTGCTTCGCTCGATTTTCGACAAGCTCGAGAGGTACTCATCAAGCGCCTTTGAATCGCGTGCGAATCCGGCGTAGTCGGCCGTACTTGCGCTGCCTTCGGCGGTCCACTGGACATGTCGCGAAACCAGATCGCTCCAGGCCGCATGGGTTTGATCGAAGCGGTCATTTCCGGCGCCCCACGCAGCCAGCGAAACCAGCATCAACAGAATTGCAATAGTCAATCGCATCGGTTCAATTCCTGCGCCAGGTGAAGAATTTGCTGGCCAAGCGCAATATTCGCTGCGGCGCATGTGCGCGCTTCCAGACACCGGCCGCCATCTTGTTGGCCTCGCTCATGGTCGGGTAGATATGGATCGTGCCGAGCAGCTTGTTGAGGCCGATGCCGTGCTTCATGGCCAGCACGAATTCGGCGAGCAGATCACCGGCGTGCTCGCCGACGATCGTCGCACCAAGAATCTTGTCCTTGCCTGGGGCCGTGAGAATCTTGACGTAGCCGTGATCAGCCGAATCGGCTATCGCCCGATCGAGATCATCGATGCCGTACCGGGTTACCTCGACCTCGATTTCCTGCTCCTTTGCTTCGGCCTCGGAAAGGCCGACGCGCGCGACTTCCGGATCCGTGAAGGTGGCCCACGGAATCACGCGATAGTCAGCCTTGAAGCTCCAGAAAGGTGCGATCAGTGCGTTGACCGACGCATACCAAGCCTGGTGCGAAGCGACATGCGTGAATTGATAGGGGCCGGCGACATCACCGGCGACAAGGATATTCGGAAAATTCGTGCGCAGCAGTGCATCGGTCTCAATGGTGCCGCGCTTGTTGATCTGGACGCCGAGTTCCTGCAGGCCAAACCCTTCAACGTTGGGTTTGCGTCCGAGTGCCAGCAGCAGGCGATCGAAGCCGAATTTGATTTCATCGCCATTACGCTTGCCGATCAGCGTGCCACCGGTCTTGTCGCCCTCGACACGGATCGCCTCGCATTCGGTGACGACCTCGATGCCTTCGTCAGCAAAACGCGCCGCAATCACCTCCGAGGCATCGGTGTCCTCGCGCGGCAGCAAGCGGGAAGCCTTCTGCACCACGGTGACCTTGCTGCCGAGGCGCGCGAACGCCTGAGCCAACTCACAGCCGATCGGGCCGCCGCCGATGATGACCAACTGCTTGGGCAGTTCGCGGATTTCCCAAAGCGTGTCCGAGGTGCGGAAATCCACTGAATCGAGTCCATCGATATCAACGACGCGGGCTTGCGCGCCGGTGGCGATGATCAGGCTTCGCGCCGAATAGCGTTGGCCGTCGACTTCAACTTCCCACGGCGAGACGATACGAGCCTCGCCCTTGATCACATCCACGCCCAGCTCGGTATAGCGCTCGACCGAATCGTGTGGCGCGACCTTGGCGATCACCTTGTGGACACGTTGCATGACGTCGGCAAAGTCGATTTCGGTATTGACCTTGGCAATGCCATAGCGTTCCGACTTTCGCGCATCGGCCATCAGTCGCGCGCTGCGCAACAAGGCCTTGGAAGGCACACAGCCAGTGTTGAGGCAGTCGCCGCCCATCCTGTGGCGCTCGATCAGGGCGACTTTCGCCTTGACCGCTGCGGCAATATACGACGAGACCAGTCCGGCCGAACCGGCGCCGATCACGATCAAATTGAAATCGAACCGGCGTGGCTTCTTGAAACCCTTGTAGATGCGTCGCGCCTTGAGCCAGCGCGTCAGCCAGCGCATCAATAGCGGCATCAGGCCGAGGAGTACGAACGCGCCAATCAATTGCGGCGAAAGAATGCTTGAAATACTGTCGACCTGGGCCAACTGGGTGCCGGCATACACGAAGACGATCGTGCCCGGCAGCATTCCGACCTGGCTGACCAGGTAGAAAACGCGAATCTTGAGCGCGGTCAGGCCAGCCAGCAGGTTGACCAGGAAGAACGGAAAGGCTGGAACCAGACGCAGGGTGAAGAGGTAGAAGCCGCCGTCGCTCTCGATGCCCTCATCGAAGGATTTCAGGCGTTTGCCGTACTTCGCACGCAAGCTGTCGCGCAGGACAAAGCGAGAAACCAGAAACGCCAGGGTCGCGCCGATCGAACTCGCGAACGAAACCAGCACCGTGCCTTCGAGCAGACCGAACAAGGCGCCTGCGGCCAGGGTGAGGATGGCGGCGCCGGGCAGGGACAGGCTGGTAACCGCGATATAGGCCAGGAAAAAGCTGCCGAGCGCAATCACGTGGTGGGCGGAAACCCAAGCGCCAAGCGATTGCTGGCGGGACTTCAGCCCCTCAAGACTCAGTTCTGCGAGCAAGCCGCTGCGCCAGAGCGCGAACGCGGCAACGACAACGATGGCAAGCACGAACCAGCGGAACATTGATCGGGACACGGTAACTCCTCTGCGCAGGCGGGACCGGTTCGGTCGTGCTCAGTCACTGAGTAGAACGGTTGCGGGCGGAAAAACATTCGCGACCGGATGGCTGGCAATCGAAGGAGTATCCGCGAAAGCCGAAACGGTTGCCGATTCCAGGGGGCGTCAGGTTCACACCGACTCGAGCCGCCTGGTCCTGATTTGCCGAGTTGAATGGCGAATTCGGGAGGAATTGGGGCAGTGCCATGTATCATGCAGGGCTGAATTTGCGCGATGCGTTCGCAGCCAATGAGACTGCGGATTGCTTCAGTGCACGGATCTGGATCGAATCGACAACGAGGAGCGATGCAATGGCAAGGGGCGTGAACAAGGTCATCCTGGTGGGCAATCTCGGCGCGGACCCCGAGGTCAAATACACGGCCGGCGGAACGGCCATTGGCACGCTCAGCGTGGCGACTTCCGAATCATGGAAGGACAAGCAGACGGGCGAGCAGCAGGAACGCACCGAATGGCATCGCGTGAAGATGTTCGGTCGCCTGGCTGAAATCGCCGGCGAGTACCTGAAGAAGGGTCGCCAGGTCTATATCGAGGGCTCGATCCGCACCGACAAGTACACCGACAAGGAAGGCATCCAGCGCTACAGCACCGACATCATCGCCAACGAAATGCAGATGCTCGGCGGAAATGAAGGCGGCGGTGGCGGCGGTGGTGGAAGCAGCAATCGTGACCGTGACGAGGATCGTCCCGCGCGCGGCGCACCGCGTGGCCCGCAGACGGCACCCCCGCGCCAGAATGCACCAGCACCCTCGCGCAACGACAGCTTCGAGGATGACGATATCCCGTTCTGATCGGTTCGGTGGAATCGGGACATTGAAACAACGGGATAGAAAAAAAGGGCAGCCAATGGGCTGCCCTTTTTCATCGGAAAAAGGATCGATTCAGGCCGGCATCTTGCGTGACAGATAGTAGGCGACGAGGTTGCC
>JBBRBU010000099.1:0-11347 GCA_038205505.1 Lysobacterales bacterium | reverse complement strand
GGCTAAAGAAAGAAAAGCCGGGCCTGCTCGGGATTGGTGCAATCAAGTGGAACTTCACCAAGTTTCTCGTTGATCGCGATGGCAACGTCATCAAGCGATATGCTCCGACCGACAAGCCCGAGACAATCGCCAAGGACGTCGACATGCTGGTTGGTTGAATCGCTTCAACGTGCTGAATGAGGGCCTGATTTCACGGGATCGGTTTTCGCGGGCGCCGCTGGCGAGAATGGAACGGCCGCACGCTCGGCCAGCCCTTGCCTCCAGCTCTGCAATTTCGCCTCGATACTCGGCGAACTGGCGATCTGGGGCTCGGAACTTTCCTCGACCTTGTCGCGGGTTTCCCATTCAGCCACCGTTGCCTTGGCCTTGCTGAATGCCGCGGGGATCGAAGTCGTTTCATTCAGCGCTTCGGCAAGGAAGGCATTGCCGAAATAGGTAATCTCGGATTCCGTGCCACAGCCGAACGAAGTGCGATCGCTGCGGGCGGCAGCTATGACCAGACTTGAATCATCGCGCAATGCATCGATGAATCCTCCCGAAAAGCAGGCATTGACGACAATCACTTTCCAGCGCATCGACGGCGAGGTCACCAGCGCATCGGCGAGATCCACAGGAGAGATCTGATTGAGCGGCAGCGGATCGAGCGCGACATACAGTTGGTGATCCTCCGAGCCGTGCGAGGTCAGGTAGACGAGCAGGATGTCCTCGGCCGGATCCATCTGTTTGGCGATCGCAGCAAATGCAACGCGCAGGTTGGTCAGGGTGGCTAGCGGTCGCGAATCGATGCTGGCTGCATTGTTTTCGAGAACGAGGATGTGACCGTCGGCGTCAAAGCGCTTGCCGAATAATTGCTCGGCATATTCCACTTCGTTGCGAAACACGTTCTCGCCGCCATCGCCGGCGAAGGCGACGACGTAGAGATTGGCCTTGCCGGGAGTGCGCGGACGCAAGGCTTCGATTGCCGACCGCAGACGTTGCGGCTGGTCGAACATCAGCTGCTCGGCATCGAACGTCTGACTATCATCGACGGCAGTCTCTTCGAACCCGTTTCCGGCGATGGCGTCATTGCCTTGACCCATCTGCTGCGCCGCAACCGGATCCTGCATGATCAGCGGTGCGGCAGGAATCCAGCGCCATGGCATCGCCGAAACCGCGAATGCCAGCGCGGCGGCAAAAATGGCTTTGAACAAGTGTCTCGGCATCAGCCAGCACGCCAGAGCAATCAGCACAAAAAGCCACCAGAGATTCGACAACCAGGTCAAAGTCAGGGCTGCACCATCGTTGCCATCACGAAAGAAGTGCAATGCAGCCACTTGCAGGGGCCAGTGAATCAGCAGGGAGGTCGTGGCGGTTGCAGCGACAGCGATGGTGGCAACACCCCAGGTGATATTGGTGCGGCCCGACATCCGCACGAGCAACCACGCAGCAAGCAGGGTGAGCATGCTGTCGGCAAGCAGGGTGCCGAAACCCCAGCCGACAAACAATCGGGGTGATTCGGCCTGGATCGCCCCATTGACTATTTCGACAAGCGCGTAGAAAACAAGGCTTGCGACGAACGCACTGGCTCCCGCCATCGCGATATTTCCGCGCGGACGACGCAGAAACGTGATGCGCAGGCCGTCACGAATCATCGAAACGATCGGATTCATCAGCTCAGATCGTGGTCGGATCTATGCCGTCGAAACTGGTCACACATCGATGCTTGGAATCGGCCGGGCATCCGCCTGAATCGCGCGCTAGCAGGATGGTTTGCATGCCCGCGGCGCGAGCTGCGTCCAGTTCTTCGTTGATATCGGAAAGAAACAGGATCTCTGCAGGCACGAAACCGATCTCTTCGGCGATCCGCGCATACGATGCCGATTCGCGCTTGGCTCCGATTTCGGTATCGAAATAGCCGGAAAACACCGAGGTCAAGTCACCGGCTTCGGTGTGACCGAACAACAGTTTCTGCGCGGGCACCGAACCGGAGGAATACACATGTAGACGAAGTCCGTCGGCAGACCATTGACGCAGGCACCGCGCGGCATCATCGTAAATATGGGCGCGAAAACTTGAATCCTTGTAGCCGTCGGCCCATATCATGCCCTGCAGCGCCTTGAGTGCAGTCGACTTTCTGTCGCAGTCAATCCATTCGGTAAGCAGCTCGATGATTTCCTGCTCGCTGGCGGAAACCAGCCCGGCTTCGCGCGCAGCCTCATGCAGCCAGTGTTGTACCTCTGGCGTGTCGGAGTGGGTGACGATGTAGGCAGGCAGGCGCTTGCGTGCATAGGGGAACAGCACGTCCTTGACGAAGCTGATCGAGCTCGTGGTGCCTTCGATATCGGTAAGGATTGCGCGGATGCTGGACATGGCTTTCGTCTTCTCGGATCGGATCGCAAAGCCTAGCAGGCAGAATACCCATCGCGCATGAATTCCCCGCCGGAATCATCGGGCCTGGATCAAATCGATCAGCGACTACCTCCTCTCGGCAGCATGCGCGGAAAGCGTCCGGCGATCTCGTCGCCGGTAAATTCAGCGATCCAACCCGATGGATTGTTGAACAGGCGGATGGCGACGAAATTGGGCTCTTCGCTCATGTCGAACCAGTGACGCGTGCCATCGGGAACGCCGATCAGATCGCCCTGTTCGCAGAGGATGTCGTAGACCTTGTCGCCGATGTGCAGGGTGAATTGGCCCGAGCCGGCGACGAAAAAGCGCACTTCGTCCTCGGCATGTGTGTGTTCGCTGAGGAATTTCTGGCGCAGCGTGGCGCGATCGGGATGATCGGCGGTCAGGCTGACGACATCGACGGTCTGGTAGCCGTCCTCGCGCATCAGCCGATCAATGTCGTCCTTGTAGGCCGCGATCACCTCATCCTGACTGGCACCGGCGGCTATCGGCTGATTGGTCTGCCATTGCTCGAAACGTACGCCTACGGCGCGCAACGCTTCGGCGATGTCGGCATGCGAAGTATGTGTTTCGACGGCCGCATCGCCATCGTGATCGGCAAAGATCCGTAACTGGCTCATGACGTCAACCTCCTCAGATCGAGCTCGCAATTGAGCAGGAATTCGAAGGCTTCAAGATGGCGCCGGGCTTCGGCCATATCAACACCCCAGGCGTAGATTCCGTGACCATTGATCAAATAGCCGTGCAACGATTTGCCAGCATCGAGCCAGGCGTCAATCTGGTCGACGAGCACGTTCATATCCTGCGTATTGGCGAATACCGGCAGATCGAGGACGCTTTCGTGGGTCTGGTAGCCCGAGATCGCCTTCTGCAGTTCCCAACCTTCGAAGCGTACGTTGCCTGCGTCGGCAAACAGACGCGAGGCGACGCTTTGCGCGCGCGAATGCGTATGCAGAACCGCACCGACATCGGCAAAGCGTCGATAGATCTGCGTGTGCAAGGCGGTTTCAGCCGAGGGGCGCGACGAAGTCGCGACCGGCTGATTGTCGAAATCGACGACCATGATGTCATCGCCAGTGAGGCGACCCTTGTCGCGACCGGATACCGTCACCGCCGCAAGATTATGGCCAAGGCGCATCGAGAAATTGCTGCTGGTCGCCGGTGTCCAGCCGAGAGCGGCCAGCTCGCGTCCGGCACCGGCAATGGTTTGGGCCTTGCTGGTCAGCTCGGCGCGGTCGTAGGGCAGGGTGGAAATAGCGGGTCTCCCAGGATCATTCCAACAACGGGCAATAATACGTCATGGCGCATGGCGACCGTCGCAGCGTCGTGGCCCGGGTGCGGCAAGAGTAGCCGGATGCCGCGAAGAATACGCCCGCTTGTGACAGTCATACACATCCGTCAGAGGCTAATCATCGAAGCCGAGGCGATACCATCGCCGGACATCGTCGTTGAGCAGCGCGTCGACCGGAATGCCGATGCAGTCCCAAGCGTCGAGCAGATTCCTGAAAGCGCGTTCGCGGGTTTCAAGCAAGGTCGGATCGGCATTGAAGTGCCAGCTCTCGATCTGCTCGAATTCCTGCGTGCTCCAGGTGACTATGCGCTCGGCTTGCGCAAGCCATTGATCGCGAAACCAGTCACTCAGCGGCGCATGCAAGGGATACCCCAGATCGATGCCGAGAGATTGCAGATGGTCCATGAGTTGCGAGTGAATTCCACGGAACCACTCGAATTTCCCTCCCGCACGCTCACGCACCACCACCGGCGCGATGACCGCGTCGGATCTGAATTCTTTCTTGAGTATTTTCTCGATCGCTCGGGCCTCGCCGACTCGATCTGTTTCCATCAACGCGCCGCGTGAAAGATCAAAGAAGGCATGGAATCGAGGATGGAAGGCGCGGACGCGCACCCAGGGATCACGCGCGTAGCCGAGCTTCAATGTGTCTTCTTCGCGGCACGGCAGGACATAGACAAAACATCGCCCGGTCGAGGGCGTTCGCCAGACCGGTTCGTCCATCGCGCGTGCCCGATAGCTGCCGATCAGGCGCTTTTTCGCGCGCCGCTCTTCCTCGGCGTCGACGAGGGTTTCTTCGTTTTCGCCCTGGACTTTGGCGCGCCCTTCTTTGGCTTGGATGAGTTGCCTGGACTCGCCTTTTTCTTTTTGCTTGCGGAGTTCGATTCGGCGGGCGTGCGCTTGTTCGTCGCGAGGCTCTTGCGCAGCAGCGACATGAAGTCGACCACGTTCGTGCTGGCGTCGTCGGGCAAATCAGGCTCCTTGTCAGGCGCGGGTGTCACCCCCGCGGTCTTGATGCGTTGCTCGATGACCTTGCGCAGGCGATCGCGGAACTCATCCTTGAAGTCCTTCGGATTCCATTTCGCGGACATCGATTCGATGAGTTTCTCGGCCATATCGAATTCCGCTTTCGAGATACGCACACCACTCGGTTTCGCCGACGGAAGCTTGTAGTCCTCGATATCGACAATCTCCTGCGGATAGCGGAGCAGGTTCATCACCAGTGCGTTGTCTTGCGGAAACACCGCGCAAAGGTATTCGCGCGTGCGAATGACGACCCGCCCGATGCCAATGCGTCCGGTCTTCTTCAGAGTCTCGCGCAACAGGACATAGCCCTTGTCGGCTTTTTTCCCAGGCACGAGTACATAGGGTTTTTCATAGTAGACAGGAGTGATCTCGTCGGCATCGACGAAGGCTTCTATGTCGATTGACTCGTGGCTTTCCGGAGCGGCGGATTCCAGGTCCTCCGGCTCGAGGACGACGTAGCTGCCCTTGGCATATTCGAAGGCCTTGACGATACTTTTCCAAGGGACTTCTTCACCAGTCTCCGAATTGACCCTTTCGTAACGGACCGGGTTCTTGTCGCGACCATCGAGCATGCGAAAGTGCAGATCGATTTTCCTTTCGCCGCTCATTACCGAGATGGGGACGTTGAGAAGTCCAAACGAAAGGACGCCATTCCAGATGGGTCGAGCCATGACGGATCTCCAGCAGACTTGTCGCGCCATCCTACCCCGTGGTTGACCGATCCCGATGCATTCGGTTTCCGGCGGTTTTCTCATGATTCATGCTTGCGCTGCTATCAATTCGCCGCTGCCGTCCAGCGAAGGGAATGACTCAGGATGTCGCTTGATCTTTACCGCAAGAAGCGCAATTTTTCGGAAACCACCGAACCTGCCCGGGGCGGGAAGCGTGGCAGCCGAATCTTTGTCGTGCAGCTGCATCACGCTTCGCGGCGCCACTACGATTTTCGCCTTGAACTCGATGGCGTCCTCAAGAGCTGGGCGGTTCCGAAGGGACCCAGTCTTGATCCGGCAGTAAAGCGCCTCGCCGTCGAGGTGGAGGATCATCCGATCTCCTATGCGGATTTCGAAGGCGATATTCCGAAAGGAAACTATGGCGCCGGTCATGTCGACGTCTTCGACCACGGCCGCTGGGAGCCGATCGGAAGTGCACGCGAGGGACTCGCCAATGGAGATCTCAAGTTCACCCTTCATGGGAAAATCCTGCGCGGTTCCTGGGTTCTGGTGCGCACCCGGATGCAGGGCAGCAAGCAGCAGTGGCTACTGATCAAGCATCGAGATGAGTTCGCCGCAAGCGGCGAGGCCGACGATTTCCTCGATGCGAAAACCGATCGCCCAAAAAACGAGCAAAAGCGGCATGCGACGGCGAGCGCCGAACAGAAGCTGACGAAGAAGAAGACGACCCGTGGGACGCGGGTGAAGTCCCTGTCCGGGGCCGCGCTGGAGCATCTCGAGAGCGGATTTTTTGCACCCGAGCTTTGCAAATCGGCGGATAAACCGCCTGCGGGTGAGGCTTGGCTGCATGAGGTCAAATGGGATGGCTACCGAATGCTCGCCAGCCTCGTTGGCGGCAAGTGCCAGTTGTGGTCTCGCAATGGCATCGAGTGGTCGGAAAGGTTGCCCGAACTGGTCGAGGCCTTGCCGATCCTGGGCCTGGAAAACGCGCGGCTCGATGGCGAAATCATTGTGCTCAAGGACGATCGGGATGACTTCAATGCCTTGCAGACCCGCTTGGCGAACGACAGCCCGGCGGCATTGCTCTACATGTTGTTCGACGTCGTACATGCCGAAGGCCACTCGTTTGCGGACGTGGCGTTGGGCGAACGCAAGGACTGGCTTCGGAAACGACTCGAGGCCCATCCCCACCCGCTGCTGAGATTTTCGGATCATCAGATCGGTCATGGCGCCGCTGCTTTCAGACAGGCCGCTTCGGGTGGCCTTGAGGGCGTCGTCAGCAAACGCCTAGACAGTGGCTACAGCGGTTCGCGCAGCGGCGCGTGGGTGAAGTCAAAGGCGCGGCTGTCGGATGAGTTCATCGTCGTCGGCTTCACCGAGCCCAAGGGCAGTCGGGCAGGGTTCGGCGCGCTGCTGCTGGCGAAACCCTCGGCGCATGGCCTGCGCTATGTCGGTCGAGTCGGCACGGGTTTCAGCAGCGAGCAGCTTGTCGAACTGCGACATGCGCTCGACAAGTCCGTCAGCCGCCAACCAAGCGCTGACGCATCGTTGATGGCGAACAGGGATCAGAAGCTGGCCATATGGGTAAAGCCACGACTCGTTGTCGAGGTGGTTTACCAGGGGATCGGTGCTCAGGGTCTATTGCGTCAACCGGCATTCAAGACGCTTCGCATCGACAAGAAGCCAGCCGAGGTTGTAGCCGAATCCGCAGGCGGGTCCGCTGGTACTGGCCTGCGCGACGAGCAGCCAGCCGTGGAACCGCGTGGTCGAGCGGGCAAGAGCCGAATGACCAATCGAAAACCCGGAAAGCCTTCGGAGGCGAAGATGCAAGATGACAGCGTGACCATCACCCACCCGGATCGAGTGGTTTATCCGGGATTGAAACTGACCAAGCAGGACGTTGCCGAGTATTACCGCGCGGTCTCGTCGTGGATCCTGCCCGGCATTTCGGGTCGGCCGTTGTCCGTGGTGCGGTGCCCGCGCGGCATTGGGAGTTCGTGCTTCTTCCAGAAGCATGCGGCGAACGGCGCAGGCGATCATGTCCACGGCATCACGATCGAGCAGAAAGACGGCGAAGACACCTACTTGTGCATTGATGATCGCGAAGGCCTGCTTGAGCTCGTCCAATTGAACGCGCTCGAATTTCACCCGTGGGGTGCGCTTTCCAGCCATCCCGATCGCGCCGATCGCATCGTTTTCGACCTCGATCCGGACCTGTCGGTCGAATGGCCACGAATCAGGGCGGCGGCCGAAAACCTGCGCGAGCAACTCGAATCGATCCATTTGCAGTCCTTCGTCCGGACATCCGGTGGCAAGGGTCTGCACGTCGTCGTGCCGATCGATCCGGCCGCTGCGTGGGATGATGTGCGCACCTTCGCGCAATCCGTGGCCGAGGCGCTGGCTGCCCTCGAGCCAGACGAATTTGTCAGTATGGCCGGTGAAAAAAACCGCAAGGACCGGATCTTCATTGATTGGCTGCGCAACGGGCGCGGCGCGACGAGCGTCGCTTCCTATTCACTGCGTGCCCGAGAAAGCGCGGGCGTCGCGATGCCGCTCGAGTGGAAAGATCTCAAGCGGATCGAGAGTGCCGATGCTATCAATTTGCAGAATGCGATGGATTGGATCAACAAACGTGCAAAGGATCCCTGGGCTGCCTTCGAACAGGTTGTGCAGACTTTGCCGAGGTTTTGAGTCAGGCAGTCCGGAACATCAGCACATCGGCAAGCGCGAAGAAATGAAACGCGGGGAACGCAATCGACGTTGTCCGATTTTCGCGCATGCGGGCGTGCCCACGTCGCCGATCATGTAGGCGACGCGCATCCTCGCGGAGCAACATTGACGCGAAGCCCGGCTGTTCCTCCTGCGGCACGACGACCTAGCGCAAGAAACGGCCGTACAGGTATGCGATAGCGCCCACAAACGCGATGGCAGTCAATGGCTGTTCGCGAATGATTCCACGCGCTTCATCGACGAGCGCGTCCGTTTCATTGCGAACGGCCCGCTTCAGAGTCAGCGCTGCGTCTTCAATGGAATCGATGGCATCGCCGAGTTCCGGGCGCGATTCAGTCGTGGCAGACGCGGAAGCTGCAGCAGCCATATTTGATACAGAGGGGGTTTCGTGGGTCATGGCGATGGTCCAGGTAGGGAGGACCGGATCCTAGAGAGTGATCGCTGAACCCAATGCAAGCGACGTTGGCGGAACGATGACTTGCGGCCTCACCGGGACGTGGGTCCGCTCGATTTGACCGGTGCAGCCAGCTGGCGCTTGGAAGACACCATTGGTATCGGGCTTCCGCCAATATTCATGTTCGAGTGACAAATATATCTGCCCGCTCAATTTCAATTTCGACGCCGATGGACCTCAAAAGTGGTTCTCCGTACTGGATGCTCAAGAATGCGCAAGGCGCGTTCCATGCTCCGCTGTCGACAAACCACCATTGTGACGTGTTGATCGTCGGCGCCGGTATCACGGCAGCGTTGATCGCGAGCAGTCTTGTCGCTGCCGGAATGAAGGTATGCCTCGTCGACAAGCGTCAAATTGGATGGGGCAGCACTTCCGCAAGTACCGCCTTGTTGCAGTACGAAATCGATGTCGAACTACAGGCGTTGGCAAAGAACTTTGGCATCGAGGACGGGCTGCTTGCCTATCGCGCCTGCGAGAAAGCGGTGCAGTCGCTGACGCGACTTGCGAAAGGATTGCGCAGGGTTGATATCCGTGCGGTTAAAAGCCTGTATTTTTCCAGTCACTGGTATCACGACCGACGAGTGCGGCGCGAAGGAGCTTTGCGAAAACTGCACGGCTTCAGTCTGCAATGTCTTGATCGAGCGGAGTTGCTCGAGAAGTTTGGCCTTGACTCGGGAGTTGGCCTGCTCTCCACAACTGCCGCCGAGGTGGATCCCGTTCAATTGGCGCGCGCCCTGCTCGAGAATGCATTGCGAGATGGCGCGGAAGTCTTCGAGCGCACGGCCGTGGCCGATGTGTCGCCGACAGCGCGTGGCGTCAATGTACACCTTGAGTGCGGCAAAAAAATTCGCTGCAGACACCTGGTCATCGCCGCCGGTTACGAGACGCAGCAGTTTCTCGACCAGCGCGTCGCCAGCAATCGAAGCAGTTACGCCGTGGTCACCGATCCCATGCCAGACAATCTGGGCTCTCTCGGCGACTGTCTGGTCTGGGAGTCGGCACGCCCCTATCTGTACGCGCGCAGCACCGTCGATCACCGCCTTATCATCGGAGGTGAAGATGATGCGGTCGATATTCCGCTTCGACGCGATGCCAGTGTTTCACGCAAGGCCAAGGCAATCTGCGCAAGGTTTTCGAGTCGCTTCGCAGACGTTCCGCTGAATGTTGCATTTGCCTGGGCCGGAACATTCGCGGAAACCAAGGATGGGTTGCCGTTCTTCGGCCCTCATCCAGAGTACGGCCCGCGAGTCCATTTTGCGATGGCCTATGGCGGCAACGGCATCACCTACAGCGCGATCGGCGCCGAAATAATCCGCGATCTACTCGGAGGCTCGAAGCATCCTTGCGCGGACCTCTTCTCATTTGAACGATTGCGCCGCACATGACGATTTCGATCAAAGATCGGCAGTCTGCGGAATAAAGCATGCAGGATGCGCGGCTCGACGGGCTCGTTCATGTCAGCGACGCCGAGCCGGGATTCAGTCGCCGACGCGCGGGCAAGGGGATTGCCAATCTTGATGCAGGAGGAGAACGAACCTCCAACCACATTGTGATCGAGCGAATCCAGAAGCTGGCAATAGCGCCGGCACTGGTGGCCTGGATCTGCGCGAATGCTCGGTGTTGTATACAAGCGAGCGGCCGCGTTGCTCGAGGTCGCGAGCAGTACCGCTGTTACCCTCGAGGGAGGTCCGTGCGGGATCTCGGAGAGTTTCCGCGCGTGGTCGATTTCGGCCCGCGCCAGCCGCGACTGAGGTGGCTGATCGCCCCGGGACGGTGCCAAGGCGATGCGCAACACGCCTGCAGACTATCGCAACTCCTGCATTCACCAGCGGATCATTGCCGGCTGGAAGAACGGTGAGTTGCATCAGCTGATTTCTCGGGGTGAACAGCGCTTTCCAAGAAGGCTCGAACGCGCAACCCTCCGATTCCTCGAATCTGCAGCGTAGCCTTGCCGACTGCCTGGCGCTTTTCCGGCGCAGAACTTGCTTGTTGGAGCGCTTTCGGGTTATCACTTCAGGCTGCTTCGAGGTTGGCTGTACAAACCTCTCTTATGGAGACTCTGATGCTTAGAAAGGGAACACTTCATGCTCGAGAGCACGAAGCAATGACGGATGGAACCTTCAGGGCGGTGACCTTGATCAACAAGCCGCCTCACGGTGTCATGGTCTGGGCAGGGAAGCTCTATTCCTCGGCAAGGGACAAAAACGCCGTAGACATCGAGATCGGCGACTATCAAGTTTCGGAAAAAGTGAGTTTCTCCCGATGGCAAGATATCTGGGCATATTTCGAAGGCCGGGAGTATGCGGGTCTGATTGCCCAGTTGCGCCTTGAGGTCGAGGCTCTGTATCCGGGGGAGTAGTCGAGGGTTCGCCGAAATCCGCGAGGATTGATGCAGAATCCAATTGCAGGGGACGCGGTATCACCGCGGGGACTCTCGCTGGACAGCGGTCTGCGGTCTTGTCAGGGGTCGGGTCGTCCGCTACCCGGGCGGTCTCGATCAGGTCAGTTCGGATCTTCGCCGACCCACTTGAGTTGGTAGAGGTGCGGCAAGCGGTCCTTGAGTGTTGTCACGGCGCCGTGCTCATGGAGCGTGCGCAACAAGTCGAGATTGACCTCGGCGACAAGCAGGGCCTCTGAATTGGGCGTTGCCTCGTTGATAATCGAGTCGCCCGGAAACGCGAAATCCGCCGGAGTGAAGACCGCTGATTGTGCGTAGTGCGTATCGGACGCCTGAACTTTCGGCAGATTGCCCACCGCACCGGCAATCGCTACATAGCATTCGTTCTC
>JBBRBU010000098.1:0-11428 GCA_038205505.1 Lysobacterales bacterium | reverse complement strand
TAGGCCTTGAACTCACCACCAAAACGCTCTGCACCGAGCTTCGTCAGCGCCGCCGTCAAGGTCGTCTTGCCGTGGTCAACGTGACCGATCGTGCCCACGTTTACATGGGGCTTCTTGCGCTCGAATTTCTCTTTCGACATGACAGTGCTCTTCTCGGCAGATCGTGTTGGGTGGATGGGAATCTGGTGCTCACGAATGGAATCGAACCATCGACCTCTTCCTTACCAAGGAAGTGCTCTACCGACTGAGCTACGTGAGCCTGTACTTCAGCCGACTTCCTGTCGGCGAACTTCAGACCAGCATCCTTGCTGACCCATTGCGTTGCTTCATCCGACTTCCTGTCGGCAACTTCAGACCAGCATCCTTGCTGACCCATTCAACTAAAAGCATGTTCTCTTTGCTTCAATGCCGCGTTGCAACTTTGGAGCGGGAGAAGGGAATCGAACCCTCGTAATCAGTTTGGAAAACTGATGTTCTACCATTGAACTACTCCCGCTTGGAGCCGGGATTCGGGATTCGATATTCGGGATTCGTAGTGGCCTGTATTAGCGCTTTTTTCAAATCCCGAATCTCGAATTTCGAGTCCCTTGAATCTGGTGGAGCTTGAATCTGGTGGAGCTTGAATCTGGTGAAGCTTGAATCTGGTGAAGCTTGAATCTGGTGAAGCTTGAATCTGGTGAAGCTTGAATCTGGTGAAGCTTGTGACTGGTGGAGGGAGGTGGATTCGAACCACCGAAGGCGTAAGCCAGCAGATTTACAGTCTGCCCCCGTTGGCCGCTTGGGTATCCCTCCGAATTTTCTTCTACTTCGTTGTCGCTACCTCGTAATCTTGCCGTCCGGGAGGTGGATTACGTCGGGCTATCCGACAACCGCTCCTGCGTTGTTTTACCTCCGGCATCCATGCCGTCGCCTGCCCTCCGCCCCTCCGGGGCCGCGCCGCTTGCGCGTCGCGTTGACTCCGGCCGAAACTGACACACCAACCACAAGCGCAAGCCAGCAGATTGACAGTTCGTCTCCGCTGGCCGTTTGCATGCCCCTTCAGACACGGAGCCGCGCATTTTCACGGAGTGTGGTCTGGGTGTCAACAGCAATCAGCATGCCAATTGCTGAAAACAATCGCCCCAGGCGGGCTCAATGCCACCGACCATGCGCCTGATCGGCGAAAGTGGGCCCGACTCAGACGTTGCGCAATTCCGAGGCTTCTTCGTCGATCCGGCGGCCGACTTCCATGACTTTCAGGGCATATTGTCCGAGAGCGACATCCTCTTTGGTGACCGGCTCCCATCTCGGCACAGGGGTCGGCTTCCCGTCCGGAGCGTCCAGCGCGACAAAGGTCATCACGCAATGGGTCGCCAGGCGCTCCTCGGTTTGCTTGAGGTCTCGAGCAATGACATCAACCGTCAAAAGCATGCTTGAGGAGCCGGTATGCACGAGCTTGCAGCGAACCTGAACGAGATCGCCGATCAGGATTGGCGCGACGAACTGGATGCCGCCGACCGCCGCCGTCACACAGTACTTGCCGCTCCAGGCCACCGCGCAGGCGTACCCGGCCTGGTCGATCCAGCGCAATACAGCGCCACCGTGCATCTTGCCGCCAAAATTGACGTCAGTCGGCTCGGCCAGAAACTGCAGTTCAAGCTCGCGTTGATGACCGGACATGGCGCTCTCCCTTGTTGCAACGTTCAGACGTTGAAGCGGAAATGCAGGATATCGCCCTCCTTGACGATGTATTCCTTGCCTTCAAGGCGCAAGCGACCCGCTTCCTTGGCTCCGGACTCGCCACGATACTTGATGAAATCATCGTAGGCGATGGTTTCGGCGCGAATGAAACCACGCTCGAAATCCGTGTGAATGACCGCCGCCGCCTGCGGTGCTGTGGCGCCGATCCGGACCTGCCACGCACGAACCTCTTTCACGCCGGCGGTAAAGTAGGTTTGCAGGCCGAGCAAGGTGTAGCCAGCACGGATCACGCGATTCAAGCCCGGCTCGTCGAAGCCCATGTCGGCCAGGAAAGCGTGACGATCCTCGTCATCGAGTTGCGACAGCTCCTCCTCGATGGCCGCGCAGACCGGCACGACTTCGGCACCTTCCAGGGCGGCTCGCTCACGCACCTTTTCCAGCAGCGGATTGTCGACAAAGCCGTCCTCAAGAACATTCGCTATATACATCAACGGCTTGAGGGTCAGCAGGAAGAGTTCGCGGACTACGCCCAATTCATCTTCATCGAGTCCGGCGGCACGCGCCGGCTTGCCTTCGCTCAGCGCAGCAAAAAGTTTCTGCAGAGCCGGCCGCTTTGCCAGCGCCTCCTTGTCGTTCGCCTTGGCCGCACGCTCGACCTTGTTCAGCGCCTTCTCGACAGATTCCAGATCCGCGAGCGCCAATTCAGTATCAATCGTCTCGATATCCGAGATCGGATCGATCCGATTGGCAACATGCACGATATCCGGGTGCTCGAAACAGCGCACCACATGCGCAATGGCATCGACCTCGCGGATGTGGGCGAGGAACTTGTTACCCAAACCCTCGCCTTTCGATGCGCCGGCAACCAGACCGGCGATATCGACGAATTCCATCGAGGTAGCAATGGTTTTCTGTGGCTTGACGATGTCAGCCAGCACACCCAGACGCAGATCCGGTACCGGTACCACGCCGACATTCGGCTCGATCGTGCAGAACGGGAAGTTGGCCGCAGCGATACCCGCCTTGGTCAGCGCATTGAAAAGTGTCGATTTGCCGACATTGGGCAAGCCGACGATGCCGCATTTGATACCCATGACTTAAATCCGGGAATGGAGAATCGGGAATGGAGAATCGCAAAAGCAGGAGAATCGAAACCCTGCTCTCCTATTCCCCATTCCCCATTCCCGACTCTCTGCTTGTGTGCAACCGCTTCATCGCCTCGTTGAAATCTCCACTCACAGCGAGAGGCAACACGTCGAGTGCGGCTCCGATGCCGCCGAGGATGGCTTGTTCGTCATTGACGCCAGCGCGACCGAGAACCCAGGAAGTGACGCGATCCTTGTGGCCGGGATGGCCGATGCCGACGCGCAAGCGATGAAATTTGCCGTGACCAAGATGGGCGACGATATCGCGCAGACCATTCTGCCCTCCATGTCCGCCATCGAACTTGAGGCGCACCGCGCCGGGCGGCAGATCAAGATCATCGTGAACCACGAGCATCTCTTCAGGCGCAATCTTGTAATAACGCAGTGCCGATGCCACCGCGATCCCGCTCTTGTTCATGAACGTGATCGGTTTCTGCAGCCAGACCTGATTGCCATCGACCACGCACTTGGCCGTTTCAGCATGAAGCTTCGACTCGATGCCGAAACGCAAGGCTTCACGCTGCGCCAACGCATCGACGAACCAGAACCCGGCGTTGTGCCGGGATCTGAGATGATCGGCCCCGGGATTTCCGAGGCCGACGATCAGTCGCAAGCCGTTCACCGGAATGCGCTTGGCTCAAGCAAGACGAACAACCTACTTGTCGCCCTCGCCTTCCTTGGTCGCCTCGGCACCTTCCTCGCCCTCGCCCGCTTCGGTCGGCTCGACCTCAGCACGTCCGAGCTTGGCGCTGACGATGGTGATGTCGTGTTCCTTGCCGAGCTTGAGCTCGGGAACCTCGGCACCCTTCGGCAGCTTCAGCGATGAAAGATGGACGATGTCGTCGACCTTGAGGTCGGCCAGATCGACTTCGATGAACTCGGGCAGATCCTTCGGCAGGCAGGAAACTTCCACCTCGGTAACTTCGTGCATGATGATCACGCCTGCAGTCTTGCCAGCCGGCGAGGTGTCCTGATTCAGGAAGTGCAGCGGCACACGGACGCGGATTTCCTCGTTCTCGTTGATGCGCAGGAAATCCAGATGCAGGATCTGCTGCTTGAACGGGTGGCGCTGCATGTCACGCAAAAGCACTTTTTGCACTTCGTCATTGAGGCTCAAATCGAGAATCGCAGAGTAGAACCACTCGTTCTGCGAAGCCATGTAGACGTCTTTATGGGCGATCTGGATGCTGACCGGACCGAGTTCTCCGCCACCGTAAACGATAGCCGGTACGCTGCCCGCACGACGCAGGCGGCGGCTCGCACCCTTCCCCTCGTCCTTGCGTGCCTCTACCGAAATCTTATGTGTCTTTGCCATTTTCGTGTTGCCTTTTCTTCAGATGATCCGCCTCGCGGCGAATGAAAAACTCCCCCGCGACCAGGAGAGTTGTTGGAACCGGGAATGGAGAATCGGGAATAGGGAATCGGTAGAAGCCAAAAGCCGCTTTACACCATTCTCTATTCCGCATTCACCACTACCAAAACTTTGCGGGAATCGGCAGAAGCCTCAAGCCGCTTCGACCATTCCCCATTCTCTATTCCCGATTCCCGGCCTCAATCCACATACAACGAACTGACCGACTCGCCAAAGGCGATGCGGCGGATCGTTTCGGCCAGCAGCTCGGCGACCGAGAGTTGGCGGATGTTCTTGCAGGCCCGCGCTTCCTCGGACAATGGAATCGAGTCGGTCACGACCAGCTCGTCGAGCTGGGAAGCCTCGAGATTACGGATGGCCGGGCCCGATAGCACTGCATGCGTACAGTAGGCGACCACCTTGCGCGCTCCCTGGCGCTTCAACGCAGCTGCTGCCGCGCAAAGCGTGCCAGCAGTATCGACAATGTCATCAACAAGCACGCAGACCTTGTCCTTGACCTCACCGATGATGTTCATCACGGTCGCTTCGTTCGGTCGCGGGCGGCGCTTGTCGATGATGGCCAGGTCGGCATCATCGAGGCGCTTGGCGATCGCGCGGGCTCGAACCACACCGCCAACATCGGGGCTGACCACAATCAGGTCCTCCCTGGCGTAGTAGCGCCAGATGTCGGCCAGCAAAACCGGCGAGGCATAAACGTTGTCGAGCGGCACATCGAAAAAGCCCTGGATCTGGTCGGCATGCAGATCAACCGTCAAGACCCGATCCGTACCCACCGCACCAATCATTTTTGCAGCCACCTTGGCCGTGATCGCCACGCGCGCCGAGCGCGGTCGCCGATCCTGGCGGGCATAGCCGAAATATGGCAAGACCGCGGTGACGCTTGCCGCCGATGCGCGCTTGAGCGCGTCGACCAGGACCAGCAGCTCCATGAAATTGTCGGCGGTCGGCGCGCACGTCGGCTGCACGACGAATACTTCCTGCTTGCGCACATTTTCCTCGATCTCGACCTGCACCTCGCCATCGCTAAAACGGCCGACCTGGGCCTTGCCGAGCGGCACATTCAATTGGGTACAAATCGCCTGCGTCAGCGGACGATTGGCGTTGCCACTGAATACCAGGATGCTTGACGAATTCGCTGCCACGTTCACTGCGCCACTCCGAGAAACCAGTTGTGGCTGCCTGCCTGGCAGCGTGAATCGGATATCGTACCCGGTCGACCGGGAATGGCTGGGGCGGCAGGATTCGAACCTGCGCATGCCAGGATCAAAACCTGGTGCCTTACCGCTTGGCGACGCCCCATCAAAAAACCTTGATCCCGCTAGATACTCGTTGTCGACATTGCCCGCGCTGTGTCGTTGCCTGCCGACTCGCCGAAGCCGTCGCGAATGCGCGCCAGCAGCGGTGAATGATTGACGCCACGCACCACCCAGGCACGCATTCCGAGAGGACATTCGGCAGCAATCGCTTGCGCCTGGTCCGCTTCCACCGCCGCAAAGACGACAGCTCCGGTTCCGGTCAGTCGCGCTTCGCCTGAAGTACCCAGCCAATCCAGCGCCTCGCCAACAGCGGGATATCGCGCCCGAACGAGCGGCTCGAACGCGTTCTGCGTCTTTGCGCCGGAAATGAAGCCCGCAATTGTCAAGGGTGCGCTGTCGCGTGTCAATTCGCGGTCCTGAAAAAGTGCCTGTGTCGACACGCTCACACCCGGATCGACCAGCACGAATGTACGTTCTGCCAGCTCCAGCGGAACAAGCCGCTCGCCGACACCTTCGGCAAATGCGCTATGGCCGTGAACGAACACCGGCACGTCGGCGCCGAGGCGCAATCCGAGTTCGGCGAGCTCCTCGACGCTGAATCCGCATGCCCATAGCTGATTCAAGGCAACCAGCGTAGTCGCGGCATCGGAACTGCCGCCGCCCAGGCCGCCACCGACCGGGATCCGCTTGTCGAGCTGAAGGTCCGCGCCAAGCGACGTACACGCCTCTGATTTGAGCAAATTGGCAGCGCGCACGATCAAGTCATCGCATTCAGCCACCTCCGAATGCGCGACAACGCGTCGGATCTGGCCATCCTCACGCACACGGCAATATACGGTGTCTCCCCAATCGAGCAACTGGAAGGCGGTCTGCAGGTCATGATAGCCATCGGCTCGACGGCCCGTGACGTGAAGAAACAGATTGAGCTTCGCTGGTGCGGGCCAGACACTCCAGCCCTCAGCCGCCGATTCGGTCACGGCGGTCCCCAACGACGCACGACCAGTCGCACCCGGTAGTCACCATTGTTGGCGAAGATCCTGCGTGGCAGGATCGGATCGCCTGATCCTTCGTAGTCGCGAAATTCGATCAACCACCCGTCCTGGCGGATCTCGGCGGGCAAACCGTCTTCGCGAAACACGACCTTCGCCTCACCTGGTGCGCGAATGCCGCGCACCCAAAAGGCCAGTTGAGCGACCGGTACCTTCCAGCCCAGTTCACGTCCCAGCAGTTGCGCTGCATTCGTGCCGACGATCGCCTGCTCGCGCAAACCGGTCAGCTCGGCATGCTCGGAATCGCCGCTCAGGGTCCAGGTCTTGCCGCTGACCGGGGCACTGAGGGCGAACCGGAAATTTGATCCCTGCTGACTCCAGGCCAGCGAGCCACTACCCGAATCGTCGGGACCGGATATCGCCATGCGCCCCTCCAGCGACCACTCCGCGCGCGTCAGGACGAGGCGTTCGCGCTGCTCAAGCGCCTGCATCCGGTTGGTATCGGGGCGCAAGCGCGGTGCCGCACAGGAAGCCAGCAGCACACAGAGAATGGCGAAGCTGGCCGCACGCAGGGTCGCGCCATTAGATCGGCGCACGCTCACGAGGTCAGACGCTTCATGGTTTCGAGCAGGATCTTGTTGTCGGCATCCTTCTTGCGTCCCTGTTCCCAGATCCGGCGCGCTTCGTCGCGATCGCCAATGACCCAGAGCACTTCACCGAGGTGCGCGGCGACCTCGCTGTCGGGTTGCCGCGAATAGGCCTTGCGCAGCAATTTTTCAGCTTCATCAAGGTTGCCGAGGCGATATTGCGCCCAACCATAGCTGTCGATGATGGCCGGTTCGTCCGGCTTCAATTTGATCGCTTTCTCGATGAGGGTCGTCGCTTCGGCCAGGCGGTCTGTGCGATCGACCAGGGTGTAACCCAGCGCATTCAAGGCATCCGCACTGTCCGGGTCAGCTGCCAGAACCTTGCGCAGATCGCGCTCTCCTGCGCTCAGATCATCCATTTCAATCAGCAGCATGGCTCGCGCGTAGAGCAGGCGCGACTCGTCGGGATTACGCTCCAGCCCTTCGGAGTACGCGTTCAGCGCATCGGCACTCTTCGATTTCTCGATCAGCAACTGTGCTTGCAGCAAGGTCAGATCGATCATGGCGACAGAATCCGCGCCGGCGGCAAGACGAAGTTGTTCAAGTTTGGTTCGCGCGCGCGCGTCGTCGCCCGACTTGTCGCTCAACACGACGATGCGCATGCCGGCATCGAACCAGCGTTCATCGTCTTCGGGCAATTGCCGATACCAGTCAATTGCCTCGGCATCCTTGCCGACCAACTCGGCCAGCTGACCGAGCAAATAGATCCGCTTGTTGCTACGCGCACTTTGATCAACCTCGATCTCGCGGTAAAGCGCGCCAAGCAGGGATTTGTCTTCGCTGCGGACGGCGTAAGCGGCACGCGCGCCATAGACCACGTCGGTCTGTGCGCCGGTGGCCAATACACGCGCAGCAGCCGCATTGTCCCCGCTCTCGGCTAGCAGGGCCGCGTAGCCGGTGCGCAAGCGCAGGCTTTCGGGATCCTGCTTGAGTGCAGCCGCAAACTGCTCACGCGCGCCCTTTTTGTCGCCGCGATCTAGGGCCAACTGGGCACTCCACGCATAGGCATCGCCGGATTTGAAGTGCTTCACGGCTTGAACGGCGAGATCTTCGGCCAGCACCTTGTCGTCGAGCTTGAAAGCCAGTTGACTCATCGCAACCCAATCCTGGTCGCTTTCACCGAGGCGCTGCGGTGTCGCCAGTCGAGTCAGCAGTTCCGCCGCGCGCTTCTTGTCTGAGGCACCGATCAAGACCTGGGCGATGGGTCGCCAGCGGTTATTGCCGCCGCGCCCGGCAAGTTCGGAAAGTGCGATATAGGCCGCTTCCATATCGTCGTCGGCCAAGGCGATCCAGGCCCGCGATTGCAGGATGCCGGCCGCACCCGAATCCAGTGCCTGCCAGCGTTGCAAGCTCGTTCGAGCGAGATCCCACTGTTTACCAGCCAAGGCCAGGCGTGTGGCCTGCTCGGTGATCGCCACATCCGGGCTCAATTTCGACGCCTCGGCATAGTGCTTCGCCGCTGTGTCGAGATCGTTGCGTTGCAAGGCAAATTCGGCAGCGATCAGTTTCAGCGGCAGATCCTTGTCTCGGCTGACTGCTTGAACGCTTTGATTCGAAACCGGGGTGAGCGCCTGCTTGCGCACGGGTGCCGCACACGCAGACACCAGCAACACGGACGCGACGATGGCAACCGCAGTGATCCATCGCGACTCCGTGATCCCGCCGGGGTTTGCCCTGAAACCTTGTTTTCGCACGCGTCGAAATCCTCAAAAAACCTGTAATTGCTTGAACTTGCACGATGCCGGCCGCACAATCCCGACATCTTCGTACCTTGATCGAATCCCGCAGAAACGGTCGAAACAACCATGATTCAGACCGTCCAGCACCGCATTTCGTTCATTGGCGCTCCCGTTCGGGTCATGCGCGATTCTACGCAGTCGCATCTGCACCTGCTTGAGAACGACCGCGTTGTCGGGCCTCGGACCCGCTAATACCGCGCATGGCCCTGATCACACTCGGACTCAATCATCGCTGCGCACCGATTGCGCTGCGCGAGCGCGCGGCATTCACGCCAGACACCACCGGCAGCGCGCTGACCGATCTGATCGCCCAGCCTGGAGTCCGCGAGGCGGTGATCCTGTCGACCTGCAATCGCACCGAACTCTATTGCAATGTCGAAGCAGGCGCAGAAATGTCACCGCACGCCTGGTTGCACCGTCATCGCCAGTTGCATGGCACCAATATCGACGAGTTCCTCTATCGCCATCACGAGGCGGACGCGGTACGTCATCTGTTCCGCGTCGCCACCGGACTCGAATCGATGATCCTCGGCGAACCGCAGATCCTCGGCCAGGTCAAGGAAGCCTACTCGTTTGCGCGCAACGCGCGCACTCTCGACGCGCCATTGGAACGTCTGTTTCAGAACACCTTCTCGGTCGCCAAGCGCGTGCGCACCGGCACGCGAATCGGTGCGAGCACGGTGTCGGTCGCGTTCACCGCGGTGCGCCTGGCCGAACGCGTGTTCACCGACCTTGCCGAAGCCTGCGTACTCCTGATCGGGGCCGGCGAAACGATCGAACTGACCGCGCGCCATCTGACCGAAGCCAAGGTCCGTCGCCTGATCGTCGCCAATCGCACGCTGGATAACGCACAGGCCCTGGCCACTCGTTTCGGTGGCTATGCGATCACTCTCAACGATCTCGACAAACACCTGGCCGAGGCCGACATCGTGATTTCCTCGACGGCATCGCGCGAGCCAATCCTGAACAAGGCGACCGTCGCGAAAGCGATTTCGGCACGCCGTCGTCGACCGATGTTTCTCGTCGATATCGCGATTCCGCGCGATATCGAAGCCGATGTCGCTGAACTCCCGGATGTATTCCTGTATACCATCGACGACCTGCGTGAAGTCATCGACGAAAACCTGCGCTCACGCCAGCAGGCCGCACGAGAAGCCGAGGCGATGATCGAACTCTCGGTCGAACACTTCATGGGCTGGTGGGGCGCGCTCCAACTGAACAACCCGATTGCCAGCGTGCGCGGTGCCGCCGAGGCCAACCGGGATGAAGTGCTGGCCAAGGCGCGCGGCATGCTCATGCGCGGCAAGAGCCCTGAGGAAGCGCTGGAATTCCTCGCCCACGCACTGACCAACAAGCTCCTGCATGCGCCAAGTTCGAACCTTCGCGCCGCCGCCCTGCGCGGCGATACCGATTTGCTGCAGGCTGCAGAAAAATTGTTCGATACCTTGCCCGGCGCGAAATCGATAGAAGAATCCAGGGGCCCTGAATGAGCGCTCCGCCATGCTGATGCGGCGGCAGCGCAGGCAACATCACGTATCATGCGCGCCGCAGCCGCTGGCCTGAGCCCGCTAGTCAATGACCCCGTCGATCCGCCGCAAACTCGAACAACTGGCTGAACGCCACCAGGAGCTCGAACACATGCTCGCCAGTGCCGAGGTGCTTGGCGACGCCAAGCGCCTGCGCGACGTATCCCGCGAGCACGCCCAACTCGCTCCGCTCAGCGAATCCCTGTCCGAATTCGATGCCAACTTGAAAGCGTTGGCGGCGGCCCGGGCCATGCTCTCCGATCCAGAGATGGCCGAAATCGCAGCCGAGGAAATCACCGCACTTGAAACGCGCGAAACCGAACTCGACGAACAACTGAACCTGTTGTTGTTGCCGAGCGACCCGCGCGACGAAGGCAATCTGTTTCTTGAAATCCGCGCGGGCACGGGCGGCGACGAAGCCGCGATTTTTGCCGGCGATCTGCTGCGCATGTACCTGCGCTACGCCGAACAACGCCGCTGGCAGATCGAGATTCTCTCGGAAAGCGATGGTGAGCACGGCGGCTACAAGGAAGTCATCGCCCGCATCGAGGGCAAGGGCGCTTATTCGAAACTCAAATTCGAATCGGGCACGCACCGGGTCCAGCGCGTGCCGGAAACGGAATCGCAAGGCCGCATCCACACTTCGGCGGCGACGGTGGCGATCCTGCCCGAACTCACCGAAATCGATGACATCGACCTCAATCCTGCCGATCTCAAGACCGACACGTTTCGCGCCTCTGGCGCCGGCGGTCAGCACGTCAACAAGACCGACTCTGCGATCCGCATCACCCACCTGCCGACCGGTATGGTTGTTGAATGCCAGGACGAGCGTTCGCAGCACAAGAACCGCGCCCGCGCGCTGTCCCTGCTGAAAGCGAAGTTGCTCGACGAACAACGCAGCAAACAGACCGCCGAGCAAGCCGAATCACGCCGCCTGCAGGTCGGCTCCGGCGACCGCAGCCAACGCATCCGCACCTACAACTTTCCGCAAGGAAGGGTCACCGATCACCGCGTCAACCTGACCCTCTATCGCCTGCCCGAAATCATGCAAGGCGATCTCGGCGAATTGATCGA
>JBBRBU010000097.1:0-11450 GCA_038205505.1 Lysobacterales bacterium | reverse complement strand
GCCGACCAGAAACCCTTCGAGTGCACGCGCTGCGCTGAATGGAACCGCGCGGCCGAGCCGTATCGGCTCAGCGCCAATAGCTGGTACATCGGAACAGCGGGTCTCGCCTCGGTGTTGATCGTGGATGACGCCGGCCTGATTCTCATTGATGGCGGTTTGCCGCAGTCGGCGGCGCGAATCCTCGACAACGTTCGCAAGGTCGGATTCGATCCTGCCGACATCCGCTGGATTCTCAACTCGCACGCCCATTTTGATCATGCAGGCGGCATCGCCGCACTGGCCCGCATATCAGGCGCACGCGTAGCCGCTGGCCGGGAAGGCGCCGCGGCACTCGGCAAGGGTCTCAACCATGCAGACGACCCTCAGGCCGGTTTCGGCAAAAAGGCGCGTTTTCCGGCGGTGACTTCCGTCGTCGGCGTGGATGATGGCGATGTCATCACGGTCGGTACGACCACGGTGACCGCGATCGAGTCGCCGGGCCATGCGCCGGGCGGCATGAGCTGGACCTGGAGGTCATGCGAACAGAACACGTGCAGCGACATGGTTTATCTCGACAGCCTCAACGCCGTGTCAACCGACGACTACCGCTTTCTCGAT
The DNA here is from genome assembly GCA_038205505.1 of Lysobacterales bacterium. GTDB lineage: Bacteria > Pseudomonadota > Gammaproteobacteria > Xanthomonadales > Rhodanobacteraceae > Dokdonella. Next base: position 10,853 of record JBBRBU010000097.1, on the reverse strand, counting down.
CATCCGAAGACATTGGCTTCACTGCGCGCCAGCATCGATCGGCTGGCCAGGATGCCTTGCGACATCGCCATGGCCGCCCACCCCGATCAGTTGCCGAAGCCCGGCGCCGGCACGACCACGCAATGTGCCGCTTATGCCGACGCCGCACGTGAGCGATTGGCGCAACGCCTCGCGCGCGAAACGAGAGAATCGCCACGCTGAAGCCAGACGGCGACAGCAGGACGTCGGTGACGCATGCAAGTTGCCGATTGATCGTTCTCGTGCGCGTCGTCTGTAAAACGTCACCAGGGCACGGCCTCGCTCACCTTGCGTTCGAGCACGTGTCGCGGCTCGTCTCCGGCGGAGGAAAAGTAACGCGTTGAGAACAGTTGTGCACCATCATCCGCATCCACGGCCATCCACGTTCAGGAATTCTCATTTGGCGGGGATGGCCTCATCTTTGCAGGAACCCTGAATCACTCTGTAACCCGTTTAATCGCCGGCACAGCATTTTCCGAAACTCATCGCTGCAGTAGCCCATTCGTTCGAGATGCGGAAATCGAAGGGGTCCGCCTTGGATGACCGGAGCAATCCCGTGGCCAAAATCAACCGTTCAGCCTGCGGCAACCCTCAGCAGGTACATTGTGCCTCGATGAAAGTACCTACCTTCCTCAATTCCTGGGTGGTTCGCCTGTGCGTGGTGGGCGCGCTCGTTGCCGCGTCGACGACCTGCTCGACGCTGCGCACGGACTATGTAAAAAAGCCGACCGAGGCGACCAAACCGACGGTCAGTTCGCCAGCGACACGGAAAGTCGAGGCTCAGGTCGACGCGAATGGAGATCAATCGGGATTCCGCCTGCTTGTCACCGGCCCGAATGCACTGATGAGTCGGATTGCGCTGGCCGACAAGGCACAGCATTCGATTGATCTGCAGTACTACATCTATTTCAATGATGCGACCGGGCGACTGCTTTCGCAGCGCCTGCTGGCAGCCGCCGATCGCGGCGTGCGTGTGCGTATGCTGCTCGATGATATCGGTATTGTTGAAGAGGACAAACTGCTCGACGCCCTTGATGCCCATCCGAATATCGAGGTACGCCTGTTCAATCCGTTCCGTTTCCGCCACCGTTCGATGCTGTCAAAAGCCGGGCAGTTCCTGCTCGAAGGTCGGCGCCTGAACCGGCGCATGCACAACAAGGCCTACATCGTCGATGGCGCGCAAGCGATCGTTGGCGGGCGCAATATCGGCGACGCCTATTTTGATGTCGGCGACGAAATGTTTTTCCGCGATCTCGACGCTCTGATCATCGGACCGGTGGTGCGTCAAATTTCGACTTCGTTTGACGAATACTGGAATGACGACTCGGCGTTTCCGGTCAAGGCCTGGTCTGGCAAGGACGCCACGCCGGAACAGCTAGCCGAAATGCGTATCGAACTTGGCAAGGACGCGCGCGAATTCAACCAGAGCGCCTACGCCGAAGCGCTGGCCTGGGAATTGCCCGAGGGACCGAGCGCGGAACAGGCTGGTGGCTGGTACTGGGGCCGTGCCCGACTGATCGCCGATGTCCCCGAAAAGGTCGACCCGGACGAGAAGAAAGATGCGCCGCGCATCGACCAGAAGATTGTGCCGCTGTTGATCGGGGCGAAACAGCAGATCCTGCTGATATCTCCGTACATGATCCCGAGTGATTCTGGCGTCACCATGCTCGGGTCGATGGTAAAACGCGGCGTCGAAATCCATATCCTGACGAATTCTCTGGCCGCCACCGATGAACCGGCCGTCCACGCCGGTTACGAGGCTCATCGGCTCGATCTGTTGCAAGGCGGCGTCGATCTCTATGAGTTTCGTCCGATCGACGGCAAGGAAGCGGAGAGTAGTGCCGGGACTTCGAGCGGTTCGAGCCTGCATACGAAAGCAATGGTGATTGACCACAACACGGTTTTTATCGGTTCGATGAACTTCGATCCGCGTTCGCGATACCTCAACACCGAAATGGGTGTGGTCGCGGAAAGCCCTGCTCTGGCGGCTGCCATGGAGGCCTATTTCGCCAGTGCGACGAAACCTGAAAAGTCCTACCACGTCACGCTCGAACCTGTGCGTCCCGGCTCCGATCGCAAGGTCGTGCGCTGGAGGGGGACGACCAATGGCAAGTCTGTCGAATATCGACACGATCCGGATACGTCGATCTGGAAGCGCATGAAGGTGAAGATGATGCGCACATTGCCGATCGAAGGGCTGCTCTAGCATCGGCGCGGGAGGCACGAACGGCATGCAGGATGGCCGACGCACCGATGGCGATGGCGATACTCGAGATTCGCGGCGTTTCGGCCGGTTGCATGGAAATCGCACGATCCTGCTGATCACCCTGCTCGCCTTGCTGATGGCAATCGGCGTATGGCTATTCGCCACGCTCGATTCACTTCCGTCGATGGCCGATGTGATTGGCGTGGCTACGCAGTGGCGCGATTCGCCGTTCGCGATACCGCTCGCCCTGTGCGCCTTCGTCGTCGGCGGCCTCGTCGTATTTCCGGTCAACGTTCTGATCGCAACCAGCATTCTCGTGTTTGGTCCGATCGGCGGTGCCCTCGTCGCGTTGTGCGGATCGGTCTTGAGCGCGATGGTTGTCTACGAGCTTGGCCGCTGGCTTCCACCCTCCTTGATCACGCGCGCACTCGGGCATCGTGGTGAGGCGCTCCGCAGCCGCCTCGTCGATCACGGTCTGCTCGCTGTGGCGGTCATTCGCATCGTGCCGGTGGCGCCCTACAGCCTTGTCAGCCTGTTTGCCGGCATCACCCGTATCCGTCGGCTCGATTATGTCCTCGGCACGGCACTTGGCATGACGCCGGGAATCCTCGTCTACGCGATCTTCATCGAGCGAGCCCGCGAAGCACTCATGAATCCGCATCCTCTGGCCTGGCTCGGCTTGCTCGGCGCCCTTGGTCTGGTAATCGCCCTGGCGCTGGGTTCGCGTGCGTGGTCGCGCCGCAATGAGGACCTTGCGCGCGGGAAGTCCGAATGACCCGACTGCGGGTAGCGACCTGGAACATGCATGGCGGCGTCGGTATCGATGGCCGCTTTTCTCCCGAACGGATCGCCCGGGTCCTCGCCGAACTCGATGCCGACATCATTGCAGTGCAGGAGTACGGGTCGCGCGATGCGGATTTCGACATGCGCATGCATCTTGAAACGGCGAGCCGCGCGACCGTGACGTTGATGCCTACATTCCAGAAGTACGGCTGCGATTTCGGCAATGCGGTGCTGACCCGTCTACCCGTGCTCAACGCGTGTTGCCATGCGCTCGGCCTGGACGGGCGCGAACCGCGAAACGCAATCGAGATGGATCTCGATATCGGCGACTCATCCCTGTGTGTTGTTTCGACCCACCTTGGGCTGCGCAGGAAAGAGCGTTGTCGCCAAATCGAGCACATTGATCAACTGATCGATGAACGGAAGCCAGGCCCCATCTTGCTGCTCGGTGATTTCAATGAATGGCTCGCCGGTCGCGCAACGAGACGATTCGACCGCCGCTTCGGCATGTCGACGGCACCCGCAACATTCCCCGCTCCATTGCCGATGATCGCCCTTGACCGGATCTGGGTCTGGCCGCCGCAGGCGTGTATCGAGATTCGCGCCCATCGCAGCGCGACCGCGCGCGTTGCCTCGGACCATTTGCCGCTAATGGCGACGCTCGAATTCTGAGGATTCCGATCGCATCCGGAAACGGGTCCACCTGGAATGCCTGTCCTGCTTGAGATTTCGATTGCCGCCGATCGTTCACGCGACGCGGGTTGCTCACGTCGGCATCTGAGGGACGAGAGCGGCGCACGCGAGCGCGGGCCCGGGCCCCTGGACCGGCGCGCAATCGATCGAAAATCTCGCCGACCACAACACCGTGCGACAACTCAAGCATTTGGTCTATGCTCGGGGCAGTCACATCAAGGGAGCACTGGCGTCCATGGATCACAGAACCGCGTTGCTCCTGCTGCTGGCACAGACATTGACGCTAGCCGGAATGGTGCTCGGTTTATTCTGGTTGCGCCGGCGAATCGGGCTTACATCGCTGTATGTGTCCCTGGGCGTTTTTCAGCCCATGCAGGTTTTGCTGGCTTCTTCGGTCTATGTGCCGCTGTTGCCTGGGGTGTTGGTCAGCCCGGGTTCGCTGATGTTTGCAGCCGGACTGTTCGCGGTCCTGCTGGTCTATATCCGCGAAGATGCCGTTGAAGCACGCAAACTGATCTATGCGATTGTCGGTGCCAATCTTGCGACGACGGTGGTGTTGCAGGTCACCACCATATTTCTGCACACCGAAGGCACGATCAACTTTCTCGCCATTCCTGCGGATATCTTCACCCAAAGCGTGCGCATTACGGTCGTCGGTACGCTGGTGCTGGTTGCCGACGTGTTTCTTCTGATGTTCGTCTATACCAGTGCAAGCCGCTATTTTCCGACCAGCCAGTTCCTGCGCATCCTGGTAACACTCGTCGGTGTTCTCGTGTTCGACGGTGTCGCGTTCACGTTGGGCGCATTCGTTGAGCGCAGCGACCTTCTCGAGTCGCTGCTTGCGGCGGTGTTCAGCAAGGCAATGTTCGGCGTCGCCTTTTCCGCCCTGCTCTACGCGTACCTCCGCTACGTTGAGCCGTCCGACATGGCAAACGTACTACCGCAGCATCCGATGCGGGATTACTTCTCCACGTTCACCTTTCGCGAGAAGTTCGAGACGCAGGCGCTAATCACCAGCGAAGTTGAAGACAAGCTGCGCAGCGCCGAAAGAATCGCGGACATGGGTTTCCTCGACTGGGACCTCAACAGCGATTCCGTCTACTGGTCGGAAGGCTTGATTCGATTGCTCGGGCTGACTACACACGACGATCCGCGCTCACTTGGGCGTCCAATCACCCGCGTCCATCCCGAAGATGCGATCGAGTTCGAGGAAAACCTTCGTCGCGCGCTGAAAGGCGAGGCACCGTTTCGCATGGACTATCGCATCGTCCGTGTCGATGGATCGGTGTTCTGGGGACAATCAGTTGCCGAGGTAAGCCGTGATTCTCTCGGCAACCCCGAGAAGTTCCTGCTCACCGTAATCGACATTACCCAGCAAAAGCGCGCGAGGGCCGAACGCCTGCAGATATTCGAACGCATCACTGATGCATTCGTCGCCCTCGATCGCAATTGGAACTACATCTACATCAATTCCAAGGCGGCACAGATCTTCGGGCGTCCCGCGGAGGCGCTGGTCGGGAAGAACATCTGGGCGGAATTCCCGGAAGGAATCGGTCAGCCATTCGACCTCGCCTATCGCAAGGCAATGAGCAGCCAGCAACCTGCCTATCTGGAGGAGTACTACCCGCCCTACGATCTCTGGTTCGAAAATCGCATCTACCCCTCACCCGAAGGGCTCACGATTTATTTTCACGACATCACCAAGCGCAAGCGCGCCGAGGAACAGATCCGGCGGCTCAACGAGGAGCTTGAGCAGCGCGTGGCCGAACGCACGCGTGAATTGTCGGCCGCGAACAAGGAACTCGAATCGTTTACCTATTCGGTTTCGCATGACCTGCGCGCACCACTTCGAGCCATCAGCGGTTTTTCGGAAATCATCGCCGAGCGGCATCGCGCCGACCTGAACCAGCAAGGCCAACGCTACCTCGACAATATCGTGGAGGCCAGCCATCGGATGGGCGAGATGATCGACGACTTGCTCGGTTTCTCCAGGCTGGGTCACAGGGCAGTGATACTCCAGAATATTTCACTGCAGGATGTATTGGATCTTGTTTCTTCCGATTTTTCAGGAAAGATCCAAACCGAGGGGGCGCAACTCAAGGTGGCCCAGGACCTGCCCATGGTGCGTGGCGATGGGACGCTGCTTGCGCAGGTTTTCCGGAACCTGATTGGCAATGCGCTCAAATATCGGCGAGCCGGAGTGCCTGCTGTGGTTTCCGTTGATTGGGAGGTTGTGGATGGAAGCGTCGTGGTGCGAGTGACGGATAACGGCCTCGGCATCCCCATCGAGCACCACGAAAAGATCTTTGATCTTTTCCAGCGACTGCATGGTGACGAGACCTATCCGGGTAACGGAATAGGATTGGCGCTGGTAAGAAAATCGTTGACTCTGCTGGGCGGAGATGCTCATGTTAGGTCTATCGTGGGCGAAGGGAGTGTTTTCGCCGTCACGCTCGCTACACCCATCGGAAACGCATGATGAATTCACAGGCTCGCCCCGCGCTAATCCTGCTTGTCGAAGACAGGCGAATGGATGTGGAACTGACCCTGGATGCTTTTCGCGAGACGCAGATCTCCAATCGCGTGGAAGTCGTCGCGACCGGCGAGCTGGCGCTCGATTATCTATTTGGCCGCCCTCCCTACCTTGATCGCGACAGGTATCCCCTGCCTGGCCTTGTCCTGCTCGACCTCAAGTTGCCGGGTATCGACGGCCATGAGGTCCTGCGCCAAATCAAGACCACCACAGGTTTAAAGCGTATTCCGGTGGTCGTGCTCAGCTCCTCCTCTGAAAGCAGGGACCGAACGCAAAGTTATGACAACGGCGTCAACAGCTTCATGGTGAAACCGACGTCCTTTGCCGGGTTCATGGAAGTCGTCAGACGAATCGAGGACTACTGGCTCAGCCTCAATGTGCCTGCAACCGATTGAATGCGGATTAGTGATGAACAAGCCAATTCGAGTGTTGTACGTCGACGATAGCTCCCACGATCGAGCATTGGTACGAGATGCATTGGAATACGCGAACGACGATTTCAAAGTCGTTGAAGCCGCTACACGTCAGGAATTCGAAACTCAACTTGAATCCGGCAGCTTCGATGTCATCCTGAGCGATTTCAATATCCTCGGATACACCGGCTTGCAGGTCCTCGATCTGGTCGCGGACAGGCACGCCGAGTTGCCGGTCGTGATCGTGACCGGGACAGGTTCCGAAGAAATCGGCGTCGAAGCCATGCGGCGTGGCGCTGCTGATTACGTGATCAAGACGCCGCGTCATATCCGGCGCTTGCCGCAATCAATCCACAGGGTTCTCGAGACCCGCCAACTGAGGATCGAAAAGAAAAGAGCAAGCGCCGCCCTGCAGGCAAGCGAGGCCTTGTTCCGATCGCTGGCAAGCGTTGCGCCGGTCGGAATATTCAGGATCGACTCTCTTGGAGAATGCAACTACTGCAATATGCGCTGGTCAGAAATCGCGGGGACGACGCCCACGGCGCCGATAGGCATGGGCTGGATCGAGTCGATCCATCCCGATGATCGCGATGTCGCGGTTGCCGAACTGACGCGCAAGATCGCCACAGGAGCCCACTACCACGGCGAGTTCCGGATTCTCCGGCCTGATGGCCAGATCGTCTGGGTTCTGGCACAAGCCGTCCATGACGGCGGCAGCATGGAAGGCGAAATCGGCTATATCGGAACGATCACGGATATCTCCGAAAGCGTCGAGCGCCAGATCGAGCTGATGCATCTGACCTACCACGACGATCTCACGCGACTGTTGAATCGACGCGCGATACTTGAAAAACTCGACAGCATCTTCGCTGGCCGAGGCGAGCGTGCCATCGAGATTGGAATTGTTGCGCTGAATGTCGATCGCCTGCATCAGATCAACGACACACTGGGATATGAAGTAGGCAATCGCGCGTTGCAGCATGTTGCCGCGCAGCTTCTGCAACTGGCCCAGGAATTCAAATGCACGGTCGGACGTGTCGGCGGCGATGAGTTCGTGATGATTTCAACGGGTGGCTGTTCCAATCAAACGCTCGACGACCTCGCCAAGCACTGCATGCGCGTCCTTTCGGAACCGTTCGAGGTCGATGGACAACTGCTCTACCTGACCTGCTGTACCGGTATCAGCCGGTATCACGGGGATGACAAGACCGCCTCGAGACTCCTGAGTGAAGCGGACCTCGCGTTGAATGCCGCGAAACGACGCGGACGCGCGCAGACGGAGATTTTCCAGGAGGGTCGCTCGTTTGATGTCGCCGAACGAATCATTCTCGGCAGTGAATTGCGCAGAGCCCATGATCGCAACGAATTGCAGTTGCACTATCAGCCCTTGATTGACGCCACGACCGGACTGGTCTCAGGCGCGGAATCGCTGATGCGCTGGAACAACTCGCGGCTCGGAGCGGTGGGCCCTGCACAATTCATTCCCGCCGCCGAAGACTCCGGTTTCATCGTCCAGCTCGGTGAATGGGCCTTGAAGACGGCCATCGACCAGTTGATTGCCTGGCGTTCGGTAAATCGCCGAATTGTGCCCATATCGGTCAATGTGTCCGCTCGCCAGTTCCATCAGGTTCATTTCATTGATGAACTGGAAGAACTGTTTCGTGAGACCGGCGTCCCGACCAAGTTGCTCAAGTTCGAAATCACCGAAAGCATCCTGATGAGCGACGAGCAGGCAACCATCGACATGCTGCATCGTTTGCGCGGGATAGGCGTCCGAATCTCACTGGACGATTTCGGTACCGGGTATTCCAGCCTCGGGTACCTCCGGAGCCTGCCGATTCACGAAATCAAGATCGACAGAAGTTTCGTTCAGGGCGTTGTCGAGGACAAATATGCAGCTGCCTTGTGCAAGGCTATTGTGACGATGAGCAGGGAGCTCAACCTGATCGTGATAGCGGAAGGCGTCGAGACCGAAGCGCAGGCGCGCTTCCTGAAAGCGGCTGGCTGCCACCAGTTGCAGGGATTTTTGTTCAGTCACGCTGTCCCTTCGTGCGAAATGGGAAAACTGCTCGAAGACGATGCTTCATGGGCATTGGATGGCCATCGGCAGGTGGCAACCGTTCCCTGACGTTACGTGAGCGAACCCTGATCCGCTCAGGCCATCAGCGACAGCCATGGGAATACTCGTTGACTGCAACTCGGTTTGCGGCAATCACGCTGCCGATCTGACCCGTCATCCCAGATCACGAACCCGTGCGCGGGTCATTGGACCAAGACGCAATCGATCGAACAGTGCGTTGATGACCTCGCCATCCGGGCTCCTGCGTCCGTAGCCACCAAGTTCGAGGGGAACCGGCGCATCGAGCGCAATTCCAGTCAGTTGACGCGACAACCTGGCCAGCGCCACATGCTCGCGCAGCTTCTGCGAAGCGCTCGCCGCACCGCGCATGCGCAGAAAGGCGACCTCGTCGGATCGTGCAAGCAAGGCATCCAGCGTACCGAAATGAGCGAGCAGGATCGCGGCGGTCTTCGCGCCGATGCCAGGGATTCCGGGAATATTGTCGACCGCATCACCCATCAGGGCGAGATAGTCGGCGACCTGATTCGGATGCACGCCGAGTCGCTGCTTGATGCCCTGCGCATTCCAGCGCTGATCGCGCGAAAAATCCCATTGTTCGACCGAATCGCAGATCAACTGGCCAAAATCCTTGTCGGCAGAAACAATCACCGCGCCGCATTCAATTTTTTGCAACGCACTGACCGCACTGCCGATCAGATCATCGGCCTCGTATTGCGTATCGGTCAGCACGGTCAAACCGAGCGCAGCTGCCACTTCACGGCAGTAAACGAACTGCCGAACGAGTTCCTCGGGCGGCAACTCCCGATTGGCCTTGTAGTGTGGGTAGATCGCGTTGCGAAACGAGCTGGTCAGCGATTCATCGAAGCAGATTGCGAGGTGGGTCGGTTTGGCGCGCTCGAGCAGGTCGAGCAGGAACCGGGTGAAGCCGTGCACGGCATTGACCGGATGTCCGTCGACGTCGGTGAAGTCCGACGGAATCGAATGCCATGCGCGAAATACATACAGGCTCGCATCGACCAGATAGGCCGAATGTCGGGTTCCGCCGATCATGGGGTCCACTCGGCGAGGATCTCCCCGAGCGGAGTCCGGGAATGCTCGCATGCTTCCTCGACAGGCGTTCCGATATGCACGAACCCGATCACGCGCTCTGCGGATTCGAGGCCAAGCAAGTCGGCGACCTTGCGGTCATAGGCGGCCCATCCGGTCAGCCATTGCGCGCCAAAACCGAGCGCCTGGGCACCAAGCAGCAAGTTGTAGGCAACGCAGCCCGCCGAGAGGATCTGCTCCTGCGCGGGAACCTTGTGATCCTTGAGCACATGGGCGATGACGACAACAATCAGCGGTGCCGACAGATAACGTTCGCGATCCTTGGTCAGCTTTTTCTCGGCGAATTCCGGATCACTTTCGGCGTGGATTCGGGCAAGACTTTCACCGAACTCGCGGCGCGCTTCACCGCGGATCAGGCGCAAGCGCCACGGCGCCAGGCGACCGTGATCGGGAACCCGAATCGCCGCATTGAGCAATGCGTCGAGCTGATCGGCATCGGGACCAGGATCGCCGAGTTGGCGTGACGGAACCGAAAGGCGTTGATTGAGAAAATCAAGGGACATGCGAATTTCCTTGCAGATTGCAGCAAGTTTAGCCGAACACCTCTTGGGGGACGCGGATGGTCACGCCGCGGGCGCGCGTCGAACGCAAAACTGAAACGCCTCAAATCGGATCTTGAGCGAAACATCATTGATCGGGTTCAAGAGCAGAGTCACTGGGCCCCTGCCTGCGCAGGGGCGACGGCAAGAGCAGAGTCACTGGGCCCCTGCCTGCGCAGGGGCGACGGAACTCGGGAGACAAGGATCAACTGGAGAAATCGGATCCAGGGATTTGCGCGAAATCACATGCCGGCACCACCCGCCACCTTCCCTCTCGTCGCCCCTGCGCAGGCAGGGGCCCAGCGACTTTGGCTCCTTTAATGATCTCGCGGCGCAGCACGTGGAAAAGGCGCGCTGGATCCTCCCCGCGCCAATTCTCTACGATCGGGGCCATCGACTTGCGTGAAGCAACAATCCAGCACCACCCGCCAAGTTCCCTCTCGTCGCCCCTGCGCAGGCAGGGGCCCAGCGACTTTGGCTC